>CANQAG010000007.1 GCA_947588815.1 uncultured Bacilli bacterium
AATTTTACTTCTGTTTGCAACATTTTCTTCCCGTTTCTCTCTTTGTTTGTTGCACTTGCTTTTATAATTAACAAAAATTATATAAATTTTACAATTAAATTGACAAATGACATATAATACTAATAAAATAAGTTTGCGTGTAAGCTTTTAATAAGAATTTATGCTTTTAAAAGACCATGCTTTCAACTCAATACGTTTTTAAGAGTGGGAAAACCCGCTCTTTGTTTTTAAGGAGGATAGAGATTGAACGAATTCTTAGAAAAAATAAAGAAAGAAATTGAGCCTTTAATCGAACAAGAAAACTTAAAACTTGATTATCTTAATTATGTAAAACGGGGAAGAGATTTTTACTTGGAAGTATATGTTGAAAGCGATGATCGGATAGTTGATTTTGATGAAATCGTAAAAATCAGTGGTATCATTTCTTCTAAACTTGATGAGATCGATTTGATTAAAGATAGTTATTATCTTGATGTTTCCACTTCAGGAGCGGAAAAAGAAATTAAAGATTTAAGCAAATTACCACAATATCTCAATCGTTATATGCGTTTTAAACTTCAAAATCCGGTTGAGGGACAAAATGTTTTAGAAGGTGTATTGGTGGAAATCGACGATGAACGATTGACCATCGAATATAAAGTAAAGGCACGAACTAAAAAAGCAGTAATTGAATTGAAGAACATTTTAAAAGCTAATTTGGCTGTAAAATTATAGGAGGAAAAAATAAAATGTTAGATGTCAAAGGATTCCTGAGCGCTATTTCTTCATTAGAAGATGCCGGAATTCCAAAAGAGGTGACTCTCAACGCTTTAAAAGAGTCGTTTGAAAGCATCATCAAAAAGAAAAATTACGAAGATTCAGTGGTTAAAGTCGATATTTTACCGGAAGAAGGTCGCATCGATATCTTCAATATTAAAAAGGTCGTTGAAGATGTCGAAGACGATAATCTTGAAATTTCTTTAGAAGATGCTTTGGTTGTCGATCCAAATACTAAAGTCGGGGAAGAAGTTGCTCTTAGAATCGAAGTCGATTCTTTTTCTAAAGCCGATGCGATCAAATTCCAATCGATTTTTAAGCAAAAGATTAAAGAAGCCGAAAAAGCACAAACTTATGCTCAATTTATCGATAAAAAAGGTGAATTAATCACCGGTTATGTTGAAAAAATAGAGCAACGCTATACGATTTTGTCGATTAATAATAAGACTTCGGTCAGTTTGGCTGACAATCATAAAATCGGCGATGAAACTTTCACGATCGGACAACCAGTGAGACTTTATTTAGCGGAAGTTAATTCATCATCTTCCGGACCTCATTTATTTGTTTCCCGTTCGGATCCAGGATTTTTAAGAAGATTATTTGAAGAAGAAATTCACGATATATACGATGGAACTGTCGTCATTAAAGATATCGCTCGTGAAGCAGGCGAAAGAAGTAAAGTTTCGGTATATAGCAACGATCCCAACGTTGATCCGATCGGTTCTTGTATCGGACAAGGCGGTACAAAGATTCAAAAAATTTGTTCGCAACTTAATCATGAAAAGATCGATATCGTTGCTTACCATCGTCATCCGGGACTTTTTATCGCTGAAGCATTAAAACCCGCTCAAGTTGTCGGTGTTGCGATCGACGAAAAAGAACATAGTGCTGTGGCGGTCGTTAAAAATGACGAATTGAGAGTTGCAATCGGTAAAAAAGGTGTTAACGCTCGCTTAACCGTCAAACTTACCGGATGGAAAGTCGACATCAAAGAATTAGATGATGCAATTGCTTCTAATATTCATTATAAACTTATCGATGTCATGCAAGCTGAAGAAGAAAATATGATTCTTGAAGAGCTTAAAGAAAAAGCCAAAAAATCAGAAGTTAGTGAAGAAGAAGAGCAAGTTGCGGATAGCGAAGAAGTGGTTGTTCCTGAAGATTTTGCGACAGTTGAAGAAGAACAAGAAGTGAAAGACGAAGTTCAAAGTGAAACGCAAGAACAAGTCGAAGAAGAAAAACCATTCGTTTTGAAACCGGTTCAGCCTTCATTCTCTCTTGCAGATCTTGAAAAGGAGATCGAAGAAGAAAAGAAACGTAAAACTTCGCAAGGTTCTAGAAATTTCAAGAAAAATAGCAAAAAGGAAGAACCGGAAGAAGAAAAAATCGAAGAAGTCGTCAAAAAAGTCGATCCGAGCAAATATATGGACATTTATACCGAAGATGAACTGAAAGCCATGGAAGAAGAGGAAGAGGAAGAACCCTTCTACGAAGACGATGAAATCGATTATGATTACGATGAGTTTGAAGATTTGTATGAAGACGATAAGGCGACAAATAGAAAGAGGTGATTGCTCATGAAGAAAATCCCACTTCGAAAATGTGTGGCAACGCAAGAACAATTACCGAAAAGCGAATTGATTCGCATCGTTAAAAACAACGAGGGTCAAGTCTTTATCGATCCGACCTCTAAAGCCAATGGTCGTGGCGCTTACTTAAAAAAGAGCTTAGAGGCTGTTGAGTTAGCTCAAAAACGAAAAGCCTTAGACCGGGCTTTAGAAATTAAAATTGATGATGAGTTATACGAGAGGTTAAAGCTTTATGTTAACTCAAGTAAAAATTGACGCTTTAATCGGCTTTGCAATTAAAGCCCGACGCATTGCTTTAGGGGAAACTATTCTTATTAAAGTTCGTGAAGGAAAATGTCGTTTGGTTTTATTAGCTGATGACGCCTCAGAAGGTACACAAAAAAAACTTTTAGATAAACTAGAGTATTATCATTGTTCCGCGCTTACATACGGGACTAAAGAATCGTTAGGAAACTTGCTTAATAAAGAGGCGGTTTCGGCGATTGCGATCTTGGATAACAACATCGCTAAACAAATTGAAAAAATTGCAAAGGTGGGTGATTAAAGATGGCAAAAAAGAACAATAATGGTAATAAAAAAAATCAAGTCAATCAACAACGTGTCTCAAATTTGCCACACTACAACAACAATAAGAAGAACAAAGCTCCTTCAAATGTGATTACGGGAGGCGTTTTTCACTACTCCGGCATGATGACCGTGAGCGAATTGGCAAAAGAGTTGGGGCTCAATGCGAGCGATATCATCAAGTATCTCTTCATGGAGAGAAAATTGATGACGAATCTTAACACTACCCTCGATGATGAATTGATCGGAGAGGTTTGTTTGAATTGGAATTTTGATTTTAAAAAAGAAAAAATCGTCGATGTTGAAAATTTTGAAGAATTGGAAATCGTTGACGATATTAAAGACCTCGTTGAAAGACCGCCGATTGTCGTAATCATGGGACATGTCGACCATGGTAAAACAACTTTGATTGATACAATCAGAGATTCGCATATCGCTGAAGGAGAAGTGGGATTAATCACGCAACAAATCGGGGCGTATCAAAAAGAGGTGAATGGTAAAAAAATCACATTTTTGGATACTCCGGGACACGAAGCCTTTACGGCTATGCGTGCTAGAGGAGCTTCGATCACCGATATCGCGATTATCGTAGTTGCCGCGGATGATGGTGTCATGCCTCAAACTAAAGAGGCGATTGATCATGCTCGAGCGGCCGGTGTCAAAATCATCGTCTGTATCAACAAGATTGATAAACCGACTGCCGATGTCGAAAGAGTGAAAGCTGAATTGGCCCAAGAAAATATCATCTCCGAAGAATGGGGTGGCGATATTATTTTCAAAGAAATCTCCGCTAAGAAAAAAATCGGAATTGACGATCTTTTGGAAACGATTCTTTTGGTAAGTGAAATCGAGGAATACAAAGCCAATCCGAAACGTTACGCTTTAGGCACAGTCATCGAGGCTTCCCTAGATCGTAACGAAGGTCCTAAAGCGACGGTTTTAGTGCAAAATGGAACTTTGAATGTCGGAGATTCGGTAGTAGTAGGAAATGCTTTCTGTAAAGTTCGAAAGATGGTCAACGAATACAAAAAATCGTTAAAGAGTGCCGGACCTTCGACCCCGGTTGTCATTACCGGACTTGACGAAGTGCCGATTGCCGGCGATCGGTTTATGGCTTATAGCGATGAAAAAATCGCACGTGAAGTGGCTGAAAAGCGGAAACTTAAAGCTCGTAGTCAATCGATGAAAAATTCATCGGCGTTATCGCTTGAAGATCTTTATAGTCAAATTCATGAAGGAGAAATTTCAAAGATTAACATTATTCTTCGCGCTGACTTACAAGGCTCGGTAGAAGCGGTAAAATCGGCTTTGGAGAAAATTTCAATCGAAGGTGTAAAAATCAATATCATAAGAGCTACAGCCGGCGCCATCACCGAAAGCGATGTCCTTCTTGCCTCGGCATCGCAGGCTATCATCTATGGTTTTAATGTACGACCGGATGCTAAAGTCAGAGCTAAGGCCCAAGAAGAAAAGGTTGAGATTCGTTTACATAGTATCATCTACGCCTTGATTGAAGAAATCGAAGCGGCGATGAAAGGTAAATTGAAACCAATCGAAAAAGAGGTTGTTTTAGGACAAGCCGAAGTGAGAAATCTTATTAAAATATCAAAAGTTGGTGTGATTGCCGGATCTTATGTAACTGAAGGAATCATCAAACGTGATTGCCTTGTACGACTAATAAGAGATGGTGTTGTCATCTATACCGGTAAGCTTGGAAGCCTTCGTCGTTTTAAAGATGATGTAAGTAAAGTTAACCAAGGTTTTGAATGTGGTTTAACGATCGCTGATTACAATGATTTAAAAGAAGGAGACATTGTTGAAGCTTATGAATTGCAAGAGGTGAAAGCGGATGGCCAATAAACATCAAAGAGTAGCCGGCTTAATTCAAAAAAACATTTCGGATATTATTCTTTTTGAAATGAAAAGTCCCTTGATGAAATTAGTATCTGTTAATTATTGTACGGTTACTAACGATTATTCGTACGCTAAAATCTATGTTTCACATCTAAAAGAATCGGAAACAGATAAAGTGGTGGAAGCTTTGAATAAAAGCAAAGGTTTAATTAGATCGTTGCTCAGCAAAAAAATGGATATTTATAAAGTGCCGGAACTTCAATTCTATAAAGATGATACTTATGAAAAAGGTCAAAGAATTGAAGCGATAATCGCAGATATAAATAAAAAGTAGTAATTATAAAAAAATAGCGATCCATAAGGGTCGCTATTTTTATGGCTTTTTATTCGCTTCTTAAAGCGATTACCGGATCTCTTTTGGCAGCTACTCGAGCGGGGAATAGACCAGAGACGATGGTAAGAATCACTGAAATAACAATAAGTCCTAATCCGTGAAGGGGATTTAAAGCCGCTAAGGATTCAATTTCCACTAAACTGTATAATAGAGAATTTATCGGGAACGACAATAGTAACGTAGCTCCAACACCGATTACTCCGGCTAGTAAACCGATAATGAATGTTTCGGCATTGAAGACGCGGGAAATATCTTTTTTACGAGCACCGATACTTCTTAAAATACCGATTTCTTTAGTCCGTTCTAGAACTGAAATGTAAGTGATGATTCCAATCATAATGCTTGAAACAATGAGAGAAATTGAAGTAAAAGCGATAAGAACATATGATATCGAATTAATCATCGTGTTGATGGAACCGATAAAAATATCCATGATATCGGAATAATATATTTTTTTCACTTCATCGGTTTGCGCCTCGTTGAAAGCATCGAGATAGGCTTTAATCTCAGCTTTATCATTGAATGAACGCGGATATATTGAAACTGAATCGGGCGTGGAAACATTACCTAATGATTTTAGATTGTTTTGGTATTGCTCTTCAATGGTCACGCTCGTTCCTTGAGCATTAGGATATTCCTCAAAGGCTGAGCCGGAAAAAATATCGATGGTAGGATTAGCGATTTGATCTTTTACAATTTGCGAATTGCGTTGAGTCTCAATCAATTCCTTAATTAGATCTTTATGGTATCCAAGAGTCGAATTCAAAGCTCCGGAAGTGGTATCTTCTTTAAGTCTCACGATTCCTACAATCTTCAGTTCTTTACCAGTATTAAAGGTGTTTTGATCGATCATCGTCACACCATCCATCATTTGCATATTCTTGCTTTGATAGTGATTATCACCTATTTTAGCATATAAATTATCGTTATCAATTAGACGATAGACACCGTTCTTTTTAATATCTTCAAAAGTAAATTTTTGAGTGCGCTCTTCAGGAGCTTTTTGAAATTCTTCAGCTCCGATTAAGCCTAATTGATATAATGTTACGTCGCTTATTTGATTGTAGCGATCGACGATTAAAACTAATTCATCGGATTTTGTAGGTAGATGGCCACCGGTATCGGCATCTAAAATATCATATTGATCTTCAAGAAGTTCGCTGCTATCGATAATTTGTCCCCACACATCACCATAAAGTGAAGCAAAAGTTGAAATAAATGTATCTGAAGAACTTTGTAAACCTAAAGATGTTTCCATTTTCAAACATAAATCGCGTCCCATATAATTGACCTTTTTATAAATGTTTAAAGGAAAATTATAAGTGTAATCGATGGAATAATATAGTTTAGGATCGATTTTATTAATTACATTTTCGATGTACTCATTGGTTAAGTCATTTTGTTTAGTCAGCAATTCGGTTTGAGTTGAGACGCTGTTGACATAGATTTCCTGGACACTTGGGAATTTTTCACGATGATTTCCTTCTTGAAGTTGTTTTCTAATCGCATCGAAATCGATCGTCGCTTTGGAAATGGTTATCGGATAAGCTGAAAGAGTGTCGGCTTGCAATTTATCGACATATCCTTGAAATCCAGAAGATAAAGCTAATATTAAAGCAATACCGATAATACCGATAGAACCGGCAAAAGCGGTAAGAATGGTCCTAGCTTTTTTAGTTAATAAATTTTTAAAAGAGAGCGATAAAGCCGTAAAGAATGACATTGAAGTTTTGTTTTTGACTTTGATTTTTTGATCGGGTTCTCGATTGCTCTTTTCAAAAAAATGCTTTTTTTGCTCTTTCAATTCATCTTCGGTCAAAGGGCGAGTGTCATCGGTAACATTTCCATCTAAGAAACGAATGATTCTTGAAGAGTATTGCTCGGCTAAAGAAGGATTGTGGGTAACCATAATCACTAATTTTTCTTTGCTGATTTCTTTTAAAATCTTCATGACTTGATGGCTTGTTTCGGTGTCTAAAGCGCCGGTTGGTTCATCCGCCAAAATGATTTCAGGATTATTGACGATAGCTCTTGCGATAGCCACACGTTGCATTTGACCGCCACTCATTTGATTTGGCTTTTTTCGATATAGGCCTTTAAGACCGACTTTGTCAAGGGCTTCTTTAGCCCGACGCCGACGTTCTTTTTTGGAAATGCCAGATAGTGTTAACGCCATTTCGACATTGCTTAAAACAGTTTGATGGGATATTAAATTGTAATTTTGAAATACAAATCCAATCGATTGGTTACGATAAGTATCCCAAGAGGAATCTTTATATTCTTTAGTGGAGATTCCGTTAATAAATAAATCGCCTTCAGTGTATTTGTCAAGCCCACCGATAATGTTTAAAAGAGTGGTTTTACCACATCCTGAAGGTCCAAGAATAGACACAAATTCACTATCCCTAAACTGCAAACTAATATTGTTTAAGGCAACTACTTTGGTATCACCGGTTTCATAAATTTTAGTGATATTTTTAAGTCTTAACATAAATCCTCCTTTCTTAGATGACAGCGCGTTCTTTAAGTATTTTTTTTAGAGCGAAAGCCACTCCATCTTCATCGTTAGTAAATTCACTCACTACATCGGCTTTGAGTTTTATATCTTTTTCGGCATTTTTCATGGCAATTCCGATCCCGAAATGTTCAATCATCTCTAAATCATTTGAAGCATCGCCGATAGTAATGACTTGTTGTTTTGGAATCTTATAGTAAGCTGTAATTTTTTGTAAAGCATTAGCTTTATTTGTCGATTCAAAGTAAATTTCCGAGAAACAATTCCATTCTCCTGACCAAAAGCGACATTTTAATCCTCGATGAGATTCGATGGCTTTTTGAATAATATCGTTATATTTTAGGTCGACTGTTTGAATGATCATCGTCATCGGATCTTGATTTAAGGTTTCTTCGATTTCTCCATAGATTACGTTCATTCCGTCGTGAATAAAAAAGTCATTAAGAAATTCATCTTCTTGAATTAACCAAATCTCATGATTGGTTTCGCACATCACATTGACGATTTTATCGCGTCCGATATCTTTTATGATATCTTTAATAATATGACGAGGGAAACTTAGCGCATAACTTGGAAAAGTAGGATCTTGAGAATGAATATAGGCACCATTATAACAAATTACGGGAGTATTTAAATCTAACATCTCATAATATTTTTTGATGGCTCTAAAAGGACGTCCAGAAGCAATGACGATTATATGCCCTTGACGTTGTAGATCTTTTATCGTTTCGATCGTGTGCGCAGATATGGTTTTATCGCTTTTTAATAAAGTACCATCCATATCGATTGCAATAAGATATTGATTCATTAAATCCTCCGTATCATAAAACTTAATAACTACTTGTAGAATAATAATGGTGATAGAGATGTTTTATCGCGTTTTAATCTTTTGTTTGGGATTGTTATCAGTAGTGATGGGAATCTCTTTTTGTGTCATCTACTGCGGTTTGTTTAACCTCGGATTTGATTTAAATATGTATTTTACTTTCATATTCTATCATTTTGAACCTTATTTAATACCGATAGGAATCATTCTTTTGATTTTTTCGTTAGGGTTTGATAATCTTTGGTCAAATTTTACAAAACGCCGTAAAGACCGATGGCGCGCTTAACATCGTTTAAAGTTTTCGAAGCTAGTTCCCTTGCCTTAATGGCACCGGATTTAAGCACTTTATCGATGAGGTCGCTATTAATGATTTCGTAATAGCGTTTTTGAAATGCTCCTAAAATATCGACGGTAACATCAGCGACGGCTTTTTTGAAGGTGCCGTAATTAGCACCGACAAATTCCTTTTCGGCTTCTTCAATGGAAATTTCTTTTAAAGAAGCGTAAATCGTCAAAAGGTTAGAAATACCAGGTTTGTTTTCTCGATCGAATTTTACTTCACAACCGGTATCTGTTTTAGCTTGCATGATTTTTTTTCGAATAACCGCTAAATCGTCTTTTAAGAAAATGTCGCCTTTAGGATCGGATTTGGACATTTTTCTAGTGGGATCACTCAAAGACATAATTCGAGCGCCGACTTTAGAAATCACCGGTTCGGGTTTAACTAAGATATCGCCGTAAATGTGATTGAAACGTTCGACGATATCGCGAGTTAATTCGACATGTTGCTTTTGATCTTCGCCAACCGGAATCTTTTTGGCTTGATATAAGACGATATCGCTAGCCATTAAAACCGGATAAGTGAATAAACCGAGACCGATGTTTTTTTCGTTCAACGAATGCGACTTATCTTTGAACTGCGTCATTCTTGATAATTCGCCCATATGGACATAGTTTCCTAAAATGGTCGCGAGCTCAGCATGAGCGGGAACTTGAGATTGTAAAAAAATCGTGCATTTTTCAGGGTCTAACCCGGCAGCAAGATAAAAGGCGCAAATATCGCGAGTATTAGTGTATAAAACCTGAGGATCAATCGGCAATGTTAAAGCGTGATAATCGGCGATAAAAATCAAAACATCATTGTCTTCTTGATATTTTGGGAAGTTTTTTAAAGCTCCAATATAGTTGCCTAATGTTAACTGTCCTGTTGGTTTAATAGCGCTTAAAACTTTATCCATAAATGTAATCCTTTCATCTTGCTTAGTATTTTAAAATAATTAATATATATTTTCAATAAATCAATGCACATTATAACATGAATTTATAAATTAATTTATTTTCTTCTAGATGTTAATACATCTAGTATTTTACAATATAGAAAGAGGTTGATATCAAATGCTTAAGATTTTTATTTCTCCATCATGCTCATCGTGTCGTAAAGTCAAACAATGGTTAGACGAACAAAAAATCAGTTATCAAGAACGCAATATATTTTCAAGTGCCTTGAACGAGAAAGAGTTAAAGGATATTTTATTTAAATCGGAAAATGGTACAGAGGATATCATCTCGACTAGAAGTAAAGTTTGTCGTGAACAAAATATCAATTTCGATGAAATGACTATTTCTGAATTAATCGAATTTATTAAATTAAATCCTTCAATATTAAAACGCCCGATCATCGTTGATGATAGGCGTATTCAAGTTGGTTATGATGAAGAAGAAATCCGTAGCTTTATTCCAGAAGCAAGGCGGATTGCCAAAATCAATTGTTCTAAGGAAAATTGTCCGACTTACGATGTGTGTGAACACCGTAAAATCAGCGAAGAATAATAATTATTTTTTCAAAGCATCGATTGCTCGAGCTTGTTTAGAAACACGATTAAAAGAAAATTCTTTGATTCCGATTTCGTTAAGTAATTCTTTGATCAATTCTTCGGCACCGGCCATCGAGGTATGTTCCATTTCCAGTTCATAATCGATTTGATTAGAATAGGCATTGCGGTCTAACGAAAGAAGACCGTCTTTGTAATTCAACTCGATTCTTTCGGTTTGTAAAGAAGCGATGATTTTTAATTGATCGACAGCGATTCCTAAAATTTCAAGGAAGTTTTTAATCGGTCCTTCAGGAAACACGCCTCGTTTATCAAGAGCGTCGTATTCTCTCCAGGAAATCGTTTGATTTTTTTCAAGTAGACCTTCGCTCAACGGAGTTTTTAGTGTTAAATTAAATTCTTCGTTTTCACGAATCCGCAAAGCAATACCATTTTTCTTTAAAATACGTGATTCACTGTCAATGTAGAAATTGGTTTGGCGTACACGACGATAACGATCGAGATGCAAATGATTGATAACTTTTTCGTAATCTTCTTCCGAAAGTAAGACTTTTGCTTCAATCTCAATATTAGAACTCATAATGATTCTCCTTGTTTTTATTTATAATTTATCCGCTACTATGATACAATATTTATGTTAATTTTGCTAGAAGGAGATTGCGTATGCGATATTTTATCTTTAGTAAAAACGATAATCGGTCATTAGAAATTAAAAAAATATTGGCTGATAGTTTATTAAAATTAGAATTTGAAGAGGATGAAAGTAATCCCGAGATTGTTTTTACTATCGGTGGTGATGGGACGATTTTAAGAGCAATTCATAAATATATATATAAATTGGAACAAATATCTTTCGTTGGTATTCATAGTGGTAAACTCGGTTTTTATTGTGATTATACAATCGATGAAATCGACATTCTCCTCGACGATTTAAAACGACAAGAATATAAAATCGAAAAGATCTATTTGCTTCAAGCACAAGTGGATAATGAGATTTATTACGGACTTAACGAAATTCGAATTGAAAGTCCCTTTACAACTTTTAGATGCCTTATTAAAATTGATAATCAGGACTTGGAACATTTTAGAGGCAATGGATTGAATTTTGCCACGACCTTCGGTTCAACGGCTTACAATCGATCATTAGGCGGTCCAATTATCGAAAATAATCTTGAATGTATCGTGATGCAAGAAGTCGCGGGAATTAACCATAATATCTATCATTCGCTTAATTCGCCTTTAGTGCTCGATAAAGCGCATCAAATTACACTAGAAGGTTCTTTCAAAAGAGCGGTTATCGGTTTTGATCATCGCTATCATGAATTAAATGATGGCGTTAATTCGTTGACGATTTCATTAAGTGAACGATGTGTTCAGTTTATTCGGATGCGTCAAATCGCTTATTTTGAAAGACTTAAGCGTTCATTTATTACGGATTAGGAGAATTTTTATGGAAATTTATTATTATATTTTTGGTGTCTTATTAGCGGCAATCATTCTCGGTTGTTGTATCTTTTTGGTAATTAGAAACAAAAAGAAAAACGAAATTAAAGAGCAAGCTAATCTTTATGTCGAATTTCTTAAAGTACTTGGTGGACAAGATAATATCGTCGAGGTTGAAGCCAAAGGTTCCAGATTGAATTTGGTGTTAAAAGATTACTCGCTAATGGATGAAAGCAAATTGAAAGAACTCGGGGTTTCTTCAATCATTAAAATGACAAAAAAAGTGACATTAGTCATCGGAAATATGGCTGAAGAAATCGCTTGTAAATTGAAAGAAAAATAAAAATTTCATCGAGAGATGAAATTTTTTAATTTTGAGGAGTCGTTTGATACATCGGTCCAGCTGGAGTGACGCTGTTGATATAAGTCGGAGGATAGTAGGTATTATTTACAGGATAAGGGTAAGGTGGATAGGGCTGATAATAAATCGGTTGTTGATATGGATATGGTTGAGGACCACCATAGTAATTTCCACCACCTTTAGGTGGAGCAAACAAACCACCGATTAAAAGACCGCCGACAAAAGGCAATAAAATTCCTCCGACTCGATTAGTTGAATTATCGGTATTAGTCATCGGATATGTGGAACGATAGAAATAATTGTTCATTTCCTCGTTTGTCCAGGGATAACGATAGAAATTCTGGGTCATATAAAAACCTCCTAGACTTAGTCTATGAGGTTTTTTAGGCATTTTTTAGGCGAATACCTATTTTAAGTAAATCTTCTTTAAGTTCTTCAAGCGGAAGGCCGACAACATTGGTGTAACTACCTTCAATTTTGGCAATCAAATTAAATCCGTCTTGAATTCCGTAGGCACCGGCTTTATCAAGAGGCAATCCGGTAGCGACATATTCATCAATCAAAGACTGAGATAATGAGTTGAAATAAACATCGGTTACGACCTTCTTAGTAATCTGCATTTTAGTATCTTCACACAATATCGTATAATAAGTAATCACTTGATGCTTGCGTGATGATATAATATTTAAAATTCTTTTAGCATCTTCATTGTCCTTAGGCTTTCCAATCGCTTGATTATCAAGCATCACGATAGTATCGGCGGCAATGATTAAATCATGAGGATGATTCTTGCTAATTTCTTGTGCCTTTAAAAGCGATAACTTATCTAAAGGTAAACCATTTTCATCGATCAAAGAAGGCATCACTTCAAATTCATCGATCAATTCCTTTAATAATTGATACCTTCGTGGCGATTTAGAGGCTAAGATAATCATTTTGTCGCCTCAACGCGATTCATGATAATGGGGATAATCATCGGATGTCTTCTAGTGTGAATATAAAGGTAACGAAGAAGTGTATTTCTGATCGTGTTTTTTATTTCTCCAAAAGTGACTTTATTTGTTTCCATCAACTGATTCAACTCGCGTTCGACTTCTTCTCCGGCACGTTTTAACAATGTGGCGGAACTACTGTCCAAAGACAAAAAACCTTTTGAAATTACATGAGGTTTTTTCACTATTGAATTGTTTCTAGAATCGATTGCAACAAAGATAGCGACCATACCGTCATTCGATAGAACATTCCTATCGCGAATCACAGCGGTAGAAAGACCAGTGATGTCTTTTCCATCGATATAAATATCATCGGTTTGAATGCGTCGTCCTTCAGTTATTTGATGATTTTTTAAGATCAAGGTATCACCATTAGCTAAAACGAAGGTATGATCTTTCGGTATGCCTAATGTTTGCGCTAATTCAGCATGGAGACGCAACATACGATATTCGCCATGTGCCGGCATGAAGTAACGCGGTTTAAATAATTTAAGCATCAAGCGTAGTTCTTGTTTGGAAGGATGGCCAGAGGCATGTAAATTCGAAAAAATCGAATTGGTTAAGACATTGGCACCAATCCTAGTCAGTTGATTTACGACACGATTTATTGAGGCCGTATTGCCCGGAATCGGTGAGGAAGAAAAAACGACAGTATCGCCCGGCATTATTTTGATAAAGTTATGTTCACCATTAGCAATTCGCGATAAGGCCGCCATCGATTCACCTTGAGAACCGGTACAAAGAATTACTAGTTCTTCATTTTTGATATTTTTAATTTGATCGGCCGAGACGATGGCACTATCGGGAATGTGAATATAACCATATTGACGTGCCATGGTAATGGTTGATTCCATCGACCGTCCTAAAATAATTATTTTGCGCTTGTAAGTAACGCACGCTTCGACGATTTGTTGAATGCGGGAAATATTGCTGGAGAAGGTTGAAATCACTAAGCGTCCAGTAGCTTTCGCAAATATTTCATTAATTGAATTGATTACTGATTTTTCTGATTGAGTGTAGCCTTCTTTTTCGGCGTTAGTCGAATCTGAAAGCAATAAATCGACGCCTTCTTCTCCAAGACGCGCAATTTTCGACAAGGAAATATCGGCTCCGATTGGGGTCAAATCGATTTTAAAATCACCGGTGGTAACAATTCGACCTTGCAAGGTGTCGACGCAAATACCATAGGAATCGGGAATGGAGTGAGTCACATGAAAAAATTGAACTTTAAACGTTCCTACTTCAATATTGGATGATTCATCATATTCGACGATTGTTACTCGTTCTTTAATATTATTTTCTTGCAGTTTATGTCTAATCATCGCTGCCGCTAATTTTGGCGCGTAGATTATAGGAACGTAGACTGTTTGAATTAAGAAAGGAATGCCCCCAATATGATCTTCGTGTCCGTGAGTAATAAATAAAGCTTTGATTTTACTTCTGACATTCTTTAAGTGAGTATAATCAGGAATCACATAGTTGACGCCGAGAATATTTTCTTCGGGAAACATAACTCCGGCGTCGATGATAATTAAATTATTTTCATCTTCAATACAATAAGTGTTCTTTCCGACTTCGCCTAAACCACCCAAAGCATAAACCGAAACAGGCGAAATGGGTTTTTGCATATTCATCAATAATCATCTCCATATATTTTCTATCAATATTGCTATAACTCTAAAATCGATTGTTATTATAAAACGAAATAAATAAATTGTAAAGCAAAATGACGACTACTTTTTGTTAAAATATTTCATACGTTAAATGACAAGTTAAAATTTAATTATTATTATTTTAGACATAATTAAAAAAATTAGACGTCTTAAATCAATACGGCGTTATCTTTACGTTTAAAACGATCGTTACGATCAATGCGATCATAATACAAAATTCCATCCAAATGATCGATCTCGTGTTGTAAAACGATCGCATCATACCCTTTAGCGTCGATTTCGATTTGCTTATCTTGAAGTAAATCGTAAGCACTCACTTTGATTTTATAGGACCGATACACATAGCCTTTGTGATCGTCGGGAACCGAAAGACATCCTTCTCCATTGCTTAAAGCAACCTCTTTGAGTGAGTTTTGTATAATTTTCGGATTGACTAAACAATATTCGATTTTTTTATCATCGTAGCTGTATGAAATGGCGATCATTCTTTTGTTAATTCCAACTTGGGGCGCCGCAAGTCCGACACCGGAACGGATTTTGTGTTTTTCACAATATTCTTCATTTGAGGATTTCCGCAAATAATCAAGCATTTCAAGCAAAACCTTTTTCTCATCTTCTTTTAAAGGAAGATCACAAGGGAAAGATTTTTTTCGCAACGATTTTACTTTATCGGTAACAATTTTAAGCATCGTAATTACCTCTTCTATCTAAGTTTAAAAAATCTTGCTCCCTTTGTCAAAACAAAAACTATTCTTTCTTTTTATAAAATAAAAGAAGCGGGTTTTAGTAACCCGCTCCTTGGCATCCACAGCCACATCCGTTTGATCCTAGAAATGTTTGTCCTTGATTGCTGGAACAACCGCAACCGATGATGACTAAAAGTATGAAGAGAACAAGGATGATGGCAAAGACTCCACCCCAGCCGTTACTAGAACCGGAAGAAGGATACGCATATCCGCCTTGTGGATAACCGTAATTTTGACCGTAATAGTACATAGAGCACCTCCTAACTAGTCTATTGTATGAGAATTATTTTTAAATGTCTCAAAATTTACAAATTTGATATTTTTCTACAGGGTTAGTTTACTTTTAACTAACATATCATATTCTATAAAGGTGATTGAAATGAATAAATTTGAAGAATTTAAAGCATTCGCCCATACAAAACCCTTTTTAAAGGAACGTGTAAGTCGCCATGAAACAACATGGCAAGAGTTATACGAAAGATACGACATTTATGGAGAAGATGATGAAGTTTTTAAAGAAAAACCACCTGAGGATACTTCTTCTAAAAAAGAAGAAAAAGACACTAAAGATGGTGGTTTAGGCTCTCTTTTCGATGTCATCGCTTCATTTGATGCCGATAAAATCAGCGAAGGGTTGAATGGTATGAAAAAAATTCTCAATGTACTAGCGGAAGTCACCGCTTCTGATGAACCAAGCGTGATGTCTAAAAGAAAAATGACGCGACCGTATTCGAGGGATGATGATTAATGAGAAGTGAGATTATAATGGCATTAGATAAAGATGTTGATTATTACGTTTTCATGAGAGAAAACCCCAAGTGGTATCGGATCTTAAGCCGCGATCCGACTCAGTTGAAAGCTTTTTTTGAAGAATACAAATTAGTTCGTAGGAAACGCGTCGTCGATCGCATCGAAGATATTTCGATGATGGTCAATTTGGCAAAAGAATTAATGTAATAAAATCGAGGATTATGATATACTTTAAATATGCAACAAGATGATTTAGAGAATAGAATCGAAGCGATAGCACACGAAATAAAAAACATGAATGAAAGAAAAAAACTTGTGGAACTTTCCGCTAAAATGGAAAATGATCCGGAAGTGATAAAACTTTCATTAATTTTTCAAAATACCCAAGAAAATTATAATTTTGCCTTAAAGCATTTTAAAGAGGATAGCGAAGAAGTAAAAAAAGCCCAAAAGAGCCTTTACGAAGCTAAAAAGAATCTAGATGAACATCCGTTAGTAAAAGAGTACAACGCTTATTATCTCGCGGCAAACGAGCCTTTAAGATATTTAGAACTAAACTTGATTTATAAATTGAATTCAAAGAAATTATGAAATACTTCTCGTGAAGTATTTTTATTTTACAAAAGTGAAACTACTGACGATGAGTGCTTGAGAGACCACTATTTTAAGATTGTGTTTGCCATAAAAATGCAAGGCCTTACCACTCACATTGACATTATCGTCTTTAGGAATTTCTAGAATATCGATAAGGGATCCTTTATCATCAAAAAGTTTGATATATAAAACTTCATCGGTAGGATTGATAACATTTAATGCTAAATGATAAGACGCCTCTTCTTTAAAATACAGGCAGAAAGAATATGATATATTTCCGTTATCATTTTGACTTGTTTGGGCTTCAGTAAATAATATTGTGCTTTCGGCATCTAGTCTTTCGTGGATTGTTGTTGATTTATATGGATCGACTCGACATATAGTGTGAGGTGCGACAGTGATGGTCGAGATTGCATTTCCATCCTTATAAAATGTTACATCTTTTTTTGTAGATGATAAGTTGTTAATAATTGAAATAGTCTCATTATCTATTGTATAAGTCGATGATGGTAATCCGCTAGAATAGATTTCATTAGATCTAGTGCCTAGGGATTTAAAAGCGTGAATCAAGTAATAGACATTGAATAATTCAGTGGAATTTTGAATCTCGTCTAATCTTGTTTGGAGTCGCTCTAAGGCGCTATCAGGATCAAAAAGGGCAAGAATTACCCAATAGATATGCTGATAACCATCTTCGGCTTGATGTCCGGTCCAATTTTCTTCTTCTTTGATGTAATCTTCATAAAGCGAAGCCAATTTTTCTTTTTCAGTTTCTCCAAGAGCGTAAGAACTTAAATATTCACCTCCGGGCAAAAGGTGAATTCCGTAAATGTAAGTAGGATCACCGTTGAAGAAAGTGCCATAGAAATTACTTCCGCCGTAAATTTGACCGACGCCGTGATAAGGATAATCATCGCTGTAAGAGTCCTCATCATAGTTAAACCAGTATTGTTTAATGCTTGATAACTCTGTGACATAACAGTATATCGCAGCATCTTGCATTTCTTGATTGTCGGTCACTTGACTGTAAAGATAGGCGGCTTGATATGAATTCAAAGCCTCGGAAGCCGATTCTTGATTGTTGCCACCATCTGAATCGGCATAACCTCCGGCCCAAGAATGACCAGCATAATAATCAAAATTGCGGAAATCACAAAAAGTTGATGTATCATCGGTGTAGTTGAGATAATCGAGAATTAAAAAATCCGCCATCGACTGATAATCTTGCTTGAAAGTTTCATCAAAACTGAAGCATACCATCGTAGCAAAAGCAAAATACCCATACGTGAAATGATGATCGGCAATCGCGGTATTGGCGCCAAATTCACTGGCGCGATAATATAAAGTCCCCCATTCATTGTCGTAATAAAAATAATATCGATCGTTTGGCCCAGAATAAGTATACCAATCACTTAAGATGTTCTTGAGACGTTCTAAATATTGATCTCTTAAATCGATATAACCTAAATTATCGGCAATTAAGATACCATTAGCTAACGGATGTAAACTTTTACCTTGCCAATAGGCATCTTCTCCTAAAAGATTGTTTTGAGTATCGCGTAAAAGCTTTTCAAGATATTGGCACATAATGTCTTTTGAATATGTCGTATCGAAGGGTTCGTCGGGAATTGCCGCGATTCCGTAAAATTGATCTTCGGTCACAAATGAACTACCTTCAACTATATGAAGATCACCGCGGACCGATTTATAAAAAATGTCAGAGTACAAAGTGGTGGCTTTTTTTCTTTGATGTGGCAACATCACTACTTTTGATTCTTGATGCAAGTCGCTTTGAAAATAATCGTGATAATAATAAGTGGTAGTCACTTTAGAAGTGTCATCTACTTTGTAATTGACGGTGCTTCTTAAAATGGCATCCAATGAAGATCGATAATAACTTTCAATATCACTGCCACTTTCTAATGGACATATCGACAAATAATTATTTTGAAGGTCAATTGAAAGTCCACCTTCTTCACGGGTAAAAGTAGCCATTTTGGAAGTAGAAATCAAATATTGGCGGTCTTCGTAAACTTCTTGTTGCACCCCATTGTTATTTTTATAACCAGTTAGAGAAGAAAGGGAGATAACAGCGTATAAAGTTTCAACGCTTTCGTCATTATTAATGATTCTTGTTCCATCGCTGACGATAGCATCATCTTTGAAAGTGATTTTTGCTTTTTTATCTGCAAAAAAGGAACTGATAAAAGGCGAGCCTTGTGAAAAATAATTGACCATTTTATCGGCAGTGGTATCTGAAAAAGAAACTCCGAAAGTCATATCCGAATCATCAATTAAAGAAGTGGAAGTTTCTTGAAGTTCGCAATTTGGAAATAGCGTCAAATCGATTGTATTTGTGACCGTTTGACTACGATTGTAAGTCGTCTCGAAATAACCTTCGCCGGGATAAGAGATTCCTAATCCGTTTGAAGTATATTTTACTCTTAAAGGATATAAGTACATCGCATGGCCGAAATTGTTGATCAACAATGATTGATAAATTCCGTTTGATGGAACGGCTCCGTCTTTTTGACGATCGTCGTAAGCGATGTAACGGGCAGTAGGGAAGTAAATGTCATCTTTGGCGTAACTGCCTTTCCCTAAAGTTGTAGTTGAGATTGTTGGAAGATCTTTGATATTGAAAGAATATGGTTTTGTCAAAGGATTGATTGAATGGACGACGATACTTTCCAAGCGATGGCGATACATGGAATTTTTTGAATACTCCGTAATTTTAATAAAACGGGTATTGCAAGAAAGACTGACATTTTGTAAAGCCGTGGATCCATGCAGTTCTCGATAACGCAAAGTATATTTGATACCATCTTCCGATACTTCGATATCGTAAATTTTTCCGTAGTTGGTTTCAAACAAAAGGTCGATTTCACCGACATCTTTAACGCTTCCAAGATCGATAATCAAACTATCTTGTTGCTCGTCTCGATAATCGCTAGCCCAAAAATTTCCGTAGTTGTTTTTGGCAAGTTCCGGACGATGTTCTTCTTTAAATGACGAGGCGGAAAAAACACATCCGTCAAGAGACACTTCTTCATCATTGTTATAAATTTTTATTTCTGATACTCGGTAACAATAAGATTTTAAAGGTCGAGATATGAATTCATAACGTACCTTAGTGAAACTAGAAAGAGCAAAATTAACATTGCTTCCGTTACCGAGATAAACTTCATGATAAGCATTATTTGAAAAAAGTGAAATGCGGTAGCTAGAAGGACCAAGATCATAGAAAGAAGTGTTGATTCTTGTAGCGGACACAGTACTATTAAAATCTAATTCTAAATACTGTTCATTGGCGATCACTTTTTCATCGAATAAATCAGGGTACATGTTTTTAGGGATCGCTAAACCGCGTTTCCCATATATTTCGATTTCATAGATTGAAAAACCATAGGCACTATACGATTTGTCCATCAGACAAAACCGAACATAACGACCTTTTCCGTTGATGGTTTGATCATCGATTCTTGCCCCGTAACTTCCTTCAAAAGAAGCTAAATCGGTAAACGATCGATTATCATCAGATACAGCAATCGTGTAGTGTTTACTAGAAGCATTTTCCCAGTTGATTACGATTCTTTCAAATGAAAGAGAGGCGCCTAAGTCGATTGTGACATAGGATATATCTTCTTCCCAAAGACTTTCATAACGCGTGGCGCTATCACCGTCAACTAAAAAACTTGGAGAATTATTATCACGATAAGTTCCGTATGCTTTAGCACCGGTTGAAATTACATAAGCCGTGTCGGATTCATAAATATACGGCTCTTCTTTTTTACCATATTGATCATCTTTTATTACTGTAACTTTTCGAGTTTTACTAGTAACTTTTCCTTCGTCTTCTAAAGTATATTTAATTTCATAGATACCGGGAGTACCATAATCGATATTGCCGCTTACCTTGATTTTAGGTGTGATATCTTCACCTTGAACACTAAAACCTTTTATATCTTTTAATGGCGAGAAAAAAACGCCTTGCATAATCGAGATATCATCAATATTGGTGATTATCGGTTTTTCTTCCAGTGTAGGTGAACTAGTACTAGAAGTACTAGAGGAGGCATTATCACTTGAAGCTTCGCTACCTGTAGAAGATGACACGTCATTGTTTGATGAGTGATTGAAGAAGGAGAAACAAATTCCTACAGATAGAGCGATAATCACCGCTAAAGAAGAGAAAATTATCGATTTTCGCAAGGCGTTTTTCATAAAACTAAATTATTCTTCAGCGACAGTATAAGCGAAACTGTCGGTCATTGGATAAAAATAAGAATCTTCACGATCGCTATTTTCAACGGCGATCAATTTGACGCTAAAGCGATATGAACCACTTGAAAGGCCTAGATCTTTTAAAACTTTTTCAATATCTTCTTTATAGGTAAATTGAGTTCCGCTACGATAATCAACGATAAAGGATCCTAAAGCTTTTTCTTCAGTGGCTTCAGTTTCATCACCGCTAAAAATATAAACTTCCATATGATCTACAAAGGTAGCTTCAGGGTTAACGCCATCCATAAATATTTCCCATGGCCAAATTAATCGACCGGTTTCACTGTCAACGGAAATATTACCATAATTGTTTAAATGATAATCGACTTCATAAGTATAACTGCCATCGAGAATCACAAAGTCGCTTGAAGCGTATAAACTATCTTCGCTTGCTACAAAACGCATCGCCATTTTGATTTCGTGGGCTCCTTTAACATTATGGTCTTTTAATACTGTGAGGATATCATTTTTGTAGATAAACCCGCTTTCAACAACCTCCATGATGGCTAGGGTTTCGGTTTCTTCACCGACAAATTCCAATTCGGCATCGTAAAGTCTGATTTCCAAATAAGCGACATCGCCGTTTTTCCATTCTTGATTTGCATTGATTAATTCCCAGCGGTAATCCAAATCGCCATTATCCTTAATGTTTGGTTGTGTACTATCGATTTCTAGCGGTGAAGAAAGTTTTAATTCTTCAATCGTAATCGACTTAGTTCCCGAAAAGGCTTCGTTAGTAACTTTACTGGTTCTTCCATCAGCGGTAACAAGTTCAATCATCAAGCGATATTCGATGGTTTGATTGGTGTAACCGGCTTCGCCTAATGCACGATATAAAGCCTTTTGATCGATCGGTTGCCCGGTTTTAAAACTAGCAAGCGGCATTCCATAAAGCATGACTTGTCCGTTTTCAAAAGCGACATCGTCATTACGATAAATCGTGGCTCTCCAATGATCGCGGAGGGCGAGAACATCATCGCCGATAAAGCCGAAATTATCGTCTACTCCGACAGCGCGACCATCGACCGGTTCAAGATATAAAGCATCGGTTACTTTTTCATTACCATAGAAGATTTCAACGTCTTGTTGAATATTGGTGTAATAAAAACCATCTTCTCCGTTTAACGGAACTGATACATCGTTGAGTTTGACTTCAGGAGCCGCCTCAGACAATTTATCACCTAAAATATTTTCACCATAAGCGTAAATAAATAGATGACCGACAGCATCTTGATCGTAAATTATTTGATGTTCAACACTTGAATTGATCACGATTTTTAACGCGTTGACTACTTCATCGACGCTATTGTCTAATAGTGATTCATAGTAATCTTTAGCATTGTTAATCAAAGTTTCGCGTTCCATAGCGTCCGCTTTAGTAACCTTAGAAACCAAAAGGGCAAAATATTCGCCGTCTTTTTTACAAAGAAAGTCGTAAGAATCTTTGACTTCTTCTAAAAGTTTATCGACATCTGAAAGAAGTTCATAGGCACTTTTGGCTTCGTTAATGAGAGTGAGTGAAGTTTCTGAAACATTGCCGATTAATGCAACTTTTTCAATAAAAACAGTGGCGTTTTGCTTGTTTGCACCATGAATGTAAGTAACTGCTTGACAATAGGGAGATATTAAATGTTCTTCAGTTTCGTTAACGCGAATTTCAAAAGTATTTTCGCCATTCGTCAATAATGAAGTATCACTTAATATTTCATAACTATTCGATGTAACATCTTTTGTTTGCTCGCTATTGATGCGAATGCGATATCCATTTGTCGCACCGGTAACGGCATTCCATGTAAGGACATCATCTTCAATTTTTACATTAGTCGGAGTGTCAAAAGCAACACGAGTCGAACTGCTGTGACTTTCAGAGTTAGTACTGCTAGTTTGTTCGTTATTGACGCTAGAAGTAGAAGCATCGATACTGGATTCCGAAGAGGTAATTTCAGGTTGTTCAAAATTTTCATTACTTGAAACCTGACTTGATGATTCTTCGTGAGATCCGTTAGAAGAAGGTTGCGGTTCGCTATTGGAACATCCAGCGATAGCTAAAAGGCCAATAAGCAATAAGGATAATTGACTTTTCTTCATATTAACTCCTTTTTGGTGGAAATCGATTTCCATACACATTTATATTAACATAAAGCGCTTACAATGTCAAAAATAAAAAAAGGCAAGACTTGCCTTTTTAAAATTAGAGTTAAGTAATAAGTAAAATCAATGACTTGGTTTACTGATAGAAGGGGTAAAAATCAACTCAGATTGAATGACTTTAATGCTTTTGGTTTTGTCATGCCCTTTATTGTCAATTTGATCGATTAGTTCTTGTGCCAGTTGTTTGCCTAATAAATCGGTGTTTTGTTTAACAGTGGTAATCGAAGGGTGAATTGATCTACCGATATCGGTTCCATCAAAACCGGCGACGGAGATATCGTTTGGAACATTTAAACCCATTTCATCTATCGCAGCTAGTCCGCCCAAAGAAGAATAATCATCAGGATATAGGATCGCGGTTGGAGGATTGCTTTGTTTTAAAATTTTTAAAGTGGCTTCGTGATTGGCATTTATATTGTAATAACCGGTTTCAACAATCATATTTTCATTAAAAGGAATCGAGTTTTTACTTAAAGCATCTTTAAAACCTCTGATTCGTTCTTCAGTGACAATATTTCTTTCGCCGTGTAAAAACACGATATTACGATGTCCGAGTTCGATCAATTTTTTGGTTAATTCGAAGTATTTTTCGTAAGAGTCGCTAGTTACGCCGCATATTTTAGTACCGATATAGTCAAATCCGACTTTGGGAATTGAAGAAAGCATCAGCAATTCTTTTACTTCTTCTTTATAATAGTTTCCAAAAATCAAAATGCCGTCAACTCTTCTTTTTTCAATGTGACTTAAATAAGAGTAAGTTCCATCTTTGGATTTTGTTTTAGTGAGTAATATTAGATCATAGCCTTCTTTTTGAATTACTTCTTGAAAGGAATTCAATATGTTCATTAAAAGCAATTGATTGGCTCCAACACGACCATCTAAAGCGAAGATCACACCGATTGAGTATGATTTTGAAGTACGCAAAGAGCGCGCTGCAGTATTGGGATGGTAACCCATCTCTTTGGCAACAGCGATAATTTTTTTCTTAGATGCTTCATTGACTCCGTTGTAATTATTTAATGCTTTACTTACAGTAGCCGGAGCAAAGCCGCTTTTTTTTGCAATGTCATAAATTGTAGCCATGTAAACTTAACTCCCAAGCATAAATGCTTAATTTTTCGCTATTTTAGAATGTTATCATAATCAGCTAATATTTTTCAATGATTCTGCATTGTAAAAAAATAGACATAGGAACAAAAATCCTTTTAAGGAGAGCCTTAAAAGGATTAGTATTTTTAAACTATTTCTCCCCAACTATAAGAAGCGTCTTCATTGTTTTCACCACTATCGAAAACTTTACCATTAGAAGTGCTTTTTTCGCTTGAAGTATCAATAAAAGTAGTGGAATCTGTTGAACTTGTAGATTCTGAAGAACTTATTGATGACCTTTCAGTAGGATTACATCCGACTAATATTGTCATCATCAATAATAAGATAGGTATAATTTTTTTCATCATTCACTAACTTTTTTTGAAAGAGAGTTTTCTTCATAAACATAGGAAACAGTTTGTGTAGTAGCTTCATTAACTTTCAAAGATAGGGTATATTCACCTTCTTTTATGCCAGTAAGAGTTAAAGAGAAGAAATAATAACCATCTGGAGCAGTAAGAGACTGATTGTTTACATCATTAAGTTGTGTGGTTAAAGTTTTGAAAAATCTTGTGATTTCAACTTCTTTTGGACCTTTAATACTTTCTTCAGCATCTTTGTAAGACAATTCAAAGCAAATTTTATCATTAAAGTTTTCGGTATCAGGTACGGCAACAACACCGATAAAACGAATTGCTTTACCATTATCGCTTGTACCTACTTGCGCACCATAAATAAATTGAGAATCTTTTGGCGAAAATGCTTCAATTTCACGAAGATAATATCCATAGCTACTAGAGTTTGTAGAATGTTTAGTAGTTTGAAGTAAAATGTATTTCGCATTAACTAAACATTTAACACTATCGATGTAATTTTTGTCATCTTTTTTAACTCTTGTTGTTTCTGGAATTTGAATCCATTCCTCGCCCGGTTCGTCTAAATATTCAAAATTGTCTAAGTCTTCAATTTCTTTTACTGAAACAAAAATATTATAGCCATCAGGGCAAGAAGCTTCCCAGAAAACTTTAAAAGAATCAATTAATTTTTTTTCTCCTAAATCAAAAAGATAAAAAACATGTTCATCACGTTTATCATCCACTGCTGGTAGTTGATAACCATCATTTTCATTATCATTAGTGTAAGTATTTTTTTCAGTTGGCATCCATTCTTTCTTAGTGTGAACTTCTTTACCAGATAAAACATTGGTGCCAGTAGAATCGGTTATATCTAAAGGTTGTATGAAGTCTGATTTATAGAATCCATCATATAAAGAATCATTATTCTTTATTGCTTCAAAACCATCGTGTTCTTCAAAACTAAATTGAATTCTATAAAGACCGGCATTAGTTGTAGGAATTTCTTTGCTTTGAAATTCGTGTCTCACATCGTTAGTATCGTTTAAAATTAATTTGTAGTAACTACTTCCCATCATTTCAAATTCAATTGAGTAAATTCTAGTTTCTTTATTTAGCGTCATTTTACCCTCTTCGTACAACCCCCAAATGTTATCGAATCCAGTTGCGGGTCCAAATATATAAGCATTATATTTTGTCGGGTCTAATGTAGGTTTTTGATAATCATATTTATAATAACCATTTAATTGAGAAAGGTCTGGTTGATCTTGAGTTTTAAATTCTTGAGCACCAGCAAAATATTTGAAACTAAATTGAAAAGTATAATCGCCTACTTTGTCTATATTAATTGTTTTACATTCAATGTGTTGTTCAGCTTCAGATGGCTCTAGACTATCTTTTTTTGAACAATAAATAGTAACATTACCGGTTTTTTCAAATCTTTGTTCTTTAAGAGAAAAAATTTCACTTTTCTCATCAAGGGTAAATTTAATGCTACTATCACCAGCGGGGGTACCTGATAAATAAAAATCATATTCTAAGCAATCGGCATAATTAAATGTATAGGTATGTGAAATATACTTTTCATTATTTTCCATAGGTAAATAGTAGTCGCTATCAGAATATTCATTTTTATCCTTAGCAAGATAACGTAAGGCTACGTGGACAGTTACTTCATTCTCACGATAGAATTTTTTTAATTCTGTAATAATCGTAGAACTCCCTATAACATCATGATGATTAGATTCTATTATTGTCGGATATTCTTTATTTTCATCAAAACTTTCACCATCAAAAAATTTTATTTCCAAATCAGCTATTTCAGAAGTTGGAACACCGTTAGGGTTAGCCTCAGTTTTAGTGTCAGGGTATACATTAGTTAAATATTCCCAAGGATATCTTAAAAGTCCACTAGATTCAAATACTGTTTCAGTACCACATACTTTATCAGGGCTCACTAATTTTGTTACTGATTCATCTTCGGCGTTAACAACGGAAGTTGTGCCGCTATTTAAGGTTAATACTCCAAAAGTACTAATTGTAGCAATCAAAAATGATAATAATCGTTTCATTTTCATTTCCTCCTAGTTAGTTGAATCAAATACTTCTTTCCAGAAGTCATCCCAATTATAAGTATCTCCTTCACCTTTATCTAAAACTGAGACGAGAATAATATCGTTAATTCGGATATTATCGATTGTAAGAGCGGGTTTTTGATAAGTCTTCATCGATTTAACCTCCCTATGGAAAACGATTTCCATATTTACCCTAAGTATACTGACAAAGTTTGTCGCATGTCAACAATAAACAAGTAAATTTTTTTACAAAGTAAGCGGTTACAACAGCAATGAAACCGATTTCATTTTATTATTGACAATTTTCTTTCTTCATTATATGATAAGCGTAGATAAAGGAAATCGATTTCTATCAAACGAAAGGAGATATCTTAAAATGAAGAAGTTGAAACTAATTCCATTTTTGGCACTGGCGGTCGCTACGACATTAACTGCTTGTGGTGGTGGAAAAGAGCGTCCGCGTGATGGGGGGTTCCTCAGCATCGTCGCTTATAATGGTGGTTACGGTGACGAATGGTTAGAAGCAATCGCCCAGGAATTTACTAATCAGACCGGAACCAGAGTCGAATTTGAAACGGATTCTTTGATTCTTGAAAAGATCGACGAACAATTGACCGGCGTTAGCAATTACGACATTTACATGTCACATGGTCTCAATTGGCAAAACTACGCTTCGCGTGGCTTATTAGCCAATCTTGATGATTTGTATGACACGGTCGTCGATGAAAGCACCGGCCAAAAATTTGTGGATCGTTTTTCTAACGGAGCTCCAGAATTGAGTCGTTATAAAAATGAAAACGGGGAAGAACATTATTATAAAGTTAACTGGACTCAAGGTGCCGGAGGATTGGTTTATAACTCTTCAATGTTTGAAAAATATGGTTGGGAAGTACCGACTACCTATGATCAATTAGTTACGTTATGCTCAAAGATAGTTTCGGATACTAATGGAACAATAAAACCATTTGTTTGGGCCGGCGGTCCGAATTCCAGAGACTATTATTGGGATTATGTAATATATGAATGGTGGGCTGAACTAGAAGGGGTTGAAAACTTCAATAAGTGGATGACTTTCCAAAGTGATGACGGAACTTATAGCAAAAGTTATGAAAACTTCAATCCTGATGGTCGAGGGGCTAACTTTAAAAAAGCATTTAAAATGTGGCACGATTTGATCGCAAAAAATCCACAATATTCAAATAGCGAACCATATGGTACCAGTTTATCGAGCGCACAAACTGATTTCTATTTAGAAAAAGCGGCTATGATCCCATATGGACAATGGGCCAAAAGAGAAATCCAACAAATGTTAAAAGCCGATTTCACTTTCGACGTTAAGTTTATGAGAACACCACGTGTCAGTGCTGAAAGCGATTATTATAATTTCATGGTCGGATTTGGAGATTCGATTCTTATTCCGGAAAATTCACCAAGCAAAGATCTCGCCAAGCAATTTATCCTTTTCTTACAGACTGAATGGGCTTGTAAAAAATTCGTTGAATTGTCTGAAGGACCATTCCTAGCCTTCGATTACAGCTCCTTCGATATGAGTGATTTAGCGGCGAAAGATAAATACATCGCTTCGATGATTGAGATATTGGGCGATTCTGTGAACATTTCTAACGCGACTAATTCGCCATTAGTTATCGCTAATGGTGATACTGATGTCTGTTGCTGGATCAATAATACCCGTTATTACAACGATGCGATGCTTGATCCGGTTGCCTACAGCGTTGATCGAGTAATGAATGACGTATACAATGCCGCTAAAGGATCTTGGGCTCGTTTCTGTAACGCAGCGATGGTGAGTTAGTATGAGCAGTGTCTTTGTAAAAAAAGAAAACGGAGTAAATGAAAAACGCAAGCGCAAATTTCCGCGTACTGCGTTTTTCGTTATTTTAATGCTGGCTTATCCGGTATTCCATTTTTGCTTGATGTGGTTTGGAGTAAACATCAATTCAATTCTATTGACGTTTCAATGGGTGCGAAATTCGCGCCTCGAATGGGTTCCGATGAATCAGTTGTTCTATAACTATAATAATTTATTTCAAGAATTTTCGGATCCTGTTATATCAAATATGTATAAAGCAAGTTTAGTATATTTTGTTTTAAACTGCTTGATTACTTTGCCGATTTCTTTATTATTTGCGTATTTTATCTTCAAAAAAATATATGCGGCCGGTGCTTTTAAGGTCATTTTCTATTTACCTTCGATTCTTCCGATCGTAGCTTTGACGCTCGTGTACAAAACCGCTTTTGAAAACAATGGATTTTTAACTCCGATTTTCAACTTTTTCGGACTTAAAAGTTCTACTTTCTTCATGGGTGATACGGCTCAATGGATGGTATGGATTTTCTGCTTTTGGACCGGTATTGGATACAATGTTATGATGCTTACTGCCGGAATGGCAAGAATTCCTCGCGATATTTTGGAGTCTTCTAAAATGGACGGAGTTCCGCCTTTAAAAGAGTTTGTCCATGTTATTATCCCGTTAACTTGGCCGACGATTACCACGTTATTTATTTTCGGCATGATGGGTGTCTTTGGCACTTATTTGCAACCGATGTTATTGACGGCGGGACAAAACAATACTAATACAATCGGATTACAAATTTTCCGTGAATCGACTAACGTCGCTAAAAACCATCCGGCGACAATCGGTTTATTTTGCACCATTATCGGTACCCCGATCGTGCTTGGAACTAGAGCCTTGCTCAATCACTTCTTTAAGGAGGTGAATTTCTAATGTCTATCTCAACATTTTTCAAACAAAAAGTCAAAGCTAAGAAAAATGCAATTCGCCAAAGCGATTATGAACGTAAAAACGATTTGCTTTATAAACGACATCGTGGCGAAAAGGTTTTATTCGTATTTATGTTCATCATTTTCTTATTCTTTGCTATCACTTATATTTATCCGTTTATTTGGGTTTTCTATAATTCATTTAAAACGCGGATCAATTACGCTCAAGATTATATAGGTTTACCGACATCGTGGACATTTGACAATTTCTTAGAAGCATTCACTTATTCAAGTTCGGAAACGCATTACTTCAATATTTTCCAAATGCTCGGAATGTCTGTTCTTATTTGTTCACTTGGCACTCTAGTGACAGTGTTTGTTTCAAGTTGTGCGGCCTATGTCGTTGCTAAATACGAATTTCCGGGTCGAAATGTCATTTTTTCAGTCGTCATTTTCTCGATGATAATTCCAATCGTCGGTTCGTTACCAAGCCAAATTCAATTGATGAAAAATCTCGGTTTGGACGGAACGATAATCGGCATTATCTTCTTGTATAGCGGTGGTTTTGGAATGAATTTCATGTTGTTGTATTCATTCTTTAAGAATTTATCGTGGACTTATGTTGAAGCGGCAAAAATCGATGGAGCATCCGATTTTAAAATCTTCTTCTCGATTATTTTGCCGATGGCTAAAGGACCGATCATTGCGATTTCGGTAATTACCTTGATTGGGCAATGGAACGATTACATGACTCCGATGATTTATTTGCCGAATATGCCGACCATCGCTGTCGGTTTAAGGCTTCTTGCCGATCAAATGCAACAAGAAGGGAACTACGTCTTGTTATTCTCAACGATAACTTTGGCGATTATTCCGATAATTTTAATGTTCTGTTTCTTTTCGAAAACGATTATGGAAAACACCTCAGTCGGTGGTTTAAAAGGTTAATAATAAAGGAGATAAAAATATGAAAACCTCAAAATTGATGATTTTATCCTTAAGTTTACTCTTAGTCGGAGTGACAACCTTAAGCGGTTGTTCGCAAGGCAACAACGATAATGCTGACGCAAATAAAATTACGCTTTCAGTTTCAGGACCGACTTCGGTACAAGTCGGATCCTCGATAAGATTGGTAATTGATATTACAAACGATGATAATCGTGACGGATATACGATCGCTAGTAGCGATGATTCTGTGGCAACTGTCGATCAAAACGGAATCGTGACCGGCGTTAAAGTCGGTACGGTTCAAATTACCGTCACTTCTAGAGCCGATGAAACGGTTATTAAAACATATATGGTCGATGTCATTGAATCGACGATTCCGACTCTCGATATCGAAGTTAACGTTGATAGTCCGTCTATAGTCGGACAAAAACCGATATTTACCGCGAAATTGCATAATCCTCAAAACTTTGATGTTAAATATCATTGGTCAAATGAGTATGAAAAAGGGACTTTTATCGGTAATGGCGGAAGCGAACAAGAGTTTCATCCGACTTTAGCCGGAACTGAGATCATTCATCTTGAAGCAGAAGTGGGACCATATGTGTTAAGAGCACAAAAAAGTATCTATATCCGCGATGATTATTCTACCGGGTGGCAAGAAATCGGCACCAAGGCTGAATTCCTGGCGGCATTTAAAAATCGTGGTTCAGAACCGCTTGAAACTAAATATTATTTGACAAACGACATTGATTTAGAAGGTGAAACCTTTGTGAGCAATAATACCGTTTTTGCGGGTGTTTTGGATGGCCGCGGATACAAAGTTTATAATTTCAAAATCGAAAGTTCTGCAAGCGGTCATGCAAATGCCGGACTATTTTCGAAAATCACGATGCACCATGGACATCAAATTCCTCATTTTGGACAAAGCGGAATTGTTCGAAATCTCGGACTTGAATGTGAGATTCCAGAAAATGGTTCTGGATGGGGAACGGGAGCCTTGACGGCCGGTTGTGACGGATTGATTGAAAATTGTTACTTTAAAGTCAATCACTCGTTTGATACGGGAAAATGGGCCACTGAAGAAAACAATTATTATGTTCCTTTCTGTTCCGCAATCGCGGGTAATTTAGATGGCACTATTCGTGATGTCGTCGTTGAAATTGCCGATACCGAAGGCAAAAGTACGATTTATTCAGATGTCGCTTATCCAAATGGCGGTGACACTTTAATGACTAAACAAAACGCTAAAGTGACGAATCTTTACACCAATCAAGGCGCTTCGAATATCGGTGGTCAAGCTTACGAATATGGGGCACCGATCAAGGATTTAAGCACATATCATATCAATCTAAATTACGCGTCAACTAAGGCTTCTGAATATAGTTTAAACGAAACTATTTGGAACTTAATCGATAATCAGATGCCGTCTTTAAAAAATATTTAATGAAATTTAAGGACAAAAGAATATGAAGAAGAAAATAATAACATCGCTATTATTAGCGGTATCAATGGTAAGTGGATGTGGTGCTTTAAGCGGGTGTGCTTCAAGCCCCAAAAATGTATATTTAGAAAAGGGTGATCGTTATTTTACGAAAACCCCTTATGTCGATCTTTCTAACATTCCCGAAAAGATTTCTTTTAAAGTGGATATTGAGGAGAATATTCTTGATATTTCAATCGGAAGAATCTTAATTTACGAAGAAGATTTTGATTATCGAGACGGAATTCTTACAATCAATAGCGATGTGCTAAAAGACGAAAACGGAAAGCTTTTAATCGCTTCTGGAGACAATCGCTTTGGCATTCGGGTTGAAGGAAAAATGATTTATCAAGATTGTTTTATGGTCGATAAAGTCATTAACACTCCAGACGATTTACAAGACATCAACAATCGTCCTATGGGTTCTTATATCTTGGGCAAAGATATCGATTTATCCGGGGTTTCTAATTTTGAACCTTTAGGATATTCCGAAAGCGATTCTCACTACAATCAAGAATTCGGCGGTATCTTCGATGGTAATGGATTTGCAATTAAAAACATTTCAACCAAATATTCCTTGCACCCTGAAAGCACCGAAGAACAATATCATGGTCGTGGATACGTTTTTGAAGATGAATCTCATCGCGAAGGCACTGAATTTGGAGTATTCCAAAACATCGGGGCTAGCGGCGTTGTGCGCAACGTATCTTTCATGAATTGCGATATTGTCGGAAAGACGATAGTAGGGGTGGTTGCCGGAACTTGCAATGGCGTTATTGAAAATGTCTTTATTGACAAAGATTGTTCGGCGGTTGCTTCTACTCACTTCTATGACGACGATTGCAATGTCGGCGGGATTGTCGGACTTCAAGGAAAAGGCGAAATCCGTAACGTCATAAGTCTTGCTAAAGCGGAAATTTTACCGCAGTTTACCGATTTTGATGAGGAAAGTTACGATAATCCTGAAACTGAAGATGTCGTTGAAGTTTCACACATTTTTTATAATGGTGATAAGGGATGGACCGATTCAAACGGATTGGTTACTACCGGCGTCTATGCCGGAATCGGCAAAAGCTGGGCGACAGCGTCAAATTGCGTTGCTTTAGCCTTCAATGAAGGAGCATATGGCATACGACCATTTGGCCAAACGCATTTAGCGGTCAATAAAGAAAGCAGTGGCAATGAAGATTTGGGTCATTTCATCAATTGTGTGGTTAAAACCGAAGACGAAATGAAAAGCAGTAGCCTTTATTCCTCTTTCTCGACTGAAATATGGAATATTGTTGAGGGAGGAATTCCGACTTTCAGAAATCCATATCCGACAGCTATTTATTAATTTTTTAGAAGTTTAAAGGAGATACGACATGGTCAAGTACTATTTTACCGGGGAAACATTTGTGATTAAAGATTATCAAAACGCTAAAACGTTTTCATCTTTTTTTCCTGCGGTCAGCGGAGTAGACGGAAAGCCGATGTGGACTTTCTATTGCTCGCGCGGTCAAGCGATTTCTTCTTTCGGGGTCAATTCCAAGTCGACACCGATTATTCCTTTCGATAGTGCGACATTAGCCTATCAAAATATCAATTTAAAAGCTTTTAGGACTTTCTTAAAAATCAACGGAAAGTATTTTGAGCCTTTTGCTTCACTTGATAATCACAAAACCAAAATGGCGATCGATAAAGCCAAACTTACCATTGAAACCATCGAAAAAAATGTCCGGGTTACAATTAGTTATAGCAACGTACCACATCGTCCTTATAGCGGACTTATAAGAAAAGTAACGATTGAAAATCTTGCGGATCATCAAAGTGAATTTGAAATGATCGATGGTCTTCCGATCTTTTTTCCACATGGACTTTCAAACGTCGATTACAAAGAATTAGTTTCGTTGATGGCGGCTTATTGTGAAGTGCATGATCTTGAAAAAAGGATGCCGTTTGTTAAATTCAAGACTTCGACTGCCGATTGTAGCGAAGTTAAAGAAGTTAAAAGTGGCAATGCCTTTTTATCGGTAAATCAAGATGGAGAAAAGCTTTTGAATATCGTCGATGGTTCTGTGGTATTCGGCAACGATTTATCGCTTATTGAAGCCCGTAACTTCAAAAAAGGAAGCTTATCCTTTGATAAACAGCAAACCGAAAATAAATTACCATCTGCTTTCTCTTATGCGAAATTTAAACTCAAAGCCCATGAAAAATATCAATTTGCTTCAATCTACGGAAAGTTTGACGATCAAATTAGTTTCCATGATGAACTAGAGCATATTACTATTCAAAAAATTGAAGCGATGATCGATGAATCGCAAAATTTAGTGGAAGAATTACTATCACCGATTGAGGTTTCTTCAAATATTCCGCTTTTTGATATGTATGCCAAGCAATCGTTATTGGATAATAATCTTCGCGGCGGATTTCCTATCGAGATATCTAAAGGCGTTCCTTACTATGTCTATAGCCGTAAACATGGCGACATGGAAAGAGATTATAATTTCTTTAAAATAGCAGATAAATATTATTCTTCAGGCGAAGGCAATTTTAGAGATGTAAATCAAAATCGGCGCAGCGACATTTATTTTTATCCGTTTGTCAAAGATTACAATATCAAAATGTTTTTTGATTTAATTCAGTTGGATGGTCAAAATCCTTTAAATGTCCGTCCCCCGCGTTTTGAAATAAAAAAAGGATACGATCTTTCAAAATATCACGATCAAACATTAGAAACCTTAGTTTCAAAAGCGTATGAACCTTCTTCGCTTTACGCTTATTTAAAAGATCAGAAAAAAGATGCTGAATATGAAAAGCATTTTGAAGAATTGATTGCCAATTCTTCGTTAATGATCGAAGCAAATTTTGGCGAAGGCTATTGGATCGATCATTGGACTTACAATGTCGATTTATTATATAACTATGTAAGTGTTTATCCGGATCATGTAGAAGAGCTCCTTTTTCGTGACGATTACCAATATTTTTATTCCCCGGTGATGGTTGAACCGCGCGATGAAAAATATTGCTTACTTCCTGATGGAAGAATTCGCCAATATGGCGCGATCGATCTTAAAAAATTAAAAAAAGAGTGTGAAGAACGTCATTTAGATTTAAAAAACACCGATTGGCTCAAAGATAAAAAGGGACAAATTTATCAAACTACTTTGATCTCGAAAATCATCAATTTAGCACTTGTAAAATTTTCCACTTTGGATTCACGTCAATTAGGAATCGAAATGGAATGCGAAAAACCGGGGTGGAACGATGCGATGAACGGACTTCCGGGACTTTTTGCCTCGAGTGTCGGTGAATCGATCGAACTTTTAAGACTCATTGAATTTTTCTTAGAGTATAGCGGCTCCTTTAAGGATCGTGAAATTTCTCTTTTAAATGAACAATATAGTCTCTATTGCGATATCGATCGGCTTACTAAAGCACTAAGGCGTCACGAATTATCTTCGTTTGATTATTGGGATTTAGTGACTGCAAGTCGCGAAAAATTGCGCGCTGTGACACATATCGATGTTACGGGAAAAGTTAGGAAGCTAAAAGTCAAGAAAGTGATTCTGCTTTTTAAACGCTTACGTGAGATTCTTATTGAAGGGATCAAAGAGTCTAAAAAACTCAATCACGGAATTATTCCGTCATATTTAGTTTATGAAGTTCAAGATTATGAAAAATTAGACAAGATCAATCACAATGGTTATCCTTCGATAAAAGTGAAATCGTTTAACTTAAAAATGATTCCTCTATTCCTTGAAGCAAGCGCCCGTTCTTTTAAAGTCGGAAAAGAGATAACTTCAAGAGCAGATTATAAGGCGATAAAAAAGACAGAGCTCTATGATCCGGTCATTAAAATGTATAAAACTTGCGCTTCGCTTGATGAAGCTCCATTTGAAATCGGACGTGTCCACGCTTTCACCAAAGGTTGGTTAGAGCGAGAATGTGTATTTTTACACATGACATATAAGTATCTTTTAGGACTTTTAAAAGGTGGTTATTACCGTGAATTTTATCATGAGATAAAGAGTAATTTTGTCTATAATCTCGATCCTTACATTTATGGAAGAAGCCCACTTGAAAGTTCTTCGTTTATTGTCCCGACTTGTAATCCAGACGATAAGTTGCATGGACAGGGATTCTTTGCAAGGTTGACAGGAGCTAACGCAGAGTTCCTCGACATGTTTAATACGATGATCTTTGGCAAAAATTTATTTGTGGTCAAGGATCAGCAATTGAAATTGAATTTAAATCCATTGTTGGAAAAGAAATTCTTTAAAAAGGATGGTACTTTCAGCTTTAAGTTATTGAATAAAGTAAAAGTTACTTACATCAATCCTAAAAATATCAATGCTTACGAAAAAACTAAATTAACCTACATTATCGATAATCAAAAATACGATGAAGTAGTAGGTCCATTAGCGGAAAAAATCCGCGATGGTAAAATCGATAAATTGAACGTCGTGATCGAATAGGAGGTAAGGTCATGAAAAAATCACATTTGTATTTAGCACTTTGTGCATTGTCTTCGCTTTCGGTATTGGTCGGATGTGGCAATGAAAGCGAACCGGAAAAGAAAGAACTTGCAGTCAGCATTGCCGAAGATTGTCCAAGTCGCGTAGAATGCGGAAATCAAATCGAATTAAAAGCTGTCGTCAATAACGACGATTCTAATCAAGGAGTGAAGTGGACCGCGGATGATCCGCTTGTCGCTTCCATCAGCGAGGACGGAAAATTGACGGGTCTTTCTCAAGGAACGACTAAAGTCAAAGCGACTAGCGTGGCTGATCCCGATAAAAGCGCGGAAGTTATGGTTAATGTCAATTACAATGGTCTTATAAGCGTTTCAATCACTACTAAACCGACATCGATTAGAGTCGGGGAAACGATTAAATTAAGTGGTTCCGTTCAAGGCGATACCACGGGAAGTGGAATTGGCTGGATGGTTAATAACGAAGCGTTAGCGACTATCGATCAAGAAGGTAATTTACGCGCGATTCAAAGAGGCCTTGAAGGAAAAGTAATCGTGAATGCGTTCTCTAAAATCAATCCGACTAAACAAAGCGAAAACTTAGTGATCGATATTCTTCCTTCCGCGGATGGAAAAGAAGCCATTGAAGAAGAAGTAGAAAAAGTCGGAGACTATCGCTTGATTTTCAAAGACGACTTTTCGAGCAATAACCTCAATTACAATAACTGGGAAGTGATGATCGGAGACGGAAAGAAATATAATGTCGAAGATTGGGGTAACCAAGAGAAACAATTTTATCGTGAAGACAATATTAAATTCAAAGATTCGATGATGTATATTACCGCGAAAAGAGAAGAAGGTCGTAACGATACGCGCGGTAAAAATTACACCAGTGGCAGAATCCGTTCCCAAGAAAAAGTATCCTACACCTATGGTAGAATCGAAGCGAGGATCTCTTGCCCGTATGGTGATGGTTTGTGGCCGGCTTTTTGGATGCTTCCCGATAATAACAAAACCAAGAATCCATATGGAGGATGGCCCAATAGCGGCGAAATTGATATTATGGAAGTACGTGGAAGAATTCACGGCTCGATGTTTGGTACCATTCACTATGCGACAGCTCAAGGCGCTCATACTTCAACGGCGGGAAATTATCTTTTCCCGCAAGGTCAAGATATTTCAAATTTCCATGTCTATGCGGTAGAATGGGAAGAAGGATCCCTTAAATGGTATTGCGATGGTAATTTATTCTACACTGCCGATGCGAATAATGATCCCTGGAGCGTCAAAGAAGAATCCGGAGAATTTCCTGCCCCGTTTGATCAAAATTTCCACATCTTATTAAATATGGCAGTCGGTGGTAACTTCGATGGCAATCGTTTGCCGGTCAATTCTGATTTACCGGCGAATATGATGATAGATTACGTCAAATGGTTTAAGAAATAAGGAGAAGAAACATGAAATTTAATGCCCCCAAAACCGAAGAGGAAAAGGAAGAAATTCGCAAGGCTAAGGCCCTTCGTAAAGAAAAAGAAAAGCAAGACGAAGAACAGGAAAAACTTTTAGAGAAAAAACGAGAACGCGTTTATAAAGAGATGATTGAATATCAAAACAAACATCGCTTAGAACCGAAAGTCGCTCCTGAAGATAGTTTTATCTCTTTACAACATATCAATAAAATCTACGGAAATAGAGTTCAAGCGGTCTTTGATTTTAACTTAGAAATCAAGGAACATGAATTTATCGTTTTTGTCGGTCCGTCAGGATGTGGTAAATCGACGACTTTAAGAATGATCGCCGGTCTTGAAGCGATCACGTCCGGTGATTTGTATATCGATAAAGTTTATTCGAATGATTTAGAACCAAAAGATCGTAATCTTTCAATGGTCTTCCAAAACTATGCGTTATATCCCCATATGTCGGTTTATAACAACATGGCTTTCGGGTTAAAAATGCGAAAAGTACCGAAAGAAGAAATCGATGAAAAAGTTCATCGTGTCGCTAAAATCTTGCAACTTGAAGAATATTTGGATCGTAAACCGAAGGCGTTGTCGGGTGGACAATGTCAACGTGTGGCTTTAGGAAGAGCGATCGTACGCGACACTAAATTGTTTTTGATGGATGAACCTTTATCCAATCTCGATGCCAAGCTGCGTGTTCAAATGAGAAGCGAGATTGTCAATCTTCATGAAACTTTAGGCTCGACGACGATTTACGTTACTCACGACCAAACGGAAGCGATGACGATGGCAACCCGCATCGTCGTCATGAATAAAGGAAGAATACAACAAGTCGGAACTCCTAAAGAAGTCTACAATCATCCGAGCAATATCTTTGTGGCCACCTTTATCGGTTCTCCGGCGATGAATATTTTAAAAGCCACTTATGATCATGGCAAATTGATTTTGCAAAACGGATTTGAAATTGAATTGACGAAAAAACATCAAAAAGCTCACGATGATTTTTACGCGTCAGAGATATCAAGACTCAAACAACAAAAAGAAGATTTGCTTGGAAAAGATCAAAGCGTTTTGAGTGAAGAAGAAAAAATCCTCGATAGTCAAGAAATCAAGGCAATCGATAAGCAACTATCGATTATTGACACTTACTTAAAAGAAGGAAAGCATCAGATTATTTTTGGGGTGCGTCCGGAAAATATCACCGAAAACGGAATGTCTACTAACGCGACCAATCTCTCAAAACCTTTGAAGGTCGAAGTAATGACGGCGGAATTGCTCGGTCAAGAATATTTCATTCATACGATGGTTAAAGACGAGCGCTTAATTGCAAAACTTTCCGCGGTTCGCGATATCAATAACCATGAAGAAATCGAGATCGTATTTGACCTAGATAAGGTCCATCTATTCGATGTGAATACTGAAAAATATATCGCATGATATACGATTTATTGACAGATACTTTCTTTAATAATTTGAAAAAAAAGGTCACCATGTACGTTGCAATGATGATCTTTTTCGCTGTCGTGATCGTCTTATGCATTATCTTAACTTTCGTTTTACAGAATCGAGAAACGATGATGTGGTTTGTATTTGGTAGCACGTTTATCTGTAGTCTTTGTGCCGGTTTTATGTCTTTTTTGTGGTTTAGTGTCGTTAATCCTCAAAGAAAAATTTTGACGCTTATTTATAACGCTGAACGTAGTCATCCTAAAATGAACGAGGTTAAGATCAGCCAAATAAATCGTAATTTTGAAATATATGAAGGTTTTGACGTATGTAAAATCGAAGTGATCGATGGCGAATTAAATAAAACGTTACATTACTATCTTTTGGCGGATTATTTAAAAGACTTGATAGAACAAAAAAACTATCGGATAGCGGTTTTTAATCGCGTGATTGTAAAGATTGAGGAAATCTAAGATGAAAGAATTATCTAAAAGAAAGTTATCGCGGTATTTTGAATATAATTGGATTTTTCTTATCGTCGTTTTTCTTTTATTTTATTGCTTGTTTTATTACTCGCTCAACAAAATCAACGAATATAAAGATGAAGAAAAAATCAATATCTTCGTAGAGGGTGAACGTTTGATCGATGAAAAATTCGCCCAAGATTTAAAAGAACAGGATCCTCGGATTCTAGAATATAATTTTTATTTATATTCTCCTGAAGATCCTAAACTATTTGATTTTTATGAAGCCTTTGGAACAAATGCCGATATTTTGATTCTAAGAGAGCAAGATTTAATCGACGTTTCAAGCTTGATTAAGGACAATTTTCTTGAAATAGATTCACAAATGAAAGAGCAAATTGTTAGTGATGAAATGATGGTAGAATACTATAATTATCAAACTGAAAGTTACGGTATAAAAATTTACGATCATGAAAATCCGTTATTTAACAATCGATACCATTTTGATCAATGGATAGAATTTAACCCGATCGATAATTTTTATATGGTTTTTAACAAAAATAGTTTAAAATTTGGAAAAACCAATGACTTGAATGATATGGCGCTTCAAACGGCAAAATTTATTCTAGAAAGGTACGCGCATGATTGAAAATTTTAATGAAGGCAATTTACCTTTAACCAGACGAGGACAAATTCTCGATGTTTTGCGATATCATCTTTTTGAAATCATAACTTGCAGTATCTACACGTTTTTATTTGCGCTACCTTCGATAGTGTGGATCGTCTTTGTGGGGTTCTCTTCGCTTTTTTCCGAAAATCAATTGTTGAATGTGATTTTAATTTATGGCGTTTTGATCTTCCTTTTGATGATCATGTCTTTGGGCTTTGCCGGAGGATTATATTTTTTTAAACGACTGCTCTTTAATGAAGGAGCCAATGTCACAAAAGATTTCGCTTTGGGGATTAAGAAAAACGGTAAATCTTTCGCAAAGATTTTTGCACTATGTGGAATATTCTATTTTATTTTGCATACTTCGTTATCTTTAATAAGCGTTATGGAACTTAATAGTAATTTTAAAATTATTTTAAGCGGTCTTAGCTACGCTTTGTTTTTCTTGGTCTTAATCGTGATTTTATATATGCAGACGCAGACGATTTTGTATCAAGTAACATTCAAACAGTTGCTTAACAATGCTATGAGATTTACTTTTGGATATCTGCATAAAAATATCTTAATTTTCATATTGGTGATGATCCCATTTTTACTATTTGAATTTATCCCTTATAATTTTGCCATATGGATCAGTATTTTTATTTCCATGGTTTTCTATTTTGGATTTGCTCAAGTGGTATTTATGGCTTTTTCTCTTCATGTCTTCGACATGACGATCAATAAAAATCAATTTAAAGAGATTTATCGGAAAGGATTGAAAAAAAATGAAACAGATCACTTCAACTTATAATAATTATTTTAATGAAAAGCATTGCGATGCCTATAAAAGTAATCCTCAAATAATCGTTGACGATAAGATTACCTACCAAACCCATTTAGGCTTTGGCGGGGCTTTTACCGATGCGGCATGTTCGATTTTTGAAAAATTAAACGAAGAGCAAAAAACTAAGGTTTTAGACGCTTATTTTTCAAAAGAAGGGCTTAATTATAATTTGGGGCGTCTTACAATCGGTTCTTGCGATTTTGCAACGGCGGATTATGATTATGCTTTTAAACCCGATTGTTCGGATTTTTCTTTAGACTACGATAAAAAACATATCTTACCATTTGTTTTTAAAGCCCTTCAAAAGAATGAGATCACCTTTATGGCTTCGCCTTGGTCACCACCTAAAATGTTTAAAACAACGAATGAAAAATGCCGTGGTGGGTATCTTAAAGAAAGCAGTTATGATGATTATGCTAAGTACCTTACGTTATATTTGAAACACATGAAACAAGCGGGAATCGAAATTTCGTGGATGAGCATTCAAAACGAACCGGAAGCAGTTCAAAGTTGGGAGTCATGCATTTTTACTCCTCAAAACGAAATGAAACTAGGTAAGAAAATATATGAAAACATTCAAAAAGAAAAATTAAATACCAAGTTGTTGTTTTGGGACCATAATCGCGATGTCATTGTTGAGCGAGTCCAAGGATATTATGAAGAGGATCAGGCAGATGAAATCATATATGGTTTTGCTTATCATTGGTATGAAGGATATTGTTCAAGCAATCTTAAAAAAGTACATGATATGCATCCAAGTAAACACTTGATTTTTACCGAAGGTTGCATTGAACTATTAGGACTTAATCCTCAAGATCCTTCAAGTGCCAGCGGAACGATGAAAAATGCGTTGCGTTACGCCAAAAACTATATTCTGGATAGTTTAAATTATACGGAAGGGTTTATTGATTGGAATTTGCTTTTGGATGAAAAGGGTGGCCCTAATCACGTCGGTAATTATTGTGAAGCGTTGATTATGTTTGATACTAAAACCAAAGAGTTACATTTTAATCCGAGTTATTATATCGTCAAACATTTTGCCCATTTTATTGAAAAGGGAGCTAAAAGGATCGATGTTAAAAACCAAAGTGAGTTGCTGGTTACATCTTATAAAAATCCTAATGGCCAAATAATAGTGGTAATTGCTAATGAAGGTGCTAGTAAAGAGACAACTATTCAAGTTAAAGGTATTACCTACAAATTATCTATTGATGCAGAATCCGTTACGACACTTGTAATTTAATAATTTTGATTTATGGTTAAATAATAGTCTTATCATGTCAAATAAAATAATATTATAAAAGATATATTTTAGGTGCTATAATTAAAAAAAGGAGAGTGTCATTATGAATGTCGCTTTAATCGCACACGACAAGAAAAAAGACGAGATGATTAAGTTGGCCATAAAGTATAAAGATATTTTGGCCAAACATACGTTGTACGCTACGGGAACTACGGGTACTTTAGTAATGGGAGAAACCGGATTGCAAATTCATCGCATGAAAAGCGGTCCTTTGGGCGGTGATCAACAGATCGGTTCGATGCTCGCCAATGGCGAACTTGATTTGGTGATTTTTTTAAGAGATCCCTTGACGGCCCAACCTCATGAACCGGATATTTCAGCACTGCTTAGACTTTGCGATGTTCAAAATGTTCCGCTTGCGACCAATGTTACAAGTGCGATGATTATGATTCACGCACTTGATGAAGGTCATATCAAGGATCGCAAAAGAGGTAATTAAAATGAAGAAAAAGAAATTAGGTTTGCTTTTAACACTCGTTGCGTTAAGCTCATGTTCTCTTTTTAATCAATCTTCGAGTTCAAATGGAACTCAAAGTGATGATAAAAGCAATCAAAGCTCGCTTGTTCAAAGTGATACAAGCGGCGATTCTTCACATGATCAAAGCTCTGTAACAATCCCTGATGATTATCGACAAATTGATACTCATGATGAAGATAAAGTTTACACTTGTCCTAATAACAGCGAAATGACATATGAAGATCTTTTTGATTTGCATAATAAAGTTAATATTTCGATTAAGATGGATAAAAATCAAATATTGAAATTAAAATCGGATTTTTATAATTATGCTAAATCGGATATCTATCGCATTGCTAAAGAAGTCACTATTTCGCTTACAAGATGTGGTGAAAACTACAATTATTCTTTTAATGATGTTGGAATTCGTCTTAAAGGAAATATGTCATTATCCGATCCATTCGATGATAGTGGTAATCTAGTTGATCAATCCCACTATAAATTATCTTTTGGTGAATTGTTTGATGACGTCGCTATTTATGGTAGCGATGCTAAAACTTATACCCCTACTGAAAAGGAAGAACGAAAAAATCGTAATTTGTTGGGTTTAGAAAAATTAGATATTAAATGGAATCGAACTCATGATGGTTCCCACGTTAAAGAAATTTATGCTTATGATATTTATCGTGCCAACGGATTATTGGTGCCGCACGTTTCATTGGCTAATCTCGATTTCAATGATGGAACTAGAACTCTTGATTTAGGAGTTTGTTCGATTTATGAAACCATCGATAAAGAATTTATTAAGAGAAATTTAGATTCTAAACAAAGTTACCTCAATATGGGAACTTGGAATGAAGAAAAAGTGGCCACTAATGGAGTGGCAAACTCTAAATACGGCGATCTTTATAAGGTAACTTATGGTCGGGGAAGCGGTGGTGGCACTCCCGATATGACTTATGCTTCGTTTTCCGGTCAAAAAATCGGAGAAGATCGTGATAACGGAGCCTATGTGCCGGTTTATAATCGTAAAACCAATAAAGGGACCGATAACAACGATCGTTTAAGAAATGCTTTAGAGACTTTAAACAGCGGATATTACAATGATATTGCTCAAAAAATCGATCTGCAATATTTTGCTCGGCTTGAAGCGATCAACTATCTTGTCGGTGATCCCGATGATTTGCGTAACAATTACAACAACTATTACCTTTATATTCGAAGAACTGATGGTAAGATGATCATTATTCCCTATGATCACGATCGTGTTTTTGGATTATGCGAAGATTGGGATCCAAGCGGAAATGGTATGAGTGAAGTTGAAATGTATTCTCGTATGGCCGTAGGTAATGGTGGTCAACAAGTAAATCCATTATATTTAAAGACCATTTTAGCTTCTTCATCAAATCAAGTAAAAACCGATTTTGATAATTATTGTAAAGCATTAAAAATCTCGAGATGGTTTACGACGGAGAAATTTAACAAATACTATCAGTTGGCTGAAGCAAATTACGGCGAAGATTATCGTACAAGTGATATCGGTGGAATTAGAAATAACGAAGTTCGCTTCTCCCTTGAAGAATATAGTGGAAACTTGACGTTTGAAAATTACGTAAACAGAAAATTAAAACATGTATCTTTAGAAGATGATGATGGAAATGATGATAAGCCGGTTAAGCCAGTTAACGGAAATTTTTATCTCGTCGGTGATTTTTCAAGTTGGGAAGCGCTAGATAAATATAAATTTACCAAAAGTACTAACGACAATATTTATAACTTAGATTTTAAAATTGATAAATCTTATCGAAATTCAATTGAATTTAAAATCAACGATGGCAGTTTCTCTGGTAATGTCGATTATGGGTTTGATGAAGACTTCAATATCGTTGAAGGTGGCCCTAATGGAGTTTTGAATGGTTTTAATGACTATCAAAAGATTTGCTTTACGCTCGATTTGAATGAGATGAAACTTAACTATAGTTATGAAAATGAAGGGCAATGGACCGACCCATCTTATGACTATTATTTTGCTTTTGAAGGAAATGGGTGGGCAGAAGCTTTAAATAACGAGCAATATCTTTTTTCTAAAATAAACGACGATATTTATCAATATGAATTTACTTCGTTAGGTGATTACAATGATTTATATCCGTTGAAGTTTAAAATTATGTGCTCCAATGGTATCTTATATGGAAACAACGGAGATAATTCGGTTTTATACGATTCAGCAACCGCTCAAACTTTTAAAGTTTATGAATTGAGCGTCGGCGAAAAGTTAAGTATTGTTTTGAACGTAGCAAATGCGACGGTTTCTGTTACAAAAGCGGACTACAGTTATGAGTAAATATTTAATTGCCAAACATTATTTTGAAATTGAATTCATCAATAAAGATTACTTATCTTGGCGATTTAGAAAATATGCTACAGATAATGAGAAAGAAGAATTTAAAATCGTCGTAAGAGTAAAAGAGCAAACTTTCAATTTTAGTGATTTAAAGAAGAGTAATTCTTATTATAAAGGTTATGAAAACGGAAAATTTGTGCAAATTCCCTTAGGCTTAGATGGAGAAGTCTATGGTAAAATAACGTATGATAAAAACGTTGCTCATGTCGATCTTATTAATGACGATATTACTAAAGAAATCATCATGGTTCAATATGCCTTTAATCACTTGATTGAAGAATGCGAACAAGCCTTTTTGATTCACGGCTCGTCAATTTTATATCGTGATAACGGATATTTGTTTACCGCACCATCGGGAACGGGAAAATCAACACATACTAATTTGTGGAAAGAACTTTACGGAGTTTTGCATATCAACGATGATAAAAATACAATCCTTATTGAAAATAATGAGTTGTATCTTTATGGAACACCATTTTCCGGCAAACATGGAAGAGATAATCCGATTCATGCTCCGCTAAAAGCCGTCATTTTTTTACAACAAGGAAAGATTAATGAAGTATCTCGTCTGACACCTAAAGAAGCATTTGTAAGATTGATTACTCAAGTTGTACAACCGGCGGATTTTGAAGAACTCGATCATTGGAACTACTTTGTCGATCGTCTCATTTCGCTTCCTTGTTTCTTACTTACTTGCGATATTTCTTATGACGCTGTTAAAATAATAGAAAAGGAGTTATTATCATTATGAAACTTACAGGAAACTACTTTTTAAAAAAAATCGGACCAGATGAAGTGTTGGTTCCCTTTAATGACGGAAAATTGGATACTTCTTCTCTAATATCTTTAAACGAAACGGCGCTTTTTATATATCGAAAACTCCTCGATAATAAAAGTTTTGAAGAGATTTTAAGCGCTATAGTTAAAGAATATGAGGTAGAAGAGAATATTGCTAAGCAAGATCTATTGGAGATTTTTGAAAATTTTAAAAAACTCGGTATTTTAGAAAATGAATAAAAGTATTCAAGATTTGATCCCTTTGATGGAAGAAGCCTTCGCGTTAAATCAGCTATTTTGTTTTCCGGTGCGTGGTACTTCGATGCGCCCGATTTTTAATACTGGGGATATTGTTACTTTAAAAAAAGCCACGGAAATAAAAAAACACGACGCGATTTTTTTTAAAAGAGCAAATGATGCGTACGTCTTGCATCGTGTTATAAAAATTAAGGGCAATAATTTAATTGTGACCGGTGATAATCAAGTGGTATTTGAAAATGTGCCAAAAGAAAATGTAATTGGTGTTGTCGTGAGTTTTAAACGGAAAGGTAAAGAACACAGCGTCAACAATTTGTTTTATCGGCTTTTTGTCTTTTTTTGGTGTATAATGTGGCTTAGGAGAATGCTGTTTAGATTGAAAGGTAGGAAAATCTCATGATCGATAAGAAAAAAATGTACTACCTAAGTATCTTAAATGCTTTTAGTGCTTCAATATTAATTGCCCTTGCACTTTTTACTAAATTTTTAGTTGATGCCGCCACTAATAAAAATCTTGAAGGTGTAATTCTTTTTGGATGTTTGTTAGTTGCTTGCATCGCTCTTCAAGTGGGGATTAAAATCGCTTCGGGAATTATTAAAAATAAATATAATATCGAAATAACCCTCGGCTTAAAAAGAAAAATTTATGCTAATTTATTAAATAAAACCTTCGCTGAAATTTCAAGTCAACATTCGGGTGAATACACTAATAATTTTTTACAAGATATTGAAAATATCGCCATAGGTGTCACTTCGGCAATTCCTTTTTTGTGGGGCGATATTTCTCGTTTTGTTTGCGCGTTGATTTCTTTAGCCATCATTGACTGGCGATTATTATTGATTTTAATAGCTTTCGGATTGTTAATGATCATAGGCGCTAGAATTTATACTAAATTTGCTAAAAAATGGCACAAAGCTTCTTTAGAAATCGGTGGTAAAGTCAACGCTTACGTTCAAGAATCAATTGAAAATGCTAAAATAATAAAAGCGATGGAAGCGGAAAAGCGTTCTTTAAAGATGATGGATCAATTATTGGATAAAAATAAAGTGATCAAGAGAAAACTTTTGATGGTTGGTCTTGTGGGAAGCGTCGGAGTTTCTTCTGCCTTAAATATTATCTACGCCTTTGGAATCGTTTATGGGGCTAGTTTGATTTATTTAGGGGTTTTAACTTATGGTTCTTTTGCGGCGATTTTGCAATTGATAAGTCACATTGAAAATCCGTTGGCTAATTTTTCTTCGGTATTTAATGGTATAGCCATGTATCGTGTTTCCTATGCTCGGCTAGAAAATATTTTTAAACTTGAAAATGAAGAAAAAAATTCGATGCGATTAACTGATTTTGACGCATTGGTTTTTGATAGCGTCGATTTTGCTTATGATGAGCATATAAAAGTACTTGAAAATTTTTCAATGAGAATTAAAAAAGGCGAAATCGTCCTCATAAAAGGCGAATCAGGAATCGGAAAAACGACGATATTTAATTTGATTTTAGGATTTAATAAACCGCAAAAAGGAGAAATATACTTAGAAAAAGGCGGTAATAAATATCCGTTATCAGCTGGGAATCGCAATTTATTTTCTTATGTTCCACAGGAAAATATTCTTTTTTCGGGAACTATACGTGAAAACATTATGATTCTTTCTGGAGAAGAAGATGATTCAAAAATTGTCGAGGCTTTAAAGAAAGCGCGTATTTACGATGATTTGATGAAATTGGAAAAAGGAATCGATACCGAACTAAAGGAAAGAGGGCAAGGACTTTCTTTAGGTCAAATTCAAAGAATTTTGATTGCGATTTCTCTTTTGAATGGTAAGCAAGTTATGTTGCTTGATGAATTCACTTCGGCATTAGATAACACCAATGAGCGTCAAATTGTTCAAGATTTAATAAACCTCAACAAAACATTGATTATTGTTTCTCATCGACGATTAGATATTGATAATATTCAAACAATTGAATTGGAGCGGAACAAATGAAGTATCAAGAATACATGGACATTATAAATTGCGGTTTAAAAGGCGAAACATTGACCGATGTCAAAATTGACAGGAAAATGTTTGACTTTTTTAAAGAACAATCTTTATTGCCTTTATTATATTTAGTGACAAAAGACAAACGTTTAAAAACATTCTATTATACTGCTTTTTTTCTACATGAAAAATATGACGAAGTAGCGAATGAAATCGCAACGTTGTTAAAAGAAAATAATATTGATTTCATGTTTCTCAAAGGTTTTTATCTTCGTAATTTATATCCTGATCGCACTATAAGAACGATGGGCGATTTAGATTGTTTGATTCTTGATAATAATTACGATAAAGCCGTTGCTTTGATTAAAGGCAGTGGATTTAATTATGAAAAAGAAAATCTTCATGAAGCGTTGTTCAAGAGAGATAATATTAATGTTGAAATGCATCATCATCTAATTAATAGCGATATCAAAGATGCATCTTTTACAAATTATGTCGAGCATCTTCAAACAATAGAAGGAACTTTTCGATTTGAAAAAGAATTCGAATTAGCTTATTTGGTTTATCATTATTCAAATCATATGTTGATGGCAGGCGCTGGGATTCGCCCGCTTATTGATATCTATCTTTTTTTAAAATTCAATACAGTAGATCAATCAAAAGTAATTTCTTATTTAAAATCACTTAAATTAGAGGAGTTTTATGAAAGTTTGCAGAAGTTAATTAAAGTGATTTTTGAAAAGGAGAAAGAAGCGTTAAGTGAAGACGATACTAATGCGATTTTGGATTACATCGTTCGTTCCGGAATTCATGGCTACGCCAATGGTGATGTTTATATTGGCAATATGATGGCTGGACAAGAACAAAGTAAATTTAAATTTTTCTTGCATAAAATGTTTCCAAAACTTCAAATATTATATATGCGTTATCCAAAAATAAAAGGAAAGATATTTTTGATTCCATTTACCTATATTTACCATTTTTTTACCTTTCCTTTTAAACATCTAAGAAAAGCGTTTGATTCTTTGACGATGAAAAATAGCGTTATTGAAGAGACAAAAAATGTGTATAAAATTTTACATTTAAAGTGAAAAGTATTGTTAATGCCCAAAAAAAAGATTAAGCATTGAAATTATAAATAAATATAGATAAAATGAAAATGGACTTACAAGGAGACTTATTTATGAATCAAGAAAAAGACGGATTAACATTAATTGATATATGGAGAATAATTAAAAAAAATATCTTGATAATTATTATTTCAACAGTAATTGCAACAGCGGCAGCAATAGTTTATGCCTTTGTTATGGTTTCTCCTAAATATCAAGCCAATGGGTCGGTATTAATTGATACAAGTTCAAAAAAAGAAACTGGAACAGATAGTATTATTGCGGGTCTTAGATACGTCCCGACTTTGAATGACTATCTTTATGAAGAAAAATTTTTGACAGAAGTTGCGGATGATTTGACTAACAAGGGTTTTTATGATACGGACTATATTGCAAAACTAAAAGAAAACAATCGATTTCCGACATTATTAAATTCTTTAAAATCTAATTTGTCAATATCGAATACCGAGAATTCTTTGATTGTAAAAATTTATTTTAGTTCTACAGAAGGTGAATTTGCACAAGCTGCAGTCCAGTCTATAATCAATAAAATTACAACTATATCTGCTGATGAATATGAATTGTTGTCTGGGGTTATTAAAGAAGCGTCATCAGCGAGTGGATATTATAGTGTTAATAATGGAAGAACAACATATATACTTATAGGATTTGCTGGAGGTTTATTTATTGGCCTTGCGATTGCATTTATAAAAGAACTCACCAACAACGACATTCATAGCAGTAATGATGTTGAAAAAATTGTAGATGCAAAAGTGCTAGGAGTTATACCGGATTTTGAAAACAAAAAAGGAGAAAAAGATGAATAAATATGGAAGCACTAAATCAAATAAAAAAGCTTATCTTGTAGAAGATTTGTCTTCTATTTACTCCGAAGCTTATCAAACTATACAAGTAAATATAGATTTATCTTCTATCGATAAACCCGTAAAAGTTTTTGCGATTACTTCACCTAATCCTAGTGAAGGTAAAACTACGACTGCTTGTAACTTAGCTAATCTTTATGCAAAACAAGGTAAAAAAGTAATTATTATCGACTTAGATTTACGTCGCAGCGATGTACATCGTGTTTTAAATGTTGAAAATCGTAATGGTATTGTCGATTATTGCTCTAAAAAAGCTACCTTAGAAGAAGTTATAAAATCTCACGACAATTTAAATATTATTACGGCGGGCAAATCAACCATTTTCCCAAATGTCATATTTAAAAGTAAATCATTGGAAAATCTAATCTTACAGTTCCGCGAAGAATACGATTATATTATTTTAGATACTCCACCTGTTCTTTTGGTCAGTGATGTTTTGCTTTTAGGCCAAGTTGTCGATGGAGTAATAGATGTAGCTTCGATTGGGAACACTAAAAAATCTGAATTGATAAAAAGCGTAAAACTTTTAAAAGATGCAAATGTAAATGTCTTAGGAGTTGTGGTAACTCACGATAAATTGAAGAAATCTTACTACTACTCTAAGTATCAATATAGTCAAAAAAACCATTAATTATTAAGCACTTTGCTTGAGGTGCGTTTTATAAAGGAGGATATGTTTATGATTGATTTTCACACCCATATCTTGCCGAATGTTGATGACGGATCTAAAGATATGGAAACATCGCTTGCGATGATAAAAAAAGAAATTGCCGATGGCGTGGATACGATAGTCCTCACACCACATATTAAATATAATGATAAAAAGTTTAAAAAAAAGAAAGATATAGATAAAATTTTTAATGAATTTTATACGGAGGTATCTTTTTTTAATATTACATTATTACTTGGTAGTGAAATATACTACACTGATAATTTATTAAAACATTTAATTCGAAATGAAATAAAAACACTAAATGATTCAAGCTATATTTTAATTGAATTTAATCCATTTTATGAAAATTATGACATTGATAATGTTTTATTTGATCTTAGTGCTAATGGTTTTAAACCAATTATTGCTCATCCCGAAAGATACAATTATATGAATTTAGAAAGAATATTAAGCTACAAAGAGCAAGGTGCTTTAATACAAATTGATAGCGCTAGTTTATTTGGATTCTTTGGTAAGCAAGCTAAAAAAATCTCTCATCTATGTTTTAAGAAAAATCTTGTTGATTTAATTTCAAGTGATTGCCACGGTATTAATGTTCGAAGTCCTAATCTTAAAGAGACAAGAGAATTTATAACCAAAAAATACGGCACAAAAATTGCTGAACAAGTTTTTGAAATTAATGCCAACTATATTAAAAATGAAATACTTAAGATTAAAAATTTTTCCAATAAATAGCAATTAAACGATTACTATAAATATTGACACAAACATTCTTTTTTAGTATAAATGTATAGGTGGCAAAAATTGTGCTACAATTAAAAGGGTGTTGTTAGGAATGGAAAAAGAATTTGAACAAAACATTGAAAGTGGAGGCGGAGTTGCTATCAGTGATATTCCCGCTACTTTTGATGTTGATTATAAATTAGAAAATGATGAAATTATAGTTAAAGGCGGAAAAGCTTACGCATTTTTTAAGCGAGTTTTTGATATTGTTTTTTCGCTTTTAGCACTTATAATTCTCTCGCCGATTATGCTTATAGTAGGCATATTGGTAAAATGCACTTCTAAGGGAAAAATGATTTATGTTTCTCAAAGAGTCGGTAAAAATGGTAAAACCTTTAATTTTTATAAATTTAGATCAATGCATGAAGACGCCGAAAAAGAATTAGAAAGTTTATTAGATCAGAATGAAACTGACGGAATAACTTTCAAAATGGAAAATGATCCTCGAATTACTAAATTTGGCAAATTTATAAGAAAGACATCACTTGACGAATTGCCGCAACTTATTAACATTTTAAAGGGCGATATGTCGGTAGTGGGACCTAGACCATGCACTGTTCGTGAATTTAAACTTTATAATGAATATGATAAAAAAAGACTTCTTGTTCCTCAAGGATTAACAGGGGAATGGCAAGTTAGAGGAAGAAGCAATACTACTTTTAATCAAATGATTGAATTAGATTTAGATTACATTAAGAACAAAAGATCTTTTTGGTATGATATTAAACTTATATTTTTGACTTTTGGAGTTGTCTTTAAAAAGGAAGGGGCTAAATAGTAGTTAGCGGAGAGGCAAGTTTAAATAAGTTATATTAAAAATACATTTCAAAATTTTAACTGAATTCTTTTGCATGAGATAATCATGTACTTTTTTAATTACAAGGTTAGCACTTATAATATATTGACAATTAAAAATTTTTTTAGTATAAGTATTAATGTAATTATTTTTTAATTTTGGGACGCTTTATTTAAATTTTATAAAAGATAGAATTAGAAAAATAAAAAATTTAAAGTTAAACAAAATATTGTATCAGTTGACGGAGGCAAGACATGCTACATCTTAAAGAGTTTAAGCAATATATTGAAAGCGAAAAAAACTTGTAAATACAACAACAAGAACGGGGTGGGGGTTACAAAATCCCGAAAAGAAAATTATTTACTTATATCGATTCGTTCAAGTTAACAGAAATAATATTATCGGGAAGCTTCTTTCGCGTACCCTTTTGAGACATTATGGAGTCAAATACGGTGTTGGATTATCGAGAAATATTCAAATTGGCAAAGGATTTTTGATAGGACATTTCGCGGAAAAATCATCATAAATGGAAATACTAAAATTGGTGAAGATTTTATAATCACGAGTGGAGTTACAATCGGAGCGGATATGCGTGGCAAGCGTAAAGGAGTACCAACAATCGGCAATAGAGTATGTATTAATGCAAATAGTGTAATAGTCGGGAAAATCACAATTGGAGACGATGTCGTTATTGCACCAAACACATTCGTTAATTTCGATGTCCCATCTCATTCTATAGTAATAGGAAATCCTGCAACCATTCATCATAGAGAAAATGCGACAGAAGGATTTATCGGCCATCATTAATTAATCTACATATGAACCCTTTTAATGGGCATAAGTAAATGTATAAATTAAAGCGTACTTTTTTCTTTCGGCAGCAGAAAAATCTCTTATTTACTTTTTTATCAATAACATTATTTGAAGCGAAAATTTTATTTTTAAGAAAACATTGAAAGTGGAGGCGGAGTTGCTATCAGTGATATTCCCACTACTTTTGATGTTGATTATAAATTAGAGAATGAGGAAGTTATAGTTAAAGGTGGAAAAGCTTACGCCTTCTTTAAACGAGTTTTTGATATTGTTTTTTCGTTTTTGGCACTTATAATTCTCTCACCGATTATGCTTATAGTAGGTATATTGGTAAAATGCACTTCTAAGGGAAAAATGATTTATGTTTCTCAAAGAGTCGGTAAAAATGGTAAAACCTTTAATTTTTATAAATTTAGATCAATGCATGAAGACGCCGAAAAAGAATTAGAAAGTTTATTAGATCAGAATGAAACTGACGGAATAACTTTCAAAATGGAAAATGATCCTCGAATTACTAAATTTGGCAAATTTATAAGAAAGACATCATTTAAAAGTAAAACAATAATCAAATGTAAAAAATTTTATATCATACTGGAAATTTTTTTGATAGAAATAAGTATAGAAAATATGAAGATTTAATCATTTTTATCATCTTGTAAATCAATAAAACATTTATAAAAGAACTTTAATATATCAAATCTTATTAATTTATGATATCATATCTAAGACTCTTTATTGAGTATTAAAGTAGGTGAAAAGTTAATGAATATAGTGATGGTTGGCCATAAATATGTTCCTTCTCGAGATGGTGGAATTGAGATAGTAGTTGAGGAATTATCGTCGAGACTTGCAAAGTTTGGACACAAAGTAACAATATTAAATCGTAAGAGAAAAGAATATAAAAAATTTGAAGAATATAAAGGCTGTAAGATTGAAGAAATTTTCACTATAAATAAAAAATCTTTCGATGCAATTATATATTCTTTTTTTGCTACTTTAAAAATTAGAAAATTAATAAAAAAGAAAAAAGTTGATATAGTACATTACCACGCTGAAGGACCATGCCTGTTTTTAAACTTACTCCCAAAAGGTAAAAAAAGAAATGGGACGAAAATAGTCGTTACCATTCACGGCCTTGATTGGGAAAGAGGAAAATGGAATGGTTTTGCATCAAAAATAATTAAATCCGGTGAAGAAAAAGCGGTAAAATATGCAGATGAAATTATTGTCTTATCTCAAAATAATCAATGTTATTTTAAGCAAAAATACGGGCGAGAAACAAATTTTATTCCAAATGGTGTTTCAAAAGCAGAATTTCACGAACCGGAAATTATTAAAGAAAAATATGGATTGATAAAAAACAGTTATGTTTTATTTTTAGCACGAATTGTACCAGAAAAAGGATTAGATTATCTATTGAAAGCTTGGGAATCTGTAAAGAATTCAACAGATAAAAAATTAGTTATTGCCGGTGGAGATTCGAATTCTAAAAAATATTTCGAAAGTATAAAAAATAAAGTTCAAAATGATCCTACAATTATTATGACAGGATTTGTAAAGGGACAAATACTTCAAGAGTTATATTCAAATGCTTACTTATATGTATTACCATCTGATATTGAAGGAATGCCTATGAGTTTATTAGAAGCATTGAGTTATGGAAATATATGTTTAGTTTCAAATATTCGTGAAAATACTGAAATAATTAATAAAGATTGCTTTGTATTTAATAAAAGTGATGTCGAAGATTTGGCAAATAAATTAAAAAAAGCACTCGCATTAAATCTTCATCCGCATACAAATGTTTACCAAATTTACGAATGGGATGATATTGTAAAAAAAACATTTGAGTTATATAAAAAGTAAGGATATTTTTATTTACTGAATGAAAGGGTAAAACAATGAAAATTCTTTTAATACATTATAGATTCTTTATGACCGGCGGTCCTGAAAGATATATGTTCAATGTTATTAATTCTTTGGAAGAAAGAGGGCATAAAGTAATACCTTTTTCAATAAAGAATGATAATAACGTTCCAACAAAATATAGCAATTATTTTGTTGAAAATATAGGAAAATCGAATGAGGTTTTTATAGATAAGTATCCTAAAACCATTCGATCTTATTTTGATTTAATTGACAGAGAATTCTATTCAAAAAAGGTCCGGAAAACTTTAGAAAAATTGATTGAAAATGAACGACCTGATGTTTGCTACTTGTTGGTATATAAAAGAGCCCTTTCTCCTAGTGTTATTGATGCATGTAAAAAATACAAAATTCCTATTGTAAATCGCATCTCTGATTATAATCCTGTTTGTGGTGCAGGTTCCATGTATCGTAATGGACAATATTGCGAGCTTTGTATGAAAAATGATTTTGAATGTGTTAAAAATAGATGTATAAAGAATAAGTTATTATTTTCATTAATACGATATTTTTCTATTAAAAGTTTTAAAAAGAAAGAATTTTGTAAAAAAATCGATGCTTTTGTTTGTACTAATCAATTTATGATGGAAAAGATGGAAGAATATGGATATGAAAAACAAAAACTTCATCTTATTCCAACATTCTTTAAAGAAAACGCGCATTTAAAATCAATGGATAAATCAAATCATATTGATGATAAGATTGAATTCTTATTTATAGGAAATATTGATGAATCAAAAGGAATTTATGATTTATTATCAGCAGTTTCGTTATTAATTAAAGAACAAAAAAATTTTCACTTAACAATTATTGGAGGACTTCACGCTAAAGAAAATGAAAAAATTACAAATTTTGTAACTACAAATAATTTAACTTCTTTTGTTACAATATTACCTTTTATTAAAAATGAAGAAGTGTTTAGTTATTATTTAAAATGTAATTTAACTATTATTCCAACAAGATGGGTCGAAAATTTACCAAATATTTTAATAGAATCAATATATTTTATGAGACCCGTTGTAGTTCCTAATTTCGGATCATTTAAATATACGATTGATGATACTGTGGCTTTTAAATTTGAGCCATTATCAGTTGAATCATTATTTGAAACTTTAAAGGAAATTTGTTTAAATAAGGAAAATATTTTGAAAAAGAGTGCATTTTGTCAAAAATATTTTGAAGATCACTTTTCTGAAGAATCACATTTGAATAAACTAATTGGTTTATTTGAGGAGGTAAAAAGATGAAAATATATGAAATAGGAACGGGATATACTTCAATTCCATCCAAAATTGGCGCAGCTACAGAAATAGTTGTTGAAGAATTGACTAGAGCTTTTCTCACACAAAATAAGGATGTAAATATTATCGATATTAAAGCGGATGATCGAGAAATTAATAATTTACCAATTTTAGAGGTAAATGTTCCTAAATTTTTAAGAACTACGGATGTCAAATTAGGTATAATGCATAAAGTGAAAAGAATAGTTTATTCAATAAAACTTGCAAAATATTTGAAAAAGATTCTGAAAAATAGCGATGAAAAAATAATTTTACATTTTCATAATCAGTATAATATGTATTTTTTTCTAAAGATGTCTTCCGAAAAAATACGAAAGAAATGTATATTGATGTATACTAATCATAGTTATATATGGCATGGTGAATGGAGTGAGATAAAATCAATCGTAAAAAAAAGATACTTTCAAGAAAGCTACTGTATGAAACATGCCGATTTTATCTTTGTTTTAAATGAAAGATCCCAAAAAAATATTATCAGTAATTTAAATATTGACAAAAGTAAAGTGTTTTTAATTAACAATGGAGTTAATACTAAAAAATATAAACCTTTAAGCAATAATGCAAAAAATGAGTTTAAAAGCTTTTTACATTTGGATGTTGAATCAAAAGTGTTTATCCAAGTAGGGTCAATATGTGATCGGAAAAATCAATTAGGTGCTCTCAAGTTGTTAACTCCAATTTTAAAAGAAAATAGTAAATATTACTACTATTTTGCCGGAGGGATTATTGATCAAGAATATTTTGATGAACTACTTAAATTCGCAAAAGAACAAAATTTGTTAAATCAAGTAAAATATTTAGGAGAACTAAAACCGGGAGAAGAACTTAATAAATATTATAATATTGCCGAAGCCATGGTATTTCCATCAAAACAAGAAGGTTTTTCATTGGTCATTATAGAGGCAATGTCGGCAGGTGTTCCGGTAATAATTAATGATGATTTACAATTTATATTGGCCAATAAATGCATAAAGTATCGAGAGGAAAGTAATTTTGTTTCTTTAATTAATGAAAATATATTTAATGAAAAAAAACATCAAGAAATAAAAGAAAATATTCGACAAGAGGTGTTATCGAATTATTCTTGGGAATATGTTGCAAATGAATATTTAAAGATTATTGAACCTAGAAAAAAATAGTTAATTAGACATTGGATAAAGTAAACTTTTATATAATTAAATTTTATGTTATGATTGAAAAATAAAAACACTGTAATCTCAAAGAAAAAAATTATTAGATAAAAGGAGATAAAAAAACGATGAGTAAAAAATTAAACGGTACAGTAATAGTAACATATAGATGTAATGCGAGATGTACAATGTGCAATAGATATAAAGCACCATCTTTACCTGAAGAAGAAATATCAATTGATACAATTAAAAAACTCCCACCAATGTATTTTACAAATATTACAGGCGGAGAACCTTTTATTCGCCAAGATCTTAAAGATATTGTCCGGGAATTATACAAAAAATCCGACAGAATAGTTATTTCTACTAACGGTTTTTTTACAGATCGCATTATTGATTTATGCAAAGAATTTCCCAATGTCGGTATTCGCATTTCTATTGAAGGTCTTGAAGATACCAATAATGAAATTAGAGGCTTACCGGATGGATTTAATAGAGGTTATTCAACATTAAAAAAACTAGTTGAGATGAAACACCCTGATGTTGGCTTTGGTATGACTGTTCAAGATAAAAATGCTCCGGATTTGGTTGCATTGTATAAAAAAAGCGAAGAATTAGGCATGGAATTTGCTACTGCGTCATTACATAATTCTTTTTATTTTGTCGAAGCCAAAAATATTATTCACGATAGGTTAATGGTCGCCCAAAATTTTGAAGATTTGATAAATGAGTTATTAAAATCTAATTCGCCCAAAAAATGGTTTAGAGCATATTTTAATCATGGGTTGATTAATTATATTTTTGGGCAAAAGAGATTGTTAAATTGTGATATGTCCTTTGATACTTTCTTCATTGATCCGTATGGTGATGTAATGCCGTGCAATGGAACAAAAGATAAGGAAGTTATGGGTAATTTAAATACTCAAACATGGGATGAATTATGGAATTCACCACAAGCTGATGATGTTCGAAAAAAAGTTAGATGTTGTGATAGAAATTGTTGGATGATTGGTTCCGTTTCTCCGGCTATGAAAAAATATATTTGGAAACCTACATTATGGGTAATAAAACACAAGTTTTTAAGATTTTTTAAAAAGAAAAAATATTCGATGTATGAAAATAAAATTGTTAAGGATTACCGAGATGGAAAAATTACAAAAGAAGAATTAGATAAGCTATCTACGTGTGATTTGTGCGCTACAATAAACGATGGTTTATCAAATACTTCTAAAGAGATTTTAAAAAATCAGTCCGGTGAAGAATTTGTCAATAAAGATATTGAAAGTCAAGGTTATAAAAACTGATATTAACTAAGGGTAGGAATAGTTTATGATTTTAAATGTTTTATATGCAGGTGGAATTGGCGGAATTGAAAAGATGTGTTTCGATTTAGGCAAAAATGATAAGGATTTTATATTTTTATTTATTAAACCTTTGGGACCAATCTTCAAACAGATGGCAGAAAATAATATATATGTAGATTTTGTTTTGCCTAAAGTTAAAAAAATGAAAATATTTGACATTAAACTCGCAGTGAGAAAAATAGAAGATTTATTAAAAAAATGCCAATTGATGCGATTATTTTTCACGCTAATGCACCTTTTTTTGCGCTTGTGATACATTTATTAAAAAAAAGGAATAAAACAATTAAAATATTTATTTATTCTCATGCTAATGCAAAAGATTGGTTATATTTAGAATCAAAAAAATCTTTTATATATGTTTGGTTTTATAAAAGAATGGTCAAAAAAGTAGATGGTATATTTTTAATTTCTAAATCTGTTGAAAATAGTTTTTTACGTATAATTCCATTTGCAAGGAATAAAATTATTTTAAATTACAACGGAATTGATTTAACTAACTTTAAACCTAATTTTCAAGATTGCCATTTGCCTATTAGATTAATATATGTTGGAAGGTTAATTCCACAAAAAGGGGTACAAAATATATTAGATCAAAAGAGTTAAAAGATATTGATTATGAATTTAATATCGTTGGTGATGGATACTATAGAAAATTTTTAGAGAATAAAATTGTAGAAAATAATTTGCAAGATAAAGTAAAGTTTTTAGGTGAGAGACAAGATGTTGAAAAACTTTTGTATGATAGTGATATTTTTATTCATTTGCCGGCATATGATGAAGGATTTGGGATTACTGTGATAGAAGCTTTGGCGACAGGACTAGTTTGTATAACTAACGATAGAGGAGCAATGAAAGAGTTGATTAGTGATGGTTATAATGGTTTTGTACTGCAGACAAAATGTTGCAACAATGCGCAAATTTTAACCGATATAATAAGAAAGGTTATGCAAAATAATCTTTTTGATATAAAACGTAATGCGGTTACTTCATCGAAAAAATTTTCTATAACGAATACAATTAATGTAATAAAAAATAATGTGAAATAAAAAGATAAGGTTCGGCTATTATATAAAAAATTTGGTAATTAAGTAAGTAAAGCAAATTTTTGCAACTTGAATAATTAGTGAAATTAAATATAAATTTTTAATATTTTAATTCATAAATAATATAGTTTTATGTATAATATTTTCGTTACAAAATTATAAAAGAAAGGGCAATATGAAAATTTTAGTTACAGGTTGTGCCGGTTTTATAGGAGCATATTTATCAAAAAAATTGCTTGATCAAGGTAAAATAGTAATAGGTATTGATAATTTAAACGATTATTATGATGTTAATATTAAGTTATGGCGCTTAAAACAATTGGAAAACTATACAAACTTTACTTTTTTTAAAATGGATTTAGCTAACAAAAAAGCTATAGATGAACTATTTGCAAAATATGATTTTGATATTGTTGTAAATCTTGCTGCTCAAGCAGGAGTAAGATATTCAATTCAAAATCCACAAGCATATATTGATAGTAATATTGTTGGTTTTTTCAACATCCTTGAAGCATGCAGACATTCTTATGATAATAGAGAAGGTGTTAAACATTTGGTGTACGCTTCAAGTTCTTCCATTTATGGTTCAAATAAAAAAATACCATATTCAACAGATGATAAGGTTGATAATCCTGTTTCACTTTATGCTGCAACAAAAAAATCGAATGAATTAATGGCTCATGCTTATGCTAAACTATATAATATTCCCTGTACAGGATTAAGATTTTTTACAGTTTATGGCCCGGCAGGAAGACCCGATATGGCTTATTTTGGATTTACAAATAAGCTTGTAAAGGGTAAAACCATAGAAATTTTTAACTATGGTAATTGTAAAAGAGATTTTACCTATATTGATGATATTGTCGATGGAATCTTAAAGGTTATCGATAAAGCGCCAAAGAGAGCTATAGGAGAAGATGGATTACCAATACCACCATATAAGATTTATAATATTGGGAATAATCATCCGGAAAATTTATTAGACTTTGTGCAAATATTACAAGAAGAATTGGTACGTGCTAAAGTTTTGGATCAAAATTATGATTTTGAAGCACATAAAAAACTAGTGCCAATGCAGGCGGGAGATGTTCCTATTACCTATGCAGATACTAGTGATTTAGAAAAAGATTTTGGATTTAAACCTTCTACTCCATTAAGAACAGGATTAAGGAAATTTGCAGAATGGTATTATGATTTTTATGTAAAAAGCAATAATTAATATAATAATTTTGTTATAATTGATATGGTATTATATTATTTAGAGGAGTAACTGATGAAAAATAACAAAAAATTATGCGTTGCAGTGGCTGGAACTGGGTATGTTGGATTGTCTCTAGCGGTTTTAATTGCACAACATCATAAAGTGTGGGCGGTAGATGTGATTGAAGACAAGGTAAATAAAATTAATCAACGTATTTCACCAATTCAAGATAAAGAAATAGAAAGATTTTTTGCAACTAAAAAATTAGATTTAACTGCTACTTTAGATGGAGAAAATGCTTATAAAAAAGCAGATATAATCATTGTTGCTACACCTACTAACTATGATACTATTACCAATCATTTTGATACTACTTATGTTGAGCAAGTACTTGATTTAGTAAATAAAGTAAATTCAGAGGCTACAATTGTTATAAAATCAACAATTCCTGTAGGATATACTGAATATGTTAGAAATAAATATCATAACCAAAACATTATTTTTTCACCAGAATTTTTACGAGAATCCAAGGCTTTATATGATAATTTATGGCCTTCAAGAATCATTGTTGGATATTCAAAAGATGACAAACAACTTTCAGAAAAGGCAAAATTATTCGCAAATTTACTTGTTGAAGGAGCAGAAAAAGAAAAGATTGAGATTGTATATATGAATCCGACTGAAGCTGAAGCGGTAAAATTATTTGCTAATACTTATTTGGCTTTAAGAGTGGCGTACTTTAACGAACTAGATACATATGCGGAATCGAAAGGATTAAACACAGAAGATATTATTAAAGGTGTTTGCTTAGATCCACGAATTGGTGATTTTTATAACAATCCATCGTTTGGTTATGGTGGTTATTGCTTGCCGAAAGATACCTTGCAACTTAGAGCGAATTTTGATGGTGTTCCTCAAGACTTAATAAGCGCGATTTGTCAATCAAATGATACTCGAAAAAATTTCATTGCCGATGAAGTTTATAATTTAGGAAAAAAATTAAGTGGTAAAGAACCTATAGTCGGTGTCTATAGATTGACCATGAAATCCAACTCTGATAACTTTAGGGCATCTGCGATTCAGGGCGTAATGAAAAATTTAAAGGAAAAAGGTTTAGAAGTAATTATTTTTGAACCTACTTTAATATCTAATGAATTTGAAAATTATCAAGTCGTATCTAATCTTTCAAAATTTAAGAATATGGTAGATGTCATAATCGCTAATCGATATGATTCATCACTAGATGATGTAAAAGAAAAAGTTTATACTAGAGATTTATATAGAAGGGATTAAATTGTAATTTAAGCAATCTATAAAAGTTGTGAAATTAAAAATATAGAACGTATGTTTTTATTGATGTTTCAAATTAATTAGAATAATGAAATAAAAAAATACTGTTATAAATGTAATGCGCAAAAAAATTAGGGAACCTATGTTATTTACGTTGATATGTGCTATATTATTAGTAGATAACCGGAGGTAGTAATGGAAAATTTTGTAAATAATCTAGCTAAATTCGTTGAAATGTTTGCCTCGATTGTAATTTCATTGTTGGAAATCATGGGAATTGTGGTAATTATTTTTGGAGCTTTCAAAGCGATTTTTTATTTTTTTAAATTTTCTATCAAGAAAGAGCGTTTTAATATAAAAATCAATTTAGGTAATTCTTTAGCGCTTGGGCTTGAGTTTAAAATGGGTGCAGAGATTATCAAAACGGTTGTAGTTAGAACTTTAGATGAATTGTGGATTCTTGGCGCAATCATCCTTTTAAGAGCCATTCTAGCGGTTTTAATACATTGGGAAATTAAATCTGAAAAGAAAGCTACCGAAGAAGAACAGTTTAATAATTCTTGCGATAAATAGTTTTTAGAACTATAATTCTAACGAGGTCGATATTATGTTAATTGATGATATTAAAAGAAAAAATATGGAAGCATTGAAGGCTCACGATCAAGTGGCTAGAGCAATTTACTCCGTGATTATTAATAAGTTTATGCCTGTAAATATCGAAAAAAAGGAAAAAGGAGAAATAATTGATGATAAAGACTTAATTGCTATCATCGTCAAATCATTAAAGGAACTAGCGGACGAAAAAGCTTCTTATGCTAAAGTCAATAATACACAAAAAGTTTTAGATATTGAAAAACAAGAGGAGTTGTTAAAAGTATTTCTTCCGAAAATGCTTTCAGAAGAGGAAATTCGAAATGAAATTTTAAAATTAGACGATAAATCTTTGCCAAATATTATGAAATATTTTAAAATCAATTTTGTAGGTCGAGTAGATATGGGCCTAGTCAATCGAATAGCTAAAGAATTATAGCTATTTTTCTAGGGGCTTAGTTAAACGGTATAGCAACGGTCTCCAAAACCGTTATTGGGGGTTCGATTCCCTCAGCCCCTGCCATGAAAGATGTTATTGATCCCATTTATTGAATAAAACAAGTTTCAATAAATGGGATTTTTTATATTTATGTTTAAAAATATCACTAATTATTTGGGATAATTTGTTTATATATCAAATAATAATTATGGATATTGATTAAGAAGAGAGATTATCTTTAAGATGAAAGGCTTTTCATATTCGATAAAGAGATTTAGCAACTATTTTATGAAAAAATTTTTTGTCAGTTCTTGAGAGATAAGTATGCTAAAATTATTTAAATTTGTTATATTTTGACTAGTTGTGTTAAAAATTCGGTAATGTTTTATTTTATTAATTATTTTGTAAAATTGTTTCGTCAATTTTCTTTTTATAATTATTAATACATAGAATAAATAGCTTTTTATTTTATGTATTTTTTTATTGACTAGATACATAAATCTATATAGACTATTAACTAGTTAACGATTGATTGATGGAAAGGAGCAATTAATAAATGAATGAACTTAAAGCAGATACTCTTTTTCATTTAAAAATGATAGATTTATTTCGTCATTATTATTTCCGTCATGCTTTTTGTGACACGGGGATTTATCGTGGTCAATATCCGATTTTAACTTATCTTCATAATCACGACGGATGCACACAAATTGAAATTGCAAATGAACTTAATCTATCACCTGTGGCAATAACTAAAACTTTAACAAGACTTGAAAAGGCAAAATTAATAAAAAAAGAACAAGACAAAAAGAATAGGCGTGCCAATTTGATCTTTTTGACTGAAAAAGGAAAAGAAGCTTTAATAAATAGTCGTGAAAGATTTAGCCAAATTGATGATTTGACTTTCAAGGATTTTACGGAAAATGAAATTATGGAATTAAAAGGATTAATTGATCGAATGCTCATTAATCTTTCAAATGAAAAAGATCTTAACAACAAAAAATTAAAAGCCCTTATCGATAAATTAGAGGAGGAGAAAAAATAATGTTCAGTAAAATTAAACTTATTTTGAAATCAGTTAGAGAATATAAAGTGCCGGCATTATTAACACCGCTTTTTATGATTGGAGAAGCATCGATGGAATGTGCTTTGCCTTTTGTGATGTCGAAATTCATTGACGAAATCGAAAAGGTTAATGCTTCAGTCGGTTTTAGCACTTTATGGCCATATATTATCATTTTGGTAATAATGGCAATGGTATCTTTGGCGTGTGGAATAATGGGAGGAAGAACCGCAGCGATAGCTTCTACTGGTCTTGCTAAAAATTTAAGAGCCGATCTTTATAAAAAATTACAATCTTTCTCGTTTGAAAATATCGATAAATTTTCTAATTCTTCACTTGTCACAAGAATGACTACTGATGTTACTAATACGCAACAATCATTTCAAATGTGCATTCGTATTGTCATTAGAGCACCACTAATGCTGTTCTTTTCGGTAGTAATGGCTTTTGCAAGCGGAGGTTCGATGGCGTGGATCTTTATTGGCATTATCCCGATTGTGGTGTTTGGATTATTGTTAATTATCAAACTTGCAATGCCGATTTTTAGAAGAGTGTTTAAAAAATACGATGCGCTAAATGAATCAGTACAAGAAAATATTTCGGGAATCCGTGTGGTAAAATCGTTTGTTCGCGAAGAATATGAGCAAAAGAAATTTAATGCGGCCAGCAACGCATTGGTTACGGATTTTGTAAAAGCCGAAAAAGTCTTGGCTTTTAATAACCCGATTATGAATTTTGCCATTCACCTTTCCAATATTTTGGTTTGTGCACTTGGCGCACATTTAATATTCACTACAGCTTCAACTCACACTGAAATCATCGGAGAAGTTGAAACAACGGTTATTGATTGGGGTGCTTTATCAATTGGACAATTGTCATCGTTATTGACTTATGGCGTCCAAATATTGATGTCGTTAATGATGATTTCGATGATTATCGTTATGCTGACGATGTCTTTGGAATCAATTAGGCGTATTGCTGAAGTTTTAGAAGAAGAACCGACAATTAAAAATCCCGATAATCCTTTAATGGAAGTAAAAGATGGATCTGTAAGTTTTAAAAATGTCGATTTCAAATATAAAGCTACAGCAGAGAAGAATACGTTGGAAGATATCAATATAGATATTAAAAGCGGTCAATTTATCGGTATTATTGGTTCTACCGGAGCGGGTAAAACTTCACTTGTAAATTTAATTTCACGTTTATATGATATCACCGATGGCGAACTTTTAGTCGGTGGTCAAGATGTTAGAAAATATGATCTTGACGTTTTAAGAAATAACGTCGCCGTGGTATTGCAGAAAAATGTTCTTTTCTCTGGAACTATCGAAGAAAATCTTCGTTGGGGCGACTTAAACGCAAGTCAAGATGAAATCGTTAAAGCTGCTAAAATCGCTCAAGCGGATGAATTCATTAATTCTTTTCCTGATGGATATAAAACTCATATCGAACAGGGTGGTACCAATGTTTCCGGCGGACAAAAACAACGGTTATGTATCGCTCGGGCGATTTTAAAGAAGCCAAAAATTTTGATTCTCGATGATTCAACGTCAGCGGTAGATACTAAGACTGATAAATTGATTAGAATCGGATTAAAAAACGAAATTCCTAACACTACTAAAATTGTAATCGCGCAGAGAATTTCCTCGATTGAAGATGCAGATCAAATCATCGTTTTGAACGATGGAAAGATCGATGAAATCGGCACTCACGAATCATTATTAAAGAGTAATAAGATTTATCAAGAAGTTTACTACACTCAAAATAGAACCGGAGGTGACAATTAATATGGCAAAATATAACGCACCAAAAGCTAAAAAAGGGACTTTAATGCGTCTTATTAAGATGCTTTTCAAAGAGTATAAAGGTCGTATTATTATTTCGATGTTTTGTATTGTGGTCATGGCCATTGGGAATTTTGCTTCATCGGTTTTTGTCAAAAATATTACCGATACGATTGAATTTGCTATTCGTAATGGTCAAAATCCGTGGACTTTGTCACAAGAAGGATATCTGCCGCTTTCGACACTTTTAATTTTGATGGGCGGATTTTATATTGCTAGCTTACTTGGTTCTTTCTTTTGGAACTATATTATGGCGATTACCACTCAGCAATTCATGAATTCGATTAGAATTCAGATGTTCGATCACATGGAAACCTTGCCAATTAAATATTTTGATACTCACGCTCATGGCGATATCATGTCTATTTATACTAACGATACTGATACTATACGTCAGTTAGTGAGCCAATCTTTACCAAGTTTATTTCAGACATCTTTTACAGTGATGGCGTTGTTGATTATTATGCTTTCTTATTCTGTGTGGTTGACCTTAATCGTTTTGCTGGGGTCAGTCATGATGTTTTTAAATACTAAATTTATCGGAGGAAAATCAGCAAAATTTTTTGTCAAACAACAAAGAGCGTTAGGCATTGTTGAAGGGTCGATTGAAGAATCGATCAACGGTCTTAAAGTAATCAAGGTTTTCTGTCACGAAGAAAAATCAATCGAAGATTTTGAAAAATTGAATGACCATTTGTGCGATGTGGCAACGACAGGTAATATCAATGGTAACATTGTCGGTCCAATTATGGGTAATATCGGAAATTTTCTTTATGTTTTAGTTGCTATCGTCGGAAGTATTCTTATTATTTACAGTAATAATGTTCAAAATTTAACCCTTACAGGATTTAGTCCTATCGGCTATGGTGTTGTCGTTTCGTTTTTAATGATGGCAAGAATGTTTACAAACAATATCAATAACTTTGCACAACAAGTTACTTTCATCGTGATGGGACTTGCCGGTGCTTCAAGAGTTTTTGAATTACTTGACGAACAAAGTGAAGTTGATGAAGGATATGTAACTTTAGTGCATATAAAATATCACGATGATGGTACTTTTGAAGAAACCGATGAAAGAACAAGATTTTATGCGTGGAAGCATCCTCATAAGGATGGTACTTTAGAATATGTAAAACTTCAGGGTGATATCGTTTTAGATCACGTTGATTTTGGATATGTACCGGAAAAGCTTGTATTGCATGATGTTTCTATTTATGCGCGTCCAGGTCAAAAAATCGCTTTTGTCGGCGCCACGGGCGCAGGCAAAACGACAATTACCAATTTAATAAATCGTTTTTACGATATTGCAGACGGAAAAATCCGATATGACGGAATTAATATCAATAAAATCAAAAAAGATGATCTTAGAAGATCGCTAGGTATCGTTTTACAAGACACTAACCTTTTTACAGGAACAGTCATGGAAAATATTCGTTACGGACGCTTAGACGCAACTGATGAAGAGGTATATGGAGCCGCTAAAATAGCCAATGCTTACGATTTTATTATGCGACTTCCGGAAGGCTTTAATACGATGTTAAGTGGCGATGGTGCTAATCTTTCTCAAGGACAACGACAATTATTGTCGATTGCTCGAGCGGCTGTTGCTGACACCCCGGTAATGATTCTCGATGAAGCGACTTCTTCAATCGATACACGAACTGAATTATTAGTTCAAAAAGGAACTGATAAATTGATGGAAGGACGAACGGTCTTAGTAATTGCCCATCGATTATCAACTGTGCAAAACTCTAATGCTATCATGGTGTTAGAAAATGGTCGCATCATTGAACGAGGAGATCACGAGGATTTGATAAAACAAAAAGGTAAATATTATCAATTGTATACTGGTATGTTTGAATTAGAATAAGCTAAAGTAAACTAAATTGTAAAAATAAAACTAAGGGATGAGTTGAAACATCTCTTAGTTTTTTTATAATTTGATAGGAAGTAAGTCTTTAAAATTATCAAAAATAAAATTTCTTTAAATAATTACTATGTATAATTACATATCAAAATTTCTTAACAGTGTTTTTAAAATATATTCTGCTACAACTTTTGGAGCCCACTTCTTTTCAAAAGCGTCATTAATTTTATTAGAATCAAAATCTAAAGATTTGATGTCTGAAACAGCTTTGTCCCAATTTACCATTGAATTTTTTAAATATCCCATTTCTACGGTTTCGAAAACTTCGTCATCGAAAGGTAAATACCATTTGACGAATAATTTATCGGTTACGATTTTTGTATTTACCAAAAAACTATCCGCATATCGATTTGGTATCGATAATCTATAACCCGAGACATTTAAATTAAACTTAAATTTTGACAAATGTTCATGAAATTTGTTAAAAATAATCTTTTTCTTTTTTTCGTCTTTTGAAAGTTTGGTGTCAGAATTTTTAGCAATAACAGTAAATTCGCTTTTTTCTAAATCGCTTAATAAATCACAAAGTACTTTTCTTTTTTCATTGGGATGAGAAATTTCGTCTTTTAAATAGTAGACAATACTTGATTCTCTGTCGTAATCGATTTTGCCATCGGAAGATGGTTTTGGTAACGGACCATTTGCAGAACCGAAATAGGCAAAATAATTCATGGTTTTAGCAACATCTTTATAAGATCTAATTTTCATATAATTCTTTTTTAAAGAATCATATGCATTTGAGTAAGATATTTTTCTTATGCCGATCATCAACGGAAAAATTTTATTTCGCTTTTCAGCAAAATTGTTTATTATTTTTCTCGAAGCGAGCGCAGTTGGTTTTTCATATTGAGGACTATTATGTTCGTGATCGGACCAAGGAATCTATATATGATTTAGCATGAAATAATCTTCATTTATGCTTTTTGGATATTGCATTTTAAAATATGTATCGACACTATTTAAATCTTTATCATTAAACAAAAAAGGAGAATCTGCACTATCAATGCAAAAATAAGACTTAATTCCATTGAATTCTAAATAACCTTTTAAATTGTAACTATCTTTATATTTACCTTTATTAAAAAATTTTTTTAGCAATATTCTTATAAATATGCAAATATATTTATTTGTTAATATTGTAGTTAATCTTAAGAGAAATGGGAGTTTAAATTTTAATTTTATTTTTTTTCTTTTTTTAATTCGTAAAAGCCTAATAAAAACCATTGAAAATAAAAATAGCGTTGTAAATTTGTAATATATATAATAGGTTTTTTTTTTTCATTTTAACCTCCATCGATTAAATTGTGATACTTAACTT
>CANQAG010000008.1 GCA_947588815.1 uncultured Bacilli bacterium
GAAGAAATAGATTTGCCAAGAGAATTGACTATTGATAATGTGATATATGTATTAGTGCGTATCGGGGATTCTGCATTCTCTAGTTGTAGTTCCTTAACAAATATCACTATTCCAGATAGCGTCACAAGTATCGGGGAAAGCGCATTCGAAGGTTGTAATTCCTTAGAAAGTTTAACTTTACCATTTATAGATACATATTTAGGATATTATTTTGGAGCAACCACATATGAAGATAATTCTCACTATGTTCCGGAATCATTAAAAACCATAATTATATTAGGTGGAACAACTATATTAGAATATGCTTTCTATGAATGTAGTACTTTAAGAAGTATCACCATACCAAGCAGTGTCACAACTATCGGAGGTAGCGCATTTGAAAATTGTGCTCAATTACAAAGTGTAACTTTTGAACCAAATAGTAAATTGGAATGTATAAAGGGAGGTGCATTCTATTGGTGTAGTTCCTTAACAAGCATCATCATTCCAAGTAGTGTCACAATTATAGGATATAAAGCATTCGATCTTTGTGGATCCTTAACTATCTATTGTGAAGTATCAGAAAAACCAAGTGGATGGGATGATTATTGGAATTCTATTAGACCAGTTTACTGGGGCATTAATGAAAATAATTTTGTTGAAAAAGATGGTATCCAATATGTGATTGTCGATGAAGAAGCAGTAGTAACAAGATATGTAGGAACATCAGCATATGTAGAAATACCTGCAGCAATAGAATTTAATGGAAAAACATATGATGTTACAAGTATAGCAGAATATGCATTTTCTAGTGCTTATTATTATTCATTACGCTTTTTAATAAGTCTCATCATTCCAAATAGTGTCATAAGTATAGACAACTATGCTTTCGACGGATGTAGTGCCGCAAGTGTCACCATTCCAAATAGTGTTACAACTGTTGGCGGGCGGGTATTTCAATATTGTTATTCACTAACCATCTATTGTGAAGCATCAGAAAAACCAAGTGGATGGGCTTATTTGTGGAATTATGACGATAGACCAGTTTACTGGGGCATTAATGAAAATAATTTTATTGAAAAAGATGGTATCCAATACGTAATTGTCGATGAAAAAGCAGTAGTTACAAGGTATGTCGGAACATCAACAAATGTAGAAATACCAGCTACAATAGAAATTAATGAAAATACATATGATGTCACAAGTATCGGAGACTCTGCATTCTATGACTGTAGTTCCTTGACAAGTCTCATCATTCCAAGTAGTGTTACAAGTATAGGAAAAGATGCATTCTATAGCTGTAGTTCTTTAACCATCTATTGTGAAGTATCATCAAAACCGAACGGATGGAATAATAGTTGGAATTCTAATAGGCCAGTTTACTGGGGAATTAATGAAAATAATTTTATTGAAAGAGATGGTATCCAATATGTGATTGTCAATGAAAAAGCATCAGTAACAAGATATGTAGGAACATCAACAAATGTAGAAATACCGACTACAATAGAAATTAATGGAAAAACATATGATGTTACTAGTATCGGAGAGCGAGCGTTCTCTTATAGTGTTTCCTTAGAAAGTATCACCATTCCAAGTAGTATTACAAGTATAGGAAACTATGCATTTGCTGTCTGTAGTTCTTTAACAAATATCACCATTCCAAGTGGAGTCACAAGTATAAGTTATGGAGTATTCTCTAGTTGTAGTTCCTTAACAAGTATCATCATTCCAGATAATGTTACAAGTATTGAAAAGTGGGCATTCGATGGCTGTAGTTCCTTAACAAGTGTCGTCATTCCAAATAGTGTTACAAGTATCGCAGAAATGGCATTCGAAGATTGTAGTTCCTTAGAAAGTATCACCATTCCAAGCAGTGTCACAAGTATAGGAACTCGTGCATTCTGGGGATGTAATTCCTTAACCATTTATTGTGAAGTATCGTCAAAACCAAATGGATGGAATGATTATTGGAGTCTTTTGAATTCTGTTGGTGAAGATAGACCAGTTTACTGGGGTAATGAATGGCATTATGAAAACGGAGTGCCGACATTAAATTAATTGATATGTTAATGTTGATTTTGAATTTGAGTATAAATTAGAAAGAAAGCAATTTTTGTAATTTATCTAAAGATATGGCTTTAGCTTTATATTTAAAGCCATATCTTTTTTCAATGTGTGTCGGGCATGATATTAGTCTAGTTGGAAATAAAGCCAACCACGGGTAGTTATCGCCAAGTGTAGTGAACCACAAGCCGTTAGCAGTAATGTTATGGGTGAAAGAAGTGGAACTGCGAAATCTTTGAGTCTACGAACAGAAACTTGATAAGGCTAAATGGTGGATAAAGTTGCATTACAAACTAAAGTCCAAAAGATAAACGTAAGACCAAGCGAGTAAATCAAGAGGCAATGAAGATTTAGTGATTAATATCTTACCCCGAGAGGCCCTAGCGCATAGACATATGTGCGACAAAAAGCAAATAGCTAGGGAGTCAGATGAGGTCATAGTAGGTAAAAGCCAAAATACCAAAGGATCTAATGTCTATATAGTGCGAATCGCTATAAGCAAAATTCGGACAGTCAGCAACGGAAAATAGCTTAGGAAAAGAAAAGCGTAAGTTTCTGGATAAGTGAAGATACGGGGGCGATTCCAAATAATCTACGAATGGAAGGAGGAGCAGCGAATGAGATTAATAGAAAAGATTTTAAGTGAAGAAAACTTGAATGAGGCAGTTAAGAGAGTAAAGGCGAACAAAGGAGCAAGTGGGATAGATAAAATGACCACGAGCGAGCTTGACGACTATCTATCAAAACACAAAGAGGAAATGATAAGACAAATAATGAATAAAGCCTATAAAGTTCAGCCCGTAAGAAGAGTAAACATTCCAAAATCCAATGGCAAATTAAGACCTTTAGGAATACCAGTAGTGATAGACAGAGTAATCCAACAGGCAATCTCCCAAGTTTTAGCGGAAGTCTATGAACCTAAATTTAGCAATCTATCATGTGGATTTAGGCCAAATAGAGATTGTCATTTGGCTATTAGTAAAGCCTTAGGGTTTCTAAATAATGGATATGAATGGGTAATCGATTTAGACATCGAGAAGTACTTCGACACAGTAAATCATGATAAATTAATCTCAATACTTAGAGAGCAAGTAAATGATTCAACAACTCTACATTTAATCCGTAGTTTTCTAAAAGCGGGAGTTATGGATAACGGCTTAATTCAACCAACAATCATAGGTGTGCCTCAAGGTGGTCCATTAAGTCCAATCTTATCAAATATTTATCTTGATAAGTTTGATAAAGAATTAGAGTCAAGAGGATTAAACTTTGTAAGATATGCAGATGATTGCAATATCTTTGTTAGAAGTGAGAAAGCAGCCGATAGAGTTATGAAATCAGTTACTTCTTGGCTAGAAAGAAAATTATTTCTGAAAGTTTCATCAACCAAGACTAAAATTGTAAGACCAAGCAATTCAAACTTTCTAGGCTTTACATTTTGGAGAAAGGGAAATGAATGGAAATGCAGACCAAGTGAAGATAGAAAAGCAAAGCTTTATGAAAAACTCAAGATTGTGTTAACTAGAAAACTTGCAGTATCTAGACCACTCAAAGAGACGTTTACAAAAGTAAATCAAATTGTTAAGGGTTGGATTAATTATTTTCGAATTGGAGATATGAAAATATTTCTAGATACAATTGGACAATGGATGAGACATAAAATAAGAGTTATTATCATAAAGCAATGGAAAAAGCCATCAAGAATACATAAGAACCTAGAAATAATCAACAAGAAGTTCAAATGTAATTTTTCAAGGGAAGAAATATTCAAAGTGGCAAATTCAAGGCTTGGTTGGTATAGGAAATGTGGAATGGATGTAGTTAACTTTATTCTTACACCTAAAGTTCTAGCCATAAGAAAAGGAGATAGACCAGGTCTAGTCAATCCCCTTGAATACTACTTATCTAAGTAGTTTGTGAACAATGTAGATGTAGAGCCGTATACGAGAAACGTACGTACGGTTCAATGGGAGGGGCAAAGGCTTAGCGCCTTCCCTCTACCCTATTCCATTAATAATATTTTGATAAGAACCAGAGAAAAGGAATGTTAATTGGAAATGGAAAAAGATTTAAAGTTTTGATAAAATCCATTATTTTTAGACATTAAGCCTAAGTATTATGAATAGCAAAATTATAAAATTAAGTAATTTATTTGCATTTATAAAACTTAATCCATATAATAACTAAAAAAGAGAGGTGTTAAATGATGAAAAAACACAAATTATTAGTTTTATTAGCTTTACTCTCATTTACGACTTCGGCGATGGTAAGTTGTAATAATGGTGAAGAAGACAATAATTCTAGTCAAGGTTCTACATCCTTAACGGATTCAGTGACGAGTTCCTCACCAACCTTAAGTGAAGGTCCCGATAAAACATATGTCGAACAAAAATTTTATGATCAAGTAGACGCTCCCGATGGTTGGGAATATTCTAAACATTTTACGTTTTACGATAATGATAATATCAGTGTCGGAACTAAAATGTTAAAGATGAATCGCAGTGGCGATTATCTTATAAGTAAAGAATTTTCCGCTGATTGCAACATTCATGTCGCCATCTTCCTCGCGTTAAATGGGACTGAAATGGTGATGAAACAGGGAGAACTTTTATTTACGGTTCAAGCTTTGGATGCCGATAAAAATGTTATCAGTGACCAATCTTTGACTCATAGCAATCAATTTCCTAAATCTACCGATCGTGGCAATGTTGTCTTTGATCTTCCAAACGAAGGAAAGATCATTAAATTTGTTAAAATTATTTACGCTGAAAAAGCTAAGACTTTTGGTTTAAACATCGGAATCGGAAAAGTTAAGATTTATTCCGGCGCAGGAAGTGAATCCCTCATCGTGGATGATGATGACTATGTTTCCGATGTATCGATGGTTAATAATGTTGAAAAAGAGGTTCCGGAAAGAACAGTAGCTACCGGCTCGACTTTGGAAGACTATTCAAATGCCAGCAAATCTTTAAGTTTAAAATCGACCGGCGAAAGAAAATTGCTAGTTATTCCGGTTCAATTCCAAGACGTCAAATTTGAAGATGAAGATCAAGCTCGTCACGATATCGAAGCGTGTTTCTTCGGAACTGAAGATGAAGTTGGTTGGGAATCGGTATCGTCATTTTATTATAAGTCAAGTTATGGTTATTTGAATATTACCGGTCGTGTCACTAAACCTTTTACCTTACCTTGTACCACTAGTGATTTACTCCATATGAATTATGGAAACAACTCGTGGTTTGCTCTTCGCGAATCGATTGAGTGGTACAAACAAACATACGATGATATCGACGATTACGATTCTGATGGTGATGGTTACATTGATTCAGTGTGGATGGTCTATGCACAAAATAACTGTAACTATTCAAAAACGGGAGTATGTTCCGATAATAGCGATAATACCCATTTACCAAGCGATTTATATTGGGCATTTGTCCATCGTGACTACACGGTGCAACCTAATTTCTCTTCGCCGAATGCTTATTGCTATGGTTGGGCTTCATATGACTTCATGTATGAAGGTGGATATGATAAACCCGATGCGCACACTTTCATTCATGAAACCGGACATATTTTAGGACTTCCGGATTATTACAACTATGATCGCGACGGACGCAATGATATGTATAGTCCGGCTGGGAAAGTCGATATGATGGACAACAATATCGTGGATCATAACGCTTATTCGAAATTCCTCTTGAATTGGGTTGAACCTCAAGTGGTCAAAGATAATACCACATCATTGACTATTAGACCATTTGAATCAAGCGGCGATTGCATTTTAGTTCCAAACGAGAGCTTTAAAGATAGCCCGTTTGCAGAATATCTAATGCTCGAATTCTATACACCGACCGGTCTCAATCAACTTGATTCTGAAGTTCCATATGCTAAATACAATTTTAAGGCGATGGATACTATCGGTATTAAAATTTATCACGTCGATTCGCGATTAGCGATTTTAAGGGCTAATTCTCAATCAAATAGTTATGAACTTGGAAGATATACTGATCAAGTCGTCTTTGGACTTGCAGACGGACAAGGCTTAGGATTTGCTCATGAAAACTCGACAACGAGAGAAAACTATGACGGATTCCGTAAATTGCATTTACTAGAGGCTGATGAATCAAATAGTTTCTTCCGCGATCAACCCGCTACAAACAGCACTTTATTCAAGTTGAACGATGACTTCGGAGTTACTAAATTTGAAGATTTCAAATTCAATGATGGCAAAGAATTAAAGTGGACTTTCACAATCACGGCCTTGAATGATGAATCGGCGACGATCACATTTACTAAAAAATAATCAAAAACCAATGTGCTGAGTTAAAGTGCATTGGTTTTTTATAATGAAAGTAAATTAATATAAACTAAAAAATAAGATATTAATATTTTATATATTAAGAAACCAATAAATTAAAGCGCTATAAGAAGTGGAAATTATGTTTTATTCTTTAAGCGATTTATTTTACATTTCTAAATTTTATTGATATTGAAATAATAAATGCTAAAATATTAAACAATCAAAAGGAGATGATTGTATGAAAACAAAGTTTAAATCTTTGGCATTTGCTACCATAATGTTGTTATGCTCATGCTCAAGAGATACTTTTCTTCTAAATAGTTCATCCTTAGAAGAAACCATCATTTCAACTTCTTTAAGTGGGGAAACATCGACTATCGTTTATAGCGATCAATCTTTTGTGCACCAATTTACCGCGCCACAAGGATGGACATATTCAAAAAGGATCTTTCAATTATCTCCTACGTCTTTGATACTTTTTGAAAATAGCAATGATTATATTTTGTCGCCGCAATTAAACATCGCTAACGATGCGATTGTGGAAATTGAATTTGCATACAATGAAACAAGTCATCTTCCGATAACTAACTTACTTTTTGAAGTTTCGGCATATCATGATGAAACTTTGATCTCCACGGCATACTTTGATGAAAAGGATGTATCTTCTTCATCGATCAGTGTAAAACTACCACGCGGTGATAATGCTATCAATCAGATTAAAATCATGTTATTGCAGAAAGATGACAACTTGTCTTTTGGCATTAAAAGGGTGATTATTCGTGAAGGGGATTTTCAAATTAACGGTACATTGTTCGATAAATATGAATTGCAAAATAATCAATCATCACCATCGATAAATATGACTTCGATATATGATACTAAACTTTCAGATTACCAAAATTATCGAGGCACTTATCAATTTCCAAGTCGAGGAGAACCGAATCTATTGGTTATTCCGGTTAATTTTAACGATTATACTTGCAATGATATCGATGGGGGTTGTTCTAAAGCACGTCAAGATATCGAAAAAGCGTTCTTTGCTAAAAGCGAATACACTGATTGGGAATCGGTGTCTTCTTATTACTACAAATCAAGTTACGGTCAACTTAGTATAAAAGGAAAAGTGAGCGATTGGTTTAATCTTAATTACGATGTCTCGGACATTGAATCATTGCGCGGATTATATAACGATCCAACTTACTTTGTTTTACGTGAAGCGATTCGTTGGTATAAATCCCAATATGATGATATTTTAGATTTCGATAATGATCACGACGGCTTCATCGACGGCGTGTGGCTAGTCTATGCCGCTCCGCATTTTAATTCTTCGCGGGCTAATGCAAGTTTAAGAAAGTATTCTGATCTGTTGTGGGCCTATACATATTGGGATCTTGATAGTCGGGCCTCTACAGTTTCGCCGATGGCTAGAAGCTATTGTTGGGCTTCATATGATTTTTTAAAGCGCCAAAATCGCAGTAAAGTTGATGCTCATACTTACATTCATGAAACCGGTCACCTATTGGGATTAGACGATTATTACAATTATAACTATGGAAATAACGCGACGGGTGTCGGAATCGATTATTCGATGCCATGCGGTGGTATCGACATGATGGATTATAATGTCGGAGATCATAATTCATTTTCTAAAATGTTATTAGAGTGGGCTAATCCGACAGTCATCGCCACGGAACAAAAATTAGTGTTAAGGCCTTTTACTTCTAGCGGTCAATTTTTATTGATTCCCGCATCTACGTGGAATGGTTCAGTATTTAATGAATTTTTGTTGGTGGAATACTATACTCCAACCGGCTTAAATGAAAGCGATGCATATGGTTACGACGAACGTTATCTTAAATGCTTCACTGAAAACGGCATTAAAATATACCATGTCGACAATCGCCTTTATCGCTATCCGGGATTAACCGGCGGTGGTGGTTTTACCACTCAAATTTCCGGAAATATCGGATATTATGCTTCAAACACCACTTCTTCTCGCGATTACAATGTACGAAAAATCACGCTTTTAAATGCTGAGGGAACCAATACGCTTTTTGAAAGCGGATATGCGACTAATGAAACTTTATTAAAAACCGGGCAAGTGTTTGGTAGTACTATATACAATAACTTTACTTTCAATGACGGATCGTCGTTGAAATTCACGATTCAAATCGGAGATATGGATGACAAGGGCGTAGCGTTATCGATATCTAGGAAAATACTATGAAGAAAATTTTAGGAATTTTGTCTTTATTGGGAACTTTGCTTTTAAGCTCGTGTGACTTTAAGTTCCCTCAAAATAGCGATAGTCAAATTGACCAATCGCAGGATGTCGAAAATTTTGAAACTCCAAATTGGTATCATCCAACTAGCGATGATTTTTCATATACGAATAATCGCGCAAAAAAAGCGTTAGAGTCGCAAGTGATCACTCACAATACGTTAAAAGAACTCCACGAAAATGGCTATCCTACGATCACTTTTAATTCTTTAGGCAATCAGAATTTGCTCGTAATTCCCGTCAATTTTAAAAATGGTCGTACTTGCCAAAGCAACAGCAAAGGGTGTGCGAGCCTTAAAAGCGATATCGAAAGAAGTTTTTTTGGAGAAACGGCAGCAACGGGTTACGAATCGGTCTCATCGTTTTATTATAAATCCAGCTATGGTTATTTAAATATTCAAGGGTTAGTGACTGACTGGTTTGATTCTTCTTATTCTTTATCGATGCTTGCAAACGCTTATCTCAATGATGACATCATCGATCCGACTTATTTAGTGGTACGGGAAGCCGTGGCATGGTTTAAAAGTACTTATCCTGAACTCGTTCCATCGTTTGATCAAAACCACGATGGTTTTATCGACGCTTTATGGATAGTTCATTCTGAAGATTACGAAGTTTCTAATCCCGAATATGATGATCTTTTGTGGGCTTATACTTATTGGGACATAGGTAATACCAACGTCGGAAGCGTTAAATCGCCAACTGCCAATGTTTATTCTTGGGCTTCAGTTGAATTTATGTATGATGGTGGCTACAAACTTCCGGATGCTCATACTTACATTCATGAAACCGGGCATCTTTTAGGGTTAGATGATTATTATTCTTACGATCAAGATGATGCACCATGTGGCGCGATCGACATGATGGACGCGAATATCATCGACCACAATCCGTTTTCAAAACTTCTACTTGGATGGGTAGAACCGCGAATCGTTAATAAGGAACAGGAATATCGACTTGCGCCTTTTGAAAACGAAGGTGATTTTTTGATTATTCCTAGCGGTCAATTCAATGGTTCGCCATTTGGTGAATATCTTATCATCGAATATTATACTCCGATTAACCTCAATGCTTTAGATAGTAAAGCGCCGTATTTAGGTAACGGGATACAAGGCTATTCAAAACCGGGGATTCGCATTTTTCATGTCGATTCGCGATTGGGCCTTTTTCGTTACAATTATGCTTTAAATGACTATTTATTTTCCGGCTATACCGAAAATATTGAAGTAGATTCGCGCTTTTTGACATATTATACCAATATTGCTCATAGCAATACGCTAAGTGAATCCATCGATAGATGTAAGCTGTTGATGCTTATGGAATCCAGCGGTAAATATACTTTAAATCGCGGAGATGGATGCGCTAGTGACAATTCTTTGTTCTACAAACTCGATAATTTCGGAAAGACAGTCTATAGAGATTTTACCTTTAACAATGGTCAAAAATTACTTTTTGACTTTGTAATTACCGATATCAATGATGATTATGCGACGTTGAATGTTTCAAATAAAATTTAATCATAGAAAAAATCGTGTGATTAGGTATAATTATATTGTATGAAAAAAAGACAATATACGATTGCGCTTCTTATCTGTAGTCTAATAGTCGCTTTACTTTCACTCGTCTATGCAATCATCGTCTTTCACTAGGAGGAAATATGTATTACTATCTTAAAGGAAGAGTCACAATGATTAATGGCGGACTAGTGATACTTGAAGTCGGAGGCATCGGATATGCGATCAATGTTCTTCACGAAGAGCACTACAAAATCGGAGATGAAGCGATGATTTTTGTAAATCATATCGTCCGCGAAGATGAAGAATATTTTGTCGGTTTTGAAACCCTGCAAGAAAAAGAAGTTTTTAATCTTTTGGTAACCGTCAAAGGCATCGGTCCTAAAATGGCCTTGAATGCGTTAAAATCGATATCGATCGAACGCTTTTTGGATATCGTCAAACGCGGTGATCTTATCGCTTTAAAGAAGCTTCCTGGCATTGGTCCTAAGGCCGCTTCACAGATCATTCTCGATCTTAAGGGTACTTTGATGATGCAACCGGAAAAGAAAACGACCTTGAATCCTAACAAGGAATTAGCTAAAGATGCTTTGATTAATCTTGGATTTAAACCACGTGATTTGGATGAGGCGTTAAAAAATTTAGAAGAAGATTTGAGTGTTGAAGAGTACGTTTCAAAAGCACTTAAGCAAATGAGGAAATAACCATGGCGCGATTACTAGATCCTAACGAACAAAATAACGAAGAAGTCGAACTTGATCAAACTTTACGTCCCAGTTGTCTTGAAGAGTATATTGGTCAAGAAGATATGAAGGCAAATCTTAAAGTTTTTATCGGTGCCGCCAAAAAGCGAAATGAAACTTTGGATCATGTCCTGCTTTATGGCCCCCCTGGTTTAGGTAAAACCACTTTGGCCTATGTTATTGCCAATGAAATGGGAGGGCATATTCGTCTTGTAAATGGTCCGTCGATTGAAAAACCGAGCGATCTTGCGATGATTTTATCTTCCTTGAGTGCCGGAGACATTCTCTTTATCGATGAAATTCATCGTTTACCACGAATAATCGAAGAAATTTTATATAGTGCGATGGAAGATTTTTCGTTGACGCTCGTCGTGGGACACGACGATGATGCCCGCAATATTTCGATTGATTTACCGCCATTTACTTTGGTGGGAGCGACCACTAAACCCGGCGATCTTTCTTCGCCGCTTCGCGATCGTTTTGGAATTGTCAATCGTCTCGATTATTATACGGAAGATGAAATTAAGCGTATTGTTAAAAGAACGGCGCGCGTATATGAAATGTCAATCGACGATGAAGCCGCTAACGCCATCGCCATCCGTTCTCGAGGAACGCCACGTATTGCCAATCGAATTTTTAGAAGAGTTCGTGATTTTGCTTCGTATGCCGAACAAAAAAACATCGACATCGCTTTGACTAACGACGCTTTGAAAAAACTAAAAATCGATGCCTTAGGTTTAGATGATGTCGATAATCGCTACTTAGAGGCGATTATCAATCGTTTTGCCGGAGGACCGGTCGGTCTAGAAACGTTAGCGAGCACAATCGGCGAAGAAATCAATAACCTTGAAGAAGTGTATGAACCGTATCTTTTAAAATTGGGGTTAATCAACAAAACACCCAGAGGTCGTGTCGCTACCGAAAAAGCGTATCGCCATTTTCGAATCGGATTATATCACGATTAATCTTGATTATTTCTTGAAGCCAGATTGACTCCAAGTACCGAACCGCTTAAAAGGAGCAAGGATCTTCCAACGATCGTCATCGTTTTGGAGAAGGTTACTTCTTGATTGCTGATTCGCAAATATCCGTAAGCAAGAATCAAGTAGAGCAAAACTAATAAGAGGCCATTTAAAAAGCCTCTTTTTTTCTCTTTGAAGGCAAAGAAAAATCCAAAAGCGAAAAAGAGAATAAAGGATATGACAAGCACGATATTATCGTTTACTTGCTGATTGATGATATTGTTTCTTGAAAGCAATGTGACGATTACCATCATCACAAATCCTAAAATAATTGCCGATAATAAGGATATACTAAAATTGATCAATTTCTTTTTCATATGTGTCACCTAAAAAAATGTATGAAAAGAAATTTAATTTTAGAAGAGGTAAATTATGACTTTTGAAGAAGCGCTATTAGTAATCGGTAAGACCATCATCTGTTATTTCTTTTTAATCATCACTTTACGAATCATGGGAAAACGGGAAGTCGGCAAAGTTTCGACGTTCGATATCGTGGTATTTTTTGTTATATCAGAATTGTTCTCCTTGTCGTTAAATGAAGCGGAAACTTCAATTCTACATTCATTAATACCGGTGACGGTGATCGTTATTTTACAATTGGGGACGGCTTTTTTATCGCTGAAATTTCCAAAAGTTCGTAACGCGATGGAAGGTTCCACTAACTTTATTATTTACAAAGGCAAAATCGTTCAAAGCGAAATGAAAAAACAACGATATAACATCGAGGATTTGATGATTCAGTTACGAAGCAAAGACGTTCAATCGCCTCAAGAAGTCGAATATGGAATTTTAGAGGATAACGGAAGTCTCAACGTGATTCTGAAAGAAGATTGTGAAGTTCTTTATCCAGACCCTTTGATTTTAGATGGACGAATTAATGAAACGGCCTTAAAAAGGATGGAAAAAGATCAGCAATATCTTCTTGCAGAATTAAAAAAACAGGGTTATACCGATCCTAAAGAGATCTTCTTTGCGATGGCATTAAAGGATAGTTTTTACATCGTACCGTTTGAAAGCTCGCAAAACATCAATAAAGTTAAGTAACACATCGAGATAGCATGAAGCAAGAGTCGCGATGGCGATCGTAAAAACTTCAAAGTGTGTCGTAAATAAAATTAAAATCGTAATTCGCAATATCGAAGAAAACAGCGTGGCTTTAAAGGCCTTTTTTGAAAGGTTGAAGGCGTGAAGAGCATTGGAAATCGGGGTTTCGATGTAGTAAATTACAAAAGGGAAAGCGAGGACACGAACAAGATCGCTTCCGACTTCGGTATGATAGATTAAACTCATGATTTCGCGTGGGAAAATAAAATACACTAAGGATATCAAAGTGCCGATCAATAGGCAACTTCCGGTGATTTTAAAGAAGATGTTGCGGGCTTTTTTGATATTATGATTTCCGATTGCCTTTGCCATATTGGGAAGCAGATAATTTGATAATGCTAACGAGAAAAAGCCCGGAAGCAGTAATAAGGGCATTACATAACCCGATAGAATTCCGTAATTTAGAGTGATTTCATCGCTGCTAAGTCCGCTTTTCAGTAACATTTGCATGAGAATTATCGGCTCTAAAAAGTAGGTTAAAGAGCCGACGGCTCTAGACATCGTAAGCGGAAGTGAGAGACTAAAAATTTCTTTATAAGCGAAGTTTTCGCGATGAAAGGAATCGATAAAAAGTTTTTTGTAGCGATTGATAAATTTTTCTTCTGCGAAAAGCAAAAGATAGGTTGTTTGAAAGATCTCCCCGACACAGAGCGAATAAACGGCAAAAGCTGCTTTTTTATCGTCGCTTTGCATCATAAAAAAGCTGGAAAAAACAACGATGAAAATCAAACGACTGCCTTCTTCGAAAATTTGCGAAAATGAAGTGAGACGAACTTCGCTGTTCCCAAGAAAATAACCTTTTATGATACTTGATAACGAAACTAACGGAATTAAAAGGCAACATGCTTTGATGGCTTCGACACTTTGTTTGTTGTGAAGCATATTCGAAGCGATAAATTCACTTAAAAAGAAGATTAAAATCATCAAGATAATAGCGATAGACATTATCAATGTAAACGCGGAAATGAAGATTTTTTTACTTTCTTGTGGCTTTTTGGCGATGAGAGTGGCGACGACCGTAGGAAGTGAAAGACTAGAAAAAGTGATAAGTAGAACTATAAGGGGATTGACAAGGGTAAAAAGAGACATCGCTCCGATTCCGATCGTCCGTGAAAGAACAATCCGGTTACTAAGCGAGATGAACTTTGCAAAGAAACCGATAACTAAAAGCGATAGTAGATAAAAACTAGTATTTTTTTTGTTCATTTTGCGCCTTCATTCTTGAAAGATTACTCATGTAATGATATATTGAATTAGCGATTTATTTTTTATGTGGTATAACCACATTAAAAAAATTTGAAAATCCAGAGATCTTTCTCAATAAAACTTAATCGATTGTTAAATTATTTAGAACACGGAGGAAAATATATGCGTCGTTTTATAGCGTTTATAATCATGGCATTGTCACTAGTCCTTGTTGTGGGATTCAATTTACAATTTCATCTCGAAAAGATGAATTATGGTCTTGAATTTGCCGGGGGCTATGAAGTGGTTTATCATGTTGAATTCGATGAAGGAACCGAGAATCAAAATTTAGCCGAAGTCAGCGATTTAGTGACTGATCGTCTTGAAGTCGCCGGGGTTAAAAATTCTCGCGTTGATACCGAATTCGACGAAGATGAAAACTATTATCAACTTCGCGTTGTTTTGACTCCAAACTCCAGCGCTAACCTTGAGAACATCTTAAGAAGCGTTGAAGCTACTAAGCCGTTGAGTGTTTGTACTTATGGCGATCGTTGTGCCGAAGAAGAGGTTATCGATCGCAACAATGTTTCGGTTAAATATGATTCCGGAACACCATCATTAATAATCGGTCTTAAAAATATTAACGAATTTAAAGGTTTATTGGAACACTCGGAAGAAAATACCGATGTTGAAAATGCTAAAAATACCGTCGTTATTTGGATGAATAAAACCGAAGCAGATACCTACGAAGAGGCTAAAAGCGATAGTTTTGAAGGTAAAAAAATGCAAGAAAAAATCATCGCTATTGTGACCGCCGAAAGTGGTACTAACTTCGATGAAGAGGCTCAAACCTTGACAATAACCAATTGTGGCTATGATAAAACCGACTTTGCTTCGGCGGAACAAGCTCACTCATATCAACGTATTTTGACTTCAAGCGAACACGATTTTGTCTTAACTAAATTGTATCAACATTACGTTGATCCTTCATATGGCAATGGCGCTTCCTCTAAGATCGTATTGGCTATTGGAATCGCGCTATTGGTTTTAGCTATCTATTTTGTCTATTCTTACGGATGGGCTGGAGTAGTAGGAGTTGTCTCAATTTTGGCTTCGCTTTTTGTCGACATCGTCTTATTCAACGGATTAGGCTTCCAGATGTCGCCAGCCATCGTGATTGGAATTGTCGCAGTGATCGGTTGTTCCATAATCTTCTTAATCAGTTACTTTGAAAAATTCAAGGATGAATTGAAAAAAGGTCGCAATCCGTTAAAAGCTAGCAACGAAGCGTTTAAACGTTCTAAATATGTCGCTCTCGATGCTTCTATCTTGCTTTTCGCGGTTGGTCTTGTCGCTTATTTTGTCGCTAGACAACAACTTAAATATTTCTCGCTCTTCCTCATTGTCGGATCTTTAAGTAACTTAATCTTTACAACTTTGCTAGGCAAATGGATGATGTATTGGTTATGCGGTAGTTCCTATGCCAACAATCATTTAAATCAATTCGGTGTTAAATTTAAAAATGACGAAGAAACAACTTCTGAAGTTAGTAAAACTGAAGAAGATAAAAAAGATGAAGTCAAAAATCCCTATCCATTTATGGCTAAAAAAGGTCGCAATGCGATTATCGCCGGCGGTTTGACGCTTGTATCAGTCGCAGCAATTCTTGTTTTAGGTTTATTTACCACTCACTTCAATTACACCGATGATTTCAGCGTAAGTGGTCGTGTGGATATCGTCACAAATAAAACCGACATGTTTGTCTACAATTCCGACGTCGAAGATTTCTTCAAAGCGGATGACATTAAACTCGATACGTCCTTAGTAAACATCGTTGTTCAAAATGACCCCAATCAAGAAGACGAAGATGCTGAAATCGCTTATATTACCGCACAATTCGATTTTGCAATCACCGATCAAGCAAAAATCGAGACCATTAAAAACAAAATATTGGATGAAGATGGAAACGCTAAAGTTTACGTCTCTTCAACAACTCCGGTTGTTCCGCAAAATACCTTCAATAGTTCGTTGATTCTTCTCGGTGTCACTGCGGCGATGGCAACGGCTTACATCCTTGTTCGTTTCGGTCTTCGCTTTGGACTTGCCACAGCCGGTATCTTACTTAGCGAAGGAACGGTGGCCCTTGGATTGTTATCAGTGACAAGAGTCGCGGTCAATAGCTATGCGGGAATCGGAATTTTAGGCGGCGTGGCCCTTACGGCGCTGCTTGTCATTCCATTCATTGAGAAAGTTAAACAATTGACTCGTGAATACAAAGTGAAAGTTACCGTTTACGAACAACGCGAAGAAATTGCTCTAAAAGCTTACGATTCGTATATGCCGACTTTATATACGTTTGAAATTTCACTGTTGTTCTTAATCGTAATTCTTCTAGCGTTATGTCCAAGTTCGATGTCTTCGTTATATATCGGCTTGACCATCACTTTGTTACTTGGAATCGTCGTTGTGCTTTATCTCTTGGTGCCGTTCTATCTCTTTATGTGTAAACATTTAAGATATCATCGCTTGAAAAAGTTATCGATGCGCGCTGAAAAGAAACGGAGAGCGAGAGAAGAAAAAGCCCGTCGCAATCCAGGTAGTGAACCGCAAGAAGCGATAATTCCGGGTATTAACGATTAATAATGAGGTTGCCTCTTGGCAACCTTTTTTTAAAGGAGTATCAATATGATATTTGTGGAACGTCTTTTAAAGGCCTTGAATATTGATGATGAGCAATATTCTAAATTGATAGAAGAGATCGATCTTAATGATTTAGAAGATCCGTATAATTTGATCGATATCGAAAAAGCCTATAACCGCCTTGAAAAGGCGATTGAAAACAGCGAAAAAGTAATGATATATGGCGACTATGATTGCGATGGAATCATGGCGACATCGATTTTAATGATCGCATTAAAAAAACGGGGATTAAATCCTGGATATTACATTCCTTCACGCTATCTCGACGGATATGGGATCACAACTGAAAAAGTCTTAGAAATCGCAAATAAAGGCTACTCGCTTATCGTCACTGTAGACAATGGCGTCAATCAAATCGAAGCTTTGACATTAGCCAAAGAACGCGGAATCGACGTCATTGTTACCGACCATCATGAAATGATGTTTAAAGAAGTACCAAGTTATGCGATAGTTCACCCATTCAAAAGAAAAGTAACCAGTGCGTCTTCGTGTGGCGCTTATGTGAGTTTCATGCTTTCACGACTTATTCTGCAAGATGTAGATCATTATCTTTTAGCGCTTGCTTCTTTGGCGACGGTTTCTGATCTCATGGAATTGAAAGATCATAATCGCACTTTATTGCGCTTAGGATTAAGATATTTGAATAGCGAGCATTATCTTCAATTTGATTTGCTTTCTAAAAGTGAACATTATGACGAGACTACCTTGGGATTTGAAATCGCGCCTAAAATCAATGCTGTCGGGCGTGTCAATGAGACGATCGCGATCAATCGTGTTGTCAAATACTTTGTTGAAACCGATCGCACTGAAATAGTTCGCCTTCACGCTTTTATCGAGAGCAATAATAATTTAAGAAAAGCCTTAACTCAAAATGCTGTTTCAACCCTCGATCGCGCTAATTTTGAAACGGTGAGAGTGATCATTAATGAGTGTGACAAAATTCAAGAAGGACTAGTGGGGGTCATCGCTTCAAGAATTCAAAATGAATATCAAAAACCATGTATAATACTAACTAGCGATAGTAAAAATCCAGAGTTTTTAATCGGATCGGCACGTTCATACGAAGGTATTTCGTTAATTGATATTTTCAGTGCTACAGCGCCACTATTAGAACGTTATGGTGGTCATGCATGCGCGGGAGGATTGACTTTAAAACGAGAGAATTTGCCTTCATTTATCGCCGGTGTCAACGAGTTTATTCGCGATAAAACGTGGAGCTTACCTAAAAAAGCGATCGTTACAATGGAAAAGGATGATTTTAACGATGAGAATTTTGCGATTTTAGAAAGCTTACATCCATTTGGAAACGGATTTGAAGAGCCTTTTTTCTCAATTAACCTTTCTAAAAATGAAATCTATCCATTTAAAGAAAATCATATTCGCGGAAAGATCAATAGCATGACAAGTTTTATCGGTTTTTCTTTGCTTCCGAAAATCAGAGGTGAACAATTTAAACTGATCGGTAAATGGAAAAAAGATCGTTACGGCTTAAATTTTAAAGTCGATGAGGTCATAATAGAAAAATAAAGATAATATCATTTAACGGTGATTAAAATGCTCCCGTTAATGCTTATTAAAAGAATCAGAACTATCGCGGTTATCACGGTTTTGTTGGTGGCTTCGATAGTTTTTAAATTGACTTATAACACGATATTTATGCATCAAGAATTGGTAACTTTAGCGTCTGAATTATGGCAAAGGTCTTTTCCGCTTTATGCCCCACGCGGTTATATTATCGATCGAAATGGAGAATTATTGGCCACTAATGAACCGACCTTATCGCTTTATGCGATTCCTTATCAAGTTAAAGATAAAATGCAAACTAGCGTTAATCTTGCAAGTATTCTTGGAGTCGATCAAGAAATAATTTTTGAAAAACTCAATAAAAAAGCTTCGATAGTTTCCTTCCATCCTTATGGAAGAAAATTGACTTATGGACAATCCGAACAGATTGAAAAGCTTTCACTTGATGGTATTTATTTAGTTCAAGACAATCTTCGCACCTATCCATATAAAGAATATATGGCTTCTTTAATTGGATTTGTGGGGATTGACAATATTGGTTTTGCGGGACTTGAAAGTTATTATGACAACTATTTAACCGGCAAAAGGGGTTCGTTAAATTATTATATGGATGCCAAAGGCGGTCTTTTCCCCAACACCCAAAGTGAAATCATCGCCCCCAGTCAAGGAATGAGTTTAGAACTAACCATCGATTTAAGATTGCAAAATATCCTCGAACGGGAAATGGAAAATGCATACTTACAATACAGCGCCGATGAAGTTGTAGGGATTATTATGGATCCCAATAATGGTGAAATTCTTGCGATCGGCAATCGACCGACTTACGATAACAATCGTTATCAAGATTATGATCAGACTATCTACAATCGATTATTGCCGGTCTATAATTCTTTTGAACCGGGTTCTACCTTTAAGGCGATCACATTTGCCTCGGCAATCAATGAAAATTTAATCGATATCGATAATGATACTTACTATGATAAGGGATACGAAATTGTGGCCGGTACCCGCATCAATTCATGGAAAAAAGGCGGACATGGATTGCAGACTTATCTTGAAGTGTTGGAGAATTCTTCTAACCCCGGATTTGTTCAAATTGCAAGGATGCTAGGAAAAGATAAATTATATCAATACGTCAAAGATTTTGGATTTAATCAAAAAACCGGGGTCGATATCCAAGGGGAAAATAAAGGAATCATGTTTTCATATGATAATTTTAACGAATTAGAACAAGCGACTACCGCTTTTGGCCAAGGTATTTCAGTCACTGCGATGCAGTTAGTGACAGCATTCAGCGCTGTGATTAATGGAGGTTATCTTTTTAAACCTCATGTTTGTAAATCGCTTCTTTCTTCATCATTGATGGAAAGAGTCTATGAAGTTACTCCAACAGTTGTACGTCAAGTGATCAGTGAAGAAACGTCAAAGACGATGCGTCGAGCCTTGGAATCGGTGGTTTCTCGCGGATCAGGGCGTAAAGCATACGTTGAAGGTTATCGTGTCGGAGGTAAAACAGGAACGGCTCAAATTGCTGAAAACGGCGTCTATGTCGATGGAAAATACATTCTTTCTTTTATCGCCGGTGCCCCGATGAACGATCCGCGCTTAGTTTGCTATTTTTCAATCAAGAATGCGCATAACGCCGTACAGTACGGTGGAACAACCGTCGGTCCGATTATCGGAAGAATTATTGAAGATTGTTTAAAGACACTCGGTGTAGAAAAAAATTATGAGGGTATTGAACGTGAATACACATGGATGGATACTAAGACGGCGCAAGTACCGAATTTTATCGGTAAAGATAAAAAAGAAGTTAAATCACGCGACTTCACTTTTGTTTTTGTCGGATCGGGAAATAAAGTAATCGATCAATTGCCGCGCGTCGGCGAAATGATTCCTATCGGTTCTAAAGTTGTGATTATGCTAGGCGGTGAATAAAATGAAAATTAAAGAAATTTTAGCCTTCATTGGAGTAACAAGCGACGATTCACGCGAAATCGAAAAAATCGAAGAAGATTTATCATCTGTCGATCAAACCACTTGTTTTTTAGCCATCAATGGTCACCATTACACGACTAAACGTCAGGTAAAAGAGGCAAAAAAAAGTCGGTGTCCCTTGATTCTTGCCGATCAAAAAATACGAGGTACCATTTATGTCAAAGATCTAAAAAAAAGAGTCTTTGATATTTGCGCTTATTTTTATCATCTCGATTTAAGTGAATTGCATCTCATTGCGATAACCGGTACAAACGGAAAAACCAGTCTCGCACACTTATTAGTCGAAGCTTTGGAGTTTTATAAAAAAAAGGTGGCGCTAATTTCTACTGTACGATACGACGAAAAAACGTTTATGAGTGATTTAACGACACCACGCGCGTCAAAAATCGCATATTTTTTCAATGAAGCCGTCAAACGTCATGATCAATATTTAGTGATGGAAGTGAGTTCAATCGCTTATAAGGAAGAACGTGTAAACGGCATACGTTTTGATACAATATTTTTAACGAATCTAGAAAGCGATCATCTTGACTATCACCAAACAATCGAAGCGTACCATCAATCAAAGCTAGATTTTATAAGCAGTAACCCACATGGCAAATTGTTTTATTCTCAAGCATTAAAAAAGGAGCTGAATGGTATAAAAGTACGATTACCGAATGTTATTTCATCGAGCCTTTCACTAACTGAATTCAATTTTCAAAATTGTAGATATAAAACTAAACTATCAGCGATATCGATAGTCAATATCTCGCTATTAATCGCATTTTTACAAAGTGAAAATTTTATAAATATTAGGCAATGTGTCAGTAACTTAAAACCGATAAAAGGACGTATGGATCTCGTTTATCAAAAGCCATACATCATCATCGATTACGCTCATACGGAAAGTAGTTTTAAAATGGTACTAAGTTGCTTAAAGAAGATTCATCAAGGAAAAATGACCGTAATCTTTGGCGCGGGTGGAGAACGCGACACCACGAAGCGAAAACGATATGGAAATTTGGCACTTGAATATGCTGATAAAAGAATTGTGACGGATGATAACCCTCGAAATGAAGATCCGCAAAAAATCATCGACGATATTGTCGCTGGTCATCAAGATTCTTTCATCATCATCCATAATCGTAAAACGGCGATAAAATACGCCTTAGATCACGCGTCCGCCGATGAGTTGGTGGTAATCCTTGGCAAAGGAGATGAAAATTATTCAATCATCGGAAATCGCAAAGTGCCATATAGTGACTATAAGGAGGTTGAATCATGGATTTCCGGCAAGTCGTCGTTATAAAATGCGCTTTAATATTGTTGATAAGTGTCGTAGTTTCAAATGTTATCAATAAATTTATAATAAAAAAAGCCAAAAAAGAATCTCTATATCAAGCGATACGCGAAGATATTGTAAGCACTCATCAACTGAAGAATAAGACTCCGACAATGGGTGGTATCGGAATGATCGTCGCTACTTTTTTATCGCTCGTTTTAATATCTCCATCGAGTTTTTTGTTGCGCGATGTTCAAGCAATTATTTTGGTGATGGCATCTTATTTTTTAATTGGCTTAATTGACGATTATCGTAAGGTTCACTACCATGATTCAAAAGGAATGCCGGCTTCGATTCGTTTCCTTTTAGAATTACTTATCGCTTTTTTGATTCTCATTTTTTTAGGATATAGCGATAGTACCACTTGGTATTTTCATTTGGCATTTCCAAAGATTATTATCGACATCGGAGTGTTGTTTATTTTTCTTTTTCCGCTAATGATTGTAGGAAGTGGCAATGCGGTAAATCTCTCTGATGGTCTTGATGGTTTAGCGACCTTACTGATGATCATCGCTCTTATGCCATTTGTGACTATCGCTTTAGTGCGTGAACAATACGATGTTAGCTTTCTGTTATGTGCTTTATTTGGCGCCCTTGTCGGTTTTGCGCCATTAAATTTGCATCCTGCCAAAATTTTTATGGGCGATTGTGGTTCTTTGATGTTAGGCGGAGTTTTAGCAATAATCGCCATCGTCTTAAAAGCTGAAGGAAGTCTTGTTGTAGTTGGAGCACTTTTTGTGATTGAAACATTGAGTGTGATCATTCAAGTCGCATATTTTAAAATGACCCATAAGCGTGTTTTTTTAATGGCACCTCTTCATCATCATTTTGAAATGAAGGGAGTTGCCGAGTGGAAAGTTGTCATGGTTTTCACGCTTTTGGCATTAGTGCTATCGTTTGTCGCTTTAATGATTGGAGTGGGACTATGAAAGTGTTGATTTTGGGATTTAAAAAGAGTGGAAAGGCAGCGTACGAATTATTAAAAAACGGAAACGAAATCGCAGTTTACGATGAAGAGAAGATTACTTTGCCGGGAGTTGAATATTATGATAAACGGCGATTAAAAGATGAATTGCCATTATTTGATCTATGCGTTCGTTCGCCGGGTATAAAAGCCACCGATGAGATTTATGAAATCTGCCGTCTTTTGTCGCGTGAAGTGATTTCTGAGATTGAATTGGGATTTCGTTATCTTAAAAATCAAAAATTGATCGCCGTTAGTGGCACTAATGGGAAAACGACTCTCGTAAAGCTACTTGAATCGATTTTAAAAACCACTTATCAAACCACAGTATGTGGCAATATCGGTACACCGCTTTGTGAAGCTCTAATTGAAAATAGAGATACTGAAATTTTTATCGTCGAAGTGTCATCTTTTCAATTAGAAGATATTTATCAATTTAAACCGACGATTTTAATATATACCAATCTCACGCCTAATCATTTAGATAGTGTAGTAAGTTATACATATTATCGGGCATCGAAAAAAAGAGCGATGTTAAATCTTGAAAGATCGCAAATAATCGGTCTTGAGGATATGGGTTTTGAAACTCTTCCTAATGAAGAGAAATCACGGGTTATATTTAATGGTACAAATTTTATAATTGATGAAAAATATATAATTGATGCTACTACGATCTCTTTACGTGGCGCTCACAATATCAAACACATTATAAAAGCCATTCGATGTGCGCTAGCGCTTGGTATAACTTATCAAAATATTGAAAAAGGTTTAAAATCATTTATTCCGGTGCCATTTCGCGAAGAGATTATCTATCAAAACGATACTTTAACGATTGTCAATGATTCAAAGTCGACATCTTGCGATGCTTTAAAGGCCGCGATAAACACTTTTACAAACGGACCGCGGGCGATTATTGTCGGAGGAATTTATAAATCCGGTGGTATCGAAAATTTAAAATTCAACGAGGATGACAAAATTTTTATCTACGGCCGTGATCAAAAACTTCTTTCGCAGTACTTAAATGGCGAAACGTTCGATGATTTAGACGAAGTGTTTGAACGATTGCACGAACTTAGTTTTAATCATGGGACGATTTTATTCTCCCCGGGATGTAGTTCTTTCGACCAATATAGTTCCTACAAGAAAAGGGGTGAGCACTTTAACCAGTTAGTTAAAGTTTACTATGAATAGCAATTTTTATCGTAAAGCACTCACCATTTCCGGATTGCTTTTAACCATTTTTGGAGTTTTTATGGTTTATGAAGCCTCTTCAGTATGGGCTCAGTTTAAATATGGCGATCAGTTTTATTTTCTAAAACGGCAAGCACTTTACGCGTGTGTGGGAATCGGTGGTTTTTTTCTTGGTAGTAAAATCAGCGCTTCGTTTTTAAAAAAATATGCCAATTACTTTTTGGCCATTTCGTTTTTGCTATTAATTTTAGTTTTGATTCCCGGAGTCGGATTAATTCGCGGCGGTTCTGCTTCGTGGCTTGGATTCGGCGGTTTTTCTTTTCAACCATCGGAATTTTTAAAAATTTCGCTGATTATTTTCTTTGCTAAGTATCTTGAAAAATTTTATGAACAAAGCGATAAAATCAAAACGATTTTACCTCCGTTATTGATTGCTTCAATCGGATTTATATTAATTATGCTGCAACCTGATTTTGGTACATGCATGGTTCTTGCCGTATCGTTATTTGCGCAAATTTACGCTTCAAGAATGCCACTAAAATGGTTTGTCATTTTCATGTTCACCGGCATCTTTGCCGTGTGTATTTTAATACTTTCGGCTTCATATCGTTTTGAACGAATCATGTCATTTATCGATCCGTTTCAAGATCCATTGGGTTCGGGATTTCAAATCATTCAAAGTTTATATGCGATAGGACCCGGGGGATTATTAGGTCAAGGAATCGGGGAAAGTTATCAAAAGCATTATTATTTGCCAGAACCTCAGACAGATTTTATTTTTGCCATCATCGTGGAAGAGTTTGGTCTTTTCGGCGGATTAATCGTCATCGGATTGTATGGGTTGATGTTTTTTTGTGCCTTTAAATTGATTTTCAGTACCAAAAATATTTTTAAATGCTACATGTGTTTAGGTCTTTTGGCATTATTCATGATTCAAGTGATCATCAATTTAGGAGTCGTTATTTCGCTTTTTCCGGTGACCGGAATTACGTTACCGCTTATCAGTTATGGTGGTTCTTCGCTGTGTGTTTTGCTTTTTTCTTTAGGATTAATGGTGAATAAAAATGAACAAGAGTAGAGTGTTATTATGTGCTTCGTCTTCAGGAGGCCACATCAATCCGGCAATCGCTTTAGGAACAGAATTAAAAAGGCGCGGACATTTGATCAAATATTTGGGAATAAAAGGAGAAATCGAGGAAAAGTTAATCGATAAAGAGGATCTTATTGTCCTTGAAATCGCTAAATCATTTAAAAATTTTGTTAAAGACGTAAAACATTATCCTTTAGAAATCAAAGAATTTCGAAAACTTAATAACTTAATCGAAAATTTTGATGTGATAGTTGGATGTGGCGGGTTTATTACTTTTGTGGTATCTTGCATGCCAAAGATAAAGGGGAAACGATTGATTCTTCACGAACAAAATGTCCCGCTTGGCGACGCTTTAAAGTTCTCTTTAAAACGAGCAGACGACTTGATATTTTCTTTCGATGAATCAAAGTTAGAGAAAAAACCGAAAAAATTAAAGGTTCATTATCTTGGAAATCCATCTGGTTTTTTAATGAAAAGGACGATGGAAATCCCCAAAAAGAAAACGATTCTTTTTGTAAGTGGCTCCTTAGGTTCGACGACTTTATTGGAACTTGCTATCAATACTGCGTCGCTACTGCCCCAATATCAAATTACGATTATCAGTGGCACTAAATACTATGAAAAAGCCAAAAAAATGAAAAAAAGCACCAATGTAACTATCGTTTCTTATGGTAAAATGGATGAACTTTTTGCAACCCACGAATTGATAATAATGCGCGCCGGAGGCAGTTCGATCGCTGAAGTTATCGAATTTGGACGTTTGTTAATTTTGATACCTTCGCCGTATGTAAAGCATAATCATCAGCATTTGAATGCTTCGTATCTTGCATTAAAGGGAGGCTGCGTCGAAATGCAAGAAGCGCAATTAAATCCGTATCTTTTAAAAAGTGAAATCATTAGGGTGATTGAAGATGAAAAAATCAAAGAAATGATGAAAAATGTACAAAGAGAAATAAAAAAATCTTCATCTTGCGAAGATATCGTACAACTAATTGAAAAATATGATTGAAAAAGACCATTATTGTATCGCCGAAAAGAGCTATATCAAAATCGGCGGTATCGTTAAAAAGTATCTTGAAAGTGATGATCTTTTAGAGGTTAAACAATATCTTAAGACACATCAAGATAAGGATTTTATCTATTTAGGAAACACGTCGAAAATGTTATTCGCCTTTGATTATAGCGATAAATATTACTTAAAGTTTACCAGAAGTCAGATCGTCGATAAAAAAGATACGTTGATTGTCGATAGTGGTGTCTCATTGCCATATCTTGTTCGTTATATGATTGAAAAAGGGTATGGCGGAATCGAAAAGCTCGGCGATATTCCAGGTTTAATCGGAGGATCTATCGTCAACAACTGCGGTTGTTTTTTTGAGTCAATCGGAGACATAGTAGAAAAAGTGGTGGCTTTGAATCGTAAGGGAGAAATCGTCATTATTTCACATGATAAGGCCTTGTTTACTTATCGCAGTTCTATTTTTAAGAGTAAACAATTGCTGATTGTTAAAGTCTATTTTAAAAAAATTATTGCGTCATCCGATGCACTTAAAGCAAGTTATTTAAACGCCCATCGTCAGCGATTGAAAGTGCAACCTCATGGAATTAGAACTTTAGGTTCGACTTTTACTAATCCTCAAGGAATCTCAATCGGACAAATATTAGAGCGATTGGGTGCCAAAAACTTTCAAAATGAGACGGCGCGAATTTCCTTAAAACACGCAAATTTTATCGAGATTTATGGTCATAATTCTTTCCGAAATATCTTAGTGTTAATTGAAAGATGTTCTAAATTATTATATAATTACCTAGATATAGCTCCTAAATTGGAGATTATCGTTTTGGAAAGTTAGGTGAATGACGATGGAAACTGAAAAGATTCCATTTGAAGAGCAATTAAAACTTTACAACCGCAAAAAAAGAAATCGCTTTTTTGTCAAGTGTGGTTTTATCACTTTCATTTACTTGCTTATCATCGTTTATTTTATCTCGCCATTTGCACGTGTCAGTAATTACACTTTGAAAGGAAACGTCAATTACGATGGCGATAAAATTCTTGAAATTGCCCATTTATCTCGTCAAGATTCGCTATATTTTATCGATGAAAAAAATGTTAAAGATTTAATAGACAATCATCCGCTTTTTCCAGGAAATCATACTAAAGTATCGATCAATCCGTTTTCATTAACAATAGAAGTCAAAGAATTGGCGCCTGGAGCGTACTACAATAATATCGTCTATTTCAATGACGGCGAAGCTCATGAAGAACTTTATGACAATGAATTGGTTAAAGATTTTTTGATAATGAATTCTTCTCTTCCGAAATTGATTTATTCTCCTCAAGATGACGATAAGAAAACAGTTATCAATCTTATCGAAAAATCGTATTTGACTAGAGCTACCGAAAGTTATGAAAAATTAAAATATCTCAACATTTTCAAAGATTCCAAAAATTTATTTTCCTTTTACTTTTCGCTATTTGGAAACCAACCGCTTATAAAAGTAACTTTTGATCCATATGATGCGACAGATGATGAAATCTCAATTTATTTGGCGTATGATACTATTGTAACCTTATTTAATAACGCTACTAGTGAAGCACAAGCAACGTTGAAAGAAACCATTGATGAGGAAGAAAAAGATGTATATTCATTTGTTTGTGGAACTTTCAGCGATTCACGAAGAAAATGTGTCGAATGGAAAGAGGAGATTAGATAATGAATAACAATAATCGTTACGTCGCCTTAGAAATTACTTCTAAAATTGCTAGATTGGTTATCGGATTTGTCCTTGACGGTACCGTCCATATTTTGCATGCACTTGAAACTGATATTAGCGGTGTCTCTAATGGTCAAATCGAAGACGAAAATAGCGTGAGCAATGCAATTAAAAAATTAATTTCCGAAGCTACTGAAGCGTTAAGCATTAAGATTGATGAAGTGATTTTATGCTTGCCACCTATCAGCATGACATTTGTCAAAAATGAAGTATCGACGATGATTATTTCACCTAAAAAAGAAATCGCTCAAATCGATATTAACAATGCACTGAATCAACTTAGTAAGACACAATTTAGTGACAGTCTTGAAATTGTCGATATTATTCCATACCAATACATTCTAGATACAAAAGAAATATCCATTCGTCCGCCACTTGGAAAATATTCTGTCTCATTGCTTGTAAAAGCGATGATTTATGTGATGAACAAGCAAGTTGTGAACGGGTATCGCAAGGTGTTGGACAAAGTAGGTGTTAAAATTCGCCACTTTGTGGTGGCCCCATACGCTTCTGCACTCTATTTAGAAGGAATGCAATCAATCCCATCTTCGTACTATCTTTTAAATATCGGTGCTAAAATTTCAACATTTACGCTTATCAATTCGCGTGAAATTATCTCCAAAAATGATTGCTTTAGATTTGGTGGAGAAGATATTGTCGAAGAGATTCAAAAGGCATTTTCGTGTCCACATAGCACCGCTTGTGAGTTATTGAATCGCTATGGACTTGACTCTGGTCCCAAGTACAAAGTTGAAATAGTCAAAGATCATCAGGTTGATGAATTGAAAGCCGTGATCGAACATTCATTAAATAGTTCACTAATTGAAACATTAAGACGAATTATCACAAAGTGGAACAATGAACGTTACCCTTTAGTAATTTCAGGAGGGTTTGCAAAACTTAAAGGTTTGGAATCTTTTATTAAACAACAATTGGGTCTTGAGGTCATCGATTATCGAATTACGACGATTGGGACTCGTGACAAAGCTTATCTTAATTGTCTTGGAATTATCAAGTATGGCGATGTGCACCTTATCGACGAAGATGTAGACGTTATGCAAAATACCATTTCGCGCATTGAAGATGAAAATAGTTCACTACATGTGGATTTTAATTTTAATGATGAATTATAAAATGGAGGAAAAATATGGAGAACTTTAATTTTGACGCATTTGAATCATATGCCAAAATCGTTGTTATCGGCGTCGGCGGTGCCGGAAATAACGCGGTCAATCAAATGATTGAGGAACAAATTAGAAGCGTTGAGTTTTGGGTTTGTAACACCGATGCTCAGGCACTTGCGACCTCGAAAGCTGAAAAAAAGTTAGTCTTAGGCAAAAATATTACTAAAGGCTTAGGTGCCGGCGGGGATCCATCTATCGGTCGTGCGGCAGCTGAAGATAGCATTGAAGACATTAAAGAAATCGTAAGTAATGCCGATATGGTTTTTATCGCCGCTGGAATGGGTGGCGGTACTGGAACCGGCGCGGCTCCTGTAATCGCAAAAGTTGCTAAAGATGCCGGATGTTTGACGGTCGCTATTGTCACTCGTCCTTTTGGATTTGAAGGCAATTCCCGTAAAGTTCGCGCCGTTGAAGGAATCGGCGAGCTGAAGAAAAACGTCGATTCGATCATCATCGTATCCAATGATAAATTGATGATGATCAATGGAAATCGACCGATCGCTGAAGCGTTTGCGACTTCCGATGCCGTTTTGGCGCAATCGGTGAAAACGATTACCGATCTTATCATTCTTCCGGGTTTAATTAACCTTGATTTTGCCGATGTAAGAACTACTTTGAAAGATAAAGGTGTCGCCTTAATCGGTTTTGGAATCGGTTCTGGAGAGCATAAGGCGATGGAAGCGGCGACAAATGCGATTGCTTCTCCGCTTTTAGAAGCTTCCATTAAAGGAGCACATTCAGCCATTATCAATATCACCGGAGGAAACGGTGTAACCCTTGATGAAGCACAAGATGCGGTGAGTTACATTACCGAAGCCGCCGGAATTAATGTCAATATCATTTTCGGGGTACAGCAAAATCCGGAACTCAACGACCAAATGCTGATTTCGGTTATCGCTACTGAATTTGATGAAGATTACGATTATGAAGCGGCCGTAAAGCAACCGCCGTTACGAACACGAAAAGATATGGAAGAGGAACCGACTCCTTCAACCGAGGAAAACGATACCTCAACCAACACCGAAGATAGCATAATTCCTTTCTTCCTCAACGACGAAATAAAATAATAAACGACAAACATTAAAATGCGACATAGTTCGCATTTTTTTTGCGTTAAAATCACGGTGGTGATGAAAGATGAACATCTACTTTGACTTAACGATGTTATCGAATTTAACGTTATCGATGGTAAGTTTATTTTTTGTGAAAATCGTCGCCACTTACCGAGCTAAAAAGGGGGTTTTATGCATCTTAATTTTAGGACAAACAATTAGTGTATACACACATTATTTAAATGAAATAATTGGGTATTTGATATTGGCATTTTTTCTTTTAACAATGATGATGATCATCTACAAGAAAAAGTGGTTTCACGCTTCGGTGTTATATTTATTGTGCTATTACGGACTAGGTTTTTTTCTTTTTATGCTCGACTCAAATATCACGATTTATCGTGGCATTGTCACGATTTTAGAACCGACAGCAATGGTAAAAATGTTATTGATTCCGATATTTGCTCTTTCATTGCTTTTGGCGGCGACTTTTGTCGATAAACTATACCATTTAAACAATTACAAGACTCAATGTATGATCACTTATAAAAATCATCATTTAGTTTTGAGTTCATATTTCGATACTGGCAATACTTTAAAATATCTCAATACACCAGTGATTTTTATCGCAAAAAATCGGTGGCCTTATGGCGTTGACTCCAAGACGGAAAAGATCGAAGTTCAAACTGTCGACAGTCATCATCAATATGACGGGTTCAAAGCTCTGTTGGATTTGAATGATGGTGCCGAATCGTACTTTGTCTATGTCGTTTTAGCGGATCAAGTCGCTGATTTTAATGGTTGCGATTGTTTGCTCAACGCCTTTTTACATTAGGAGGATTCATGTTTAATCATTTAAAACGTCTTATCAATCGCCTTTTCGGCGGTAAAAGTGTCTATTATGTGAACGGAAAAGAGGTTTTGCCACCGCCTCTTGATCCACAAGATGAAGAGCGATATATCAATCTGTTTTTAAAAGGTGACTTAGAAGCTCGCAATAAATTAATCGAGCACAATTTACGACTCGTGGTTTATGTAGCCAAGCGTTATGAGACGAATATCACCAATCTCGAAGATTTGGTTTCTATCGGAACTTTAGGGTTAATTAAAGCCATCAATACTTTCAAAACGGATAAAAACATCAAATTGGCAACATATGCTTCACGTTGCATCGAGAATGAAATTTTAATGCACTTACGAAAAAAAGCCAGAACCCGCAATGAGGTGTCACTCGATGAGCCGCTTAAGTGCGATTATGATGGGAACGAGTTGCTTTTAAGCGATGTGCTAAGCGAAAACGAGATGAAAATTATCGATGACATCGATAACGACGAGAAGCGCAATGAACTTTTAGAGGCGATCAAAACTTTAAAACCGCGGGAACAAGAAATTCTCGAGATGCGCTTTGGTTTAAATGGTCGCGAAGAGATGACGCAAAAAGAGACAGCTGAAACTTTAGGAATTTCACAATCCTATATTTCGCGGCTTGAAAAACGGATCCTCAAAAAATTAAAAGTAAGTTTAAAAAAATAAAAATCGGACAAATTAATGGGCGAAGGAGAAATATTACTTGGCCCAATACAAAGTCACAATCACTGGGGTGGACACTTCACGCTTACAAGCGTTGAGTGGCAATGAAACACTCCAGCTACTTAAAAGGTATCAGGATGGGGAACGAGAACTGAAAGATACATTAGTGACGGGGAACTTGAAATTAGTATTATCGGTAGTCAATAAGTTTCAAAAGAGAAATGAAAATCTTGACGACTTATTTCAAATCGGAACAATCGGGTTATTGAAAGCCATCGACAATTTTGATCTTAGTCAAGATGTGCGCTTTTCAACGTACGCGGTTCCGATGATTGAAGGAGAGATAAGACGCTATTTAAGGGATAACTCCTTTTTAAGAGTCTCAAGGCAAATAAAAGACTTAGCATATAAAAGTCTCAAAGAAAAAGAACGATATTTGAATGAATACGGAAAAAGCATTGAAATTGAAGAATTAGCGGCAAAGTTCAATGTAGAACCATATAAAATCATCGAATCCTTGGAAGCGACTAATCCGATCATTTCTTTAAGCGAGCCGTTATACAATGACTTCAACGAGTCGCTCGAACTTTTCGATGTGATCCCGACAGAAGCCGATAGCGATAAAAAATTTATTACCAATTTGTCGCTCAAAGATGGGATTACAAAGCTCAACGATATGGAACGACAAATCATTCAAAAACGCTATTTTGAAGGTCGATCGCAAATTGAAATAGCGAACGAATTTAACATTTCGCAAGCCCAAGTGTCACGTCTTGAAAAAAGTGCTTTGGAATTTTTGAAAAAATTTGTGATTTAAAAAACGAGGAGGAACTTATGTTAGAAAAAATCAAAGATGTCTTAAAAGATAAAAAAGGGGGCAAAAACAATGGTCCTTTTTATTCATATCATAAGATTCCGCCTCAAGTATTTTTTCCGACTTCTTTTGATGAAGTAGACCAAATTACAAGCGTCATCGAACGTCATCATCCGGTGATCGTCAACGTGTCTTCGTTAGCAGTCAAAGATCGCTATCGAATCATCGATTTTTTAAGCGGTTATATTTTTGCCTTAAAAGGAACTCGTGAAAAATTGGAAAATTCGATTTATATGTTTTACGTCAAATGAGTAGTGGCAAAAAAGCGTGCTTAGGTATATAATCAAAGTACGCGAGGTAAAAAATGGATTTAGAATTGACCTTTGTAAACGATGTGATGGAAGAACTCGATAATTACGAAGCGCATTATCGCTTTCTTTTTGAAAGAATATGCGATTTTTTAAACCTCCAAGGAACTTTTATCCTTGAGGTTAATTTAGTGTCGGAAGCGACGATTCAAGAAATCAATCGTACATATCGGAAAATCGATCGCGTGACCGACGTCATTTCGTTTGCCTTTGAAGATGAGGTCGCTGATGAAATAAAAATTGTTAAAGATCTTTCTTTGCCGCGCGATTTGGGTGAAATTTTCATCTGCGTCAAGCGCGCCCAAAATCAAGCTGAAGAATATCATCATAGTTTTAGACGCGAGATGTCCTTCCTTTTCGTTCATGGAGTTCTTCATCTTTTAGGTTACGATCACATGAACGCGGCAGATGAAAAAGTGATGTTTGATTTACAGGATCAAATCTTAGATCCTTTAGATTTATAAAGAGGTAGTAATATGGATGCAAAGTTATTAATCGAAAAAGCCAAAGAAGCACAAAAATTATCGTATAGCCCTTATTCGCATTTTGCAGTCGGCGCGGCGATTGCCTTAAAAGACGGCAAAGTGATTCTCGGTGCCAATATCGAAAATGCCAGCTATGGTCTTTCGATGTGTGCCGAACGCAATGCGCTGTATGCGACTTACCTTCAAGGCTATAAGAAGGAAGATATCTGCGCTTTAGCGCTGTATGCAACTAGTGATAAATTAGTGACGCCATGCGGCGCGTGTCGTCAAGTGCTAGAAGAACTTTTTCCTTTGGACGCTCCGATTTACATTGAAACCTCAAATGGAGATTCACTTAACACCACGATTAAAGAATTACTGCCTTACGCTTTTGATGAGGAGAACCTTTGATGAAATCGGGATTTGTGGCTATTGTCGGAAAGACAAATGCCGGAAAATCAACTTTAATCAATGCCTTAGTCAATGAAAAAATATCGATCGCGACCCCTAAAGTTCAAACGACGCGGGATGCGATTCAAGGAATATATAACGACGAAGACTCGCAGATAATTTTTATCGATACTCCGGGAGTTTTGCGAAGCCGACGACAGCTTGATCGCTACATGAATCAGCAGATTCGCGGGGCTCTTGAAGGGGTGGATGCGGTGATTCTTTTAGTCGATGCTTCTAAAGGATTCAATGCCAGCGAAGATCCGCTTATCAAAGATCGTTTGAAAGATGTCGAGGCGCCGTTATTTATCGTTTTTAACAAAATCGACCTCACTAATGTCAACTTAATGGAAAAACTTAAAAAAGAGTATGCTTCTATTTTCCCAGAAGCCAAGATGCTTGAAATTTCCGCCTTGGACGGCTTTAATCTCGATGGTCTATTAAATGAAGTTAAATCCACCTTGGAAGATGGAGTTCGTTATTATGATCAAAATGTCAAATCCGATCATCCGCTTTCGTTTTTGATTAGCGAAATAATTCGTGAAAAAATTTTGACTTACACCCATGAAGAAGTACCGCATTCTTCCGCGGTGCTAATCGAAGGGATGAAAAAGGTCAACGACACGTTAAGAATCGAAGCTTTAATAATCGTAGAACGCGATACGCACAAAGGAATCTTGATTGGAAAAGGCGGACAAATGATTAAAAAAATCGGTGAAGAGGCGCGAAAAGACATCGAAAAAATCGTAAAAACGAAAGTTCTTCTTACTACATATGTAAAAGTTGCGAAGAAGTGGCGAGATTCCGAACAATTCTTAAAAGAATTAGGATATAAGAGATGAATTATATAGAGCTTGAAGGAATAGTTTTAAAACGTGTTCCTTATCGTAATGGGGCTGAAATCATCAATATATTAACCGCGAAAGGGAGAAAAGCTTTTACCGCTTATGGTCTTAATAAACCGAATGCTAAGAATTACGCAAGTTGTCTACTTTTAAACCAAAGTGTTTTTACTTTAGGAATTCAAAATCAAAAACTGACGCTTAAAGAAGCTACATGTCTCAAAAATTATTTTTGCTTGTATGACGATATCGTTAAAATGACGGCCACCCAAGCGATAAATGAAATGATATTGCGCTTTATCGACGAGGATGATGGAAGAATTTATCAATATCTAAGTCGTTTTTTAATCGCCCTTGAAGAGGGCTTTGATCCTTTGACATTGGTGGTGATTATGATGGCTAAAGTGATTTTATTTTCCGGATATGGATTAGAGTACAACGAGTGTGTTATATGTGGCAATAAGACGAATATCGTGGCCGTTGATTATAATGAAGGTGGTTATCTTTGTGCGCATTGTGCCAAAAAAGCAAAAGAAACTAGCGAATATTTAAAAAGTTATCGATATAGTTTTTTAGTAGATGACACGAAATTGACTTATCACGTGATTACAAAAACCATTGCCTTGCGCCTCATCCATGAATTTCATCACTATTTGATTTCACGATTTGAGTGTGAAGAGTTAAAAGGGATCGAATTATTTCTCGAAGTATGCTAAATACACTTATAATAGGTTGACAAACATTTTTCACTTACATATAATGCCATAATGTTATTAGTTATGACATTTTTTTGTTGAGGGTACGAATATGAGTGAATTTAAATTTGAAGAAATCGTCTCGCATTTGCAAGTGCAAGGTTTTATTTATCCAGGATCACAGATCTATGGTGGCTTAAGCAACTCTTGGGATTATGGTCCTCTCGGCGTGCTTTTTAAAAACAACGTCAAAGCTGCTTGGTGGAAAAAATTTGTTCAGGAACAGCCGATGAATGTCGGTCTTGATCCGGCGATAATCATGAATTCCAAAGTGTGGGAAGCCACCGGTCATATCGGAAACTTTTCCGATCCGTTGATCGATTGTAAATCGTGCAAGACTCGTCATCGTGCCGATGATCTTATCGAAAGTCAAAGTGACGTTAAAGTCGCCGGATGGACTAACGAAATGATGATGGACTACATTCGCGAACACAATATTAAATGTCCCCGATGCGGTAACTCCTCGTTCACGGACATCCGACAATTTCAAATGATGTTTAAGACCCATATTGGGGTTACCGAAGACCAAAAATCCGAAGTTTATCTTCGTCCTGAAACCGCGCAAGGGCTGTTTGTAAATTTCGCTAACGTCGTGCGTTCGACGCGCAAAAGATTGCCGTTAGGACTTTGCGATATCGGAAAATCGTTCCGTAATGAGATTACTCCTGGCAATTTTATCTTCAGAACTCGCGAATTTGAACAGATGGAAATGGAATTTTTCTGCAAACCGGGAGAGGATTTGAAGTGGTTTGAGTATTGGAAACAATATTGTTACGATTTCTTGATTTCGCTTGGAATCAATCGTGAAAATTTACGATATCGCGATCATGAAAAAGCGGCGCTAGCCTTCTATTCGAAAGCGACGACCGATATCGAATATCGTTTTCCGTTTGGTTGGGGTGAATTATGGGGGATTGCCGACCGTACCGATTATGATTTAAAACGTCACATGGAATATTCTTCGGAAAATTTAAGTTATACCGACCCACTTACCAAAGAAAATTTTGTTCCATATTGTGTCGAACCCGCGCTTGGGGTCGATCGTTTGGTTTTGACGCTTCTTTGCGATGCGATGAAAGAAGAACAACTTGAAAATGATACAAGAGTTGTGATGCATTTACATCCGTTTGTCGCCCCTTATAAAGCCGCGATATTGCCTCTTTCTAAGCAATTGAAAGAACAAGCGGAAAATCTATTAAATGATCTCGTCAAAGATTTTTCTTGCACTTATGATGAAACGGGTTCAATCGGTAAGCGGTATCGTCGCCAAGATGCGATTGGAACACCATATTGCATTACTGTCGATTTCGACACTATAAATGACGGCTGTGTGACGATAAGAGATCGTGATACGATGCTTCAAGAACGGATAAAAATCGAAGAGATTAAAGACTACCTTAAAAAACGCGTATCTTTTTAAGATAAGGAGAGAGAATGATTCCTTTAAATGTTATCGAAGAGATCAGAAAACAAGCCGATATCGTCAACATTATTTCCACTTATATCAATGTTATTAAAAAGGGAAATAGTTACACGGCGATATGTCCTTTTCATGCTGATAAAAATCCTTCGTTAATGATTTCAAAGAGTAAGCAAATCTACAAATGTTTTTCTTGTGGCGCTGGTGGCAATGTTTTCACTTTCGTCCAAGAGTATGAAAAAATATCTTTTGTCGAAGCGGTAAAGAAAGTCGCTTCGCTTATCGGCTTTCACGATAAATCATTAGAAGAATCGACGCGTCAAGTAAGCGATGAGGTTCGTGAAATTCTTGCTGCACTTAATGATGCTGCGTCAAATTTTCAATATGCCTTAAAATCGCAAAATGGCGAAAAAGCCCTAGAATATTTAAAAAATCGCGAAATTGACCAAGAGATGATCGATTTCTTCAAACTCGGATACTGCTTTGAAGGCGGAATCAATATCAAGATGTTACGAGCTAAAAATCATCGCGTCGACGTGCTTGATCGTGCCGGGTTATTAATTCGAGAAGGAGCCGGCAATTTCATCGATCGTTTTCAAGGTCGTTTGATGTTTCCGATTTTTAATGAGTATAACGAAGTTGTGGGTTTTTCAGGACGCATCATCGAAAAAAATGGTGAAGCTAAGTACGTCAATTCCATCAACTCTCCGGTGTTCAATAAATCTCACGTTCTTTACAATTATCAAAACGCCAAAACATATGCTAAACGCGAAGGCGCCGTTTACGTCGTGGAAGGCTTTATGGATGTCTTTGCGCTTTATCGTGTCGGGATTAAAGCCTCTGTCGCTTTGATGGGGACGGCTTTTACTGAATTCCACGCGCGACTATTAAAGATGCTTCAAGTCGAGGTTAGAATATTATTGGATGGCGATGATGCCGGACGAAAAGGAACGTTAAATATGTGCTCGACGCTCGACAAGTTAAAGATTCCGTATGCGATTGTCGATTATCGCGATTGTCTTTTAGACCCTGATGAAATTTTAAAGCAATTCGGGGTTGAAAATTTGAAAAAGTTTACTAAGCGCCTAATAAATAAATACGATTTTATCTTGCAATATTACGCTAAAAGAATCGATTTGAAAAGCGATGAAGGACGGCTGGAATATGTCGACAAAGTGACAAAGTACGTCGCGGACATCGAAGATCCGGCCAAATTGGAAATATTTATTACCAAAGTTTCAAAATTAGTCGATTTGAATTATCAAAATATTTTATCGAGAATCAATAAAGAGCGCGATAAGCAAGATAATAGTAATCAAAACTCGGTTAGTTTCAAGAAGCCTGCGCCTAAAAGAATCACGCGTCTTGAACGAAGCGAACGCTTGTTGATTTATAACATTTTGAATAATGCCGCCGCGCTTGAATATTTTCAAACGCAACAAGGTTATTTTATAAATGATACTTATGCAGTCATTTTAAATTATGTCTTGGACCTTTATAGCGAAAAGAAAAATTACACGATGAATGATGTCTTAGATTATTTGAATCTTAAAAGTAACGAAAATTTACCTTATATCCAAGCGATCGCCAGTCTTGAATTAGAAGATTACAGTAAATATGATGTCGAAGAATTTCAGGAGGTGCTTGAAAGCCATCGCTTGGCAATCGAAAGCAAGCAAGCGAAAGAAAAGGTTGAAAATATCGTCAATCGTGCTGATCCTCAATCAGCCGCCAAAAATTTAGATGAATTAAAAAAGCAACAAATAAATAGTGGAGGTACCAAAGAATGAAAAAGAAAACGAAAGAAACAAAGAATGATGAACTTGAAGAATTAGACGAAGAACTTGATGACGAAGCGATCATCGACGATGAAGAAGAAGATCAAGGCGAAAGTCTCGATGAGATTAAAAAGCGCTTTGAAAAGAAAGGCAAAAGCTCCGGTTACATCAATCAAGAGGACATTTTGGAAGCTGTTGCTCATCTCGATTTGAAAGAGGAAGAGATTCAGATGCTTTTGGCTTATTTTAAAAGCAAAGGTATCGACGTAATCGCCGAAGAAAGCGATGGTCCTGAACTTGACGATCTTGAAGTCGACGAAGAGCAGTTAAAAGCGATGAATCCGGATAGTTTTAATGACGACATCTTTGAAGATGACGAGTTTTTTAATCCCGATGAAGCGGAAATCGAAGCTAAAGAAATCGATAGCGATTTAGAGTCGCTTGCTTCTGAAGGGGTAAAGATCAATGATCCGGTGAAAATGTATCTTAAAGAGATCGGACGGGTGAAACTTTTATCCTCTCAAGAAGAAATCGAATTGGCTAAAAGAATTCTCGAAGGCGATGAAGAAGCGAAAAATGAACTTACACAAGCTAATCTTCGTCTTGTGGTTTCAATCGCCAAACACTATGTGGGACGCGGAATGCTCTTTTTGGATTTGATTCAAGAAGGAAACTTAGGTCTTATCAAAGCGGTTGAAAAGTTTGATTACACCAAAGGATTTAAATTCTCGACTTATGCGACTTGGTGGATTCGTCAAGCGATCACTAGAGCGATTGCCGATCAAGCTAGAACGATTCGAATTCCGGTGCACATGGTGGAAACGATCAATCGCATCACGCGGGTGCAACGGCAATTAGTGCAGGAGTTAGGACGGGAACCGACGGCTCAAGAAATATCGGATCACCTCGACGGGCAGCAAATAAGCGCCGAAAGAGTTCGTGAAATTCAACGAATCGCCTTGGATCCGGTGTCATTAGAGACGCCGATCGGCGAAGAAGATGATTCGCATTTAGGTGATTTCATCGAAGATAAAGACGCGACGTCGCCTAGTGAATATACGACTAAATCTTTACTTAAAGATCAACTTTATTCGGTGATGAAAGATCTTACCGACCGTGAAGAACGGGTCTTACGCTTACGTTACGGCCTCGATGATGGTCGTCCCCGCACCTTAGAAGAAGTCGGCAAAGAATTCGGCGTCACTCGCGAAAGAATTAGACAAATCGAAGCCAAGGCCATTCGCAAATTACGCCATCCGACCCGCGCTAAGCGTTTCGGTGATTTCCGCGAAAAGCTATGAGTGTTTCTAAACGCATTCAAGCACTTGCAAGTCTTGTCGCATTCGATTCGGTGGTGGCTGATATCGGCTCAGACCACGGCTTATTGCTTCAAGAATTATATCAAAGAGGATATCTTTTAAATTCGTATGGGAGCGAAAATAAAAAAGGCCCATTTCTTCGCTTGGAACAAAGCCTTAAAGCTTATCCTAAGGCGCATGTTTATCTTGAAGACGGACTTAATCATCTCCCTGAATCCGTGAAGACGATCGTAATCGCCGGAATGGGTGGAGAATTGATATTAGAGATTTTAAAACGGGGAGTAAAAGAACTTAGTCGTCTTGACTATGTGATTTTAGCGCCACATGCGCAGGAACGGGAAATTCGTCGTTTTATGCTTGAACATGGCTTTATGATCGATGAAGAGATCTTGGTGCACGAAACTCATTTTTATGAGATTATGCGCTTTAAAAAAGGGACACAACTATTAAGTGAAAAAGAATATTATTTTGGTCCTGTCTTGTTAAAAAAACAACGAGATTTATTGAAAACAAAATATCAAAAGATCATTGAAAACGATCGATACTTGATTGAAAATAAGCCTTTGTCGTTAAAACGCAAACAGGACTTGTTGCAGGAAATAAAGGAGTGTGAAAGTTTATGGACACCAAGCGAATGATTAGAAAACTATGGAAGATGTTTCCACGAAAAATCGCACTCAAATATCACGATTATGTGGGAATGATGCATAAAGGGTTGAAAGATGAAACCCATAGAGTAGTGCTTTGTCTTGATTGTGATGAAGCGGTGATTGATAAGGCGATCGAATGTCACGCCGACATCATCATCTCGCATCATCCTTTCATCTACGGCACGTTAAAAAAAGTGTTAAATAGCGATCCGGTTAAAAGGGAACTTTATGAACGTCTCGATTTAGCTAACATTCCCGTCTATTCTTTTCATACTAACTTCGATGAAGGGGTGCGCGGAATGAATGACGCCCTAGCGGAAAAACTTGAATTAACCGCGATTCATCAAGGCGAAGATTCTTCGTGCATGCGTATTGGAACCTTGTCAAATGAAATGAATATTTACGATTTTGCAAAGTACGCTAAAGAAAAACTCAACGTTCCGTATGGCTTATTGATCGACGAAGGCAAAAAGAATATCAAGACCGTAGCGATTATTGGTGGCGGGGGAGCGGGATATTATCTCTCGGCGATAAAAGATGATGCCGACATCTATATTTCAGGCGATGCCCCACATCACATTCGACGCGACATCGTGGCTAGACACTACAACTATCTCGATTTACCACATGAAATCGAAAAGGTCTTTATGCCGCAAATGAAAAAGATCCTGCTTGAAATGGATCCTAGTCTTGAAATTATTATCGTTGACGACCAAAAATTGCCGAAATTAATTTAGATTTATCAAGTATTCATACACCCTATCGATGAGATAAGACGGAGTTGAGGCTCCGGCGGTGAGGAATACTTTTTTTATGCCCTCAAGAGGGAGAAGTTTCACTTCATCGAAGTTTGAAACAAGGTAAGACGGAATAAGATGATCGCGTTTAGCTACTTCTAGAAGTCGTCTTGAATTAGACGAAGACGGATCGCCTAAGACGATGATTGCTTCAACGTCCTTATCGATTTCTTCAATCGCTTTTTGACGACGAAAAGTCGCATCGCAGACATCATTATAAAAATGGGGCTTTAAAACTTGTTTAGCAACTAGTTTATAAATAGTCTCAAGTTCTTCTTTGTTGAGCGTGGTTTGATTGAAAATATCGGCTTCGTCAAATTGAAAATAGGGAATCTTTTTAACTTTATAATCGATAAAAATGATTTTATCGCTAAGGGCTAATGCCGCATCGCTTTCAGGATGTGACGCGATTCCAATATAGAATACTTGGTGAGCTAAGGATAAGGAATTTTTTATTGCCTGAAGGTTAGCTAATACCCGCGGACAGCTGGCATCGTAAATCTTAAGATTCTTCTTTTTAGCAAGTTCATCGAGTTTAGAATCATGACCATGCGCCGAAAAGACGACGGTGCTAAAAGAGGGAAGATTAGAAATTTTAGTTTCTAGCGAAGTATTATCATCGAGAACGGTGATACCGCGCTTTTTTAAATCGTCCATGATCATTTGATTGTGAACCAAACATCCCAAAAGATAGACGTTACGATCTAAAGGGGTTTCTTCACGGGCTTTAATTGCGATTTTAATCGCGTTTTCGACTCCGAAACAAATGCCCATTACACTAGCTTTTTGTACTATCATTGTATCACCATTTCAATTATACACTATTTGGTATTAAAAAAATGGTTTATTGGGACTTTTTTCATCATTTGGGAAAGGATCGGCGGCTTTTTCTTGACGCGGATTTACAATTTCGGGCTCGATTTTTTCTTTCGGTTCGACGATTTTGGTTTCGTGCTTTTTATGGACAAATGCCCGTTTGATGACTTTGGTAAAATCTTTGGTATTTTCAACGATCGGTTTTACTTGTTGATAAATCGGAATGATCTGATTGATGGTGTTGATGCCCTTTTGAGTTGAGGTGATGATCTTGTTAAGATCGAGTTTGTTAGCCTTAGTTGCTGCTGCGGCGATTTTGGCAGTCGGCGAAAAAGGATTGCCACGAGGAATATTGAAAGGATTTTGGATACCTCGATAATTTGGCATTACTTGCGGATAGATCGGTTGATTTAATGGTGGCGTGTACGGATTAATCGCGCGATACGGATCATAAAAATTTCTTCTCATAGAATCACCTTAATTATTTTTATGAATTAAAACGATAAAAGTGACATTCCTAAAAGTCGCTAAAACTCTTTAAACGTTAAACTTTCGGTAATTTATGATAAAAACTTTATCAAAAAAAAACACTTAGATATAATAATTACATAAGGAAGGCTTAATTATGAATTTAAAAGATTATATTGCGATTGTCGAAGGATTTCCTAAAGAAGGAATTTCGTTTAAAGATATTACACCTTTAATGGAAAACGGAGAGGCTTATCGTTATACTATCGACGAAATGGCTCGTTTAGCTGCAGAAATGGGAGCTCAAATTATCGTTTCGCCGGAATCGCGCGGATTTCTTTTTGGATGTCCGGTTGCGACTAAACTAGGTTTAGGCTTTGTGCCGGTTCGTAAAAAGGGTAAATTACCACGGGCGACTAAATCGATCAAGTACGATTTAGAGTACGGACAGGACGAACTATTCATCCACGCCGATGCGATTAAACCGGGACAAAAAGTGGTGATCATCGACGATATCGTCGCTATCGGCGGTACATTGAATGCCGCGGCAAAGCTTGTACAATCGTTACAAGGCGAAGTGGTGGGCATGATTGCACTTATCGGTTTAAAAGATTTGCCAGGCCTCAAATTATTGGCCAAATATAATCTTAAAGCCTTGATTGTTGATTAAGAGGTGATCGCGTGATCATTCAAGATGTCGAACACACATACGAAGATGTCAAAGAGGTGTTTTCAAATTATATTCATAATCCCGATGATGTTGCTGAGATTCATCGAGCATATTTATTCGCGGAAGAAAAGCATCGCGGACAACTTCGTAAAAGCGGAAAACCATACGTCAGTCACGTCATTGAAGTGGCGTATATTTTAGCGACGCTTCAAGCGGGACCTTCGACGATTATCGCCGGTTTTTTGCACGACACCATCGAAGATTGCGGAATTACCAAAGAAGACATCGAAAAACAGTTTTCAAGCGATATTGCCAATATCGTCGAAGCACTGACGAAAATTAAAAAACTATCCAAAATCGAAGATCAAGATTTTCGTTACGAATCACATCGTAAAATTTTTATCGCGATGGCTAAAGACATCCGCGTGATTATCATTAAACTCGCCGATCGGCTGCATAACATGCGCACTTTGCAGTATCAATCGCCGGAAAAACAGCAAAAGATCGCTAGCGAAACCTTAGAGGTGTACGCGCCGATTGCTCATCGTCTCGGTATCAATACCATCAAAAGCGAATTGGAAGATTTATGTCTTTATTATCTTCATCCCGATAAGTATCAAGAGATCGAAGATCTTTTAAACTCGCGGACCAAAAACCGCAAAGAGGCGATGCGGAATTTAAAAAAGAAAATCGCCGATCTTTTGATCAAAACCGGGATTCCTTTTGAAATCGAATCGCGGGTCAAACAAGTTTATTCCATTTATAAAAAGATGTATTTCAAACATCGTCCGTTTGAACAGATTTATGACATTATGGCACTTCGAATCATCACCGAAACGGAACTTAATTGTTATGAAATTTTAGGATATATCCACTCGGTTTACACGGCGATCCCAGGACGCTTTAAAGATTACATCACGATGCCAAAACCCAACATGTATCAATCTTTGCACACGACGATTATCGGTAAAGACGGCAACATTTTCGAAATTCAAATCCGAACCAAAGAAATGGATGAAATCGCAGAATCTGGTGTCGCTGCTCATTGGCGTTACAAAGAAAATTCCAAATACGATGCCCGTAAAGAACAACGGGAAATCGAAGAAAAACTCCACTGGTTTGCGGATTTTGTCTCGATGACCGGGGAACATGAAGACGACGCCAAAGAATATATGAAAACTTTGACGCACGATATTTTTGACGCCAACGTCTATGTTTTCACCCCCAAAGGGAAAGTGATCGATCTTCCAAGCGGTAGCACGCCATTAGATTTTGCATATCGTATTCACTCTGATGTCGGTGATTTTGCTACCGGGGCCGTCGTCAACAACACTTTAGTGCCGCTTTCTTATGAACTTAAAACCGGCGATGTCGTCGAAATCAAAACTTCGAAAAATTCCCAGGGTCCCAATGAAGGGTGGCTTAAAATCGTCAAGACGAACGTGGCCAAAAGCCGTATCAAAAAGTTCTTGCAACGGAAAAATGCGGATTTTATCCGCGATGATAACATTCAAAAAGGACACAATACTTTAATCGATGTCGCCCGTGAATATGAATTAGGCGAACGTCAAATATTAGAACGAATTGACGATGAAGTTTTGAAAAATTTCAATGTTTTAAATCTCGACGAATTATATCTTGCTATCGCAAGTCGTAAAATTTCTCCAACGACCATCTTAGAATTCCTCGGCTTTAAAAAAGAAACCAAAGAAGAGATGATTAAAGCGATTGTAAAACGCCCTAGAAAATACGATAGTTCTTCTGAAGCTATCCAAATCAAAGGCGCCAGCAAAGTGATGATTAATCTTGCTTCGTGTTGCACACCGATTCCAGGCGATGAAATCGTCGGTTACATCACCAAAGGAAAAGGGATTAAAGTTCATCGTACCGATTGTCCTAACATTGCAAAAAACAATCCGCGCTTAATCGATGTAAAATGGAATCCCAATTTAAAAGAGGCGACATATCCAATCGATATTGCTCTCGATGCGACTGATCGTAATAATCTTTTGCTCGATGTGATGTCGTGTCTTTCTTCTAATAAGATTTCTTGTACCCGCGTAAGCACGAAAAGTCATCCTAACAAAATGACGGTGACGATTGAAACGACAATCTTGGTCAGCAATAACAAAAACTATCAAGCGATTCGTAATTCCTTGATTAATATCGATGGTATTTACGATGTAAGACGGGTAACCCATTGATTATGGAAACTAAGAAACATCTTAAAAAGAGCGAAGAAAGAATTTTACATAGCTTTACAATTCGCCACGAAGAAGAATTGCTGAGTTTTTTGTTGCGCCGTTTTCAAGAAATGTCGCGAAACAAAGTAAAGTCCTTTTTAATTCACAATCAAGTGTTGGTCAATGGTATTGTCATTCGTCAATTCGATTACCATTTAGCCAAAGACGACGAACTTCAAATCTTGGCACACGGCCAAAAAGCACACGACAAAATTAAAACTAAACTTGAAATTATCTATGAAGATGAAGAGTTTTTGGTGATCAATAAACCGAGCGGTTTACTTTCCATTGCGACTGATAATGAACGCGAAAATACCGCGTATCGTCTCGCTAATGAATACGTCAGCCAAGAATCTAAAAAAAATCGGATTTTCATTTGCCATCGTATCGATAAAGAGACAAGCGGGGTATTGATGTTTGTAAAAAACGAAAAGACGCGCAACGCATTACAAAGTAAATGGAATTCATTAGTGACCAAACGCATCTATAAAGCGATCGTAGAGGGTACTCCTAAACCTTTAAGTGGCCGGATAGTTTCATATTTATTGGAAACTAAGACTAATCTCATGTATTCGGCACATGAAAAGGGAAACGGACAAAAGGCGATTACTAACTATAAGACCTTAAAATCCAATGGAACTTATTCGCTGGTGGAACTCAATCTTGAAACTGGACGCAAGAATCAAATTAGGGTCCATATGAAAGATTTAGGTACTCCGGTAGTCGGGGATGACAAGTATCATTCTTCAAGCGATCCGTTAAAACGATTAGGATTACACCATGAAACTTTGGAATTTATCCATCCGTTCACCAAAAAGCGTTTTTGCTTTAAAACGAAGATGCCATCATCTTTTTTACGGCTTTTCGATAAATAAGTTGCATTTTAGTATAAAATTAGTAAAATATTAGTAGATATAGTTTTTTTATTATCATTTTTAGGGTTAAATTTAAGGTATCAATTTCATGATTATCTTCCATATGATGACGTGAAGTGGTTGAAACGCACTCTAAAAATGATATAATAAGACTATCCGAGGAAGCAGAGGTTTGCTTAGATGGGTCTAGAGAGGGATCGTGTCGGTGGAAGATCTTCCCAAATAAGTACAATTGACACTGTGGAGGATGATACCTGAACTACAGTAGGGATCCGTCGATCGCGTTAAGATCGGTTAAGAGGGCATCGAAAGATGAACTAAGGTGGTACCACGCTTCAAGCGTCCTTAGCGGTACTTTTTTATTTTTAAAGGAGGAATTTATGCCGACATATCAATTACAACGTGGCACATACGATGCTTATGATGATGACGCATTAAATCTTGATAAATTGCAAGAAATCTTAAAAGCAACGGTGTCTTTATACGGATTTAATCCGATTATTACGCCGATTTACGAACAAACGGAATTGTTTACCCGTTCGGTTGGCGAAAGTTCAGACATCGTCAATAAAGAGATGTTTTCGTTTGTCGATAAAGGCGGGCGCAACATTTCCTTAAGACCGGAACTTACGGCGGGAGTGATGCGCGCCATCGTCACCAATAAATTGTACGCTACGCGCGATTTGCCGCTTAAATATTACTATTGCGGACCGGCATTCCGTTACGAAAGACCGCAACAGGGAAGATATCGTCAATTTACCCAATTCGGGGTTGAAAGAGTCGGAGTGAATTCGCCCCTTGACGATGCAGAAACGATTATCATGGGCTACAGTTCCTTGTTGATGATCGGTTTTCCGCGGGTCACGTTAAAAATCAACACTTTAGGTGATGAAAAAACACGCGATAACTATCGCGCAGCTTTAAAGGAATATTTCGCACCTCACATCGCTTCGATGTGTGAGGATTGCAAAAGACGATTTGAAACCAATCCACTACGAATTCTTGATTGCAAGGATCCTCAAGATCGAGAAATAATCGCTAAAGCGCCATCTATGAGCGAATATCTTAGCGATGAAGAAAAGGCCTATTTTAAGGTCATTACCGACGCTTTAGAACGCTTTGACATTCCTTATGAACTCGATACCACATTAGTTCGTGGCCTTGATTATTATTCACATGTGGTCTTTGAATATCACTATACAAGTGATGATGGCACGAATCTCGGGGCTATCGGCGCCGGTGGTCATTACGATAATCTTGTTAGTGAAGTAGGCGGTCCGATGCTTTCTTCCGTAGGCTTTGCTTTAGGACTTGAAAGACTCAATTCACTTTTAAAAGAGATCAAGCAAGAAGAGTATGAAAAACCTTTCCTCGATTGTTTTTTAATTTATCAAGGAGAAGAATGTCAAACCGTCGCTTTCGATCTAGCGATGATGCTTCGTTTTAATGGCTTTAAATGCGATTTGTTGTATCAAAATAAGAACTATGGTGCGCAATTGAAAGTCGCTACTCGCAAGATGGCTAGTTTTGCGATTTTTGTGGGCGAAGACGAAGTTAAAAATCATCGTTTCAATATTAAAAATCTTGAAACTCAAGAGCAAGAAGCGGTGGCGTATGATGATTTAGTTGCGTATTTAGATGAACATTTGGAGGTGCATCATCATGATTAGAACACATAATAACGGCGAATTACGCCTTAAAAACGTCGGTGAACGGGTGACTTTAATCGGTTGGGTTGCCAAAAAGAGAAATCTCGGCTCACTGGTTTTTATCGATCTTCGTGATCGTTACGGCTATACCCAAGTTATCGCCAAGGAAGAGGATTTTGAAAATTTAAATCAGATTAAAAACGAATATCTCCTTCAAGTGACGGGTCTTGTGCAAAAGAAAGACACGCCGAATCCTAAATTGGCGACCGGTGAAATCGAAGTGGCCGCGGAAAAAATCGAAATTGTCAATACGAGCGAGCAACCACCTTTTATCATCGCCGATGAAACCGATGCTTTGGAAGATACGCGGTTAAAATATCGTTATTTGGATTTAAGACGTCCAAAAATGCAAAAATTCTTGATGAAACGGGCCGCGATCTGCCGTTCGGTAAGAAAATATCTCGATAACCTCGATTTTATCGAAGTGGAAACTCCGGTTTTGACGCTTTCAACGCCAGAAGGAGCGCGCGATTATTTAGTTCCGTCGCGAGTTAAAAAAGGTTCTTTTTACGCTTTGCCGCAATCGCCGCAGCTTTTCAAACAACTATTGATGGTCGGTGGTATGGAACGCTATTACCAAATCGCTCGTTGCTTCCGCGATGAGGATTTAAGAGCGGATCGACAACCCGATTTTACGCAAATCGATATCGAAACTTCGTTTTTGGATCAAGATCAGATTTTTGAAATCCTTGAAGGACTCGTCAAGCAGATGTTTGAGGATGTAAACGGGGTAAAGATTGAAACACCATTTAAAAGATTGCCGTACGTTGAAGCTATCGATCGTTATGGTTCGGATAAACCCGACACTCGTTTCGGCTTTGAACTTCAAGATTTAAAAAAATACGTCGCTCAAATCGATGTCGCGGCGTTAAAACAAGCCGCAGCTTTTAAAGCCATCGTCGTTAATGGTATCGCTAATTCGATGAGTCGCAAAAATCTTGACGGACTCAATGAAATCTCGAGTAAATTCGGGATCAAGTCATTAATCGCCTTAAAATATCTAAATGGAACTTTAGAAGGATCGTTTACCAAATTTTTCTCTGAATCGCTTAAAGAACAATTAGTCAACGATTTAAAACTTCAAGAGAATGATTTGATTTTGATGGCTTTTGGACCATATGAAGCGGTGACTTCAAGTTTAGGCGCGGTTCGTTCTCATTTTGGAAAAACTTTAGGTTTAATAAAAGAAGGAACTTACGATTTGCTTTGGATCGTCGATTTCCCGTTATTCCATTATGATGAACAAACACAAAGCTACACTTCAGAACACCATCCGTTTACCCGTCCTCGTGACAAAGATTTAAAGTATTTGGATAGCGATCCGACTAAAGTGTATGGTTATTGTTTTGATTTAGTGTTAAATGGTTATGAAACCTTATCCGGTTCATTACGTATCTACGATCAAAAAGTACAACGTAAGATCTTTGAAATTTTAGGTCTCAGTGAAGCGGACATCAATCGTAAATTCGGTTGGTTTATCGGGGCTTTGAAATATGGAACTCCACCTCATGGTGGGGCGGCTTTCGGCCTTGACCGTTTGACGATGATCTTATCGGGCACTGAAAACATCCGCGATGTGATCGCTTTCCCCAAAAATTTATCGGCTACCTGTCCGATGACACAAGCGCCGATGCCGGTTGATGAAGCACAACTTGACGATTTAGGCATCGCCGTTAAAAAAAGCGAGGAATAACGATGAAATTTTCTTCCTTCAATCTTAAGAAAGAATTGTTGCAAGTTTTAAATGAAAAGGGATATGTTGAAGCGACTCCGGTTCAAGAAAAAGTGATTCCCAAAGCTCTTAAAGGGCGTTCACTGCTGGTTAAAAGCGAAACCGGTTCAGGCAAAACTCACGCTTTTTTGATTCCGCTTCTTAACAATCTCGACTATGAAGAGAATAAAACGCAAGTCATCATCGTTTCACCGACCGCTGAATTGGCACTTCAAACGGCGCGTTTTGCTCGTCAGTTGACTGACTGCTTTAAAGAAGGAGTCGTAAAGCTTCTCGATCCTAGCATTTCTTCTAAAATCGAAGGAGAAAGCCTCAATCATCAAAATGCGACGCAACCTTTGATAATTGTGGGCACTCCCGGTAGAATCATCGAAGTATTGATTAAAAACCGCAATTTCGATCGGAGCCGCGTTAAAACTTTAGTTCTCGATGAAGCGGATATGTTGCTCGATACTAATTATTTGGAAGATGTGAGTTCGATTAACGACTTTTTTAAAGCCAAACAACGCTTGGTCTTCACGGCGACAATGAAAGAACACCTCTTGAAACAGACTCAAAAGTACATTCAAGTCGATGAAGTGATCGATGTCGATGGTAATCATAAAACCAATCACAAGGTTCGTCACCATCTGCTTGACATCAAACATCGAGAACCGCTTGAAGCGTTGATGCTTTTTTTGAAAGTCGCTAAGCCGTATTTTACTCTAGTCTTTTCTTCGAAAAAGGAACAAGTGAAAAAAATTTACGAAGGGCTTAACAAAAATGGTATCGAATGCGGCATTTTAAACGGCGATCTAGATTCAAGAGAACGCAAGACGATGCTTAAAAGAGCAAATTTGAATGAATTCAATCTCATCGTGTGTTCTGATGTCGCTTCGCGCGGCCTTGATTTAAAAGATGTCACGTGCATCGTTTCGCTCGATTTACCATCGGACTTAGATTATTACTATCATCGAGCCGGACGAAGCGGAAGATATGATCGCGATGGCGATAGCTACATCTTTTACGATGATGACAACAAATATAAATTGGAGAACCTTAAGAAGACAAAACTGACGTTTGATGAGTTAGTGCTTCGCGAAGAAGGAATTAAACCGCAACGAAAAAAAGGGCAAGCACGTCGTCAAGTCAATGAGGTTTTAGAAGCAAAAATCAAGCGTGAAGTGAGCAAAGTTCGATCCTATAAAGTCAAACCCAACTACAAAAAGAAAGTCAAATTAGCGGTTATGAAAGCTAAACGCGATCATAAAAAGCAGATTATTCGCGATAATATCATCGCCGCGAAAAAGGCTAAACGCGTTAAGAAGTGAGATCTTCGATGATCGTTTCGACTTTTCTTAAGGTTTCAGGGGCGACTAAAGGTCGCGCCAATTCGATTAAACTATCTTTATTTTCTAGTGTCAGTTCATAGCGATGTTGTTTTAAAAAGGGCAAGATAACTTTCGCTTCTTCAAGCGTAAACTCATAGCCGTATCGATGAGCAAGTTCGATTCCTTGCTCCAAAGTCAAAGAGTTAATATACATCGCCACCAAGGCTTTTGAAATCATATAAAAAATCACCCAAAGTATTATATGGGTGATTTTTTTACTTATTGACACTTATTGATTTCATCGAGTAGGACATTTAACGCTTCATCGGCTTTGATTTTTCTAACGATTTGACCTTTTTTAAAGAGAACGAATTCATTTTTACCACCAGCTAAGCCAAGATCGGCTTGATGGGCTTCGCCGGGTCCATTTACAATGCAACCCATAATGGCGACGGTGATCGGTTTATTGATCTTTTCAAGTTCTTCAGTGACCCGATCGACTAGCGGTTTTAAATCGACCGCAGTTCTTCCGCAAGTGGGACAAGAGATAAGACGCGGAAAATTGGTAAAGAGGTTTAAATCGGTCAAAAGCCGTTTGCAGGCGATTATTTCTTCTTCCGGTTCTTCAGTCAAAGAGATTCGAATCGTATTCCCGATACCTTCTAACAATAAGGGGCTGAGTCCGGCAGCCGAACGCAACAAACCGGTCTTACTGTTGCCGGCTTCTGTAATTCCTAAATGAAGAGGGTAAGGGAATAGTTTACTAGCTTCTCTATAAGCTTCAATCGTCGTCAAAACCGAACTGGCTTTTAAGGATATGACGATATCGAAAAATTCCTGTTCTTCAAAGAATTTTACGTATTTTTCACAAAGGGACACCAAAGCGTGAGCCGTCACTTTATCATCGTTTAAAAGCAAAGTTTCGCGATCCAAAGATCCTGAATTGACTCCGATACGAATCGGCACATGATGTTTTTTGGCACATTCAATCACTAACTTGGTTTTTTCAAAGCCGCCGATATTGCCGGGATTGATTCGAATTTTGTCGATGCCGTTTTCAATCGCTTTGATGGCAAGACGATAGTCAAAGTGAATGTCACCGACAAGGGGAATTTTGATCTGTTTCACGATTTCTTTAATCGCTAAAGCATCTTCTTCATCCATGATTGAAACTCGCATCAAATCCGCGCCTAAATCGGCGAGACGATTGATTTGTGCGACCACTTCGGCAACTTTTGAAGTCTTGATATTGCACATCGATTGAATTAAAACTTGGTTAGAACCACCCATAACGATATTTCTTAAATGGATCGCGCGCGTTTGTTCTCTTATCATAGTTTATCACCGTCTTTGATTATAACATAGTTTTGAAAATGCGCCATCAACAAGGTGAATTTATCGAAAATCGTGAAATAAAATACTAAACTTTCAGCAAAATTCACCTATTGAAAAGAAAGGAGACTGAGAAATATTAAGTTTTAAGATAAGGTTATGAGCAAGAAGAAAAATCGTAAACGCTTAACGGGTTGGGCGAGAACAAAAGAATATCCTCATAAAAAACATCCTGCTACATATCATCGCAAAGGCAGTAATGAAATCGAATATATTACTTTTACGCATTCTAAAGAAGTTGATTTTGGTAAAAAAGGAAAGGTTCGTACTATTCCGTTGTTAGATAATATCAGTCCTTTAGAGCGAGAAAAAAATAAAAAGTATGGCAAAAATCGTTCTTATGCCTATCCTAGAGTGTTTATCGGAAAACGTTCGGCTTTAGGAAAAGAAACTGATGAGTTTAATCCAGTAGATTCCGATAAAGAATATATCAAAAAGATGTTTGAAGTTTTTCCTCGTGAGTAAGTCCCACTTACGGGTGGTAAAGGAAAATATCGAAAGAAAAAGTCTAAAAAATAAATAACAAAAAAAGAAAGTGCCACGAGCAATTAAGCCTCTTTCCGTGGGGGCTACAAGGACGAAAGCGGTAAACCGCTAACACCGAGCCAAACACTTTCTGCACTTATTGTATACGAGATTTCGAATATAAGTCAATAAATATATTCACACATAAAGGAAAACAAAGGAGCTGATAACACTCTAAAAAATAAATAACAAAAAAAGAAAGTGCCCGCAAATCGTATTAACGATTCCATTGTACGGGGCTACAAGGACTAAAGCGATAAAACGCTAACACCGAGCCAAACACTTTCTATACTTATTGTATAGGAGATTTCGAATATAAGTCAATAAATTTGTTAATGCATAAAGGAAACAAATCAATATGAGGGTGAATTTATAGAAAATTGTCCTTTTAGAAAAATATTATAGAATTTAAAAGATACCTATGTTAAGATAACTAACCTGACTTTTGGAGAAAAGGGCAAAAATAAAGGAAATTATATCTAAAGATATAAAAGAGCAAAAATAACTAGAG
>CANQAG010000009.1 GCA_947588815.1 uncultured Bacilli bacterium
AATGGAATCAATGATTATTCAGGAAGCGTAACCCTCACTTTCACGATTGAAAAAGCTGATTATCCACTTTCAATGCCATCAAGTACGATTACAGTTGCAAGAGATATCGCCACTTTGCAATCAATACCCTTAATATCGGGTTGGAAGTGGGAAGAACCGGATACCATCATCGATAGTGAATCATTTGTAGCGTATGCTATATATGAAGATCAAACAAACTATGAACACTATCGAGTGGCGATTACCATAAAAAGAGAAGCACCCAAAGATATATCAACGTTAGATATCAAACTTCAAGATTCTTCTTTTGTTTATGACGGAAATTCTAAAACTCCGGAAGTGATCGTTAAAGACGGAAATAAGATTTTAACGATGGGTAAAGATTATGAAATTGAATATCAAAACAACGTTTCTGCCGGAGAAGGAAAAGTCATCGTCATCGGAAAGAATGATTATCAAGGCACAAAGGAGATAAGCTTTACTATTTTAAAAGCCGAAAAACCGAATGTGGAAACGACGATACATATCGATGAGCATGTGACGCGACTATCCGACATCGAATTGCCCGATGGATTTGTTTGGGAAGATGAAGATCTAGAAATCACTTCCAATAAAATGAGAGTGAAAGCCATCTATAAAGGTGAAGATGCCGAAAACTACGATACTATTGAAATATATTTTGAAATCGTATCTGAAAATTTAGAAAAATCAAATACAGATAGTTTAATGTGGTTGTTGCTTTCCGGTTCTATAGTTATCGTAATGGCTTTTGGAATCTGGTTTATGATTTCTAGACTACGAGAAAATTAAAGAAGAAATAAGTTTATCTTATGCTAGTAGTTAAATTAATGCTGATTAAAAACTACTAGCTTTTTTATATTTATAAATAATTTAAAAAACTAGCACTCAACTATTGATATTGCTAAAATGATGGCTATAATATAGTTAGCACTTGAAATTAGAAAGTGCCAAAAGGAGAAATAGGTATGATAAAACCATTAAATGATTATGTATTATTGGAAGTTGAACCAACCGAAAAAAAAGTTGGAAGTATTATTTTAACAATAGCAAAAGAAAAAAAGACGAATGTTGCTAAAGTAGTAGCTGTCGGAGAAGGCAAAATGAAAGACGGACAAAAAGAACCGATAGCGGTAAAAATCGGCGATAAAGTTATTTATCGAGAATATTCGACAACAGAATATGAAGAAAATGATAAAAAATATCTTTTAATTCAAGCTGAAGATATTTTAGCCATTATTGAATAGGAGGTAAGTGATTATGGCAAAGGAAATTCGTTTTGCAAAAGATGCTCGCGATTCAATGATTAGAGGTGTTGATAAATTAGCAAACACCGTTCGTTTGACATTAGGACCCAAAGGCCGCAATGTCGCTTTGGACAAAGGTTATGGTTCTCCGTTAATTACTAATGATGGAGTGACAATCGCTCGTGAAATCGAATTAGAGGATAAATTCGAAAACATGGGTGCCAAATTGATTTACGAAGTGGCCAATAAGACCAATGATTTAGCCGGTGATGGTACGACGACGGCGACCGTTCTTGCTCAAGCTATGATTCATCGTGGTATCGAAGCTACTGAAAAAGGTGCTAATCCGGTACTGTTACGAGAAGGAATTGAAATGGCTGCCAAAGAAGTTTCTAACGCTTTGTTAAGTAAATCTCACAAAGTTGAAACTAACGACGACATTGAATCGGTGGCTACTATTTCTTCTTCATCTGCGGAAGTCGGAAAAATTATCGCGGACGCTATGGATAAAGTCGGTAAAGATGGAGTTATAACCGTCGATGAATCCAAAGGCTTTGACACCGAATTAGAGGTTGTTCAAGGACTTCAATATAATAAAGGATACATTTCACCTTACATGGTTTCCGATCGCGAAAAGATGGTCGCAGAAATGGAAGATGCTTATGTGTTAGTGACCGATTGTAAAGTCACCAACATTCAAGATTTATTGCCGGTGCTTCAATCGGTGGTAGATGCCCATAAACCACTTTTAATAATCGCTGACGATTTGGAAAATGAAGTCACTTCAACTTTGATCGTCAACAAATTAAGAGGCACATTTAATGTTGTAGCCACTAAAGCTCCGGAATTTGGTGACAATCAAAAAAATATTCTTGAAGATATTGCAATTATGACCGGTGCAAAATTCTATTCAAAAGATCTTTCCATGGAATTAAAGAATCTCGTGATTGAAGATTTAGGTAGAGTCAAGAAAGCGACCATTACCAAAGATACCACGACTTTAATTGATGGTTACGGTGATCAAGATAAATTAGTCAGTCGTATTGAAGAATTGAAATCACAAGCCGAACATGTAACTTCTGAATATGATAAGAAGAAATACTTAGAAAGAATCGCTAAATTATCTTCAGGTGTTGCGGTTGTACGTGTCGGAGCTTTAACCGAAAGCGAATTAAAAGAAAAGAAATTGCGCATTGAGGATGCCTTGAATGCGACAAAAGCCGCGGTGAGTGAAGGTATCGTTGCCGGTGGTGGTTGTGCCTTAATGGAAATTCAAAGAAGCCTTAAAAAGACTTTACATTCTAAGAATCCGGATGTGCAAAAAGGCATCAATATTGTCTTAGAGTCCTTAACGGCACCTTTAAAACAAATCGCAGAGAATTCCGGCTTTGAAGCCGAATATATTGTTGAAAAACAAAAGGTCAGCAAAGAAAACATCGGCTTTAATGCTAAAGAGGGTGTTTGGGTTGATATGTTCGAACAAGGTATAGTTGATCCAACTAAAGTTGCAAGAAGTGCGATTTTGAATGCCGCGAGTATTTCTGCTTTATTTATTACAACCGAAGCCGGTGTTTGCGAAGTTAAAGAAAATAAACCGATGGGTGGATCATTAAATTCTGAAGAGATGTACTAACATCAACACTTAAAATAGACTAATAAAAGGGAGCACATTATGTGCTCTTTTTTAATTTAATTAATAATAATATTAAATTAAAAACCTTATAAAAAGGCACTTTAATAATAGCGGGTTTATAATAATTGCTTTAATTAATGAAAAATTGCTTGTTGTGTAGTAAAATAGGTTTGGAGAATTTTTTATGGAACAAGCAGGTGTAATTTATATTTTAACTAATCCGTCATTTCCTCAATATGTGAAAATCGGTTATGCGGATGATGTAAACAAAAGGTTGGAACAATTGAATCGTAGCGAATGTGTGCCTTTCGCTTTTCGATTATATGCTTACTATAAAGTGCCAACTCGCTTAACTGATGTAAAATTGCATTCGCTTATCGATAAATTAAATCCTGATTTACGGGCGATTGAAGAATTTGATGGTAAAAAAAGAGTTCGCGAATTTTATGCGATGGAAGCTAGTGAGGCTTATAATATTTTGCAAACCATCGCGGAGATAAATGGCTTATCTGATAACTTAGTTTTAGTAGAACCGAGCGCTTCGGATTTGGAAAGTGAAAAGAAGGCTACTGAAATAAGAATTAGAAGGAAATTGCCAAATATGAGATGGTTAATTGAACAAAATGTTTTACATATTGGCGATATAGTTTATTTAATTAACCATCCAAATGAAAAAGCGACAGTTGTTGATGAGAAATATGTTAAATACAATAATGAAATTTTAACATTTAATCAGTTTGGATGTAAAATTACGGGATGGAAAACTATTCAAATTTACAGTTGGATGAAAATTGAAGGTGGCACCGAGACTTTATCGCAATTAAGAGAAAAGAAAATGCGCGAATTGCAAATGATTAAATAATAGGTTTTATATGATTTTAACAGCTATTACACCAACTCGAAATTTTAATACTTTATATATCATCTTAGATTCTTTATTTATCGTTGTTTTAATTGGGTTATTAATATGGAAGAAAAGATATGTCACTTTGTTGTGGTCTTTAGCAGGGGGTATTCTTTATTTTATCGTCGATTTTGGATATTTTTATTTACTTAGTAAAAGTCGGACAATCACCATAAATAATGTTGAAGCGAATAGCTTAATGACAGCCTTAGTATTGTTGTGGATGTCATTAAGTTATGGAATCACTAATTTTGCTTATATTTGGCTATGCTTAAAAAAAGATAAAGATCTAAAGTATTGGCTATTATTGATTGTCGGATGGTGGCTAGTTTGTCCGGTGATTGCTACTTTAGGGGGAGAAGCGTCAATTAAGACGTATCGCACGACTGGCGCATATCATGGATTTATGGCGCTTATTTTAGTTGTCGGATACCTTTTGCTGATTATGAGGGATTTAAATACCATCAAAGAAAAACGATCCCCGATTTTAACTCTTAATTTAATTGGAATATCAGTGCAGTTTGCTTGGGAATTCGCTTTGCTTTTACATGGTATTAGACCATTTAATGAAGCGAGTATCATGACGCTTCTTGTAGATTCTTTGATTGAAACGAATTTAGGAATGCCTTATATATATTTAATATTTTGTTTTGTCCATAAAAGAATCAACGATGATCTTACCTTAGTATCAGAGAAGAAAGAGTAACTTAATTCTTAATCGATTTTCGCTAAATACAATTGATATCAAAATTGAAAGTATTATAATAAATAACGTTTTAATGACCACCTAGAAGATAGTTATATTTTGCTTTTAGGTTTGGAGGCAATAAATTGTTAGTTACTTTAATACTCGCGCTCATCACTTGCGTTTGTTTGATTTTATCAGTCTTACTATTTCCGAAAATTAAAATTAAAAATTTGGAGATTCATACTTATTGGATTGTTTGTTTAATTGGTGCGTGTTTAGTTTTAATATTCAATGAAGTATCGTTTTCAGAGATCATCGCGGCCTTTACTGCGGATACAAATATTAATCCCATCAAGATCTTAATATTATTTTTTTCGATGACAATCTTATCTTTATATTTAGATGAATTGGGTTTTTTTAAATATTTAGCCAGCAAAGCGGCGTACCTTGCTAAAACACATCAGATGGTATGGTTTTTATTGTTTTATGTGTTAACTTCAGTGCTTACGATCTTCACTTCCAATGATATTGTGATTTTAACTTTAACACCATTTATTTGTTATTTTTGCAAAAATTCAGCGATCGATCCAAAACCATATCTCATCGGTGAATTTGCCGCGGCTAATACTTGGAGTATGATGCTTCTAATCGGAAATCCGACCAATATATATCTTTGTTCGGCAGGTAATATCACATTTATCGATTATTTAAGGACGATGGTTTTACCGACTATTGTCGCGGGAGTCGTGGAATTTTTAATTATCTTTTTGATATTTCATAAATCATTAGCCAAACCGATGACTTATCAAAAAATCAATGAAAAAATTGCCGATCCACTGGGTTTAGCACTTGGATTAATGCTTCTTTCGTTATGCTTAGTGCTTTTGATTCTGTCGTCGTTCTTGAATTTTGCAATGTGGATCATCGCTTTAGGATGTGCTTTAGGATTGTTGCTTGCGGTGTCGATTAAAAATTTGATTTCACATCAAGGATGGAAAGAGCTAGGCGATACGATAAAAAGAGTTCCGTATGAATTAATTCCGTTTGTTTTATCGATGTTTATTATCGTCGCTTCTTTAAATAAACAAGGAATCGCGGCATATTTAACCGCAATACTCGATGGATCATACGCGATTTTTACTTATGGCAGCGCTTCTTTTTTGACCGCTAATCTTATCAATAATATTCCCATGAGTGTACTTTTCTCGACTTTGCCTCATATGGAAAATATCAACAATATCAAAGCTTTATATGCGACGATTATCGGATCCAATCTAGGGGCTTTTTTAACACCTCTAGGAGCTTTAGCCGGAATCATGTTTACGCAGTTGGTTAATAAATATGAAGTTAAATATGATTTTAAAACTTTTATTGAATATGGTGCTATAATTGCAATACCGACATTGTTAAGTGCTCTTGTAACGCTTGAATTTGTCATTTAAAAAAATTAAACCAATAAAACAAGTGATGAGGACGTATTGATTATGCAAGACATCGATGTGAAAGAAGAACTTATTAAACTTTTAGAAGGTGATATGTCGTACTTTGAACCATTTTATGAGAAGACCAAACAATCGGTTTTTTACAATATCTTAGCGATTTTAAAAGATTACGCTCTAAGTGAAGATGCGTTGCAAGAGACATATGTTAAATTCTTGGAAAACCTTCATAAACTAAAAAAAGATCAAAATATTCTCGGTTACTTATATACTATCTCAAGAAATATTTCTCTGGATATAATTCGAAAAAGAAAACGTGAAGTGAGTATAGAGACTTATGAAAGAACTCTTAAAGATGAAAATAGCGAGAATCCTAGAAGCGATATTTTAGAAATCGCTAAGCGAATACTTAACGATAAAGAATTTGAAATAGTAATTCTTCATCTAGTCAATGATATGACGCATAAAGAAATCGCTAAGTTGAAACATCGACCATTAGGAACTATTCTCTGGTCTTACAATAATGCCATTAAAAAATTGCGAAAAGAGGTGAAAGTCAATGAGTGAGGAAAAAAATTTAAAGGATGAGTTAACTAACTCTTTAAATGAGTACACAATTAAAACTCAAGCCCAAGATATTATTGATGAATATCAATTGCGCGCTTCGAAAATGAGAAATAAATCAAATCATCGCTGGATATATGGACTAGCTTCTGGCTTTGGCGTAGCCGTATTGATTTTTACTTTTGTGTTTCCTCATTTGATGCCTAGTCTGATTGAAGATCCGTTTACGACCGTTCTTACAGATCGTTCAAGAAAGAATCAAACTGCCTTTTCCTTATTTTCAGCCATTAATATTATCGATGAGATGAATGATGGCACCCCTAAAAAATTAAAAAGAAAGATAGATAAAAGCGAATTTGATTTAATTACCGATCAATTCGATAAATCATATCCTCTTGTCGATTCACTGTTTGATAATCAAAATACCTACGACGCAGAAATAATACCATTAAATAATGATTACACCGGCCAATATGGTACTTATCATTATCAAATGGATTTAGTGATTGAAAATGTTCATTATGAATTCTATTCAAACATGTCCTTTGAAGATGAAGACGATGATGAAATCGAAACCGAATTTTACGGAGAATTAGTAATCGGTAATCTTTCTTACAAGACAACCATTAATATTGAACGAGAAGATGATGAACAAGAAGTGGAGATGGAAATCCAATTTTCGGAGCAAAAAGTTTTATCTATCGAACAAGAAAATGAACTGGATGAGATTGAATACGAGTATCTTTTAAAGCAAGATGATGAAGTTTTATATGAAAAGAAACTTAAAGTAAAACATACAAAAGTTGAACCAAAATGCAGCTTATCAATCAAAACTCCGTCTTATTTCATTAATTACACTGATATCAAAATTGAATCTAACGGCAATTTTGTAGTGTCTTATAGATATCTTGATAGTGAGGGGAAATTTAAGATCGAAATATCATCAAACGGAAGGCGATATATCGATGAAACGAATAACTTTGAAAAAAATTTTTAAATAAATCCAATAAAATGAATTTATAGTTCGTATTTATAGCAGATAAAACAAAGGAGAACAAATTTATGAAAAAACTTTATTTAATTCCATTATCACTGATCGCACTATCTTTAGTGGCTTGTGGAACGGTAGATCTAACATCAAGCAATTCTTATAACGATAGTGAGCACAGTGATACTCCCCACGTCTCTTTAGACAGTGGCTTTGACGATGATGTAATTCTACCATCAATGAAGAGTGCTGAAACATTGGCATATCAAGCGGTTCCTTCAGTTGTAACTTTATCGCATCAAATGATGCCGACAATGAAAGCCAAAAAAGCAATTTCCACTGAAACCAAAAATCAAATTGAAACATTGTTACCGACTATTGATTTACTAATTAATAATGCTTCTTTCGAGAGTGAGTTAGCAGAATCTGAAATTGCCGATTATCAAATTAAACAAACGATCACATTTACTGATTTTGATCTTACATCGCAAACGATGGAACTTTATTACAATGTGACAGTATTAGAAAATAGAGATCGTCAAAAAAGAGCGCCTGGAGATATCGATAGCACAGTTGATTCTTCTAGTGATGTATCATCCGATACCCCAGTTACAGACACCACTGAAGAACCTTCAGTTGAAAGTGATGTAACTTCTGATCCAACCGATGAAACCTCTTCGTTAGAGAGTGATAGTTCTTCTCTTACATCTGAAGTTGTTTCTAGTGAAGAAACGACAACTCCTGATGTATCAAGTGAGAATAATACCTCTTCATCAAGTTCTATGCCGATGAATTATGAAGTGAATTCACGCATGGAAGGTATCGTTAAATACGGAGAAAACACTTATCCGTTTATCGGAGAAAACGAAGTTGAAAATGAGCACGATGAACATGAAACAGAACTTGAATTAAGAATCTTTACCAATGACGCGAAGACCGATTTTATCAAAGTTAAACAAGAAATCGAAATCGAAGACAATGAAACAGAAGAAGAATATAAATATGAAGTATATCAAAATAAAAAAGTCGTTTCGTCTTTCGCTTTTGAAAAAGAAAATGAAAATATGCAAGATGAAATTAAAATCAAACTCTTATTAGAAGGAACTAAATATTCATTTAAAGTCTATAATGAGAGAGAAGATACTTTCATTGAAATCAAAGTTGATGGAAAAAATGATCAAGATTCAAAAATTACGTATAAAAAAGTTGTTACTGAAGATCAAAACGGAAATAAAGTCGAGCAATTCGTTGAAGTTCAATAAAGAAATTATCGAATAAATATCTTTAAATTCTAAAAGCTGATAATTTGATTATCAGCTTTTTTTAAATGTAAAGTATGACATTTTTGACTATAAAAACCTAGTTTAGTCACATAAAATACAAAAAAGGCTTAATTAATTTGATAAATATGTTATGATTAAGACAAGAAAAAAAACATCTTTCGATGTTTTAGTGACAACTGGTTTGTCTAAGTTTTGGTTTGAGAGTAATGTTAAATAAGGTAGTTAAATTATAAAGAAATAAATTTAGATTGAGAACATATGTATGATTATTAATACTGGTCAAAGAACAGACATTCCGGCATTTTATGCAAAATGGTTTATCAATCGGATTCGTGAGGGTTATGTTTATGTACGGAATCCATATTATCCAAATCTTGTAACTAAATTCATTTTAGACCCTAAGATTGTTGACGTTATTGCTTTTTGTACAAAAAATCCTCGACCGATGTTTTCGTATCTAGATGAATTAAGCCGTTATGGTCAATTATGGTATGTAACTATAACGGGATTTGAAAAGGATATAGAGCCAAATGTTCCATCAATTAATGAAGTTATCCAAGATTTTCAATATTTATCAAAAAAAATCGGAAGCGATTCTATTGGGTGGAGATATACTCCGATTATCATTAATGAAAAATATACTATTCAATGGCATATCAAAACTTTTGAATATATTGCTTCTCATTTAGAGGGTTATACTTCTTTGGTGGTTTTCGGATTTGTTGATCTTTATGATAAGGTTAAAAAAAGACATCCGGAATTTAAAGAGTGTGCTTCTGAAGATAAAATTTATCTAGCAAAAGAATTTTTACGAATCGCTCAAACGCATCATTTTTCTTTAAGGTTATGCTCCAAAGAGAAATGGTTAAGTGAGTATGGAATTGATGTTGATGGGTGCATGCGAATTGAAGATTACGAAAGGGCCATTCATAAACATTTAAATATCAAAAAAAAGATGCAAGCAAGAAAAGGATATTGTGCATGTTATCTTTCAAATGATATAGGGGCGTACAATAGTTGCCCACATTTTTGCCAATATTGTTATGCTAATAGTGAAAAACAAATAGTATTGGATAACTATAAAAAGCATGATGACAATTCATCATTTTTAATTGGTAATTTAAAGAAAGACGATCGTATTACTGAAGCTAAACAAGAAACTTTTATAGAAATTTCATTATTCTAAAATATTTTTAGATTGATAGTAAAAAAGCAGAATAACTATTATAAGGCTATTTTGTTTTTTTTAGCTTTAATTAGTGTGCTAAGGTTAATTGTTTTTTCTTTATAAAAAATGTGTTAATTGAAACTGTAAAAAAACTTTACTTTGCTTATTGCTATAACGTTATAGTTGTTTTATACTGAGATTATGGAGAAAGTATTTATGAAAAAAACACTTGTAAATGTAAGCGCTATCATATTCCTCCTGTTGTCGTTTATTGTTTCATGCACTAACAATGTTAGTAGTGAAGAAGTAACAACATCGATAGGATCTACACCCGAAGAAACGATTAGGGTTAGTACTAAAAATTCTTATAGTAATCCGACTTATCAGTTAGCAAATGGTATTAAAACTCCAACATATACAGCGGATCCGTTTGTGGTTCGTGATAGTGATGGAACATACTATTTGTATTGTACTCAAACTGATGCTTATACTCCAAATCTAACATTTCAAAGAGGACCTACATGGAAATCTATAAATCTCGTTGATTGGGAATATGTGAGTGATGTATTTGCCGATTATAACCCTACGTGGGGAACTATGGGTGCCGGTGTATGGGCGCCGACTGTAGTTAAGATTAATGATACTTGGAATTTTTATTACTCTTTATCAACCGGAGGTGATGCAAATCCGGGAATCGGAGTAGCGACAAGTCCTACTCCATATGGTCCTTGGACCCACTATGGGAAGTTATTTAATTCTGAAGAAATAGGTGTCACTAATTCCATTGATCCATATGTATTTTTGGATGATGGGAAAGTTTATATGGTTTTTGGTTCTTTTGGAGGATTAATTACTTTAATAGAATTGACTGCTGATGGACTTGGTTTAAAAAACGGAATCGAATATCAAAAAGAAAATAAAATTGCCATAGCGGGTTATGAAGTCTTTGATTTAAATAATTACGAAGGAACCTTTATCTTAAAAAAAGATGGTTATTATTATCTATTTTTATCAACCGGCTCATGTTGCAGTGGAGTAAACTCGACCTATAAAGTTGTTGTTGCGCGTAGCGAAAAATTAGAGGGACCTTATATTGATAGTAATGGTAAAGGTATGTTTAAACCGAATTGTGGCGATCCGGTTGTCGTTCCTTCTTTAAGTGGGGCTATGGGAACAGGCCATTGTGCGATTATAAATGACGACAATGATAATCTTTGGATGTTGTACCATGGCTATGATACGACAAGTGCGACCAAAGATTCGCGAGTTTTATATCTTGATCGATTGATTTTCGACGAAGATACCAAAATGCCGCATGTAGAAAATTACAAAGCTTCTAACCATGAAGTTTTAGATGGTCCTTATATACGACAATTGGAGGAATAGTATGAAAATAAAAGGATATATTTCCCTATTTGTTTTGATGATGTTGATGGTGGGGTGCAGTCAAATAACAACGGATAGTGCAACTACGGAGATGACTTCTTCTGAAGATAGTTCAATTCAAGATAAGATTATCCATAAAACTTATCAAAATCCATTAAGGTTTTATAAGCAAGATGGTAGTGAATATTTTGTCGGAGCCGCTGATCCCGATGTGCTTAAAGGAGATGACGGATATTTCTACATGTATTGTACAAACACTTATTGCGAAATGGGTAATAAAGGAATGAATTATGACCGCGGACCAATTTTTAGAAGTGAAGATTTAATAAATTGGAGCTGGGTTGGAAGTGTTTTTGATGGTTATAGTAACGCGCTGGATTGGGGTGATAAAGATGCGGGTGTATGGGCGCCATCAGTGATAAAAGTCGGTGATAAATACAATTATTATTATTCGTTATCTTTATGGGGAGATCCTAATCCGGGAATTGGAGTAGCGACAAGTCCTACCCCATATGGTCCTTGGACACACTACGGGAAGTTGCTTGATTCAACTCTTTCGGGCGTCAGCAATTCTATTGATCCACAGCCTTTTTATGACAATGGTCAATTGTATATTTTATGGGGCTCTTTTTACGGTATTGGAATAACTGAATTGACTGATGATGGTACTGAAGTATTTTATGGATTAGACGATCTTAAAAATCATGTACATTATCTCGTTGCCGATAATTCGGGCGGTAGTATGGACATTGAAAAAAATTACGAAGGCTCTTATGTCATAAAAAAGGATAATACTTATTACTATTTTGGTTCTCAAGGTGTGTGTTGCGGAGGAAGAACTTCTACGTACCGCGTAAAAGTAGGAAAATCCAATAATTTGTTTGGTCCATATTACGATTCTTCAGGAGAAACACTAGATAAAGGTAATTATGGAGATTTAGTGATTGGTCCAAGCGATCTAGTGGCCGGAGTTGGTCATAACACTGTTGTCCAAGATTACGAAGGCGAATATTGGTTATTTTATCACGGATATGACGTAAATGGAGAATACCCCGATGAAAGAACCATATTTATGGATAAATTATTGTGGGATGAAAATACAGGGATGCCATATGTAAAAGATCATAAAGCATCGATTTATGAAGATTTAGTAGGTCCGGCAGTTAAAGAATTTTAGGAGGTAAAAAAAGTGAAAAGAAAAGCTTACTCATTGTTTGTTTTAGCGGCTGTTTTAAGTTTAATGGGCTGTAACAATACCAACAATGAAATTTCATCAGTCAATCTTAGTGACGATGGCGATTTAGTTCGCGATGAAAATGGAAACATTGTCTATGAAAATGTCAAATTGAAACTTTGGTCAGTTACAACCGGCGATGATGCTGCGGTACAAGATACGATTATTAATCGATTTAATCAACTTTATAACGGAATGATTAATGTTGAAGTAACCCATCATTCTCGTTATGACATTGAATCGTTATTGGCTAACACTATGAATTTTGATAAAGACAATGCTCCGAATTTAATTTTCAATCATGGTAGTAAAGCGGTTGAATACGCTAATAATAAGTGGATTTATGATGTAACTCCATTTTTCGAAAAATCGGAGATTCAATTTGATAAAGAGGATTTTGCCAGTTCTTTATTAGATGCGGTGACTTTAGATGGAGCGACATATGGAATGCCGATCGATTGTCATAGTGTAATGATGGAAATGCGACTAGATATTTTAGAAAAGAATAATCTAAAAGTTCCGACCAACTATTATGAATTAGTGGAAGTTTGTGATGAAGCTGCAGAATTGGCACAAAATAATAATTTATGGATTCGCGGAGAGAATTCGCAAGGTTATGATGCTATAACATGGCGAAAAGCCTCAAATGCAGAAGAGTACACAGCCTTTCCGATATCGTTTGGTGATATGTGGGTACATGAATTTTTCGGATATACGGCGGCAATTCAAAATGGCGGTTCTTTAGTGAATCCCGAAAATCAATATCCGGGATGGTACTCTCAAGAATCGGTAAATGGTTTACAAGTTTTGAAGGATTGGATTTTCCCGACTGAAACAAGCGTAAATAAAAATCCGCTTTCAAAGGATTATGGTTCTTCCTACGACGTTGGCGATGAACCATTTAGAAATGGTTCGGCAATTTTTAAATTACAAGGACCTTGGTCTTATCAAAATGATTTAAATGATTTTGATCGTACGTTAGCTAAAGATGGTGGAAGCGATAATATTACAACTCGCAATATCGGTAAAATGCTAGCGCTCGATGATTCCAAACCATATGCAAGTAAAATCAAAGGCGAAGGTCACGCTTTGATGATGGTCAGTACGACAACATCTTTAACTAAATTATGCGCTGAAACAGTATTTATGGATTATATTGCATATTCAAGTGGCATTGAATGGGCTAAACGCGGCCATATTCCGGCAGTTAATTCGGTGGCTCAATCGGAAGATTATCGAAATGATCCTGAATACGATAAATACATCAAATATTGGGGTGCACCAGAAGATTATGTGGTCGTGCCACCGACAAAATTTTACACCCATATCGACAATTATTTTAAAGGAGCATTACAAAAGATTTTAGCTGCTTCTTTCAAAGATCAATCGATCGATTCGATTTTAAAACAAGAATATGAAGATTGTATTGCATATATCAACCTTTATTCATAGAGGAAAAAAATGAAACAAACAACAACGCTTATTGAATACGCTACAAAAAAAGAACATTGGAAAAACAATATCAACAAAGCAGGTATTGTCGGATTCTTTTTAGGACCATATGGAATATGTTTTGCTTTATTCTTTATATTTCCATTGGTTTTTGGAATCATCATGTCTTTGTGTTCTTTTGATGGCAGCTCAATCTATCCTTCTCAATTCGTTGGATTTGACAATTTTACAAAATTATTCACAAATCCGATTTTGGCAAGAGATTTTTGGAAAAGCGTTTGGGTGACGATTCGTTTTGATTTAATCATTGTTCCGCTTTCTATTTTGATTCCTTTGGGCTTAGCTTTATTAATATCGATGAAACCGCCCGGATATAAATTTTTTCGCTCATGCATTTACCTTCCAGGAATATTCCCGCTAACAGCTACAGGTCTAATTCTGTTAAAGATGTTTGACTATCGTAACGGATTTATCAATGCCTTTTTTAACGTCAGTATCGATTGGTTTGGTCAAACAAATACCGCATGGTTTATGATTGGATTATTTTGTTTGTGGTGCGGTATGGGTGGCAATTTCATAATCCTATGTGCGGGATTAGAAAATGTAGATAAAACCTTGTTTGAAGCTGCTAGTGTTGATGGATGTAATAAAATCGATAAATTCTTTCACATAACGTTACCCGCTATAAAGCCACAATTATTTATATGTTTGTTCACAACTTTCATCGGATATATGAATCTATACGGACAATTGTTAATTCTAGCTTCGAATACTCCTGATCAAAGTGAAATGAAAAGTGCCGTATTTCGCATTCAAGATATGTTAATTGGTAACTCGAAAGGTTATGGTTATGCGGCGGCTATGGGAATCTGCCTCGGTCTTATCATCATTGTAATTGCTGTCGTCCAATTAGTAGTTACAAAAGAACGGAAAGGAGGTAGCAAACATGAAGAAAAATTCATGGCTTGGAAAAAATCTCGGTAAACTTATCGCCTTTATCGTTTTGCTTCTCGTATCGCTATTAATGCTTACTCCGATCGTTTGGGGTATTTTGGGATCATTTCGCCATTATCGTGATTTTCAAAGCAACTCTAGTCAATTCTTTCCGTCGTGGGATGCCTTTACATTTGATGGATATCAGGAATTGTTTTCTAAAACCACATATGTTGAAGGTCAAGGCAATAATTGGTTTCCCATTTGGAATTGGCTGTTTAATTCCTTGATTGTCGCTCTTGGAGGTACGTTATTATATTTGATTATCGCCGCTTTTGCCGCTTACGCTTTTGTGTTTTTGGATTTTAAATGGCGAGATAAAATATTCTATTTTCTGATTGGAACCATGACCATTCCCGGAATTATTTCTACCGCACCGCAGTTGATCAATATGTCGATGATGGGATTTTATAAAAGTTTATTAGGTCTTATCGCTCCGACACTCGGAGGGGTATATGGAGTTTTCTTAATAAGGCAATTCTTTGTGAATATTCCTAGCGATTTAATTGAAAATGCGCGTATGGATGGAGCAAGCAACTTAAAAATCTTTTTTAAAATCGTTTTGCCACTTGGAAAATCAGCATTGTTTGTTCAAGGGTTATTTGGATTTATGGGGGCTTGGAATGATGTTCAATGGGCACAACTTATTATAGGTAATGCTCCACGATCAACTTGGACGCTAGCTTATGGGTTAAAAGTCATTTCGGATAATTCCGAGGCTTACGAATCAATCACATTGGCACTTGCAAGTGCCGTAATTTCAATGATTCCGATCTTAATTGTCTATTTAGTTGCACAGTCAAAGATTATCGAAGGTGTAGCTAATACCGGAATCAAGCGATAGGAGGGTTTACGATGAAAGAACAAGTTACACCTAAAGAAGCTAAGCAAATATTAAAAGCTACCAATAACAAATTAGTTGATGAAACATTAGATTCTTTTGTTACATTACGAAACATTAATAAGATCTTTCCTAATGGTGTTCACGCAGTATATGATTTCAATTTAGAACTTAACAAAAATGATTTTGTTGCGCTTGTAGGTCCTTCCGGGTGTGGTAAATCTACGACCTTACGTATGATTGCAGGTCTTGAAGAGATAACTTCAGGCGAACTATATATCAACAAAACATATAGCAATTACCTGCCATCAAAAGATCGAGACATCGCAATGGTATTCCAAAGCTATGCACTATATCCGCAAATGACAGTTTTTGATAATATCGCCTTCGGTTTAAAAATCCGGCATATCGATAAAAAAGAAATCGAGGAAAGAGTCTTTAAAGCGGCGGACATTCTCGACCTTGGACCTTATTTAGATCGGAAACCGAAAGAATTGTCGGGTGGTCAAATGCAACGGGTGGCACTTGGAAGAGCGATTGTAAGACAAGCTAATTTATTTTTAATGGATGAACCATTATCGAACTTAGATGCAAAGTTACGCGTACAAATGCGAAGCGAAATCGTAAGAATTCATAAAGAAATCGGCGCTACTACAATTTACGTGACTCACGATCAAGTCGAAGCTCTTACTATGGCTAATGTTATCGTGGTCATGAATAAAGGTTTTATTCAACAAGTAGGAAGTGCCATGGATGTCTATAATCATCCCGCAAACTTATTTGTCGCGACCTTTATCGGATCTCCGTCGATGAATATTATATTAGGCTCCTATAAAGACGGAATGTGTTATTTATCGCCGCAGTATAGCTTTAATTTAGGCGATGAATTTAAAAAGAAAATATTTGATTTTCGCTTAAATAAAATAAATGAGCTGCAAGAGATGTTAGAAAAAATAGATGAAATAAATTACGAAGAGATTCTAAAAATGGAATCAAGGCAAATTTATAAACGCGGACAAGATAAATCTAACTTACAAATTAAATCTAAAAAGACAAATATATTTACTGCTTTGAAAGAGAAATTTACTAAGAAAGGAAGTGAGCAAGAACAAGACAATCAAGCAGAAATCAAGCAAAAAATTACGGAACTCTTAAAATCTTATCAGACATCTTCCCTAGAGAGTATTCCACTTAAATTTGGCATTCGCCCTGAGGCTTTCTATTTGGCCGATTCATTTCGCGGGAAAATGAAGTCTCCGATTATTGAAGCCAAACCTTCAATGATTGAATTGTTGGGTAATGAATACATTGTCCATTTCAATTTATTCAATGAAGATATTCAAATTAAGTTAGAAAACACTGAGGAAGTCTCAAATGAGCAAATTATGAAAATTGTTTTCGATATCGATAAACTGCATATCTTTGATGTCGAAAGCGGATTAACAATTAGATAGGAGAAAAAATGAAAAAGAAATTTCTATTATTAGCCACCTGTCTATTATTCACTGCACCATTAATAAGTGGATGTAATCAAGGTGGAACGCCAAGCAGTGAAACAACGAAAGCTGAAAGCCCGTATCAAATAAAAATTACCGCGATCGGTAATACAACGATTCGTGTTTCACAAACATTGCAACTCCGTTCATCGGTTACTGGAACAACGCAAAAAGATGTTTCTTGGTCTAGTTCTGATGAAACGCTAGCCACAGTTTCAGATAAAGGACTTGTCACAGCTTTAAAGGCCGGAGAAGTTGAAATTAAGGCTACATTAAACATAGACGTTAATTGTGTTGAAACTATTAAAATTAAAATAGAAGCAGCGGAAATGCCGACAAATTTAGAAATTAAAGGATATGATAACTTAACTCAATGGGTTGGTGAAAGTATCAGTTTAAGCGTGGAAGTGACTCCGTCAGATGCTTCTAACTTAGTAGATTACTCATCTTCAAATGAAAATATCGCCACTGTTTCTAATGCTGGGCTTGTGACCTTTTTAGATTCGGGTAATGTCACAATAACCGCGACAAGTAAAGAGGATTCAAGTGTTAAAGCATCGGTTACATTTAATGTCAAAAATGGAGTATTTCGTTCTGAAGTAGGTTCTCCATATTGGAATTTAGAGCATCAAGCCGATGATGAAAATGCCTATATCGAAATTGATGATCAAACTCCAGCCGGCTATCATTCAGCTTATTTTTCCCATGTACTAGGGACTAAGTACTATGCGGAAGCAACATTTAAAATCACCAAGCAATTATCGACTTGGGTATGGCAAGGAGTCGGTATTGGAAGCGGACTTTCTGAAACCGATACTAGATATTATCTATTTTCACCACGCGTAGAAAATCAAGGTAACAATTACAATAAGACAATCGTCAAAGATTTACCTAATGAAACATGGCCGGCGATCACTTCGCGTAGCCAAGTTTGGGGTGAAAATGATTTGGATTATATCGATTGGCAAACAAGTGCCATTAAGTTAGGAATGATTCGTAATGGTAATGAACATTATTGGCTTATAAATGATCGAGTCATGTGGTACGATAATTCAACTAAGTATGAAGATATACCGACAATGCCGATAATTTGTGCGATCGATGTCGCTGCCAAAGTTACTGATTACAAGGTAATCACAAACAGTGATGAAATCGATAGCATGCTTCAAGAAGATGAATATCAAAAATCATTTTTCCCGGCAAATACCGACAATTGTACGTATACAAATGATAGTAATTTTACCTTTAATACTATGAATACTTTAAGTAAAGATCATAAAGTGCGAAGCATCGGTGATAAAGCCAAATTAATCGGAAATTTCGAAGTTAACTTCGATGTTTCGGATTTGGTTTTCAATGGAGCACACACTAATGGTTTTACCGGTATGACTTGTAATTTTTCAAGATATGATTCTGCTGATACTGTTGAATCTTTCATGGTAGGAAAGAGTATTGTTCAAGATCACGATAACATCGTTTCACGATTTGCTTCATGGAATTACGTCTTATCAATGGATGATCCTTCAGCGGTGATGAGTTATTTGGAAACAAGTGCGACAGCATTTGAAAATCCTTCCGAAACACATCACATTAAAATTACAAGAACCATCAACAATAATCAATCGACATTCCAAATGTGGGTTGATGATAATGAATGTAACTTTGATGTTAAATCGACACAATACGTGACGATGAATTCAAGATATACCGGGGCTTATTTGATTTGGGTTGGCGGAGAATATACTTCCGGAGCAATTTCGAATTTTACCTTCAGTTCAACATTAGCACAGTAAAAATTTTATAAAGGAGTAAACAAAATGAAAAAAATAAAAGTATTATCAACAGCTCTATTATTGAGTGTTCTTAGTTTAGTCTCTTGTAATGGAGATAATTTAATTCAGTCGTCGTCTCAAAATCCAAGTTCCGGAGCGTCGACATCGGAAGCAACAAGCGAAACGATAACATCATCAGAAGCGACAAGTGAAGAAGCAAGCGAACAAGCTACTTTATCGGAGTCGACTTCTGCTCAAGAAGAAACATCAGAAGAGCAAAAAACGATTGCCATTACAACATCAGCCGATGATGTGTTTTTAGGCAAAACATTGCAAATGGAATATGAAAGTAATCCAGCAGATGCCGATGTCGTGTGGACGGTAGATAGTGATAAAGCCACGATAAGCGATGATGGATTATTAGAAGCGGTGACTCCAGGAAAAGTGAATGTCACCGTCACCCTAAAAGATGATGAAGAAGTTTCTGACAGTAAAGAGATAACCATTAAAGATACATTGCTTGATCTTAGTGTGAATGCATCCTCATGGGACTTCACCGGTGTTTATAGCGATGATAATGTTTCCTTTAAATCGGTAGATGACCTCGGTAATGACTTGAATAGTTATGCAAATATCAAAAATGTAAAAAGTGAACACTACGCTTTCAGCGCAACAGTAAGTTTAACTAATCCTAAAGGTGACGATACTTGGAGTAGAGTTTCTCTTGGACATTTAGATGATGACAATGTGTTCCATGGAATGATTGTTTCACCAGGACCAAACTTTACTGCTAGAAAACAAGTTGTAATGGATATCACTAGTGGTGGTGTCGGTTGGGGTATAGTTACCGATCGTTCACAAGTTTGGAATCTTCATGATTTAGATTCATTAGATATGTCTAATATGGTTTTAACCACAATCCGTGATGGATCTAATTATTACTATTTAGTTAACGGAGAGTTGTATTGGTTTGAAATGATGGATAAAGCTGCCACTACTCCTTCGTTTATGGCAGCTCAGTTACAAGCTTCATTCAGCAACGTTAAAGTAGAATTGGATCAAACCAAGATTTCAGAAATGATTTCATCGGTTGAAAATCAAAAATTCTATCCAGGACATAAAGAACATGTTGAGATTGCCGACGATGGTACGATTACCTTTAAAAATGCTAGCGCAGGTGCTCCGTTAAATGCTAAAGATCAAAGTGCTAAATCTATCGGCCAACGGGCTTTATTACCTGCTAATAAAGAGACGACAATTACATTTGATTATACAATTACAGGATACGGAGCAACGGATGGTATGCCAGGACTTGCAGTTACCATGAATCGATATGACGAATCACCGGCAGAAGCACGTTCGGTATTGTTATGCGAATTTAAATCCGGATTTACAGGTTGGAACTCAAATGGTGATTTAAATAGCGGTATCGGTAGCGGAGGCGTTAGTTATGCTGAGGAAGCACCTTTATTGGAAAATACCTTATATCATGTTACGGTTACAAGATTAATGACAGCAGAAGGACAAGACATGGCTTATAAAGTCACTGATGCTGAAGGAAAAATCTTGGTTCAAGAAGAACATGGGTGGAAAGATGGTTATTCCGGTAACGCAGTATTATCATTCTTAGTTCGCGATTTAAACTGTGTGTTATCAAATATTGTATTGACAGTTAGCGAATAATTAAAATATCTATAAGGAGGCACAAATATGCCTATCACATTTGATCAAGAACAAAAATTATTTCATCTTCAAACTAATAACTTTTCTTATTATTTTATTATCAATGAAATCGGAATGTTGCAGCATGTCTATTTTGGATCACCACTTGAAGAAATTCATCTTGAGACTTTATTGAATCTAGGTATGGATTGGTCTAAAACGTATTTTTCAAGCACTGAACAAAAAGAGAAAATTTATGAAGGTAATCTATATACTACGCATTCACTTTTTGAAGTGCCTACTTTTGGATATGCCGACAAACGAATATCGCCGATTATAATGGAAACAAGCATTGATCATAAATGTGATTTCCGATATGTCTCACATAGAATTTATCAAGGTAAACCTTCATTAAAAGGACAGCCTCATTTTAAAGATTTAAAAAATGAGGCTTCCTCTTTGGAGATTAATTTACGTGATCTTACCAAAAATGTCACTTTGATTTTAACCTATTCGATTTTTGAAAATAGTGGAGTGTTGTTACGCAATACGACACTTATCAATAATACGAATCAATCTATCTTTTTAAAGAAAGTATCATCCGTAACCTTGGATTTACCAAAAAAAGAGTTAATTTTAACTCATTTTCCAGGCGGGTGGAGTTTTGAAAGAATGGTTCGTCAGGATGAATTAAGCGAAGGTATAAAACGCATCGTTTCAAATTCGGGTCGTTCTTCGCACGAACATAATCCGTTCTTTTTCTTAAGTGAAAAAACAAGTGATGAAAATCAAGGTGAGGTATATGCCTTTTCACATGTTTATAGTGGATCTTTTGAAGCGGAATTTGAAGTAAATCAATGGGGGCAAACTCGCGTTAATCTTGGAATCAATGAAGAAGAATTTTCTTTTGAATTAAAACCAAATGATATCTTTGATTTTCCTGAAGGGTTATTGGCTTATTCATCGAAGGGGTTTGGCCATTTGTCACGTCAACTTCACGATATAATTCGCGATCATCTGATTAAAATACCTTCGATGGAGTTGAAAGAAAAGATCATTCTCAATTCTTGGGAAGGGTGTTATTTGGATTTTAATACGGAAAAAATACTTTCGTATATTGACCAAGCAAAACTTATCGGAACGGAATTATTCGTCTTGGATGATGGATGGTTTATTAACCGTAATGATGATAGCAACGGGCTTGGAGATTGGATAATCGATGGAGCGAAAATCGATTTAAAAAAGATTATAAACCATTGTCATGACTTAAACATGAAATTTGGAATTTGGTTTGAACCGGAAATGATTAATCCAAGAAGTAATTTATATGGTGAACATCCGGAATATTCGGTAGGGAATTTAAACATTGACAGAGCTTTATCACGACATCAATTTCCCTTAGATATAACCAATCCTCAAGTCGTGGATACGATATTCGCTAAAATGACCGCGATTTTAGACCATTATGATATCGACTATGTCAAATGGGATCACAATCGATCGATTGATTGTGCATATTCATCATATTTGAAAGAACGTAATGGCGAATTTTATCATCGAATGGTTCTCGGTTATTATCGTTTAGCGGAGTTATTGACAAAAAGGTATCCGCATATCTTATTTCAAGGTTGTGCAAGCGGCGGTGGTCGGTTTGATTTAGGTAGTTTATTCTATTTCCCGGAAATATGGACTAGCGATGAAACAGATCCGATTCAAAGATTATTTATACAATATGGTACCAGTTATATGTATCCACTTATCTCTATGGGTGCTCATGTAAGTAAAAATGCCATTACATCTTATGCCACGAAAGGCATGATTGCTTTATTTGGTACTTATGGCTTTGAGTTTGATCCCAATACGTTAAATGAAAAAGATCGAAGTGAATTAAATGAAATTAATGAAATATTTCATAACTATCATCAAAAAGTTATTGCGGAAGGTAATTTTTATCGCTTGAGTTCACCTTTTACGAGTAATCATTTTGCCATTGCTTCTATCAGTAAGGACAAAAGTTTAGGACTCGTTTTATTTGTAAATTTATTAAAAGAGCCAAGAGAGTACAGATTTTTGAAGATTGAAGGTTTGGATCAAAACAAGCGATATTACAATAGTTTTGACAAACAAATCTATAGTGGCGATTATTATCATAAAATCGGTCTTAATTTTACTAGGTGGTTCAATGAATTCGAAGCCATTTTAGTCATTTTAAAAGAGGTTAAATGAAACGCTGTTTTTTGATTTTCTGTGGGCTAATGCTTTTAAACTCTTGTGTTAGCGATAACCTTTCAAACACTTTTAGTTTACGTAGCTATAATGATTATGAAGAATATTTTATAGAAACTGAACAGATATTTAATCAAGAAGAAAATGATTATTTGATTTACTTTTTTTCGATGTATTGCAATGCTTGTTACGATTTAAAACAAAAAGTTTTTGATTATATCGATAACAAACATTCGTTGTATTTTATCGATTGTTCTAAACAAGATATTTATCGATTTGTGCAGGATGGTACGAATATCCCTGACGAAGTAATAAAAAATAGCAATTTTCATGCCACTAGTGTTCAAGCAATTACTATCTCATCAATTCCATGTTTATTAAAGGTTAAAGAGCATAAAGTTGAAAACACTTGGATTGGATTTCAGGAATGTAATGAAATTTTGAAGGAGACAACATGAAATTAAATGAAATATATATCCGAGATCCGTTTGTTCTAGCGGATCCGAATAGCAAAATGTATTATTTATACGGCACAACTCCAAGTTATGAAGGACAAGGCTTTTATTGTTTTAAAAGTCAAGATTTAGTTGATTGGAGTGGTCCTATAAAAGTATTTACACCACCAAGTGATTTTTGGGGAACAAAGGATTTTTGGGCACCTGAAGTGCACATGTATCGTGGAGAATATTATATGTTTGCGACGTTTAAAGGTGATAATACTTGTCGTGGCACACAAATCCTCCACGCCACTTCACCAGAGGGCCCTTTTAATGTTCATAGCGATATTATTACTCCTAGTGATTGGGAATGTTTAGATGGGACTTTCTATGTAAATGAAACCGGTAGCCCGTATATGATTTTCTGCCATGAATGGTTGCAAATAAACGATGGCACGATTTGCGCATTGGAGTTATCGGAAAATTTAAAGCATCGTTTAGGTGATCCCATTACCTTATTCAAAGCGAGTGATGCTTCTTGGAGTAAAAAACCATCGTGGCACGAAAAAGATATCTATGTTACGGATGGTCCGTTTGTTTTCGAACGGGAGGGTAAAAAGTTTTTGTTATGGTCATCATATAATGAAACAGAATATTTGATTGGTGTAGCTCGCCCGGCAAAGTCTTTTATCGACTCTCATTACATACAAGCCAACCATCCGCTGGCTATCACTTCGGCGGGACATGGAATGATTTTTACTACTTTTGCAGGAAAAGATAAATTAATTGTTCATGTCGACAATGAAAAAGGCGGAAAAGAACATCCGGCTTTATTTGACATAAAAATTGTCAATGAAGATTTAGAGGTAGTATTAAATGAAAATTAAACCATGGCTATTAGCTCTAGTGCCACTTTTTGGCTCATGTGCACAAAATGTTTCTTCTGAAGTCAATTCATCTATAGAAGATGAGATCAACAATAAGGTACAGGTTGTAGTTATGCTTGGTCAATCAAATATGGAAGGCCATACATTTAGTCAGTATTTATTAAACTCAGTCGGTCAAGAAAAGATGAAAGAGTACATCGCCGGTTATGGAAATGTACTTATTTCATATGAGTGCCTTTATTCACAAAATTCTTCAAAAGAACAATTTGTACCGGTAAAATTAGGACAAGGTAACACTCCTAATCATTTTGGACCGGAAGTAGGAATGGCTGCAGTTTTAAGTTCCAGTGACATCCAAGACAAGGTATATTTTATTAAATTTACTCAAGGCGGAACCACTCTTTCAAGTCAATGGCGCTCACCATCGAGCCGCGCGACTGGACAATTATATTCCGAAGCGGTAAAATATATTCATAAGCAAATCGAAGCTTTGGAAAATATGGGATTGTATCCTGAAATCAGTGCATTTTGTTGGATGCAAGGCGAAAGCGATGCTTCCGGTAATGGGTATGCTTCTTATTATGAATATGAAAAAGCGTTGATTAAAGACTTAAGACAAGAGTTTTTATATTATTCAAATCCCAATGGTATGGGATTTATCGATGCTTATATTTCAGATGCTGAGCAATGGACTCACTATCAAGAGATCAATGATGCCAAGCAGCGAATCGCAAAAGAAGACGATTTAAATGTCGTTATTGACACGATTTCCGAAAATTTGGAATATGGTAATGAACCACCGGGCAGTGTCGATACAAATCACTATGATTCGGCTTCCATGATTAAATTAGGTAATTTATTTGCTCAAAAATTATTAGAAGGGTTTATAAAATAAATATGAACAGAAGAGTATCAATGAGAGATATTGCCTTAGAGTTATCAATCAGCGTTGATGCCGTTTCAAAGGCATTGCGGGATTCTAAAGAAATAAGCGAGGCAACAAAGAAAAGAGTTCGAGAAACAGCTCGTAAAATGGGCTATGTCAAAAACTCTTTGGCGGTTTCTTTACAGGCTGGAAAAAGCAACAATATCGCTATTTTTATGAACGGACTATTGAATCCGTATTTTGCCATTATGTGCGATAAAATTATCCGTGAGTTAGCTAATCATGACTATTTGGGAATGGTATTTGTTGTTAACGGCTTTACATTACAGCCAAACGAGATCGTCTCGGTCTTTTCTAATCAATGCTCGGCGGTTATTTCTTTGGTTGAACCGACTGAAGAAGTCGCTGAAACCTTGATTGCCAATCATATCCCTTTGTATTTAATCGGAATCAAGCCGAATAAAGAACATATCAATTATGCGATCACCGATGATTACATGGGTGGTAAAAAAGTCGCACAATTTTTCTTGGAAAATGGATATAAAAAGGCTATTTATGTGACAAATTCCCCTTCGGAAACTTCAACACGTCGTTTTAATGGTTTTATGGATGAAGCTAAAAAAGATTCAACGCGAGAGTTATTTTCTATTTCAATTGAAGATAGCGAAGAACAAGTTTCGAATGTTATAGACATTATCGTCAAAAATAACATTGATTTTGTTTTCTGTTTCTCGGATTATCTAGCTTTATTTTTACGTAATAATTTAGAAAAAAAGCATTTTTATAAAGATATTATGATTTTCGGTTTTGATAATATTTCTGAGATCATTCATATTTACGAACCGATTAATTCGGTTTCTTCAAATATCAATCTTATTATAAAGGATGTTGTCGAAGATTTAGATATCGGGCAAAAGACACAAGATTATACGAGAAGGATGGAAAAAGAATATTCGGTAGAATTATCAATATACACTAGAAGTAGATAATGAGTTTACGAGGTAAGATGATGAAGGACATTAAAAAAATCGTCAATAAATTTATAGCATACGCTGATAAATATTTGGAATTGAATAAAAATGATGAAATTTTTGTTAAGAATCGTGTCTTGGAAATATTATCAAAAAGTACGGGAGAGAAATTAACTTTAGAGGAAAGAGATGAAATATTCTCAACGCTAAGTTTAATGCCAAGTAAAATTCAAGAGAAATTTTCTTCGTTATTAGCCACTGATGGTAAAGCAGCCATGGATTGGTTTTATAATTATTGTGTTCACAATGATTATGTAAAATTGTCGCAATTAAATAAAAACCCACGATTCAATAGAGATGGTTTGATTATCACTATCAATAAAGCCAAACCGGAGTTTAAAAATCCGCAAAAAGCCAAGCAAGAAAATAGTGTTGAAGGAGGATTTGCCGAATGTGTTATTTGTCGGGAAAATGAAGGTTTTGGTTTAAGAAATAAAAGAAATCTTCGCACGGTCGAAATAACTCTCGGTGGCGAAAAATGGTTTTGGCAATTTTCGCCATATGGATATTTCAAAGAACACGGAATCGCCGTGAATTGTAAACATATTCCGATGCATATTGACAAAACCACATTTATAAATCTTATGGATTTCGTAGATTTATTTCCGCATTATTTTATCGGGAGCAATGCGGCGTTACCGCGAATAGGGGGAAGTGTTCTTGCTCACGATCATTATCAAGGTGGAAGAGAAATATTGCCGATGCATCAAGCAACAGCGGCTTATACACTTTATCACAAAGACTACCCTGATATTATTGCTGAAGTTGTTTCTTGGAATGGATCTGTTATTCGCCTAGTTTCAAAAAATCGTAATAGCATAAGTGCTTTAAGTGAAATTATTTTTAATGCTTGGATAAATTACGAAAATGTCGAATTAGGAATAATTGCTAAAGACGATGAAGGCTTTCATAATGCGATTAGTCCTACTTTAAGAAAAACCGAACGCGGATATGAAATGAATATTATTTTACGCAACAATGTTGTCAGTAAGGAATTTCCCGATGGAGTATTTCATGCCCACCCTCAATATCACATGATAAAAAAGGAAAGTATCGGTTTAATTGAAGCCCAAGGTTTGTTTATTCTTCCGGGTAGACTTGAAAAACAATTAAATTATCTTGAAGAACTTATTAAAAATAATATCGCTTTACCTAAAGAATATGCTGAATTTAAAATGGTCTATGATCATGTAAAAATAATGAAGGGCGATGTTCATGAAGCGATGCAAAATGAAATTGCTAGAATATGTAATTGCATTTTGAAAGATACCGCGGTATTTAAAGATAAAAAACAGATGGTAAATTTTTTAATCGATTTAGGATTTAATTTATGATGAAAGAAAATTACGAATATAAAATCTCTGCTTCAGGCAGAGTAAATATCATTGGTGAACACATCGATTATTGTGGTGGTAAAGTTATGCCGGCTGCCATATCTTTAAAAAATACGATATATGTTAGAGCCAATGATTCTAATATGATCAATATCAGTTGGACAACTTTAAATGATAAAGTTTCTTTACAAATTGATAAACTAGAAGAGTATCGAAATTTAAAATATGGTAATTATCAAGCCGGAGCGGCCTTGATGTGGCAAAGGGCGGGGCATCTTGTAAAAGGATGTGATATGCTTTTTGATTGTAATATCCCTTTTGGTAGCGGTCTTTCAAGTTCAGCGGCTATTGAGGTTTCAACAATTGTAGCTCTTGCTACTATCGCTAAAGAAAAAATTGATAAGGTTGAAATAGCCCTTATCGCTCAAAAAGCGGAGAAAGAATATGCCGGCGTTAATTGTGGTATCATGGATCAATACGCATCTGCTTGTGGAAAAAAAGGTAATTTATTATTGCTTGATTGTAGCACGTTAGAATGTGAGTATTTGCCGTTAAATCTAGGTGACTATTCTTTAGTTATCACAAATTGCAATAAACCGCATAGCTTAATCGAAAGCAAATATAATGAACGAAGATTAGAAACTTCCAAAGCATTAAAAATATTGCAACAAGTTCTCGATATTAAATCTCTTTCGGAAGTAACTAATGATCAATTTATAAAATATGGTTATCTATTAGAACAACCGTTAAGAAAGAGAGTAGCGCATATCGTAAGTGAGTGTGAACGTGTTAATTTAGCAATTCGTGCATTAAAAAAAGGAAATATTAAGCTTTTAGGAAATTTATTAAATGAATCACATACATCATTAAAAGATAATTACGAAGTAACGGGTAAAGAGCCGGATGCATTGGTTTTAGCGGCACAAACTCATAGTGCATGCATTGGTTCGAGATTAACCGGAGGTGGCTTTGGAGGATGTACGATTTCTCTTGTAAAATCGTCGGAAATTGAAGATTTTAAAAAACATGTTTTTGACACTTATTATAAAGCGACGGGCTATAAAGCGGAGTTTTATGATTGTGAAATTTCAGATGGAATAAAAATAGAGAAAATATGATTGTAAATTGTTGATGATATTTTTAACCATTTTTAATAATTTGTGATATGATTATAAAGAACCGCTCCAATAGCTCAAGTGGATAGAGCACAGGTCTTCGAAACCTGGTGTTGTAGGTTCGAGTCCTATTTGGAGCGCCAAATGGTAAAATTCCGAACCCTTCGGCAACTAGTGTAGGGTTCGGATTTGTCGTTTATTTCGACTATATTGTATTTTAGTTATTTAATCATCAGTTTTTAAATAAACAATGCCATATAGTGGGGTAAGGTAAGTTTTCCATCGGTAAAACCAATATTTCCATTAACCAATTTATAAGCAATGCTTGGATTGTTTTCAAATATAAAATTGTTTAAAGACATTGTTTGTGTGTTTCCAGCTTTTACTTCCACCGGCAAAACCTCGCCATTTTTTTCAATTAAAAATTCTATTTCAAGGGTGCTGTCTGACTTTTTATAATAATGCAAAGTGTAACCATTTTTTATGAGCATTTCGGCAATCAAATTTTCGTATATGCCGCCTTTTGCATTGCCCTTTAAAGTTCCGTTTAGAACAGCTAATTTTGTATCAAAACCATACATGGCACAAAGCAATCCGATATCGTTGACATATAATTTAAATTCCGATTCCTTTTCGTTTGCCATAAGAGGCAAATATGGTTCAGTTACGTTATAGCAAATATACACTAAATTGGAATCATGCAACCAATGGACACTATCCTCAAATTTACGAGAAGTAGCTTTTTTTTCTACATTTGAATATTTGAATTTCTTATTTTCTCTTGCTAGTTGACGAGGGATACTATCGTAACATGCCTTTACTTTTATTTTTTCAGTGCCTTTTGCATGAGAGGCAATGTCGTCCATGTAATCTAAAAGGATTTTATCTTGAACTTTCTGAACGGCATTGAAATCTTTACGCTCCATAAATGTTGATACAACTTCAGGCATTCCACCGACCACGATATACTCTTTCAAAAAAGTTTGAAATTTTTCATTGATATCGCTTGGTACTTTTTCGCGGGTTAAATAAAAATTCTTAAGATAGCTTATCGCTTGTTCATTATAACCATAAGCCCATAAAAATTCTTCAAAATCAAGCGAGTACATCATGATTTGTCTTTCGTATCCGACAGGGATGGAAGCCACCTTTTCTACTTCGTAATCTGCATCCTGCCCGTAATGTAAACCCAAAAGTGATCCTGATGCAATAACATCAAATCGTTTGTCGGTTGCCAAAAATTTTAATGCTGTACGGGCATTGGCACAGGTTTGAATTTCATCCAAAAAGATCAAAGTATTTCCATCCACAAGATTCATATTGGGAATATACATACTCATTCGTTTGATTATTTCGTCGCTTGTCAAGTCTTCGCTAAAAATAGATTTGAGCGTAGGCTGTTTTAAAAAGTTAATTTCAATAAAGCTCTTATATTCTTTTTGCCCAAAATGTTCTACAAGATAGGTTTTGCCGATTTGTCGTGCTCCTTTGATAATAAGGCATTCATTTCCCCTATTCTTTTTCCAATTTAATAATTCAAAATATGCTTTTCTCTTTAACATTTTTTGCCCTCCACAAGGTATTTTACATCATTTTAGACCATCTAATCAATAATTTTTGCATATTTTTGGACATATCAATAGCAAAAAAATGCATATTTTTGGAATATAATATTGCTTAAATAATGAAATTAATTTTTATATAAGATGCTAATTACTAAATTAGTACGATAAAAGTTCATCTGCATTCTATTAAAAACTTTGAATTACAAACTATTAAATTGTTGACAAAACAACAAAAAATTAATATTATATCGCCAAGAGGTAATCTATGGAACAACGTTATACGACATTTTCTTTACTACTTATAAATATTTCTAGGTGTGTTCAAAAAATCAAAAACGCTGAGATGGCAACACTTGGACTTAAAGGAAAACAAGTGCAATGTTTATTTGGACTTTACCTTTGTGAAGAAGGGGTAAGTTTAACAAAGCTCGGTCAAATGTGTGGCGAAGATAAGGGAATGATGTCTAGAACTATAAAAGAACTCACTGAGGAAGGATTGGTTTACGTCGATGTAAAGAGCAATCGAAAATATAAAAATCCGATCCGCCTCACTGAAAAAGGTGAACGCATCGCTGGCATTGTCGCTGAAAAAATATCAGTTCTCCTTGAAGAAGGTAGTTCCGGCATCACCGAAGATGAACGTACGCAACTCTATCATTCACTTGGAATAATTTCCGACAATTTGATTGAAATTTGTAAAAGATACGACTCAGAGTAAATGATAAATAATTTTATATGGAGGATTAGGTATGTGTAAAAATCTTGTAACGCAACTTATATATCGCGTGGTGTTATGTGTTGTTTCTGCATTTGCTTGTCTATTGTCGCTTGGCATCTTTTATATCGGCAAAAACGCCGGAAATGAATTCTCATGGAATTTTTTAAAGTATTACACTAATATAAGCAATTATTTTGTCTTAATTGTCTCGATTATTGTTTTGGCTGATACAGTAAAACGGGTAAAAGCGGGTGAAACTGAAGGATATAACCGAAAGCTAAGGACATTTAAATTCATGACAGTCGTCATGATTCTTGTCACATTTCTTGTCGTCATCTTTTTGCTTGAATCGCCTTTGCAAGCGGATTATTGGCGAAATGTTGGAAATATGTCTTATCATTTTCTAGCGCCACTTCTTTTTATTCTTGACTATGTTCTTTTTGAAAAAAAGCGAACGATCTCTGTTTTTGCGCCACTTTATAGCCTTATTATTCCGCTTATTTATGTAGCATATATCTTGATTCTTGGAGTTTGTATTCCTGATTTTAGCTATCCATACTTTTTCCTTGATGTAAATGAAATCGGTTATAGTGGAGTTCTTCTTTGGGTGTTAGGTCTTATGGGCGTATTTGTCGTTCTTGGCTATATGCTTTGGCTATGGAACCGATTTGATAAAATCGATGGAAAATGGAAATTTGATTTAAAAAGAGATTAAAAGCGTGATGCCATACAAAAAAGGATGAAATGAAAAATGATAAAAATTTTGATCGATAGTGCTTCGGATATCGAACAGACAGAAGCACAACAGATGGGGTTATGTTTGATTCCGATGGAAGTCATGTTTGGCAATGAGATTTTTTATGATGGAGTCGACCTTTCACATACACAATTTTTCGAAAAACTGATTGAAAACGATATATTTCCAAAAACCAGTCAAATTAACGAATATAGATGGAAAGAGGCATTTGAAGAATTGACGCAAAATGGTGATCAAGTGATTGCAATCACGATCTCGTCAAAACTTTCCGGAACGTTCGCTTCCGCTCAAGCAGCCGCTAAGCAATTTCCAGGGCAAGTTTTCGTCATCGATAGTTTAAACGCTGCCGCTGGAGAAAGAATTCTTGGTGAATATGCATTAAGGCTTTTGAAAAATGGAATGGATGTCGAAACAGTGGTTAGTGAATTAAACAAAAAGAAAAAGAAAATTCAAGTTATCGCCGTCGTCGATACCTTGAAATATTTAAGAAAAGGCGGAAGAATTTCAAGCGTTGTCGCTTTTGCGGGTGAAATGTTTTATGTTAAGCCGGTCGTTTCGGTTGTTGACGGGGAATTGAAACTCGTGGGTAAGGCAATCGGTAGCAAGCGAAGCAATAACTTATTGATGCAACTTGTAGAAAAATGCGGTGGAATCGATTTTTCATTGCCATACGCACTCATGTATTCAGGACTTTCTGACGAATATCTCCGAAAATATTTGCGTGATAGTGAAAAACTTTGGAAGCAACATATCGATGATTTGGACAAAATTCCGTCTTATTTGATTGGAAGTACCATAGGTGCCCATATCGGACCCAATGCTATCGGTGTCGCTTTCTTTTCTAATGAAAAATAATTTTAAATAGTAAATAATAGATTCTTAGCTTTTTTCAATGTAAAAAATGTAGTTCTATACTATTATTCGGCGTAAAAAATGTAGTATAGTACGAAAATTCGCTGTAATTTGTGTAAAACAAGTGCTATACTATATTTGAACATCGAATAGGAGGAAAAGCCTATGTATCGTATTGCTATTGAAAAATTGTTGAAATGGAAAGAGAGTAAGCATCGGAAACCATTAATTATTGAAGGAGCCCGGCAAGTTGGAAAAACTTGGCTGATGAAAGAATTTGGAAAACAAGCATATGGTGATGTAGCATATATTAATTTTGACTCCAATTCGAGAATGGCAGAGTTATTTGCGTCCGATTTGAATGTTGAGCGTTTGATTATGGGACTAGAAATTTACATTGGTCGGAAAATAGATTCAAAAAATACACTTATAATTTTTGATGAAATACAGGAAGTTCCAAGAGCCTTAGCATCGTTAAAATATTTTTATGAGAATGCACCTCAATATCATATTGTTTGTGCTGGATCTTTGCTAGGTATTGCCTTGCATCACGGCACTTCTTTTCCGGTTGGTAAAGTAGATTTTTTAAAACTAAATCCTCTTTCTTTTCAAGAATTTTTAATGGCAATAGGCAAACAGCAATTTGCGGAACTATTAATCAAGCATGATTATGATATGGTTACAAAGTTTAAGCAAATTTATATTGATGCGTTAAAACAATATTATTTTGTTGGTGGAATGCCTGAAGCAGTACAAAGTTTTACTGAAAGCGCTGATTTTAATGAAGTTCGAAAAATACAAAAAAATATTTTGACTGCTTACGAACAAGATTTTTCAAAACATGCACCTCATGAGATTGTTCCAAAACTTCGTATGATATGGAACAATATTCCATCACAACTTGCAAAAGAAAACAAAAAGTTTATCTATGGTCTCATTCGAGAAGGAGCACGAGCAAAGGAATATGAAACAGCGATTATGTGGCTAACTGATTGCGGATTAGTTCATAAAATCAGTCGTGTAAATTCTATTGGACTACCTTTAAAAGCATACGAAGACATAAAAGCATTTAAATTGTTTTTGGTAGATGTGGGGTTACTTAGTTGTATGACAGGATTACAGCAAGGCACTTTGCTTGATGGAAATAATCTTTTCACCGAATTTAAAGGAGCTCTTACAGAACAGTATGTTTGCCAACAATTAAAAACACTAGAAGATATTGGTATATACTATTACACCAATGACAGAGGCTCTTGTGAAATTGATTTTATTCTAGATGGAGGAAAACGCATTATTCCTGTAGAAGTAAAGGCAGAAATTAACCTCAAATCCAAAAGCTTGAAAACTTACAAAGATAAATTTAATCCTGAAATTTCTTTACGCACTTCAATGGCAAACTATAAACAAGAAGAATGGCTTTTAAATCTTCCATTATACGCAATAGAACAAATTGAAATATAAAAAGATAAAAATTTTCAAGAGGTGACCATAAATGAAAATTGAGCAATTCGAAACAATTGTGCCTGCTCCATCAGGTAAACAAAAAAGAAAATTGTATGTTTATTTGCCGCAAAAATATGATGGTAAAAAAAGATTTCCTGTTCTATATATGTTTGATGGACAAACGGTTTTCTTTGATGAAACAGCACCTTACGGCGACAGTTGGCGAATGGGAGAAACTTTAGATCGACTTAAGGGTGAACTTATAGTCGCGGCCGTTGAATGTGACAAAAAGGAGCGCTTAAGCGAATATTCTCCATTTCCGTTTGATTGTGAAGGTTATCATTCTGATGGAAAAGGTGAACAATATCTTCAGTGGTTGGTAAATGATTTTAAACCAATGATCGATAAAAAATATCGCACTTTATCCGATAGAGCGAATACTTTCATTGCCGGAAGTTCAATGGGAGGATTGATGACAGTCTTTGCATTGTGTCGCTTTCCGACAATATTTATAGGTGGGGCTTCCCTTTCACCGAGTTTTTGGGTTGATGAACAAGCTTCGTTAAATATGATTAAGTCATTAGAATCGTGGGTAGATAATACACTTTATCTTGATATGGGTGAGTTGGAACTTGCTCAACTTGGTGGTAAAGTCCAAAGTGCGCTTGAATCATGTCTTGCAGCATTACGGGAAACAAACATAAAGTTAACTTATAAATTAATTCCGGGCGGAAAACACAATGAAAAGAGTTGGCGTAAGCAAGTGCCGTCTTTTTTACGCGTCTTAGGTCTTATTAAATAATATTATGGTAATTAATAGAATAACAAAAATCTTGAAAAGTTATTATTTTTTATCATGCTCTCCGGGATTATAAATTACTTTGCCATTTAAATCATACTTACTACCATGACATGGGCATTCATAGCATTGTTCTTTATCATTAAAATATAGAGCACAACCTAAATGAGTGCATCGTTTTTTGAATTTAAGAAGATTAAGTGTCGCAGTTTTAATATTTTGAAGTAATTTTAAAAGAGGTGTTTTTCTTTTAGGTGAAAAAAGTTTAGCGTACTGATTAGATTTATTAAATATATCGTCTTTAATGATTAAGGCACTAATCATTGAACCGGTCATTCCCCAAAGATTGAAACCGGTCGCTACATAAACATTTTGAAAATGACCATATTTACCGATATATGGTAATCCATCAGCGCTACAAGTGTCTTGATTAATCCATTGACAAGAAGGAGAAGAAAGATTATTTTCCTTTAAGTATTTTTCAAGTGGTGCATAACCATCGCTAGGGTGACCGGTTTTTTGATCGTTTCCACCTAAAAGCAATAACTCATGATAATTTCTAAAGTAGAGATCTGATGAATTTTCTCCGATTGCACTAGGATATTTTTTTGAAGTTTTAATAGCCATCACATATGATTTAGATTGAGTGAGTTTCGTAAAAAAGAGACCTCTGAATCTTAAAAATGGATATCCGGTACAAACGATTATATGTTGTGCGTAAATTTTGTTTTTAGGAGTATAAGCGATGCCATTATTTAATTTTATAATTGGCGTATGTTCATAAATTTCTAATCCTTCAATGAGATTTTGAATAAGCATTAAAGGATGAAATTGACATTGATGGGAAAATTCAATAGCTGAAAATTGCGAGTTGTTCCATCCGTCATGCGCTTTAAATTCGCAATTGATTTTTTTTAAAGTGTTTTGTTCGTTTAAATATTTTTGTTTATCGCTAAAGTATTTGAAAGTTGAAACTTCTTGATAGTCAAAATCATAGCGGTTAGATAACTTTTGATATTCTTCAATCGCAAGTTGATTGATTTCATAAAACTGTTGTGCGGCTTTTAAACCGAAATGTTTTTCAATGTCACTATAATAGATGTCTTGTAAAGATGTAGCGACCGCGGTTGTTTTATGAGTCCGTTGTTGAGATAGACGATCTTTTTCAACTAAAATGACTTTTTTTCCGGTTTGTGCAAGCATATGAGCACAAAGGATGCCACAGATTCCGCCACCGATGACTAAAATATCGGTGCTTAAATTTGAATCTAGACGAGGAAATTCTTTTAATGTTACGTTATCCCAAATAGTTTTCATGTTAATCACTATATTTAGAATTAACAAATGAAAAATAATTATTCAAAAGATTGAATCGAAGTTATTTTTTATCTTGTCCTTCTTCGTTAATTCCGACCACATTGGTAACCGGAATCGAAAATGCGATACCTTGTCCGGGTGTTTTTAATCCGACGGCTTGATACAACGAATGTAAAATATCATCTTTTATTTTAGAAGGGACTAAAATCATGACGATTTCTTTTTCCGGTTGAATGCTGATGTTGAATAATTTTTGAGCCTCTTGCGCTGCGGTACCTCGAGCGTGAATCACTGTGCCGCCTGAAGCTCCGTGTTCTCTTGCGGCATCCATGACGGCATCAGAGAAGCCGGCGTTAACGATGCAAAGTATGGTTTCATATTTAGTTTCCATTATTTATTCCTCCGTGGTGGTTTGATTGTTGCTTAAAAATTGATAGATTAAAACTCCAATAACGCTATTCAATGGAACCGAGTAAGCGATGCCTTTTCCGTTTCTAGTGTTTTCAAAGCGAAGCGCCAAAGCATTTAAACAATTAGAAAGATTTTTTTCGCTAATCAAACTAAAGATAATCGCTTTTTCAGAGTTGCCGAGACCTAGAAATTTTTTTACTTCGCTAGGCGCGGTTCCACTTCCGTAAATGACGGTTTGAAAATTGGCTTTAAATCCTTCAATGAGATCGATAAAAAAATCAGACTTCGAGCGATTTACTATCGTAATCAACATCACAAGTTTACTAGGTGCTTTAAGTCCATTAGGGTTTTCTTTTTGTGACTTTTCACGATGAATCGGTAAATGGGGTCGTTTAATTTCCATAGTTTTTCACCTCAATCAAAATAGATAATTTGTTCATCGTCGCTTGCTAAGATTTGTTTCATCCGTTGTTTTTCGTGAATTCGCGACAGCATGATGGCTTTAAAGCCTAATGTTTGAATCGAAATCAGGGGTGTCATCGCCACCATTGCGATAATTCCAAAAGCATCGGTCAATACATTGACTTCTCCTTGAATAGTCAAACATACACCGATTGCAAAAGGCAATATGAAACTTGAAGTCAAAGGTCCGGAAGCGACACCGCCGGAATCAAAAGCGATCGCGGTGTAAAGTTTCGGAACAAAAAACGATAATCCAAGAGAAATGAAATATCCGGGAATTATAAAGTAAAGAATTGAAAAATCGTAGACGATTCTTATCATCGACAATCCGATAGAAACTCCAACACCGATAGAAAGAGCGATAAGCATGGAACGTTTAGTGACACCGCCATTGGTGATTTCTTCCACTTGCTTGGTTAAAACGTGAATGGCAGGTTCCGCTAAAACGACTACTAAACCTAAAATAAAACCGAACAAAATTACTAGTTGGTTATTATCTGTTGCGATTTGTTGCCCCATTTTAAAACCGATCGGTAAAAATCCGACGGTCGCAGCAGTGAGAAATAATACCAAACCGACAAAAGTATAGATTATTCCAATGAATATTTGGATTAATTTCTTTCGTGGTAACTTTAAATAAATGCATTGAATGATTATAAAAAAGATGACTATCAAAGATAACGATACCACAACTTCTTTCATCGTAGATAAAGATGTTTCTAAAAAGCTTAGTGCAATATTATCAGCAATGCCATAATTAGGAACGCTATATGTAAGAGTTCTATTTGTGAAAAGACCGAGAATTAAAATGGCTAAAATCGGCCCGACAGAGCAAAGAGAAATTAATCCGAAACTATTTTCTGAAGCATGGCGTCCGCCGATTGTCGCGGCAATTCCAATGCCTAATGTCATGATAAATGGAACGGTGATAGGTCCTGTTGTAACGCCACCTGAATCAAATGATAGGGCAATTAAATTTCCCTTTCCGTTAATAAATATTAATGAAACCAAAGCAAAAAGAATCATATAAAAAAACATGAGTAAGGTGGAGAGATCTTTTTTAAAAATGATTTTGGTTACTGCGATAACCAAGAAAATGCCAACTCCGATTCCAATTGAAGCGATTAAAAGAGAACTATTGATGACGTCTTGCACTTGCATTGCTAGTACTGATAAATCTGGTTCCGCTATGGTTATCAATATTCCGATAATTAAACATACCGGAAGAATTATCGATAATTTCTTTGTTTTCATTAACGAAGAACCGATCTGTTCTCCGATTGGTTGCATAGCAATATCGGCCCCTAAGTTAAATAATGCAATACCTAAAATTAAAAATATAACTGAAATACAAAAAACTATAACTTCTTGATCGGTTAAATTTATTAATGGAGTAAATTGTAAAATGACTACAATAAAAGATATCGGTAACACTGAAAAAAGAGCTTCTTTTATTTTAATAAATAAAGAATTTTTCATCGTATTACCTCCTTTTACTAAACTATTGTCTATTATAGCAAAAGTGGATACCTCATTTAATAAAAAATATCAAACAAGGATTTATTTATACGTTAACATTGAAAAATTAAAAGTGATAAGTTAAAATCTTTTTGCTTAGATATTTTGTCTCCGTAGCTCAGCTGGATAGAGCGTCGGTTTCCTAAACCGCAGGTCGTAGGTTCGAATCCTATCGGGGACGCCAGTTTGGATTATTAAATAGTCAGATTTGTCTCAGTAGCTCAGCTGGATAGAGTACCGGTTTCCGAAGCCGTTGGTCGTAGGTTCGAATCCTATCTGGGACACCAATCCCAATCTATACTATATTGCATAGGTTGGGATTTTTATTTATAAAAGAATTATATAAATTGAAAAAACTTTTGAAAAATTTATTTTCAAACTCTTAAAGTCACTTAACATAAATTAACATTTATAATACTCAGACTTGGAATTTAAAGATTTTTTTGGTAAAATCTATTTTGTTTAAAAATATGCCCTCTTGGCGGAACTGGCAGACGCGCTAGACTTAGGATCTAGTTCTCACGAGTGCGGGTTCAAATCCCGTGGAGGGCACCATATTAGAACGACATGTCTGATACATTCTTAGTCGATGACTAGGGGTGTGCAGACTTTTTTTGATTTTAGGCTTAAATAGCCACTTTTTAAATTTACGCCGTTGTCATAGTGTGAGCAAAAATCTCTAAAATTCATCAAAAAACCATCATTTTTAGGGCCCACTTTGATACGGCAGGTGTGCACTATTACACGGCAACCCATATTTTGCACACCCTTGCACACCCCTAAACACGGCAACTGCACACCCTATATCTTTTAATAATATTGATTGACCATCTAGTTCTTATTGAGCTGGGTGGTCTTTTTTATTGCCCAGAAATATTTTTTAACTTTTTTCAATTTATACTCCCATCAAAATGGCCTCCAAATCTCCATATGGTGAGAAGGGTAGTGTTTGACCTTCTCTAGAAACTATAAGGAGGGAAAAGTCATGAAACACAAATTAACCATTGGCGTTTCTAACAAGTCTCCTAAGAGCAGAGTAGTTACCTACAAAAAAGTATCACCAGACGCAAAGGTAAAAGATGTGATCGGTGATGCAAGTAAGGTAGCAATCATCGTTCCTGGGGATTCTGTTAAAAGCGTCACAATCGAAGAAACCAAGTCCACGATTCCCATCCTGCGATAATCACAAAAGAAGACTGGGAACTGGTGCAAATCGAACTTAATAGAAGAAAGGAAATGGGCTATACCTACTCATTTAAGAATCCTTTTAGTGGAAAGCTTATATGTGAAGACTGCGGTTCATATTGCGGAAAGAAGAAATGGCATTCGGGTACTATTCACGAAAAGGAAATACTTCAATGCAATTTCAAGTTCAAACATAAATGCAAGACGCCAAATTTAGATGAAGAAGAAGTGAAGTCAATGTTTCTTAAAGCTTATAACGAGATGATTAGGAGCAAAGACCTTCTTATTTCTAATCTTATAGAAGCAGTAAGCAAAGCTCTTGATACATCATCTTTGGATAAGCAAATAGAAGCATTGTCTAATGAACTTAAAGATATGAACAAAGAGTTTGAACTACTCGTTAAGATGAACACGACTACGCAACAAGATCAAACGATTTGGCGAAAAAAGTATGCAGAACTTGAGAATATTTATAAAAACAAAGAAGCAGAACTTAATTCACTTATTACTAAAAAGAACGAAATCAAACTAAAAATTAATAAGTTTAATATCTTCATTGAGACACTTAAGAAAGGTGAACTCATTACTGATTTTGATGAAGCTATATTCAATTTCAATCTAGAGAAAGCGATAGTGCATAAAGACAAATCAATAACATTCAAGTTCTATAGTGGCTTTGAAACGACGATTTCTTCAAAAACAAATATTTAAAGTTTTAAGTAATCATTCTAAAAATTATCACTTAATTAGATTATAATTTTTATGGTGATTAAAATGAGAAATGTCTTAAAAATAAAAAGTGAAAAAAAACAAAAAGAGGTTATTCTTCTTAATAAACCATTTCTAGGGGACTGGCTTGATGATGCTAAAAATATAGGACACGAGATTATAGATTTTTTAAAAACGGATAACGGAGATTTATATATTTATAATAATCCATATGGTCAAGCTCCAAAATCTTGTATTGGAATAAAAGATAAAAAGAAAAAATACAACGCTCAATATTTAGTTTTAACTGGAAAAGAAAACGCGAAAGAAAAATCTTTTGAAATCTTGTACGTAATCGAGTTAGAAAAACTTCTTCATAAATTTAGTAGTACAAAACACAAAAAGAAAGAAAAACGTTCCGAGAAAGAAGAAAAAGAACTTCGTCAAAGGCAAAAAGAGATAATAAAAATAATTGAAGAGAACGGTATTAAATACAATGGTAAGTTACTTAATGAAATCTATAAAAATGATGATAGTTTGTACGTTACTTTTAAAGCCTCTAAAATTTATAGAGCTATTGCGCCAATTAAAGTACAAATGAATGAATATGATTTTAGAAGAAATAAAGGATATCTTTTTGAAGATAAAGACGAAGGTGATTTTAAAGCACTTAAAAATAGTATTATTGATGATAAAACGAAGAGTATCAACCGAACCCTTTATGAGGAATTCGAACCATCGAAAGTTGATAGCAAATCTATTATAAATTTAAATAAATCAAAAACATTTATTGATTTAACCTTGCAAAAAAGTAATGAACAAATTTTTACTAACATGCTTTTTAGTCTATTTGATGATGGCGGATTATTTAAATTATTTTGTGATTATTTTAAAGGCAATAGAACATTTGATGTTAGTGAAAATTATCGTGTATTCCGCGAAAATAAAATAGTTGAGGGAAGAATGGATATTTGTGGCGATAGCGAGAAACAAAGAGTAGTAATTGAAAATAAAATAAATAGTGGCTTAAATGGTTTAAAACCTAGAGATAGTGAAACTCAACTTACAAAATATTATCGTTGGGCAAAAGAAGACAAAAGAGATGAACCATTATGTTTTATAATTGTACCTGATGCTAGAAAAAGGGAATTAGAAAATGAAATAGAAAAACGAGATCCTCAAATGAAGTCGATTTACTTAATTGTAACGTATAAAAATGTCTCTGAGTTTTTAGAAAAAAATAAAATAAATTTGAAAGATTATTTATATGAAAGATATGTCGATGATATGATTATGTCTTTCTCTAACTTATCTAAATTAACAAAAGAAAATATTTATGTACAAATGTTTACTGAAGAGACTTTAAAATAAAACATTTCTTATAAATTAATTTCTTGAAGAATATAATTGATTTTATTGCCGTTGTTGCCGTTGTAAGGGTGTGCAATGTATCAAAAGCGTAGTATGTAGGCATTTAAGATGAATCGAATTGATACAATGATTTAGTATCAATTTGTTTTTATTTATAGGGTTTGAGGCCCAGTATATAGATGTTTCTTAAAAAAATTTAGAAAAATTTTTTATGAATATAGTTTATAATTAGGGGAAATTTTTAAGAAAGGAATGCAAAAAGAATATAGAGAAAAAACAATACTTAGTGATTAAACTTATAAAAGGCTAAAAAATATTTGAAAACTTTTACAAAAAAGATTTACATCTTGCAAATAATTTTGGTTGAATGTCAAAAAAATGAGCATTTTCAATAATGAATGATTGAATTAGAAAATTGATTTTCGAATTTATTGATATATTCTTTAAAAGATGCTAGCAGTAAAGCTTATTGATTAAATATTATTTCAAAAAGTAAATAACTTTGTTGATTATTGTGATATAGGTGGTGATTTTTATGCCAAAAACTTTTGAATATAAAGAAGCAAAGGAACTCATTAGTTTTTATAAAAAATTATTAAAAGATCTAAAAAATTCTGAATTAATAAAACAAAATAGTTTAGATCAATTAAAACAGCAAATTAAATTTCTTCAATCTCTTGGTTTTTTTAATGATTTAGTAGAAAAGGTGTAACAGGGACAGCAGAACCTGCGATAAATATATCTAATAATAACTTTGATATGTTGTTTTTAGTAAAAATTTACTATTTTGTCGAAATTTCGAAATATGCCGAAGTTTGCAATTCATTGTGTGAATCCTTTGGTCCTGAAGTTGAAAATTTAATTTATTCATTATCAAAAGGATCAAATGCATTATTTTGGATATTTTCTTCTAAAAATAAGAAATCTAATGCAGAAGAAGCATATGAGAAACTTTTAATATGAAAAATGGTAGTTTTGTATTATCGGCACAAGATGTTTTGAAGAAAATAACTGACTTACCAAAAGAAGATATTAATCATGCCACAGAAGAAGTTATTAAAAATAAAAGCGAGTTCAAAGATGCTATTATAAAGCTTAACAATAATTTATTTACTGACTATGGTCTAATCTCGGTTTTTAAGAAATATTTTGATGAGTATGAATCAATACTTAATAATTTTAATTTGTTAAGAAAAATGGCAAATGAAAGCATTGAAGAAATCAAAACCGCTGCAAATGATTTATTGGCAAATGAATTGGTGATTTCATTAAGAGGGATACCGGTTGATGAACTTGCGAGAGATAAATCTGGAATTAAAACCAAATATTTAAAAGATGCCGGATATGAGTCTTTGGCCGACGTTTTTGGAGCTTCGGTTATGCAAATAAACTCAATTTACGGGATAAGTCTAGACAAGGCATATACAATAAAGACTAAATGTGAAAATTATGCTAAAAAATTAAATAGGGAACTGAAAATAAAATTATCTGTTGATAATAAATCAAAATCTGCGACAAAGGTTGTTGAAGCTATTTATTTTTATATAAAGGAAAAGAATTTTATTAAAAAAATTGAAGACTTGAATGCAAACTATGAAAATGATTTAAAAAATTCGTTAGCAAAACTGAATAGCATTGGTAATGGAGTAAAATGGATTTTTTTAACAGATTTTGAAATGAATGATATAAAAAATAGTTTCAAATTTGTTGAAAATATTCTTGTTTCGCAATATATACCGCTTGTAAATGAGATAAACCAAAAATTTAAAGTGAAGAAAAAAAATTCAAATGAGGCAGATATTGCATGGAACGATTTTGCAGAAAATTCTATAAATTATTACAATGTTATTGAAGAAGTATGCCCTGGAATATTAGGAAATGATGATTCTATATATGGTTTGCCAGAAGAACTCGCGAGAAAAATTCAAGATGAATGCTTTTTTCCTGATGGATTGCTATGTACGCTAAGAAAGTATCAAGAATGGGGAGTAAAATATATTCTTCATCAAGAAAAAGTTTTATTAGGTGACGAGATGGGGCTTGGTAAGACAATTCAAGCAATTGCCACTATGGTGTCATTAAAAAATACAGGTGCCACTCATTTTATGGTTATTTGTCCTGCTTCAATTGTTACGAATTGGTGTAGAGAAATTACCAAGCATAGTAAATTAAAAGCAATAAAAATACACGGTAAGAATAAAACAGCTGCGTTAAACTCATGGTTAAAAATTGGTGGTGTAGCTGTAACAAATTATGAATCTACAAATAATATAAATCTTGAAGAAAATTTTAAGTTTGCTTTATTAATTGTCGATGAGGCTCATTATATTAAAAATGCACTCGCGAGAAGAAGTATTAACACTACAAGTTTATCTGCTCATGCCAATAGACTTTTATTTATGACGGGAACAGCACTTGAAAATAACGTTGATGAGATGATATCACTGATTGATATTTTAAGACCTTCTATTGCCAATTCAATAAAAAAGTATGCATTTATGTCCTCTGCTCCACAATTTAGAGCGAAAATAGCTCCTGTTTATTACAGAAGAAAGCGTGATGATGTTTTAACAGAACTGCCTGATAAAATAGAAAGTAGAGAATGGTGTAATCTTAATTATGAAGAAGAAGAAATCTATGAAGAGGCCGTTCTTAATCATAATTTTTCCGAGGTAAGAAGGGTTTCATGGAATATTGATGATTTGAATAAATCTTGCAAGGCAGTTCGATTAAAAGAAATTGTTGAAGAAGCAGAGGCTGAAGGAAGAAAAGTCCTTGTTTTTTCTTTTTTTCTTGATACACTTGCAAAAATACATGAATTTTTAAAAGGAAAATGTCTAAATCCTATTAATGGTTCGGTAAATATTAATCGGAGGCAAGAAATAATTGATGAATTTGAGCAAGCTCCTGCCGGTAATGTTTTGCTAGCTCAAATTACTACCGGCGGTTTGGGATTAAATATTCAAGCTGCTTCTGTAGTAGTTTTTTGTGAACCACAATTAAAACCCTCTATTGAAAATCAAGCCATATCAAGAGCATATAGGATGGGACAGACTAGAAAAGTATTAGTATACAGATTGTTATGTGAAAACACAGTTGATGAAAAACTAATGAATACTCTTGAAGAAAAACAAAAAATTTTCGATGCATTTGCCGATAAATCTGTCGCTGCTCAAGAGAATTTGAAAATTGATGACAAAACGTTTGGAGATATCATTAAAGAAGAAATTGAGCGTATTAATCAAAAGAGAGGTGTTCCATCTGAAGCAAGTTTGGATATTAAGATAGAACAAGAACAATCTAAAGTAAGCAATTTGAAAATGTATAAGTATACTCCTTTGGTTGTTCAAGAGCAGGGTAAAGAATATTATCAAAAGATAATGCAAATGTCTTATGATGAACTAGTGCAATATTTAATCAATAAATATGGTCCGGCTAAATTTGACTATTTTACAAATGAAAGTTGTACTGCAAAGAACAAAAATGTTACAAGAACTAGTGAAGGATTAGTTTGTCATCATATCGATGAAGATAAAGCAATAAATCTTTCTACGGTTGAATATGCCGCTCAAAATCCTTTTGAGTATCAAAAAGCAAATAGGCTTGTATATTGTAATTTACTTGAACATTTTTTATTGCATATTTTGATTGCAGAAGAACCAAAAAATATAAATGCCAACCAAAACGAAATTCAAGGAATTGGCGGGGCTATTTGTTTTATTTGTAAACAATTAAATGATATATATAATGGATATAAATATGATCAACAATGGTTTATTAATATTGCGTGTAAAGTAAAAAATGATTATGATTCTTATATAATGATGTTAAAAAGATTATGGAATTTAGTTCAAAACAATAAGATTTTATCTAATTTTGTAACAAAAGAGGATTTAGCTGTTGGATTTTCTAAAGTTTTATATCAACAAATTTTAAATGAATTGCAATAAATAATAAAATATTTACAGCAGTATTTTAAATTTAAATACTGCAAAACTTATCTTAATTTGACAAAAAGACTCAACAATAATAAAATTGAATTACTGATTTTAATAAAAACTAGGAGATTTTATGGATTATATATACTATACAAAAAATACTTGCTCTAAAAGAATTCAAGTATCACTAGATGGTAATGTTGTTAGTAGCGTTAAATTTTTAGATGGTGGATGTCCTGGAAATTTACAAGCTCTTCCTCGCTTAGTTTCCGGTATGACTGTAGAGGAGGTTGAAAAAAAATTAAGTGGCATTAACTGTGGATATCGTGGCACTTCTTGCGCTGATCAATTATCAAAAGCGGTAAGAGAAGCATATCAAAAACTACATTCATAAATTTTAAAATTTGGTGTTATTATGGAAGAGTATTTAAAATTAGAAGGCCAAATTTGCTTTCCACTTTATGTTTGTTCAAAAGAAATTATTAGAAAATATAAACCATTTTTAGAAGAATTAAATTTAACATATACGCAATATATTACGATGTTGGTGCTTTGGGAAGTTGAAAGCATCAATGTTACAGATTTAGGTGAAAGACTTTACCTTGATTCAGGCACATTGACACCTTTGTTGAAAAAACTTGAAACTAAAGGTTATATAACTAGAAAAAGAGGCAATGTCGATGAGCGGAATTTGATTGTGACAATCTCTGAAAAAGGTTTGGCTTTAAAAGAAAAGGCAAAGCCGATTCCATGGCAACTTGCTTCTTATGTAAAACTAGAAAAGGAAGAGGTTGTTGCGTTATATAAAATTTCACGCAAATTGATGAATGCTTTGCAAGATAAAAAAAGGGACTAACTTGAGTCACCTTTTTTTATAAAAGCATCTATTAATAAAAAAAGCCTATTTACTAGGCGATTAATAATTGGTGCCGCTGGTCGGACTCGAACCGACAAGGATGCACTCCGCTCGATTTTGAGTCGAGTTTGTTTACCAATTTCAACACAGCGGCATTTCGCAATGAGCATTCATATTTTACCATATTCTATTTTTAAATCAATAAAATTTCTAGCATTCTATTAGATTACTTTGATGAGGAGACGAGGTGATATAAGTATGAGCAAGCATCGAATTATTTTAAAAGAAATCGCTGAAGAAGTAAACTATTCCATTAACACCGTTTCAAGAGCGCTTCGCGATTGTGTCGACATTAGCGATCGAACTAAAAAGCTCATTCGCGAAAAAGCGATCGAATTAGGATATTACATTGAAAAAAAGCCACTTTATACTCGTATAAAGAATCGTCCGCTTATCGCATTCGTTTATAATAATTTTTTCGATTATTATTTTGTTAAAATGTCAGATATATTACTTAAACATTTTGAAGATAAATATGAATTTGTATTTATCTTTAGGCAAATCAAAAAAGAAAAAATTGGCTTGGATGATTTGAAATTTTTAATAAATAATGAAGTAGAAATCATTATATCATATATTAATTTTGAAAAAGATGTTTTGAACTTTGTTGAATTATATGGTCTTTCAGTGGTGTTAATCGGTTCTAATTCACACTTTCTAAAATGTAATTGTATTTATTGTGACGAAAGGAAAAAAATAAATTTGGCAGCAAATTATTTTCTTAAACAACGGATTCACAAAGTGTATTATATTTTGGATTCTGATCTTTTGAAAGCAAAAGAGATGAAAGATCTATTCAATAAAAAATATCTTAAAAAAGCTTTGGGGACAAGTGTGGAATATATTGATCTTAATCATCTTGAAGATCAACTTAATGAAAACACATTGCATTCTAAAGATGGCATTTTATGTTCAAGTAGCGCTAGCGTTGAGAAAATAAAAAAATTAAAAAATATGAAAAATAATCTTATTTTTACTGTAAACGATAATTTTGAATGTGCGGATTTTAATCTTGTTAGCGTTACTTTAAATTATGAAGAAGTTGCAGAAGAAATTTGCAATATTGTCTATAAACTTTTAGAAGGCAAAAAAGATATTTATCATAAAATAATATATGATGTTTATATAAAAGAATAAGCGAGAAAAGATTTAGCAAACTAATCAAAACACTTGATTTTTCTTTTTATAAAAATTATTATAAAAAAGCCTTTTGCCGACATAGCTCAATTGGCAGAGCAATTGATTTGTAATCAATAGGTTGGCGGTTCGATTCCGTTTGTCGGCACCATTGAGTGCAAAGCGAAGATATTCGCTTGTTTATGAGAGAGAGTTGTGAGGGCTCTCTCTTTTTTTGTTTAACACCGACACGCGAACTTTATTGGTCAGTGGGTCGAAAATCATTCAATGGCGAATAAATACTATTTTTTAACTGATTATCTTTATGATTGATGTCTAAATAGATTTGAGTCATTTGTATTGATTTGTGACCCAGCAAATCTTTTACTAAGTAAATATCTAAAGATTTATTATAAATGGAAGTTGCGTAATAATGTCTTAACTTGTGTGGACTTAAAACATCGATGTTACATGATTTCTTTAAACGCTTGAAGAACTGTCTAACTGTATTTTGCGTCATTTGTTCATTATGATCGTCTACAAATAAATAATTAGTTTTATTCATTACTTGAGCGACTAAAGCTTTTAATGAATCGATTATGTAAATATTTCTAGGTTCTCCATTTTTAGTAAAGTCTAGATGGATAATTCCATTTTCTAAATCGATATTGCTATTTTTAATGTGACAGAGTTCGTTAGTTCTTATTCCGGTAGTTAAAATTAAGAGAAACATTAGCTTGTTTTTGGGCAATACGTTTGAAGTTTCAAAATAATTAAGTATTTTGCTTATTGATTCATCTTCAATTTTTGGAATTTGTTTCTTAATTGATTTAAGAGGTTGAAATTTGAAATTAATTTTATCAATATAGTCGTTTTTTATCAAATGTCTAAGCATTATTTCTAGGTATTTAATTTCTTTGTTGATTGTTCCAGGCTGAATTTTGTTTTTTCTGAAGAGTACATAATTGTTAATAACTTCGGTAGTAATCTGGCAAGTAGTTTCAACTTTAATAGTTTTTAAATAATTAAGAATTGGTTTAAGAACACATTTATAAGCTGATAACGTTCCCGGTCGATTGTGAATAGTAATGTGATTCAAAAACATTTTATAGGCGATATCGATGTCGACGGTTTTTTCTTCTTGCTGGCTAAGAAGAAAATTAATTAATTCTTTAGTGTTAATTTGATTATTCATTTTAAAAAATTCTCCTTTTATGAATTTTAAAAAACGACATAATCAGTTGACTGACATTATTATTAATAATTTTCGCTTTCTAAATCTTTTTTTAGTAAATCATCAATCGAAATTAAAAGTTCATTTGAAATTTTAATAAGAATATCGTAATTAGGATAATGATTTTTCTTTAAATAGTCATTTAATAATTGTTTCGATATTCCTATTTTGTTAGAAAATTCTGATTTTTTAAGATTTTGTTTGTTGATGATAAAGATTAAGTTTTTGTGAAAATAGTTCATTTTACCTCCTCTCTAGTAAAATTGTGCTTTACTTTCTTAATTTGATGAACTAATATGTAATTGGTAAAGCTTAGTTTTACCTTTAAGCAACAAAAATGACTATGCTTCCAAGCATAGAAAAAGCCTATCAATTTTTGCCACGAATTAATTATAGCATTTTTGTTGCGAAAAAAGCGGAAAGTGTTCGAAAATTCATGCAATTAATCTCCTTAAGAATATATCTCGCGCCACTTTCCGCTTACTTTTTACTTCTGATGAAAGGAAACATTTTTATGCAACCAGAAGAACGTAGATTATTTTTTATTCAGCTAAATGAAAATTTCTTTAAGACTAATGAATCAATCTTGTTGATTCAGGATTCAGTCTCAGGTGTTGACCGTATTTTATTTATTTCGATTTACTTACAGCTAATATTAGCATCTCTCAGAAACGATGGAGTTATTAAAAATACTTTCAGGACAGCTACAATTCCACCGAAATTTTTAAAAGCTCAAATCGGCTTTAGCACAGGAAACTTAAGTTCTGATGTCGAAACATTGCAAAAAGCGATTGCTCTGTTTGAGGAACTGGAACTAATCAAAATAACTCGTGACGGATCCATTTATGTGCCCGGT
>CANQAG010000010.1 GCA_947588815.1 uncultured Bacilli bacterium
TTCCTCTTGAAACACCTAATTCAATCTTAACACTCAATATATATATTTCATATTGCAACACCTTTTATCGGCATGTGTTGCTTTTTCAATTTAGATTAACATTTTTATCTTGAATTCACGCTTTTTAAGTTGAGTTTAACTAAAGATTATGCCATAATACTACATAAAGGCGGAGAAAGACAAAAGCCCTGGTAAACCACATTCTAGCGACTCTTCAAAACGGTGCAAGGAAGAGATGTTAAAACCGGACACTTATCACTTTTTAGCCGAAGAGTTGAACTAAGAGTAAATTCTTCCGTATGTGCGGCGTTAGCGCAACAATGAGTGCTTACACTAGTAGGAACTAAGGTGGTACCACGCATAAGCGTCCTTAGAGGGCGTTTTTTTATGTAATAAGGAGAGATAAAATGGAAATCAACAAGACTTTACTGATGGGAAAAACCGCATTTGAAATGCGGGGAAATCTTAATAAGAAAGAACCGGTGATGCTTGAAAAATGGCAAAAAGATGATTTATATCATCTGCTATTAGAAAAGAATAAGGGCAATGAAGAATATATGCTTCACGATGGCCCACCGTACGCTAACGGCGACATGCATTGCGGTCATATGTTAAATAGAATTTTGAAGGACGTGGCGATTCGCTATAAGGCGATGCAAGGTTACTACACGCCTTTTATTCCAGGATGGGATACCCATGGTCTTCCAATTGAAAATGCGGTCACTAAACAAGGGGTTAACCGCAAAGCCATCTCTCCGAAAGAGTTTCGCTTAAAATGCGAAGAGTATGCTAAAAAGCAAGTCGAAAGACAGATGAAACAAGTGCAGAGGCTAGGAATTTTAGGCGATTTTGACGATCGTTACGTGACTCTTGACAAGCGTTTTGAAAAATCGCAAATTGAAATATTCGCCAAAATGGCCCTCGACGGATTGATCTACAAAGGACTAAAGCCGGTCTATTATTCTCCATCCAGCGAATCCGCCCTCGCTGAAGCCGAGATCGAATATCGCGATGTCACCAGTAAAACCATCTATGTCCGCTTCCAAGTTCGTGATGGAAAAGGCGTTTTGGATTCTTCGACTTATTTTGTAATTTGGACGACGACACCATGGACGATTCCTGCCAATCTTGCGATATGCGTCAATCCAAATTTTGAATATGGCTTGTTTGATACGAATAAAGGCAAACTAGTTTTCTTGGTTTCTTTAAAAGAGCGTCTTATCAAAGAGTTAGGACTTACAAAAGCCGATTTAATCAAGACTTTCAAAGGTCAAGAACTTGAATATATTCAAACTAAACACCCCTTATACGATCGCGATTCTGTAGTGATCTGTGGGGATCATGTCACCGATGATGCCGGTACTGGATGTGTCCATACCGCTCCAGGACACGGCGAAGATGACTTTATCGTCGGTAAGAAATATAATTTACCGCCATATTGTCCGGTCGATGAACATGGATTGATGGATGAAACTAGCGGCGAACGCTTAAAAGGTCTTTTCTATGAAGAGGCAAATGACGTCGTGATTACGATGCTTCAAGAAAATCAAGCGCTCCTCGGCTTGAATGAAATCGTCCACTCCTATCCGCACGATTGGCGAACCAATAAACCACTTATTTTTAGGGCGACACCGCAATGGTTCTGTTCAATCGATAAAATTAGAGATCGTTTATTAGAAGAGATTGACAAAGTCAATTGGACACCGGCTTGGGGTAAACTAAGAATGCACAACATGATTAAAGATCGGGGCGATTGGTGCATTTCGCGTCAAAGAGCCTGGGGTGTGCCACTTCCCATCATCTACAATGAAGACGGAAGTCCGATCATGGAAGAAAAAGTGTTCGCCCATATCGCTGATTTAGTCGGTAAATATGGCTCCAATATCTGGTTTGAATTGTCAGCTAAAGAGTTGTTGCCTGAAGGTTACACCAATCCGTTATCGCCGCATGGTGAATTTAAAAAAGAGACCGATATCATGGATGTGTGGTTCGATTCCGGTTCTTCGTTCAATGGCGTCGTCCGTGAACGTGGCTATAAATATCCGGTCGATTTATATTTAGAAGGAAGCGATCAATATCGTGGATGGTTCAATTCGTCTTTGATTATCGCCGTAGCCACTACCGGAGAAGCACCCTATAAAAATGTCGTTAGCCATGGCTTCGTCCTAGACGGAAATGGCAATAAGATGTCAAAATCCTTAGGTAATGGTATCGATCCTAATAAGATCATCAATGTCTATGGCGCCGATATTTTGCGTTTGTGGGCGGCGACTGTCGACTATCAAGCCGATGTAAGAATCTCCGAAGAACTTGTCAAACAAGTCTCAGAAAGCTATCGCAAAATCCGCAACACCTTTAAATTTATGCTCGCCAATTTATCGGACGGGGAAAATCAAACGTTCTGTTACGAAAAAGAGCGCGTCACTAGTTTTGGAAGAATTTCTTCCTATATCTTAGCGACGCTTGAAAAAGTTAAAAATAATTGTTTAGAATGCTATGATCGTTACGATTACGCTAATGCGGTGAGCAGTATCACTTCCTTTTTAGCCACCGATATTTCTTCGTTCTATTTGTCGATCGCCAAAGATCCGTTATATTGCGATAAAAAGGATAGCGCTTTACGTCGCGAAATCCAAACGGTGATGTACGAAGTGACTTTGACTTTAGCTAAATTGCTTTCACCGATTTTAGCTTTTACGATGGAAGAAGTTTACGAGAATTTGCCTGGCGTTACTAAAAAATATCTCGCTTTAGAAGATATGGTTAAAGAATCGCACGAATATGATTCAAAGATTTTAGCCGATTATGAGAAGTTTAAAGAAGTGCGGAGCGAAATCATGAAGGCTCTTGAAGAATCGCGTTTTGAAAATCTCATCGGTTCTTCGCTTGAAGCCACTTTGACGCTTTCGTTTAAAGATGCGGAAACGCTCGAGCTTTTCAAAGATCCTAAGTGGAGTATGGAATTGTTATTCATCGTTTCTAAAGTGAAGATGGTCACTAACTTAGACCAAGGAAAAGAGTATCCACATTGCACCGTGCAAATCGAACGTCACGATGGTCAAAAATGCGAACGATGCTGGGCTTACTTCGATAGTTTAAATACGTGTGAAGAACATCATGTTTGCACTCGTTGCCATGAGGTGATTAAGGGTGAATAAAGCGAAAATATTAGGCGCTTTAAAGTTTTTCTTTACAAGCGGACTATGGCTTATATTAGTCTTGTTTGTCGCGGATATCGTCTCGAAAGCCGTGGTTTTAAACGTCTTAAAAACCGAAGGTGCGGCGATTACCGTTATCCCGAATTTTTTCCGGATCGCTTTAGTGTTTAATCAAGGCGCCGTCGCCGGAATTTTAAGGGGGACCGGAATCTTGCTTCCGTTAGTTTCACTTATCGGGGGTGGCTTGATGATTTTCGCGTTAGTTCGTTATTGGAAAAAGATGTCAAAGCTTTCGCGTTACGCCTTTTTCTTAATGATTCCGGGATGCTTTGGAAATCTTGTCGATCGCGCATTATATAACAATCGTGGCGTCGTCGATTTTTTGGAATTTAAATTCGGGGATTTCTATTGGCCGACTTTTAATCTTGCCGATTCTTGTTTGGTAATCGGGGTTTTGATGATTCTTCTGGCGCTTTTTTTAGAAGAACGCAAAAATTCTGCGTCTAAAAATCCCAAAGAGGAAGAGGAAAATGATTGATAACGTCACCTTTATTTGTGAAAAAGTCGATGATGATAAGCGCGTCGATTTAGTGACTTTAAGACATTTAAAAAATCGGACGCGCGCGTATGTGCAACACGCGATCGACGAAGGTGGGTGCCTTGTAAACGGCAAAAAAGTCAAAAATTCTTATCGAGTCAAAGAAGGAGACACCGTTTCTTTCATGCATTTAGAAGAGAAAGTTTTGACCGTTGAAAAGCGCGATATTCCACTTGACATCATCTATGAAGATGAAGATTTGGTCGTAATCAATAAACCGCGAGGGTTGGTTGTCCATCCTTCAAACGGCCATTATGATGGAAATACTTTAGTTAACGCTTTACTATATCACATTAAAGATTTATCGTCGATTAACGGGGTTATTCGCCCCGGGATCGTCCATCGAATTGATAAAGACACTTCAGGTCTTCTAGTGGTCGCTAAAAATGATACCACCCATCTTTTTTTGCAAGAACAATTGAAAGATAAGACGATGCACCGCGAATATTACGCTTTAGTCGAAGGGGTGATTCCCCATACGAAGATCAAAATCGACGCTCCGCTGGGGAAAGATAAAAACGATCGTTTGAAGCGAACTATCGATGTTAAAGAAGGTAAAGAAGCTATCACTTACGTCGAAGTTTTAGAACGATATCGAAATCATAGTTTTATTTCGTGTCGTTTGGAAACCGGACGCACCCATCAGATTAGAGTTCATCTAGCCTATATTCATCATCCGATAGTCGGCGATACGACCTATGGTTTTAAAAAACAACCATACACTTCAAAAGGACAGATGTTACATGCCTATAAACTCAGCTTTATCCATCCCCGCACTAAAGAGAAAATGGAATTTTTTGCGCCATTAGATGAAGAGTTTATCCGCGTACAAAACCTTCTCAAAAATCTTTGATAAGCCAATATTCAACTTGTACTCACATTGACTTTAAAGGCGAGATATATGATAATAAATACACATTTGTAAGGAGATAAAATATGAACGAAAGAATTGAAAAAATCGCTTCGCAAGCGCTTGAAGATATCGAAAATGCTAAATCTTCGGAGGCCTTGCAAGATATCCATAATCGCTACCTTTCCAAAAAGAGCGAACTTTCGTCTTTCATGTCCAAAATGCGAGACTTGAAAGCGGAAGAAAAAGTTAAATTCGGGCAATTTATGAACGATATCCGTTTTAAAATCACCACTTCGCTTGAAAGCAAAAAGGCCGCTCTTCAAAAGAAAGCCCTCGAAGAACGCTTGAATAAAGAAGTGATCGATTACACGCTTCCGGAAGTTGATTTGAAAAAAGGTTCTAAACATCTCTTCAACAAAATCATCGATGAAGTGTGTGACATCTTCGTCGGCATGGGCTATCAAATCGCCGAAGGACCGGAAATCGAAAGCGATCATTTCAATTTTGAACTTTTAAACGTGCCAAAAGATCATCCGGCTCGCGATATGCAAGATACTTTTTTCATCGACGAGACGCTTTTGATGCGTTCGCAAACTTCCCCGGTTCAAGCACACGTGATGCTTGAAAAAAAGGGACAAGGTCCGATTAAAATCATTTCGCCCGGCAAAGTTTATCGTCGCGATGATGATGCGACTCATTCCCATCAATTCGGTCAAATCGAAGGCTTAGTCATCGATAAAAACATCAATATGGGAAACTTATTGGCAACTCTTGAATTGTTCTCCAAAGCGATGTTTGGCGAAAAACGCGAAGTGCGGATGCGTTCATCGTATTTTCCGTTTACCGAACCTTCGGTTGAAGTCGACATCTCGTGCTTTGAATGTGGCGGAAAAGGGTGTGCGCTTTGCAAAAAGACGGGGTGGATTGAAATTCTCGGTGCCGGAATGGTGCATCCTCACGTATTAAAAATGTGTGGCTTTGATCCGCATGAATATCAAGGTTTCGCTTTTGGAATCGGGATTGAACGGGTGGCGATGCTCAAATATGGGGTCGATGATATCCGTCGTTTTTACAATAATGACTTGCGCTTTAACACGCAGTTTAAACGTTGAGGAGGTCACTTATGAAAATCAGCTTGAATTTACTTAAACAATTCGTCGATTTATCGGGTTTATCGACCGAAGAAATCGTCCATAAATTGACTTTCGCCGGACTTGAAGTGGAAGGTGTCACTAAACTCGCGGAAGCTTCTAATCTAGTAATCGGTGAAATTTTAAGCGTCGAGGAACATCCAAATAGCGATCATCTCCATATCTTAAAGGTCGATGAAGGTCCTAAATATGGAATTCATCAAATCGTCTGTGGTGCTCCTAACGTCAAGGTCGGACTTAAAGTGATCGTCGCTCGAGAAAAAGCGGTTTTACCGCGTTTAGGAGTCACGATTCAAAAGTCTAAAATCCGCGATGCCGAAAGTGACGGCATGTGTTGTTCGCTTGTCGAACTCGGAGTCGATAAGACTTATCTAAGTGAAAAACAAATTAACGGAATCGAAGAATTGGACCCTAGTGCACCGGTCGGTGAAGAGGAAGTTTTAAAATATTTAGGATATGACGATGAGGTATTAGACATCAACGTCTTAGCCAATCGTTCTGATTGTTTAGCGGCTTTTTCTTTAGCTAAAGAATTGGCAAGTCTTTTCAATCGACCGTTAAATATACCAACCTTTAAAGAAGAAAAATTGAAAGAAAGCGATTTTAAAGTTTCTAGCGCTACCTCTAAATGCAATCAATTTTCATTAAAAGTGTGCAAAGATCTTAAAATCAAAGAATCGCCGACATGGTTGAAACGTTACTTGATGGCCTCTAATATCCGTTCGATCAACAACATCGTCGATATCGGCAATTATGTGATGCTTTTAACCGGCCAACCTTTACACATGTACGATATCGATAAATTGCCTTCCCGTGAATTTATCGTTAAAGATGATGTCGAAAGTGATTTTGTGGCCTTAGATGAAAAAACGTATCAAATCGAAAAGGGCGATCTTGTAGTCACTAACGGAGGCCACAATGTTTGTTTGGCCGGGGTGATGGGGGCTTTAGAATGTGCGGTTGACGATAATAGTAAAAACATCGCGATTGAAGCGGCCTATTTCCACGGGGCGACCATTAGAAAGACCACGATTAAAACCGGTTTATCGAGCGATTCTTCAGCGCGTTTTATAAAAGGTATCAATCTCAATCAAGATCGTTATGTGCTTGATTTGACCGTGAGTTTATTAAAAGAATTGGCCGATGCAAAAGAAATCTATGAGACGGTCTCCTATCGTGAAAAAGAAATTGCTCCTACTGTTATCGAATGCAGTGTCTCCTATATCAACAATCGCTTAGGCACCGACTTTGAAGCAAGCAAAATCAAAGAAATCCTCGAGCGTCTTTATTGTCTTGTGACATTTGACGAAGATCAAGATCATTTCAAAGCGACGATTCCTAGCCACCGTATCGATTTAAAATGCGATGCCGATCTTTCAGAAGAAGTCATTCGCTTTGTTGGGTTTGAAGCTATCAAATCGCGATTGCCGATGATGGAAACGACGCGCGGCGGACTCACTTTTGAACAACAAAAACGCCTTAAAATTCGTGAAATGTTGATCGCTAATGGATACAACGAAATTTTGACTTACACTTTGATTTCTCCTGAAGAAGATCAAAAGTTCGTGTTATTAAATGAAGATGAGCCGTACATTTTAAAAAATCCGATGACGGTTGAACATAGTGTCGTGAGACGATCGCTTATCGTCTCGTGTCTCAATACTTTAAAGTATAATCTCGATCATCAAAATCGCGACTTGGCGCTTTTTGAAGTCAGCGAAGTTCAAACCAAAACTTCCCGTTACACCGCGCTTGTCGCCGCGTTAAACGGCGCTTGTCACGTGCGTGGTCAATTAAAGACCCGCCCGTATGATTTTTACGATTTATACGGAGCTTTCTTGATGATTATGGAAGAACTTGGCATTGAAGAATCGCGTTATAAAGTCGCTCGTTTGACATCCCCTTATTTCCATCCGGGGCGCAGCGTTAAAGTTACGATTCAAAATCAAGTGGTCGCAGTCATTGGACAAATTCATCCTCAATATCAAGAAAAGATGGGTGAAACCTACGTGATGGAAGTCAATTTAAGTGCTTTTATGGCTTTGAAAGTCGGCCCGTTAAAGATGAAAAACATCTCGCGTTATCCTAGCGTCAGCCGTGATCTAGCGTTAGTGGTCGATAAAAATGTCTTGGCAAAAGAGATGATTCGTCAAATTAAAAAGAGCGGTTATCCGTTAGTGAGCGAGGTTTCGGTTTTCGACATTTACGAAGGGTTACCGCTAGAACACGATAAAAAATCCCTCGCCTTATCGATTACCTATAGCGATTGCAATAAGACGATGACTAGCGAGGAGATCGCTAAATGCGAAGCGAAGATCATCTCCGATTTAAACAATGTTTTCAAGGCGGAATTACGCAAATGATTAAGACGGTGTTATTTGATTTAGACGGAACATTGCTAGGCATGAATGAAGAGAAATTTCTGGAAATTTATCTTCCGGGTCTTATCGCTTCGTTTTCTACTCCGGTGGCGTTTAAAGAAGGGGTAAACATGATCTTTAAAGCCCTCGACATGATGATCGCTAATCCTAATCCGAACGTCACTAATTACGATTCCTACAAGCGTTATTTTACGGAACTTCGTAAAGATCAAGCCGCGGCTGAAGCTGATTTTATCAATTTTGAAGCGTATTATAAAACCGATTTTGAGATGGTAAAAAAAGCGGTGTGGGTTAAAGAAGAAATGGTAAATGCGGTCAAACTTTTAAAGGAGCGTGGCTATCGACTAGTCGTCGCCACTAATCCGGTTTTTCCGCGAATTGCGATTGAAAAGCGCATCGAGTGGGCACATCTTGATATCGCCGATTTTGAATTTGTCACTTATCAAGAAAATTCACATGCCGCTAAACCGCATTTAGAATATTATAAAGAAATTCTTGCTAAGTTGAATTTAAAAGGCGAAGAGTGCCTGATGGTCGGCAATGACGTCGAAGAAGATATGATCGCCGCTCAATTGGGGTTGAAGACTTATCTTGTGACCGATTGCCTGATTTCACGTCACCATCACGAAAATCAAATCGCCTTAAAAGGCGATCCTCAGTCTTTTTATAATTATGTAAAGGAGCATTTCGATGATTGTCGTTAAACCAAGTTTTGAAGAGATCGATAGTGAAGATTTATATCGCAAAGTCGAAAGATGCGGTCGGGTCTGCTACAAATCGGAAAATTTAATCACAGAAGAAAGCGCTAAAATATTTGTCAAAAAAATCTTGAACAATCATCATGGCGCGGTTTTGGAACATTTTTCATTTGCTTTTAAAGTCGATGAAAAACTTTATAAAGCTTTAGAAAGGGAACATTATCCATTTATCACGCTTTCTAATATTTCCTTTCCGTTAGTGTCATTTAATTTAAGGACGATAGTCGACCATTATCAAAAGGAAAAGAATAATGTGACTCTTGCTCCGTTTTATGGCTATTTAGAAAAGCGATATCCGGATATTTTTTGTTCTTCTCAAGGCGATAGGAGTGAAGAAGTCTATTGCCTAAGCAAAGATGAATTGATGAATCTAAAAGCGGAAGAACGCGACAAACATCTAAAAGTGACAATCAAAGTGATCACTGATCGTGGCATTTCGCATGAACTGGTGCGACATCGTCTATGTTCTTTCGCGCAAGAGTCGACTAGATATTGCAATTATGCTAAAGATAAGTTCTCTTCGCAAATCACGGTGGTTTGTCCAATATCCATTAACGACGATGAAAAAAAGTATGCGCTTTTTGAAAAAGCAATGCAAGAGGCCGAAAAGTCGTATTTTGACTTATTGGAAGCTTCTCAATCGCCCCAAGTGGCTCGTTCGGTCTTACCGACTGCTTTAAAAACCGAGTTAGTGATGACTGCGACAGTCGAAGAGTGGCGTTTGATTTTTGATTTAAGGACTGCCGCTGCAGCCCATCCTGATTGTCGTTATTTGATGGAAATGGTCAAAGAATACTTTTTAAGGAAAGGATATATATCATGATTGTTACTAGAACGGAGATCTTAAAAAAGGGTCATTTGACCTTTGAAAAAGATTATCGTCAAGGTGATTTAGCGTTAAATTCTAAAGATATAATCGAATTTCAAAGCGCTCATGCGGTATTTGATATCGATCATTTAGGCAATTTTGTAATTATCAAAATCGTTCTTGATTTTTCGCTCGTTCTTAAAAGTACCCGTTCCTTAAAACCAGTTCCGTATTCAAATCACGATGAAGATGAAATCACATACACATTAAAAGGTGAAGGCGACGATGAGATTTTGAAGTTTGAAGGAGAAGAGCTCGATTTAGATGAGCATGTCATCTCTTTGATTATCAGTTCTCTTCCGTGCAAGATTTATCGTGACGATGACGAGATTAATGTTGCAGGTGATGGTTATGAAGTTATCAGTGAAGATGAGTATTATCGTCGTCAGCAAGAAACTGAAGATCCACGATTAAAAATACTCAATGATTTTATAAAAGACGATGACGAAAATTAATGTCTATCGGAAGTAAATACTTAATAATCATATATTAAATAAACGAAGCAAGTTCAAGTTACTGGACTTGCTTTTTTTTGTTTTGCCAATAAAAAAATAAATTTTATGTTGCCAAAGTGGAGGCAAAGTGTTATTATGTGTTTGCAAGTGGAGGCAAATAGTGATTTAAAAATGAATTTGTATGGCAAATATTTTCATAGCATTGACGACAAATCGCGTTTGATCCTACCACTTAAACTGCGCAATGAGTTAGGCAATGAAATCTGTTACACTCGTGGATTAGATGGATGTATTGCGATTTATCCACTCAAAGAGTACGAAAAAATCGTCGCTCGATATGAAGAACTCGATTATATGGAAAGTGATAATCGTAACTTCTTGCGCACCTTTTACGGCGATACGGTAATTCCGGATATCGATAAACAAGGCCGCATTCTCATTACTAAAGATCATTTGACCCGTTTGGGGTTAGATAAAAAAAGGAATGTAGTAATAGTCGGTGTTCATGATCATATTGAAGTTTGGGAAGAAGAACGCTTTTTAGCATTAGAAAGCATTAATAGTTCTTCTTATGAAACACAAGCCGGAACTATTGCCCGTAACGCGAGAGAAAAAGAGAGGCTTCGTAATAATGGATAGACACATTCCGGTGCTTCTCGAAGAGACGATTGAAAATTTGGCGATTAAAGAAAATGGGATTTACGTCGATATGACCTTAGGTCGTGGCGGACATTCTGAAGCGATCTTGCATCAGTTAAAGAACGGACATCTCTATTGCTTTGATCAAGATCACCAAGCTATCGAAGAAAGTTATGATCGTCTTAAAGCTGTATCTAACAATTTCACATTGATTGAGGATAACTTTGTCAATGCGAAAACGCGACTGTCTCTCCTTGGTGTCGAGAAAGTCGACGGAATCTTATTTGATCTTGGTGTTTCATCAGCGCAATTCGACGATGGAGAAAGAGGTTTCTCATATCGATACGATGCACGATTAGATATGCGTATGAATCGGAATAATGATTTGAGTGCCTATGAAGTGGTCAATCAATATTCCAAAGAAGCACTCACTCGAATTTTTAAACAATACGGTGAAGAACCATTCGCATCGAAAATTGCTTCGATGATCGTTAAAAAACGAGAAGAAAAACCGATTGAAACAACATTTGAATTAGTCGATATCATTAAGCTTAGTTTACCTGAATGGGCTAAACGAAGACGGGGACATCCCGCTAAACAAGTGTTTCAAGCAATACGCATTGAAGTAAACAATGAGTTAGAAGTATTGAAAATTGCACTAAAAGAGGCGCTAACGATGCTGAAAGTTAACGGAAGAATTGCCATTATAACCTTCCACTCCCTTGAAGATCGCATCGTTAAAAAAATGTTTCATGAAAAGACGACCGAGTCTAATGCTTCAAGATTTTTACCTCCAAGTTTAGAACCGGTCGCTTATCGCCTCGTAAATCGTAAACCGATTACACCAAGCGAAGAAGAAATAAACGAAAACCACCGCGCCAGTTCTGGTAAATTGCGGGTTATAGAAAGGATTAAAGTATGAACAAAATTACAAAAACTAACATGACAAAATTTGATTACATTTCACGAAGATTAGGTTTTATTGGAATCGTAATCATTGCAATTGCTTTACTGGTCGGATTACCATTGATACAAACGATTACCAAAAGCAATGAACTTCTGGTACAGGAAATACGGGAAGTCAACAATGTCAATCGAGAACTCGATGAATCGAAATTAGAACTTGATGCAAAATAGGTTAATCCCGAAGATTAGCCTATTTTTGTTTAATTTAATAGCGGATTTTTGCCGTTTGTGGTAGGATAAAAAAGGTGATATTATGGCTAAAGAAAAAAAGACTCCCAAAACTAATTCTGATTTAAAAATTCTTTCATCGGACGCTGAAGCGATTCTTTATGGTTTGATATTAACGATGATTGCGATTATCGGACTTTTAAATCGCGGTTGGGTTGGCGAATTTTTAACATACATTACAGTCTATTCATTTGGAGTTTTTTACTCTTTATTCTTTTTGCTAATCATCTTTTTTGGCTTACATCTGATCGTCAAAAAGAATTTTTATCGTCTGAAGGTCAATCTTTATCTCTTGGGGGCGATTTTACTTATATTTTCTTCAACCATCGCCGCCAGCAAGGGAATCGAAGGCTTAAATGTCACTAATGCCTTTACTTTGTTCAATCAACGGATGGGCTATTTATCGTCTTCGTCATTTCACATCGACTCGATGGATGCCATCGCTTCTTCCGGTGGTGGTCTTATCGGTTTCTTTCTTTGCGGGTTGCTTAATAGTTGCATTTCGCCATTAGGGACTGAAATCATCGTTTATATTCTATTTATCACCGGTTTTATTCTTTTGTTCAAAGGTCTTTTTATTAGAGCTTACAAATGGTGGAAAAACTTTATCAATAAGCGTAAAGAACGTCTGGCGTTAGCCGATAATAATAATTCTAATAAACAAATTGTGCTTAAGAATGAGCAAACTATAGGTAATAACAATGAAACAACGCCTTCGACTCCGCAGTTTGTTACTAGTAGTACTGCGCCGCTTCAAGGCAAGGAATTATTGAAAGAAGTGGCTTTTGAAGAAAAGGTAGTCTCGACTCCTTACGAAAAGAAAGATTACTTTGTAAATGAGGAAGAGACGAACGCAACCAAGGTACAACCGTTCTTTTTCGATGAAAAGGATGATAAAGAGACAAATTTTGATGAAGCTAGAATGCCATTTGAGGAGAATTTTAAAGAAGATTCTACTCCGACATTTGAAACGACCGTCGAAAAGGATAATGAGCAACAGCCGCTTGTTGAAGAACACGCTTCATATCGCGAAGAGGTGAAGCCGTTCTTTGAAAATCCTCAGATTAAAAGCAATCAAGTGACTGCTCCAAAGTTTAATGAGTCGCAAAATATAGAAAGCGTAAAGCCCACTGTCGAAGAAAAATATCGTTCTTACATCTTGCCACCGCTATCGCTATTGCACGATCATAGTGATCCAGATACATCAAAAATCAACATCGAAGTCGCCAATTTGCGCGCGGCTAAGATCAATGAACTATTTCAAGAGATGAAAATCGGAGCTTCCGTTATTTCTTACACTATCGGGCCATCGGTCACCCGTTTTGATGTCAAAACCAATCCCGGAGTTCGTGTAGCTTCTTTGTCGTCTTTGGAAAGTGAAATTGCAATTAAATTATCAGGCAATCGAACCGTTCGGTTTGAACCGATCGTCGAAGGAATGGAAACTTCGGGAATCGAAGTCGGAAATGAAAAAGTTTCCACGGTTTCTTTTAAAGAATGTATGCAAGCTTTAAGCGCTTATCCGAATGAAAAACTTCTCTTCCCGCTTGGAAAAGACATTTCCGGAAACGTGATTAAAGCCTCGATTGACGATCTTCCGCATATGCTCGTCGCCGGAACCACCGGATCTGGTAAATCGGTATTTATCAATAGTTTGATTACTTCCTTAGTGATGCGAAATCGCCCGGATGAACTAAAATTATTATTAATTGATCCAAAGTTCTGTGAATTCGCACAATACGCGTCAATTCCGCATTTGCTGTGCCCGGTAATCACCGATGCTGCAACCGGTAAAGCGGCGTTAAAAAAACTTTGCGAAGAGATGGATCGCCGCTATGAAATGTTTGCTAAAAACGGGCGTGGAGCCACGAAATATAGCGAATATGTCAAAGTTTGTAAAGCGCGTAATCTTCCAATTCCTCCAGTCATTGTGCTAGTGTGCGATGAATACAGTGATTTCATGTCTGAAAAGAATCACGAAGAGGTCGAATCCTTGATTCAACGAATCGGGCAAAAGGCGAGGGCTAGCGGTATTCACATGATCCTTTCAACCCAACGTCCTTCCGCGGATGTCATCAATCCGAAAATTCGTTCCAATTTGCCATCAAAGATCGCTTTATCGGTTACTAACGCCACCGAATCGCGAATTATCATTCAATCTAACGGTGCCGAATCATTGCTCGGTAAGGGCGATATGTTAGCTAATTTGCAATCATATCGCAGTCTTAAAAGAATTCAATCGCCGTTTATCGACGGCCCTGAAATCGCCGATGTCATGGAATATATCGCCAATCAGGCGAAACAGGAATTCGATCCTAATTTTATGAATCTTGAAGAAAAGGTCAACACTAATAACATCACCGAATCGTTGTACGCCAACGTCAGAGTTGACCCGTTGACCGATCAGGTGCGCGCTTATCTTATTGAGACGCAACAAGTTTCAACCGCCAAGATCGAAAATCTTTTTGGAATCGGCTATAAACGGGTCGATTTGATTCTTGATACCTTGGAACGCGAAGGAGTCGTGCAGAAAGTTTCCAATAACCGCCGCATCGTGCTCATCAAGAAAGAAGAAACCCCTGAAGATGAAGAAAATTAATTATTATCCTGATTCAAGATTTCCGCTTAATTATATCTCGCTTGCGTTTGCCGTGAAGGTTAAACCGAGCGAGATTTCTGCGTTTAGTCTTTTAGCGATGATGTTGATCGATAGCACCAAGTCCCTATCCGGAGAGCGGGAATTTGCTTTGAAACTCGGGGCATTATACGGAGCTTCTATTTCAGTGTTTTTGCGTTTTTACGGCGAGACATTGGTTTTTTTTGTTACCGGAAATTATTTAAAAAAGAAACTAGTTAAAGAAAATTTGATTTTGTCGCTGGTCGCTTTAATCGATGAAATCGTGTTTGGCGAAAAGGACTTTAGCCGTCATTTTTCATATTATCATCATCAACTTATAGAACAAATCGAAGCGAGCGATACTCACCCAAACGAATATGCTTTAAAAGAATTGCTCAAAAAAATCAGTCCGCGTTCTCATTTAGCTTTTACTAATTACGGCGATAAAAAAAGCGCCTTGAATCTCAAAGAAGACGATGTGATTAAAACATATCGAAAGCTTTTGAATGCGCCCTATAAAATATATTTGCAAGGCCAATATACCAAAAGCGATCTCAAAGCGATCTCGCGTTTGGCGATCAATCGTAAAAACGATACTAAAATCGCGTTATCTTCTTTGAAATTCAAAGAACAACCGACTTTATTTAAGTCAAGAAAAATCAATCAAACGGTGTTGTTGTCGTGTTATTCGTTCACGCCTTCGTTTGATGCTAAACAACGTTTAATCGTCACATTGTTGAATGGAATGCTTGGCGGTTTGCCATCTTCCAAGCTTTTTTCAATCGTTCGCGAAAAGTATTCTTTGTGCTATGAAATATCTTCATTGGCGATTCAAAATAGCGGCTTATTATTCATCAAAGCTGCGGTCAGTAAAAAGACATATACTAAAGCCCAAAAATTGATAAAAGAGATCGTCGCCACTTTGAAAACGACGATTACTGAAAATGAATTAGAAGAAACTAAAGCGATGGTAAGCGCTAGTAATAGAACGCTTGAAGATGATCCGCAACGACTGTTTGAGAATCGAATTTCGCGTGAACTTAATCATCAAAACATCGATTTAAATATCGACCTTAAGACGCTTGAAGAAATTACCCTTGAAGAAATCATAGATTTCGCTAAGACTCTCAAATATCGTGGCGAAATCGTAGTGAAAGGTGAGGAAAATGATTGATTATCGACGCATTAAATCTTTAAAACTAAGTAATGGCTTGAAGGTGATTGATATTTATGATCCTCATAGCACTTCGGTGATGTGTGGGATTTACGTGCCTTATGGAAGCAATATGCTAGAATATCGTCTTTCCGATTACCAATTTAAAAGCGGAATTGCTCATTTTTTGGAACATCGCATTTTCGATACTCCTCAAGGCGATGCCTTTACGCTTTTGAGCCAAGAAGGGTTATCCTCGAACGCCTATACCTCATTTACGGAAACGGTCTACTATTTTGAAGGACCGCGTAAAAACTATTTAAAGGGACTCGAAATTCTTTTAAGTTTTATCAGCAAGATGGAATTTGATCCATCGCACGTCGATAAAGAAAAAGGGATAATTTTAAGCGAAAGGCAATTAGACTACGATGATCCCGATCATCGTAGCTACATGAAAATACTACAAAATCTTTATAACGCCCCGATGTTTCAAAAGGACATTTTAGGTTCAAAGGAAGATATCCAAAGCGTCACGTATCAAGACTTGAAAAAAACCTTTGATGCGTTTTATGCTACGGAGAATTTATATCTAATAATCGTCGGCAATTATAATCGGGACGATGTGCTTTCATTATGCGCCAAATATGAGAAAAAAAGGACTTTCAAGCCTGTAGCAATTTCTAAAACAAATGAAGATTTTACGAAGGTTAAGCGTCAAGAAGGACATTTAAAAGGCGACGTAACGCGCCCGTTATTTTACTATGCGATTAAATTAGACAAAAAGAGGCTTGAAAAACAATTTTCTAAAGAGCGGCTGTTCTTTTTGTTACGGATTTATCTTGAAGGCAATTTCTTACAGTGCTCCCGCTTTTACGAAGCGATGAAAAAGCAGGATTTAATCGATACTTCTTTTAGCGGCTATATCGATCAAGTCGGGGATTATTTGACGCTCATCTTTATGGTGGAAAGTGAAAAGTATTTGGAACTTAAAACCGCGCTTGAAAAAGAAGTGGAGCACCCTCAAATCGATGAAGAAACCTTTGAGGCAATCAAGAAAGGGCTTTATGGAAACCTTCTACAACTATCTTCAAATGAGGAATTGTTCAATCAAATTTGCAGTTCCTTATCGTTAAGTATCGACTTTTTTCAGCTCGCACGCAAAAAAATGCAAATTACCTATTCCATGCTGCAGTCATTAATTGATATAATACATACGTCCCCACGTACTTGGTGCGTTACGAGGAAAAGGTAAAATGGACGTCGGAATCGATATCACTTACAAAGAGCATTATCTCAATCATGAACTGCAGTTGGCCCATAAAATTTTGACTCCGCACGAGTTGGCGCTTTTTGAAAAAAGCCCTGACCCCTTGCGGTTTTTAATGGGACGATACGCCGCCAAAGAGGCGTTTTTAAAAGCGAATGGCAAAGGTCTTTTTGAGATTAGCTTTACGGATATTGAAATTCTTAACGATGAAAGCGGAGCGCCGCATATATATTATCAAGGCAAAGAAGAATTCGACGTGTCTTTGTCTCATGATGGCGATTATGCCGTCGCAATAGTGATAAGGAGAAATAGATGAGTTATCGTGATTTATTTAAAGCTGAACTGAAAAGCGATCATTTAATCGAAATCAGCGTCGCCAAATCTTATAATGGTCGCGGTTGCGAAAAATTTTATTTGTACGACTACGATCAACTGATGGGTGAATTAAAGATCGTCTCGAAAAGTGAATCTTTGCATTCATTTAAATACATCGTTAGCAGCCATCCCGATTTAAAGATCGGTCACAATTATTTTATTTACGATGAAAGAAACTCGCGTTTTCCGCTTAATTATTCGATTATGATGCGCGATGATCGTTACATCTTTTCGTATTATTCCGATGAAAAAATGGGAGCTACCTACTTTAAAGATCACACTGATTTCGCGCTTTTTTCTCCCCAAGCTTCTGAAGCCTACGTCTTTTATTTTAAAGGCGAAGAGCTGTTTTCGATGCGGATGATCAAAAATCAAAAAACCGGAGTCTTCAACGTGACGGTAAAGGGAGATTTGGAACGCTATTACTATTATTACGTCGTTAATGTCAACGGGGAAATTGTCTCCGCTAACGATCCATATGCTAGAAGTTTCAACACCAATTCGATCCGCGGCATGATCGTCAATCCCGAAGCGGTCGCCGTCGATTTGCATTTAGAAGATTTGCCGGATTTTGAAAAACCTACCGACGCAATCATTTATGAAATGTCGATTCGCGATATGACGAGTTTTAAAGATACGTCGCTTATTAACAAAGGAAAATATTTAGGGTTAACCGAACATGGCTTGACTACCAAAAAGGGCTTACCGATCGGTATCGATTACATAAAATCCTTAGGAGTCACCCACGTTCAAATCATGCCGATGTATGACTTTTTGACCACTAACGATCTCTATCCTGAAAACACGTATAACTGGGGTTATGATCCGTTGAATTACAATAGCCCTGAAGGTAGTTTTGCAACCGATCCTAGCGACCCATATTGCCGGATCATCGAGATGAAAAAGATGATCGGCGAATTCCATAAAGCGGGAATTAGAGTCGTGATGGACGTCGTTTACAATCACATGTTCTGTCGTGAAACCAGTCCTTTTGATATCTTGTGTCCCGATTACTATTTTAGGTACAATTTTGACGGAACGCCTTCAAACGGCTCTTTTTGCGGCAACGACTTAGAAAGCCGTCATCCGATGGTACGGAAATTTATCGTTGATAGCTGTCTCTATTGGGTCAAAGAATTCGGAATCGACGGTTTCCGATTTGACCTTATGGGAATTTTAGATATCGATACCATGAATCTTATCGAAAGCGAGTGTCGAAAAATTCGAAAAGATTTCATCATTTACGGAGAAGGTTGGGATATGCCAACGGCCTTAAGCAATCATGAAAAAGCCAAAACCGCCAACGCTTTTAAAATGCCGTCGATCGGATTCTTTAATGATCGTTTTCGCGATACCGTGAAAGGCGGTTCTTCCGATCATGAACTGGAACATCGCGGTTATCTATTAGGTGATAGCAATTATATCGATGGTTTTAAGCACACGTTTATCGGATCTTCAACTGCCATCAGCTTCCCGCCTTTATTCATCAATCCGTCACAGTCGATAAATTACGTTGAATGTCACGATAACGCGACGCTTTTCGATAAAATCATCAAATCCAATAAGGATGAGGACATCAAGGATCAACTGAAACGGATTAAATTGATCAATGCGATGACGATTTTCAGTTTCGGGATTCCTTTCATTCATAGCGGACAAGAAATCGGAGCTACCAAAAACGGAGTCTACAATTCATATAACTCCCCGGATAATATCAACCAATTTAATTACAATTTACTCGATGAACGAGTTGAATTATATCGCTATACCAAAGATGCGATCGCCTTTAGAAAGCAATCGCCGTTTATGCGTTTGGATGAAAACGAAAAGATCATGTCGATGATCAGTTTCGTAAATTTACCTTCCGGGGCATTGCTCATCGAATTGAAAAACGACGAGATGATTCTACCATATCGAGCTTTAAAAATTTTCGTCAATCCCAGTCACGATAGCGTCGCTTACGATTTGGACGACTATTATCAAGTGCTGTTTAACGAAGCCGGAATGTTAAAGCAACCGTTATATGCCCAGCATTTAGTGATCAATGCGATCACTTGTCTTGTGTGTGCCAAACTTTGAGACAACTTCAAACGAAACTTGAGATTCAATTTAAGTGACCTCCGTTACAATAAAAGAAGCGGAGGTTTTTATATGATTAATTCAGTTACATTGCTAGGAATCTTAAAAGAACGCGACCAAGATGAAGAGGCGATTCGCTATTTGGCGGTCGAAAGGGACTATAAGGATAGTCACGGTCATTTTGAATGTGATCGACTACCGCTTATGTATTGGACTCGCGATCAAAAAAACGTCCTTTTTTCCTTGCCGGAAGAAAGTTTGGTGGTGATTCGCGGAAGAATTGAAACGCAGAACAAAATCGCTATAATTATAGTAGAGAGTTTGAACTTAGTCCTCGGTTCTGGAGGTAAGATCGAATCTCTTTAAGGAGGAGTTATGCTCAAGTATGTCAAAGCGGTGATTTTGCTACTTCCTCGATTGCTAGTTTCTTATGTTTGGATTTTTCGATATTCGCGACATCCGGAACGTTTCTCATATTTGAAACGTTACGAAAAATCGTCGAAGATTTGCGCTAAAGTTTTAAAAGCATTCAATGTTAAATATTATATTGACGGGTATGAAAATCTGCCATGTGAACAAAGTTACTTGTTGACACCCAATCATCAATCGGTCGCAGATCCTTTGGTTTTCCTAGCGATTTTTAAAGAACCGACCACTTTCGTGGCAAAGAAGGAAATCGAAAAATATCCGTTGATTGGAAGAATCGTAAAAGCCATCAATGGGGAATTTATCGATCGCGATAATTTACGTCAGGAAATGAATGTGATGAAAGCGATTAAAAAATCGCTATTATACGATAATCGCCGATGGATTATTTTTCCGGAAGGTACCCGTACTAAAGATAAGAATATGGAACTTGGCGAATTCAAAGCCGGAGCTTTAAAACCGGCGCTATCGACCGAAAAGAAGATCGTACCGGTCGCTATATACGGGACATTTAGAGTCTTTGATACAAAATATAAAAACCGGGAATTCCCGGTTCAAATACGCTTTTTAGAGCCTATTGATCCTTCTCAATATCAAGGGACGAGCGGTACTGAAATTGCTCCTTTAATCGAAAAAAGGATTCGTGAAGAAGTCGATAAGATGCGTCTTCGCGATCAAGAGTTAGTTAAAAAATTATAATTTGATGCCTGGATAACGATTTTGAAATTCTGTTTCGTCGATCGTTTGAGGGCATCTTTTTTTCAATTCTTGACCGAGAGTATTTTCTTTGTCAGTTACTAATGCAAGGGAGCGACCATCGTAAAAATAAATCGTCAAGTGATGTCCCTTTAAGGCATGATGGTCAGCGATAAAAATCACATCTTTATAGTCGTAAACAGTGGTTTTAGAAATCGTTTTGTAAGTAAAGGAATGGTTTTCCATCAAATATTCCGTTTTAATGAGCATTAAAGCGGTGTAAATGATCGAGATGACAAGGATAGCGCCTAGTATTAAAAAACCTTCGATAGGCATTGTTATATGTTGAAAATCAAAATAAATCAAAAAGATGATAATCATAGCGATTAAGGTAATTACACTATTGGAAATCAAAGGTATTTTGATATAAGGTTTAATTTTCATGTTGTTGACCTCGCAATATGAGTTTAACACAAGTCATATCGCATTAAAATAATTATAAAAAATGAAAATAGTTTATTTATAAACCTTTATTAAAAGAGTTAATATTTTTAAAATTGATAAATTTAAAAATTTTATGAAGCGATGTAACAATATAATTAAAATTTGCAAATTAACTTTTAACATTAATAATAAAAACGATTCAATCACAATTAATCTGTTATTAATACTGTTAATAATTTTATAATTAAAATGAAAAAAATTATTAAATTTAATTATAAACCGGAGGTAAAAATGAAAATATCACATGGTGTAAAAATACTATCGGCATTACTGATGGCGATGACTACCTTAGGTGGTTGTACAAGTACAGAAAGTAATGGGTCATATGTAGATTTAAAGTCATTAAATATTATATATGATTTAGATGAAACAAATCATACATATACTGTTATCGGTGTTAAAGATAGGCAAGTAGAAGATTTAGATTTGCCGAGACTATTGACTATTGATAATGTTACATATGAATTAGAAAGTATAGGAGCTTATGCATTTTATGATTGCGGTTTTATTAATACAATTACGATTCCAAATAGTGTTACAAGTATAGGAGTTTATGCATTCGAATATTGTTATTCTTTAGAAAGTATTATTATTCCAAATAGTGTTACAAGTATAGGATACTCTGCATTCGAATATTGTTATTCCCTAACCATCTATTGTGAAGCATCATCAAAGCCAAGTGGATGGCATAGTCATTGGAATTACAATTTTCGTGGAACAGTTTACTGGGGAGATGAATGGCATTATGAAAACGGAGTGCCGACACGTTAAATAAATAGACCTTAATCAAGTTAGTCCCAGTTATTGATTTTTAACTAAAAGTAGGATAACAAGATATTTTATGCTACGAAATTTTTTATGTTTTAGTTTACAATTATAAGATGAAAAATCCTATGCTTTTGCATATGAACGTTTGAAAAAGAGAAGAATCGTTCCCTAAGAACGCGATTTGTTTTTGAAGGAATCTGCGCGAGAAGAAGTAGTGGGAAGCGATAATTAAAGATTCTATAGAGTATGAAACATTTAATAATTATTATCTTATTGAATTTTGCTTTTAAAGTATTTTTTTGTTTGCAATTATTTTTAAAATTTTACTTTTAATTAAACTATGAAAATAACTATGAAAAAATGCAAAATAAATTGCTTTTTAGACTATCTTTAAGGCATTTTTTTTGATATGATAATCGCAGGAGGTTTTAACATGAATTTATTTAATAAAATTCCTGAGAACTTCTTCTCGATTTTGTCATCAAAAAATAAGAATATCTATGGTGTCGCTTTAGTCGCATTGTATGATTGTCTGACAATATATCGCAATAAAATCCGTAAGGCTGATTACATTGATCTTTTAAAAGGACGAATCGATAAAGATTTGGAAACTTTCGATGTTTCAGTAGAGGGTGATGTCGATGACGATATCATTTTTCAACCCACTTTACAATCAAAAATCAATCTAGTCTTTAGACGTTTGGTCGATACCGGATGGATTGTGGTAGATGTGGATTTTAAAACGGGCGTCGAGTATGTTTTGGTACCCAGTTATTCGGTAGCATTGCTTAAAATCATTTATGAATTCGTCGATTCGTCTTCGACGCGTTACGTAAGCAATGTTCATTCCACTTACATTGAATTGAAAAATGCCGATGAAGAACAACCAGAATACATGTATAAAGCATTGAATGACGCTATGGCGCGTACTAAAGATCTTTCGCTTCAAATGACGACCTTAGATCATTCAATCCGCGTGTTTCAAAATCAACTGTCGACGATTTTTACACCAAACGACGTATTGAAACAACACTTTGATATTGCTAGAGAAGATGTCTTGGATCCTTTATATCATCCGTTAAAGACTACGGATTCGATAATTCTTTACAGCGAACCGATCAATATCATCCTTAAACGCTGGATGATTACTCCAAGTGTTCTAGAAAAAATTGCCGAGCAGGCTAAGGTTGAACAACCCGAAGCAACACTAGAGGAACTTCAAAGTCAAATTATCGATAAAATAAACTATATCCGCGATACTTATTCTCGTTTATCGCTAGAAATGAACGAAATTGATAAGACGCGTGCCGCTTACACTAAAGCGAGTGCCGAAAAAGTCATTTATTTGAATAACAGCGACAAATCAATCAAAGGAAAGCTAGAGACGATTTTTCTTGCTGTTGCTAAAGCTGAAGCCGGTGAGCGATATGAAAAAGGGCAATCATACCCTTCAATCATTCGCGATATCACGAATTCGGTAACGCTATTCCGTCAATGTTATTTTGATGCTGATAGTTTGCAAAAACCGATTCATCGTAGCGAACGTGTCGAAACTGCGCCTTTAACGATCGAAGAAGAAGGCGAAAGCAACGATTTCTCTTCGATTATCGGTGAGGAAGACTTGATGTTTACCGACGATAAAGTTCTCGATTTTATGGATGAGGCTTTCGGCGATAACGATAAAGTTATGGTTTCCGAACTCGATATTAAAAACATCAATGACTTTATCTATTTGATTCTCGGTACTGTTAAATCCAACGACTATAATTCGTTTTATAGCATCGATTATCAAAAGACGATCGATCAATTTGTCAACGAAAAATTTTCGATGCCAAACTACACTTTTGAAAGAAGGGAGACTAAGAATGTTTGAAGAAACATACAACAAATTACAGGAACATGAACGTGATGATTTTGCACGAATCGTCAATGAGTTGATGCTAAAATCATTCTTACTTCGTGAAAACTATGACCGTCATAGCAAGATGATAAAATCCAATCGCGATTATTATTTTGTCGAACGCAACATCGATTTAATCCGCGAATATTTATCTTACACGGGGTGGATTATTGAAAAAGATTCCCGCCTTGGGGTAATTATGATCACCAATCAATTTCAAGATAATCGCATTCGTCTCGATTTTATGACCTCGCTTGTTATATATTGCTTACGCTACGCTTATGAGTGCGAAAAAGAGAAAAACCAAACGGCCTCCGAAGTATATTTTAGCGCGGCTGAAGTCAATAAAATTCTTAGCGATAAATCGCTAGTGCGAAGCGATAAGAAAATCCCACAGACTACTTTTGCCGCTTCTTATCGACTTTTGGAACAACACAATATCATCGCTAGAATTTCAGGGGAATATCGCGAGCGCAACTTGCAATTCTATATTCTTCCTTCAATTTTATATGTGATTGACAATGAAAGAATCAACAAGATCTTCGAAGACATTCAAAACTTCGAAGGCGAAGAATTTTAGGAGGCCAACATGAAATTATTAACTAAGATGCGCCTTATTAACTGGCATTATTTTCAAAATGTAACGATGGATTTCGGCAAAGTTAACTTTTTGACCGGTGAAAATGCTTCCGGAAAATCGACTCTTATCGATGCGATGCAAGTGGTTTTGCTTGGAGATACGACCGGAAGATCGTTTAACAAAGCCGCTAATGAGAAATCCGGACGTACTTTAAAAAGTTACTTGCGCGGACAAACCGGGGGAGATGGAAAAGGGAGCGTCACTTATTTAAGAAGCGGTCGCTTTTCGTCTTATATCGCGATGCAGTTTCACGATGACTATGAAGACTGTGATTTCACGATGGGTATCGTCTTTGACGTCTATGACGATGGCAGTGAAGAACACAAATTTTTCATTTTAGACAGTGAATTTCCAAGCAACAATTTCGTGGTTGACGACGTTCCGATGTCATATGAAACCCTTTTGCAATTTTTCAAAGAAAATTACGATGGACGCTTCATCTTTACGGAAACTAACGCTCAATACCAAAAATTGCTCAAAAAGAAATTCGGTAATTTGTCCGATAAATATTTTTCACTATTTAAAAAGGCGGTCTCTTTTCAACCGATCACCAATATCGAACAATTCATCACCGATTATGTTTGCGATGTTCCAAGCGAAATCAATATCGATGTGATGCAAGAAAATATCCGTCAATACAAAAAATTGGAAATCGAAGCGGAAGCTATGCAAGTAAAAATCAAAAAACTTGAAGACATTCAAGAAGTCTACAATCAATTTGCTAGCAAAAAAGATGAATTGAATCTAGCCAGTTACATTTCTAAACGTGTGACTTATCAAATGCATCTCAATCGGATACAGACGCTGCGCGATGATATCACCGCTTCAAAAGAACGTCTTCAAGAAATCGATCGCGAAGTTCAAGAACTTGAAAATCAAAGCAAAGAACTCAACACTTTAAAAGAACAATACATCGCTTCGAAAGTTGGAAACGGAGCTTATCAATTGACCGCCGATTTGAAAAATTCAAGGACACGGACCAAAGAGAAAATCGAACGACTTGAAGCAAGCATCAACGACATTCAAAAGAAATTCGGTTCCTATATCAACGAATTTAATAATTTGGCGAATAAAGTAGAAGCTTGCTTTGAAAGTCTCAAAGAAGACCAACTGACCTCAAGCATCGATTCAAAAGCGATTCTTTCTGCTTGCAAAGAGGTTAGAGATACTGCCTCCAAATTGCGACAGGTGCTTCAAACGAAAGAAAATATCGAACCGCAGGTAATCGGCGATTTCCGCGATGCGACGATCGCTTTTAAAAGTGCTTGCGGCGAATTGGCTTTCTCTTTGAAAAAAGATCTTGCGACATTGGTGCAAGATATCAATTATACCAAACAGCAACAAGCCAATAGCGATATCGGCGGCAAACTTTACGACTATCAATTAGTTCAAGTCCGCAACCAACTCGAAAATGCGCTTTCCAATCATTATGGTAAAAAAATCAAAGTTTACATTTACGCCGATTTGGTCGATGTCAAATCACCAAAATGGGTGAATGCTATCGAAGGTTTTATCTCTTCGCAAAAACTCAATATGTTTGTTGAAGAAGAGTATTACGATGCAGCCAATCGAATTTTACCGGAAATCATGCGCCGCAATCACTATTATCGAACTGGGCTTGTCGACAGTGAAAAATTGCATGAGCAAAATTTCATCGCGGAACGCAATTCTTTGGCCGAAGAAATTTTAACGGATCATGACGGCGCGCGTGACTACACCAACTTCTTGATGGGTCGCATTTACAAATGCGCCGATTTGAGCGAAGCTCGCGCTAGAGGTCGTGGCATTACTCCTACCTGTGAAGGTTATCGAAATTTCTCTTCGTTTGTAATTCCCGAAAGCAATTATAAATACGCGCTTTTAGGTCGCCAGATTTCAAAAGAGAGTTTGAAGCAAACCGAAGAAGAATTGGCTTTAAAGGAACGTTTGGCTGAAACTTATCGAACGGTGATCGCGTTATTGCAAGAGGTCAATGGTCAAGACGTGATTAACAACAACGAATTGAACAGCGCGACCGCTGCTTTAAATGAGGCTGAAAGTCTTGAAGGTTTACGCCGTAACTTAAAAACTTACGAAGCGGAACTTGAAGAGTCGGGTTCTTCGGAAATTTCGGTTCTCGACGAGAAAATCAATCGGATCAATCTCGATCTTGAAAATATCGCCAATGAGATTCAAGAATTAGTGATGCAAAAAGGTACTTTAAAAGCTACCATTCAAAATATCAATGACGAAAAGATTCCTTTTGAAATGAACACCGCTTCTGCTTTGCTCAAAGAACTAGAAGAAAAATTCGATCAAGAGTTTGTCAACAATGTGGCGATGGTTACTTTCCATAACGAAGAGGAAACTGGCGATTCATTACCGCAGATAAGAGAACGTTACGATGAAATTTACATCAAAGCCCAAAATAAGATCAACAGTCTTAAGGCGGCTTTGTTTGAGTTGCGGCGTGATTATGTCCTCACTTATCGCCTCAGTTACGATGTTCAAGCCGAAAACAACGACGATTACGAACGCGATTTAATCAACATCCGCGACGTCAAACTGCCTGAATATCAAGAAAAGATTCAAGACGCTTACGAAAAGGCTTCAAAAGAATTCAAAGATCACTTTATTCATAAACTCAACACGTCGATCAATATGGCGATTGCACGAATTGAAGAACTAAATGAAGCGATTCGCGACTCGCAATTCGGCGAAGACACCTATGAATTCCGCGTCGAACCACGCAGTGAATATCTCGATTACTACAACATGATTATGGACGATCTGCTTTTGACAAGCGGCAATGACGAAACTTATCTTGAAAAGTACAAAGAGACGATGGATAGTCTCTTTAAAGCCATCGGCGATGTTTCCAACTCGCGCGATCAAAATGCGGTCTTGGAACAAAATGTAGCTAAATTTACCGATTATCGTTCTTATTTGTTATTCGACTTGCTTTCGAAAAAAGGCGATCGTGTCAATTCGTTATCATATATGATCAATCAAGCTTCAGGGGGCGAGACGCAGACTCCGTTCTATATTTCGATTTTGGCATCTTTCTCGCAACTTTATCGTATCAATGGTAGTAAGAGCACCTCTAATTGCACGCGACTTGTGATCTTCGACGAAGCTTTCTCAAAGATGGATAGCGCTAGAATTATCGAGGCGATTGCGATCCTTGAAAAGTTCGGACTTCAAGTGATTCTTTCAGCACCACCAGATAAGGTGCAACACATCTCGAAGATCGCCGACGAAACTTTGGTCGTGACAAGAAATAACAATCGTTCTCAAGTCGGTCGCTTTGAAATCCGTGTTTAAATATTTTATATCTTGCATTTATTGCTAAAAGAAAATATAATCAAAATGAAAGTGTAGGTAAATTATTATGAATATGCTTCTCGGCGTTGTGTTTCCATTTGAATCACTTGATATTCTACAAGCTTTAGTCATCATCGGCGTGATGCTGCTTCCAATTTTCTTTTCATCCTTTGTATGTCGCTTTAGAAGTTGGATCGCAGGACTTTTCAATTTTATCGCGCTTTTGGCGATTTTAAATTTCGTGCTTCATTTAGATGCACTAAAAGATTTCTTTGGTAAAACCGATGGATATATGCCGTATGTCACTTATGGTCTTACTCTTGTAACTTATCCTATCGATGTGGTAAACACCATTATCTGCGATTTCATTAAAACTTCATTGTCATCTGTTTCCTTACCGCAGATTGTTGTCGATGTTATCAACAACGAAATCACTTACCTCTGTTTGTGGGTGATCTTGGCTCTTATCGCGTTCTTGGTCTTTAAAAAGAGACGTAAAAAGAGACACGAATTCGACGACTACGATGAATAGAAAACTTCCTGAAAAGGAAGTTTTTTTTATTCGTTTTCTTATCATAATTCTTTTTTTTGATGCACATACATTATTAGGTGATTATATGTGTACGGCAATTAGGTGGAAATGGAAAGAGCAAGCATTTTTCGGAAGAACTTTGGATAGTGCCGAAATGTTTGCGCAAAAGGTCGTGATTACGCCACGAAATTATCAGTTTAAATTCAATTATTGCGAAATTGAAGATCGCCATCTGGCGATTATTGGAATGGCGACCGTCTACAAAAATTATCCGTTATACGCTGAAGCGGTAAACGAAAAAGGACTTTGTATCGCGGCATTAGAATTTCCGAGCAATTCGCATTATTTTCCGTTTTATCCTAGCAAAGTCAACATCACGCCATTTGAGATAATTCCGTTTATTTTGCGACAATGTCAAAATATTGCGGAAGTCAAAGAAATCATAAAAAAAACACAGTTGGTCGATAAGAGTTTCGATGAGATTGTGTTGACGGTGCCGTTACATTGGATGATTTCCGATAAGGAACAATCGATAGTCGTCGAATCGACTGAAAATGGTCTTAAGGTTTACGATGATATCTACAACGTGATGACCAATAATCCGCCGTTTCCCTATCATCAGGAAAATATCGCCAATTATATCAATTTGACCTCGGCATATCCCTCTAATCGATTTAGCAAAGCCCTCGATTTGATGCCTTTTTCAAACGGGATGGGCGGATTAGGGCTTCCGGGAGATTTTTCTTCGCCGTCGCGGTTTGTCAAAGCGAGTTTTTTAACTTGCAACAGTTTGCAAATCGAAAGTTACGATGAGGCGGTAGCGCAATTTTTTCACGTTCTTGACGCCGTGAGTCCGTTAAAAGGTTCAGTTAAAAATCAAAATCAAAACTGTGTCTACACCATCTATTCATGTTGCATTGATTTAAAAGAATCGATCTATTATTTTAAAACCTATTGGAACAATACTATAAACGCTGTTACTTTGGACCATGAAAATTGTGATGGGAGCGATCTTATCGTCTATCAAATCGATTTTAGACACTCATCATTTTTGTATTTAAATTAAATTTTTTCTTTTAACAAAGAAACGCCACAAAATTTCTCTTGAAAAAAACGCAAAATTTAATGTTCGAGACTATTTTTTTTCAATCATCATGTTATAATAGAAAAAGAGGTAGAGCATATGAAAAACTATTCAATTGCCGGACGTACTGTTGTCCGTTATCGTAGAAAATTATTGTTTTGGCGAAATTTTGTGAGTCTTCTTTTATTTGTGTTACTAGAAGGAGCTCTTGTAGTGTTCGCTTTGTACACTTTGCAACTTGTTAATTTTGGCGAGTTGCCAAGTTTTATTCCTGCACCGCTCAATCTTCGTTTCTTTAAAGAGAGACGCCTTTATGACGGACTTATCTATGCTGGAGTCGGACTTGTCTTTTTAGGTTTGATTTGGCTTATAAGACATTTGCAATATCGATCCAGTGATCGTAAATATCGTAAACGATATCTCGAAATTTTATTTGAAGAAGCGCATCTTCACGATTTGAATCTTTTTGTAAAAAATAATCCGACCGTCAACGATTTTGAAAAAGAAGAGGCTAAAATGTTAGGTTACAATTCATTTAAGTACCTCAGTTCTTATAGTGACGCTTCAACTGACACGGTCATCGAAATGACCCAAGTTCGCTATACTCGTAAAAATAATGGTTATGGATTGTTGATTACCACATATCTAGATCAAGCGATCAATGGATTTATGCAACTCCGTAAATGCGGTGTGCCCGGAATTCAAGAATATCGCGATAAAGCGGTGCTTCACTTCGGGCATGAAAGCACCCAATTCTTACGTAATTGCGCGGTGTTTTCAACTTTGGAACGCGAAACTTACAAGTTGTTGCGTAACGGACTTGAAAGCTCGGTATTCGCTTTTGGAAAATTTGTGCAATCGAACTGGATCGTCACTTACTATGACAATCGCTTGGTGATTATGTTAGATGGGTGGCGCTTAAGATTGATGCGTCCGTTGAAATGGAAACCGCGTCCCAATGAACTTGACACCCAAGTTGAAGGTTTGAAAAAACTGCATCAACAAGTATTCATGTTGATCGATTCGATAAAAAATTGGAATATCGGGGAGCACTAAACGATGCAAACTGAAATCGTAGCGATGATTCTTGCCGGTGGCAAGGGTACAAGATTAGAGTCTTTAACCAAAAAGATGGCGAAATCGGCGGTCTTTTTTGGCGGAAAGTACCGCATCATTGATTTTACGATGTCAAATTGCGCTCATTCCGGGATCAATAACGTCTGGGTTTTAACCCAATATGAATCGATCTCTTTAAACAATTATATCGGCAACGGATCTCATTGGGGAATCGACGGAAACCGTTCTAAAACCGGCGTATTGACGCCTAGACAACATGAAGACGGTATCAGTTGGTACCAAGGCACCGCGGATGCGATTTATCAAAATCTCGAATTTATCGATGAAATAAATCCCAAATACGTAATTATTCTTTCAGGTGACCAAATTTACAAGATGAACTATGCTAAGATGTTGGCATTTCATCGAGAAAAGAATGCAGATGTTACTATCGCTTCTATCACGGTCGAAAAGAAAGACGTCTCGCGTTTTGGGATTTTAAAATTCGATGAAAATCGCTTGATTACCGCCTTTATCGAAAAGCCGACCGCGAGCGATTCTCTTACCGCGTCAATGGGAATTTACATTTTCAATTACGACATATTAAAGAAAGTCCTCATCAGCAATAAAGTCGGCGGCAATAATAATTACGATTTCGGCAAAAACATCATTCCTTATATTCTCGAACAAAAGTTAAAAGTGTACGCTTTTCCATATGTTGGATATTGGCGTGACGTAGGAACAATCGAGTCATTATGGCGCGCCAACATGGATTTAATCGACGGCGATCCTTTAGGATTATACGCTGACGATAGTTTTAAAATACTTTCAGAAGACACCCGTTCCTTGCCGCAATACATCGGTCATCACGCTTTGATTTCTGATTCAATCATTAATCAAGGAGTCAAATGTGACGGAAAAGTTTTTCACTCCGTGATCTTTACCGATGTGATCATTGAAGAGGGTGCGGAGATTTACGATTCGGTGATTATGCCTGGGGCTATCATTCGTCGCGACGCGATTATTCATAAGGCGATTATCGCAAGTGGCGTTGAAGTTATTAAAGAGCGGAAGATCAACCCCGACAATAAGAAGATCGTTTTAATAGGAAAGTAGGGATCATTATGCCACGATTTTTAGGCCTAGTAAACTTACACGATTCGCCGCAACTTCGCGGGATAACTGAAACACGTCCGTTGGCGAGTGCGTCTTTTTTAGGGCGCTTTGCGTTCGTCGATTTTCCGTTATCGAACTTTTCCAATTCCAAAATCGATACCATCGGTATTTTGGTGAAAGAAAAACCGCGTTCTTTGATTAAGCACATCGGCTCTGGCAAAATGTGGAATGCGAACACTAAAATCGGTTCGTTATCTTTGATGTATAACGAAAAGGGCGGTGCCGATTCGCTTTATAATCACGACATCAACAACATTATTGAAAATCGGTGGGTCATCGATCAAGCCGATGCCGATTACGTGTTGATTGCTCCGTGCCATTTGATCTATCGTCTCGATTTTTCAAAAGTGATTCATCAACATATCAAAAATAAGAGCAAAATCACGATGGTTTATAAAACCATCAAACCGAGTGAAAAGAACGATTTTATCGATTGTGATTGTTTGATACTCGACCATCATAAACACGTCAAAATGATTCAAAAAAATTTCGGAAATGTCACCAATACACACATTTCGCTTGAAACATACGTTATATCACGTGACTTTTTGGAAGAATTATTCAATCGGGCGCAACGGGCGAGCGGCTTTTTTTCCTTGCGGGATATTCTTTCTTATGCCTGCTCGGAAATCGAGATTGACACTTACGAATACGAAGGATATTTACGAAATTTCAACTCGTTAGAGCACTATTTTAAATATTCGCTTGAATTTCTTAAAAAGGATAATTTAGCTCTATTAGATGAAGATTGGCCGATTTTTACCCGCACCTACGATTCGCCTCCGGTTCATTATACTGCGAGTGCTAAAGTACGCGATTCCTATATCGCCAATGGTTCGATCATCGAAGGAAAAGTGACTTCCAGCATTATTTCTCGTTCTTGCAAAATCGAAAAAGGAGCCCACGTCCGCAACTGCATCGTTTTTTCAGAAGCGACGATCAAAAGCGGTACCATCATCGAAAACTGTGTGATCGATAAAAAAGCGACGATTGAGAATGTGCGAAAATTGGAAGGAGACGCAAAGATTCCGTTATATATCAAAGAAGGAGACAAAATTTAATGAAAGTTTTAATGGTGGCCTCCGAGGCTTTTCCATTTGCCAAAAGCGGTGGCTTGGCCGATGTTTTATTTTCACTGAGTTCCAAATTGGTGGAACGACGACAAAAAGTGACGATCGTTATTCCACTTTATCGCGAAGTTTTAAGACACATCTCTTTTGAGGCGTTAGAACTTTTCGCTTCTTTTGAAGTACAAATGTCATGGCGCAAGAAAAGATGCGACGTTTATCGCTTAGAGTACAAAAGAATCACATACCTATTTATCGATCAAGAGTCGTATTTTATGCGCGATAAGCTATATGGTTACGATGACGATATCGAACGTTTTTCGTTTTTTACGATGGCAATCAAAGGTTTGATCATCAATAAAAACCTTCATTTTGACGTCATTCACATTCACGATTGGCACGGGGGAATGTTGCCTTTAGTGATGCGCGATTATGAAGTGCGAAAAAAGAAATTCAAATACGTTTTCACCATTCACAATATCGCTTATCAAGGAATTTGTGCCAAAGAGAAACTCGGAGATTATTTAAATCTCGACGATTATTATTTCGATAGTGGCGTCGTTCGTTTCAACGGGGAAGTAAACTTCATGAAAGCGGCGTTAGTAACGTGCGATAAAATCACGACCGTCTCTTTAAATTACGCGAAGGAAATCTTGAACGGCAAATACGATTATGGATTGCAACCGATTCTTAAAATGCGCGAAAAAGATATCGTCGGCATTTTAAACGGCATCGATTATAAATATTACAATCCTAAAAGCGATCACCTCTTGCCCTTAAATTACGGACTTGTTGATTTTGCGCTTGGCAAAAAACGTGCCAAAGCGGAAATAATCAAAAAATTCGGGTTAAAAGATGAAGAAAGGCCGTTATTTGCAATCGTCACGCGTTTGACCTTTCAAAAAGGCATCGAATTGGTCAACGATGTGATTCCGACCCTCGTTAAAACCGGAGCCAACGTCATCGTCCTTGGAACTGGGGAATACAATTTGGAAAATCAATTGTCGTTCCTTTATCACGAACATCCAGAACACCTCTACGTCCACATCGGTTTTGATGAAGACGAAGCCCATCTTATCTATGCCGCGAGCGACTTTTTCTTGATGCCTTCGTTATTTGAACCCTGCGGTATTGGACAGCTCATCGCCTTGCGCTACGGAGCCTTACCGATTGTTCGTCCTGTCGGCGGTTTGGCGGATACCGTCATCGGTTACACCGGATTAAATCCCAATACGGCCAACGGACTTTATATCTATCATTATTCATTATCGGCATTTGAATCGGCGATAGGTATGGCTTTCAATCTTTATAAAAATAGAACTTTATTTAAAAAACTTTCTAAAAATGCCTTAAAAGCGCGCTTTGATTGGAAAATCTCCGCGAATAAATATCTTGAACTTTATCGTCTGTTACTCAATTAGTGAGCGAAGATACTTGATAAATTTAAGACGCAATTTTCCTTCTAACATCTCGGGATGAAACTGGAAACCATAAACTTTTAAATAGCGATGTTTGATTGCTTCGATTTCGTGATCGTCACTGATGAGAGTGGAGATAAGATTCGGAGCAATTTTTTTTATGCTTTGATGATGATAGGAATTTATTTTTTGATCATTTAAAAAATTTAATGAGGGATCTAAACTTATTACCCGATGGTAGGTATTTAAATGTCCTTCGATATGACCTTTCAAAGTGCCATTAAAGTAAACATTCAAGGTTTGTAGTCCACGACAAATTCCAATAATCGGCTTCTGCGCTTCAAGAAAAAGATCGATAAGACGCATTTCATAGTCATCAAGATTTCGATCAAAAACGATATTTTGATCATCTACACCATATAGCGACGGGTCCAAATCGCCACCTCCCGGCAATAACAAAGCGTCGTATTCATTAAGCACCTTTTTAAGTTCGCTAGTTTTGCTCATCAACGGCATCATCAAGATACATTGACATTCTTTGAAAAATTCAATGTAGCGAGCATTGCAAAATATTTTATTTTGTTCGATTCGCGGACAGCAAAGAATTCGTTTCATGGTTCCTCCAAACTATCTTATGCCGAAGTTATCTCATGTGCTAATCATATAAAAAGCAGATTTTGAATACTTTTTAGATGAGGTATAAATATGAGCAAGAAATATGATGTGGCGTTAGTCGGTGGTCGCAGTTTAGTGTTACAGCACATTTTAAAATTATTAAAAAAACGGAGTTCCGTTATTGAAAGAATCACCATTTACGCTTCTAAAGATGGTGTCGAGAGTTTAAAAAGCGATGAATATCAAGTTAAAGAGATGAAGTTTGAAAATATCGCCTCCCACGATTTTGCGTTTTTTTCAGGAGGCGATCTCATAAGTCTTAAATATGCCGCGCGTTTTATGGAATTAGGGGCTACGGTGATCGACAATTCCTCGATCTTTCGTTTAAATCAAGAAAGCAAATTGATCGCGATGCACGTCAATGACGAAGATCGCTTTGAAAAAGGGGAACTATATTGCAATCCTAACTGTGTCACGATTATGGTCGCGAGAGTTTTAAAACCTTTGCATGATCTTTTTAAAATGGAAAAAGTGATCGTTGCGACTTATCAAGCGGCCTCGGGCATGGGAAAAAAAGCGCTTGAAGGCTTTTTAAAAGAGCAAGCATCGCCGGATTTTATTAGTGGCTTTTTTCCAAATGAAAATGTTAAAAAACGGCCTCTATTCAATAACATTTTGCCATTAATCGGAACCCTAGAAAATGATGGTTACACCAGTGAAGAATATAAAATTCGTCATGAATTAAAAAAGATCTTTCACGATCCGGAACTTGAATCGTCGATCACGGCCGTTAGAGTTCCGCTCACTAACGGACATTCTTCCGTCATACACGTCACTTTTGAACGCGAAGTCGATGTAACTAAAGCTTTGGAAGCACTACAAAATTGCGAAGGGATCAAATATCAAACGGAATATTGTTGCCCATTAGATGCGACGGGTAGTGAAGATGTCTTCGTTTCGAGATTTCGTCGCGATTTAGATTGCCCTTACGCATTAACCTTCTTTGCTAGTAGTGATAATCTATTAGTCGGCGCGGCTTCCAATGCGCTATACATCTTCGATTTATTAGTGCAAGGTGAAAACATCAAATGACGCCATTTTATAAATATCAAGCTTCGTTCAATCATTTTATCGTCTTCAATAAATTGAATGAAATATACGGAAATCGTAACGCGATCGCTTATCTATGTCAAAAAGAGATCATCGGCGGTGATGGTATTATCTATATTTTAAAAGTCGGAAACACGTATCTTTTCCGCATTTTCAATCGTGATGGTAGCGAAGCTCTCACCTGCGGAAACGGGTTAAGAATTGCCGCTAAAATACTTTTATACTCGCAAAATGAATCGACGATTAAAGCCCTTGACGGTACTCACCAATTATTGAAAAAAGACGATAAATATTTTGTATCATTTAAAAAACCGGAAATCGTTGAAAGCGATAATGTTAGTGGCATCGTCAATAATGGCAATCTTCATCATTTAAAAATCAGTAATGATTTGAATCTCGATGATCTTAAACACGATGAAATATACAATCATAGTCTCATTAAAGTCGTCGACCGCCATCATTTCGATATCGTAACCAATGAACGGGGCGTGGGACTTACAAAAAGTTGTGGAAGTGCGTCAGTCGCGGCTTATTTCTTTTTGCGGAATCGCGATTTAATCGATGATCAGGTGACCATTAAAAATCCTTACGGAGATCTAACGCTTTATGAAAGTGACGGATTAATTTATTTAGGCGGTGCGGTTCAATTTATCTATCAAGGAGCGCTAAACGATGAACTATTTAAATAAATATCTTTATAAGAATCAAGCGACGATTAAAAATCGTTTTACGGAATATATGCAGTTAAAAAAAGAGTATCGCGGCAATCTCTCGTTACTTGACTTTGGAATCGGCGAATCGAATCATCGTATTCCTTCAAAAAGTATTTCGATTCTTCAAGAAAGCGTCGCTAATCAATCCCTATATCATTACACCGATAACGATGATTATGGCTTTTTAGAAGCGGCAAAGCATTATTTAAAGGAAACGCATAATCTTGATGTTAAAAGTGAAAATCTCGCCCCGAGTTTAGGCACTAAAAGTGCGTTAGTGTTATTAAGCGAACTTTTTGTAAGCGAAGGGGATATGGTGATTGTGACCACTCCCGGATATAACGTTTTTGAAAATGCCGTCAAAAGGCGCGGAGGCGAAGTTTATTCATATGTGCTCAACGAAAGTAACGATTATCGCTTTAAAATCGACGATATCGAAGAAGAGATCTTAAAACGCGCGAAGATTATTCTTATCAATTATCCTAATAATCCTAGTTCTAGAGCACTCGATAGCTTCGAATATCAAAAAATCGGACAAATCTGTAAAAAATATCACATTGTTTTGATTAATGATGCGGCCTATCTTGACGTTACGAATACGAAAATTCCGTCACTATTTGAATGCATTTCTTTTGATAATTACGCTATCGAATTATTTACTTTGTCGAAAAGTCACAATATGACGGGAGTGCGTCTAGGTTTTATTCTTGGAAATGCGATTTTAATACAAGCATATCGAAGTCTTAAAGAACAGGTCGATTCTGGAACATTTTTACCACTTTTGCTCGCTGGAAAGGAAGCGCTTGAAGATCTAGCGTTTCTGCGTGACAATCAAAGCTATTATGCGTATCGAAGAAAAATGCTTACTTCACTTTTAAAACAACTAGGCTTTATCTATCTCGATAGCGAGGCAACTTTTTACATTTACGTTAAAATTCCAAAAAATTTCAATGGCAAATCAATTAAAAACGCCACGGAATTTGCCACGTTATTGCTAGATAAATTCGGAATTTTCGTAATTCCTTATGACAGTGACGATCACGTTCGTTTTTCTTTAACATATCGCGAAAAAACCGGAGATATTATTAAGGAAGTGCAATATCGTTTACGAAATGTGACAATCGAGTATTAAAGATTGACTTTAAAAAGACGAATTTACTATAATTCTAATAGCAAGGAAATAGTAATCGTCTTTTTTGTTGAAGAGAGATGGTGGATGGTGCAAACCATTAAGAAGAAAACGATGAACTCACTCCATCACATTGCTTGTATGCCGCATTAAGGCAAACTAAGAGGGCGAATCAAAGTGATTCGAACTAAGGTGGTACCGCGCATAAGCGTCCTTAGGACTACCTTTTTTATTTTTTGGAGGCGATGATACATGGCTTACGATCACATCAAAATCGAAAAGAAATGGCAAGATTATTGGGAGAAAAACAAAACTTATTATTGTGACGTTCACGATATGTCGAAACCCAAATTTTACGCTTTGGATATGTTTCCGTATCCTTCCGGTGCCGGTTTACATGTCGGACATCCCGAAGGTTATACCGCGACCGACGTTATCTGTCGGATGAAAAGGATGCAAGGTTACAATGTTTTGCACCCGATGGGTTGGGATGCGTTTGGTTTACCGGCGGAACAATATGCTTTAAAGACCGGTAATCATCCTGAAAGTTTTACTAAAAAGAATATCGATAACTTCAGAATGCAAATCAAAATGCTAGGCTTTTCTTACGATTGGAGTAAGGAAATCGCCACTTGCGATCCGGAATATTATAAATGGACACAATGGATTTTCCTTGAACTTTACAAACATGGTTTAGCCGAAATCAAAGAAATTCCGGTCAATTATTGCCCGGAACTAGGAACGGTCTTAGCCAATGAAGAGGTGATCGACGGCCGTTCTGAACGCGGTGGTTATCCGGTGATTCGAAAACCGATGAAACAATGGGTTCTTCTGATTACAAAATACGCTGAAAAATTGTTGAGCGGCCTTGATAAAATCGATTGGCCGTCCTCGACGATTGAGATGCAACGCAACTGGATTGGAAAATCGGAAGGGGTCGAAATCGACTTTAAAGTAGTCGACAGCGACTATTCTTTTGTGGTTTTCACCACCCGTGTCGATACCTTATTCGGTTGCACGTACTGCGTGTTAGCACCTGAACATCCCCTTGTTTCTAAAATCGTTACTCCAAAACAACAACAAGCGATACAAGAGTATCTAAAAGCGATCGAATCGAAATCCGATTTAGAAAGAACGGAACTCAACAAAGATAAAACCGGAGTCTTTACTGGCGCTTATTGCATTAATCCGATCAATGGTAAAAAGGTTCCGATCTACATCGCCGATTACGTGCTTGCAAGTTACGGAAGCGGAGCGGTGATGGCGGTTCCCGCGCATGATTCACGCGACTACGCTTTCGCTAAAAAATATCATTTACCGTTTATACAGGTGCTAGAAGGGGATATCACTTCTGAAGCTTTTGAAGGCGATAGCCGTCATTGCAATTCGTCTTTTGCCGATGGCCTCATGATTAAAGAAGCTAAAGAAGCAATCACCAAGCGTCTAGAAGAACTGAAAGTCGGAAGACGCAAAATCAACTACAAGTTGCGGGATTGGCTTTTTTCAAGACAACGTTATTGGGGCGAACCGATTCCGATTATTCATATGGAAGACGGAAGTTTAAAGGCCGTTCCTAGCGACGAACTTCCCTTGCTTTTGCCACGAATTGAAAACTTTAAACCTTCATCTAACGGCGAATCGCCTTTAGCTAATGCTACCGAGTGGTTAAATGTCACTATCGATGGTCAAAAAGGGCGAAGGGAAACCAACACCATGCCGCAATGGGCTGGGTCTTGTTGGTATTATCTCCGTTACATCGACCCACATAACGATAAGGCTCTCGCGGACGAAGAACTTTTAAAGCATTGGTTGCCGGTCGATTTATATGTCGGTGGCGCCGAACATGCCGTTTTACACTTATTGTATGCCCGTTTCTATCATAAATTTCTCTATGATATCGGGGTTGTCCCGTGTGAGGAACCATTTAAGAAATTGTTCCATCAAGGGATGATTCTCGGTGAAAACGGCGAGAAGATGTCTAAATCACGGGGTAACGTCATCAATCCAAACGAAATCGTTGAACAATATGGGGCTGACACGTTGCGTCTTTATGAGATGTTTATGGGACCGCTTGAGGCTTCGCTTCCGTGGTCAAATAATGGATTAGACGGAGCGCGACGTTTTCTTGAAAGAGTCTATCGAATTTTCACCGATCAAAATTTCTTGATGAAATTTACCGATGAAAACGACGGAACACTCGACTATGTCTACCATAGCACGATTAAAAAAGTCACTGATGATTATGAAAAACTGCAATTCAATACGGCGATTAGTCAAATGATGATCTTCATCAATGAGGTTTATCGTGCAAACAGGATTTATCGTCCATATCTAGAAGGATTCGTGAAGGTTTTCAGTTGTATCGCTCCTCATCTCGGTGAAGAGATCTACTCTTTATTGGGTCATCAGACGATTATTGATTTTGAATCGTGGCCGACTTATGATCCTTCAAAGTTAGTTAAAGACGAAATTGAAATTGCCATTCAAATCAACGGAAAACTTCGCGATGTGATGCAAGTTAGTAGCGGTAGTGATGAAGAAACGATCAAACAGACGGCTCTTGCTCGCGAAGCGATTCAAAAGCGACTTGAAGGCCAAACGATCCGACGCATCATCGTCATTAAAAATAAAATCGTCAACATTGTCATCTAGTAAATCGACAAAATCTCGTTTGAATCATTCTTATAATCAAAAAAGGTGATATTATGATTCAAGTCGAATTATTCGAAGAGACAAGTATCGACGAGTTGACAAACAATATTAATTTTTTTCTTAGCAAATTGGAGGATCATTTGTATATCGACATCAAGTATATGCCGATAAACGATGATCCGACGCGATATACGGCGATGGTCATCTATCGCGTGTAAGGAGGTAATAATGAAAAAAGCAGCGCTGACTCTTCTTTCTGTCGGAATATTATGCACCGCGTGCAATGGATTTTCGACATATCAAGATGATGTTCTAGAACTAAAAAAGAACACACCGCAAAGTTATGACTCACAAAAAACGCTTCTTCCGTTTTTTGTAGAAGGAACTTATGCCAATTCATCGTCAGTCAAAGGCTTCTATTTGATTTCTTTAGTCGTTTCTTATAAAAACGAACGGCTTGAAAACGTGAAGTTGATCATGATGCCAAGTAGTGTCGATGAAAACGAAGAAGCTACCCAATTTCCGTCTCTAGGATATGGAACCGACGGAGCGCAAAACATCGATAAAGTCGCTAGTGAAACGACACATCAAGGGGTTATTTTGAATTTTACGGCCTCCAAATACGATGTGGTATATAAAGTGCGTTTAAGCACTGCTTCTAGCACTTATTTTTTCACATTTAATGAATTTGAGGCCTTAGAATAAGATGAATTTAATAAATATTTTAGCGACGGAACTTGAGATTAAACCGTCGCGTGTAGAAGCTGTGATCAATTTGATCAACGAAGGAAATACGATTCCTTTTATCGCTAGGTATCGTAAAGAGATGACCGGCTCTTTAAGCGATGAAAAACTGCGTCAATTTGACGAACGTTATCGTTATTTAGTCGGTCTTGAGGAACGAAAAAAATCGATTGTAAATTCACTTATTGAACAGAACATCAACGATGAACAACTTTTTAAAGCCATCGATGAAACATTAGTAATGAGTGAATTAGAGGATTTATATCGTCCCTATAAACCGAAAAAAAAGACGCGCGCTTCAATCGCTAAGGCGCGTGGATTAGAACCTTTGGCGACTTTTATTCTAAATCAAGAACACTATGAAAAATTGAATGACTATGTTAATGAGTTCATCGATCCTAAGCGGGAAGTGAATTCATTTGAAGAAGCTTTAAATGGAGCTAAAGATATCATCGCCGAGATGATTTCCGACAATGCGTCATATCGTAAGCACATCCGTAACGTGAATTTTTCATGTGGTCTAATCTGCACCAAGAAAAACGATAAAAATTATTCTCCGATTTTCGAGATGTATCAAGATTATCAAGAACCGATCAATAAAATCGTCGCTCATCGCATTTTAGCGATCAATCGTGGCGAAAAAGCCGAGGCCTTAAAAGTAACGTTGTCGACACCTGACGATGACAACATTAACTATATCTTAAATCAGCTTTTAAAGGGTGAAAATCAATTTAAGACGATCATTTTTGAAGCGGCAAGCGATGCGTATAAGCGATTGATCAAACCTTCAATCGACAATGAAATTCGAAACGACTTAACCGAAATCGCCGAGAATCGTTCGATTGTGACTTTTAAGAGTAATTTAAAAGAATTGTTACTGGAACCACCGGTTAAAAACAAAGTGGTTTTAGGTTTTGATCCGGCTTATCGAACAGGTTGTAAATTAGCGATTGTCGATGCAAACGGAAAAGTTCTTTACACTGGGGTCATCTATCCGACTCCACCTCAAAATAAAATCGAAGAGGCCAAAAAAGTGATTAAAGAGATCGTCACTAAGTATAAAGTCGATTTGATTTCACTTGGAAACGGCACCGCTTCCCGTGAATCAGAAGCTTTTCTAAAGAAAATGATCGACGATCACGAAATTGATTGCGATTATATCATCGCCAATGAAGCAGGCGCTTCCGTCTACAGTGCTTCAAAATTAGGAACGGAGGAATTTCCGCAATTTGACGTCTCCTTAAGAAGTGCCGTCTCTTTAGCAAGACGCGTTCAAGATCCACTAGCGGAACTAATTAAAATCGACCCGAAATCGATTGGGGTTGGACAATATCAACATGACATGAATCAAAAACATCTCGGTGAAGCTTTAGGTGGCGTGGTTGAAGATTGCGTCAACATGGTCGGTGTCGATTTAAATAACGCTTCACCTTCGCTCCTTAGCTATGTTTCAGGCATTAATAGCGGTTTAGCTAAATCTATCGTCGCGTATCGCGAAAATAATGGATCGTTTAAAGCCCGCGACGAACTTAAAAAAGTACCAAAACTCGGTGACAAAGCCTTTGAACAATGCGCCGGCTTTTTACGTATCAGCGGACATTATCCTTTAGATAATACTGCCGTGCATCCTGAATCCTACAATATCGCTTTGGAATTATTGAAAGAATTGGAGCTTTCACTCGACGATTTAAATTCCGAAGAATGCAAAAAGCGGCTTGAAAGTATCACCGATTATGAAAAATTGGCCGCAAAATTGAACATTGGAGTTCCTACGCTTAAAGATATCGTTTCCGAATTAACTAAAATCGGTCGTGATCCACGTGATCTCAACAAGAAAGCGATCTTAAGGCACGATGTGATCGACATCAAAGATCTTAAAGAGGGGATGATTCTTGAAGGAACAGTGAGAAATATCATGGATTTTGGCGCCTTCATCGACATCGGCGTCCATCAAGACGGCTTAGTTCACATTTCTAAAATTGCTTCTCATTATATTAAGCATCCTTTAGAGGTTCTCCATATCGGTCAAATTGTTCGTGTCAAGGTGATCGGTGTCGATAGTGCCAATAAAAAGATCAGTCTTTCAATTCGCGATGTCTAAATTTAAAGGTTTCTCATTACAAAATGGGGAACTTTTTTTAATATTTCCGACACTTTAAATATATTTGATTGCAAATCTTGCCTTCAAAATTTAAAATATAGATATAATCTATATTTAGATTAGAAAGGAGCGCAGGGTGATCAAACTCAATTTGCTTTTAATATCAGGCGTCACCGCTTTAGGATTCAGTTCCTATAGCAATGATTCGACCTCGCAAATCGATAGTGCTTCCATCAAAGTGTGGGATACTACGAGTTTTTTGGTTACTGATGATAAAGCAAAGAAACTTACCGTGAATAACGACAAAAACTTGGTAGTAAAATTTGATATTCACGCCTTGAGTGAAGTTTCACCTTCTTTAAGTTTTACCTTTGAAGCTCCGATTTTATTTGAAACCAATAATTTTATTCCGGCTTTTGCCCGCAGTTATAAATTAAACGATGACATTGACAATTATAGTGCTCAAAAGCTTTTGTTAGGGTCTTTGTTAGCTAACAATAACGATACTCGACACGATGAAAATAATGCTATGGTATTTAAGGGATGGTATCTTGAAAGTTTTTTCAAAACAAATCAAGAACTTTTAGATGAGATCGATTATGGCGAATTAAACGCTCGAGATATTGCCGATAAATATAATTTTAGCGCCAGTCGCGATGGCGATTATATCAAATTTTCCTTGGGAATAAGTCCCGATATTCTCGACAAAGGATTAAATCTCAACACCTTAATGGCTTCAAGCGACAATGAAAATTTTAATTTCGATACCGAGAAAAATGAGGATTGGTTAGCCGATTTAAATCTTTTAGAAGAAGAAAGCAATACTTTCTCGCTTTTAGAAGACGAGGATTTTGAAAAGAGAAATTACGAAGATATGACCTTTATTTCGTTTTTATCCACGGTTGAAATCAAAACCGAACGCTACTTAAAGGCCCCAGTCAATGTCCAAAGCACCGATTTACAATTTGATGAAGAAATCGGGGAATACTCATATATGAACTTTACCGATGAAGAGGAGAAAAAATAATTATGGCTAAATGGTTGAAAGATGCGATTTTTTACGAAATATATCCGACCTCATTTTACGATTCTAATGGCGATGGAATCGGTGATTTAAAAGGCATTCAACAAAAATTGGATTATGTTGAATCGTTAGGAGTAAACGCGATATGGCTGAATCCGTTCTTTAAATCGCCGTTTAAAGACGGCGGATACGACGTGAGTGACTTTAAAGATGTCGATCCACGTTTCGGAACGATGAAAGATTTCGAAGATTTGCTTGAAGATGCCCATAAACGCAATATTAGAATCATTATCGATTTAGTGGCTGGACACGCTAGTGAAGAAAATAAGTATTTTATCGAAAGTGGTAAAGCCGAACGCAACGAATATTCCGATCTTTTCATTTGGAATAACAACGTTTGGGAATTGCCGCCTTACTATCGAATGATCGCCGGACGCTATGACCGTTTCGGCTGTTATATGGTAAATTTCTTTTTTACGCAACCGGCCTTCAATTACGGGTGGAATAAAATCGAATATCCCGAATGGCAGATTCCTTTCGGCGATAAAAGAACGGAACCCGCGAAAAACTTTTTGAAGTCGGTGATGCGCTTTTGGTTACAAAAGGGCGTCGATGGTTTTAGAGTCGACATGGCCGATTCCTTGGTTAAAGGCGACGATGACAAGACGAAAACAATGGAGTTGTGGCGGGAATTTAAACGCGACGTCTTTGAAAAAGATTATCCCGAAGCTGTTTTGGTTTCGGAATGGTCAAACCCCAAGCGCTCATTAGCTTGCGGATTCGATGCCGATTTTGTTTTGGATCATTGGGACAATTGTTTCCATCGTCTCGTTCGTTCTACTGAAAGTACGCGCGGTAAAGCGGTTTTAAATGGCGGTGACTTTTCTTTCTTCAAGAAAGACCTACTTGAAAGGATCGACGATGCCAATCAAAATAATGGCTATTTGGCTTTTATCTCCGGCAATCACGATACGCCACGTATCGCTTCTTTCTTAGATAAAAAACCATTAAGAATCTTTTATATGATGCTTTATACTTTACCCGGAACGCCATTTTTATACTATGGCGATGAAATCGGGATGGTCCATCGCGATTTACCGAGTAAAGACGGCGGTTACCAACGCACCGGAGATCGAACACCGATGCAATGGAGCGATGAACCGCAACGCGGTTTTTCAACTTCTAAAGAGCTTTATTTACCAGTTGGCGATGACGAAGCTTCGGTAGCTTCACAAGAGCAAAATCCGAAATCGCTATTAAATTACATTCGCCGTTTAATCGCGATTAGAAACAATAATGAAGAGCTTCGCTCACGCGATTTTCAACTTGAAATTTGCGACGATGCTAGTAAAATCATCGCTTATAGAAGAGGGACGATCCGCGTTGTGATCAATCTTTCTTCCGTCGATTATAAACTTCAAGACGTCAAAGAAATCTTAGCAATCAATGGTTGCGAACATTGTTGCTTAGATCTCGATCAAATGGCTTTAAAACCGAATTCTTCGGTCATTTATCGCCTTAAATAAAAGAGTATTATAGGAGGTACGTTATGGCTGAATATGTTTATATTCAAAACTATAATAATCGCGGGGCTTTAGGCATTTCAAGAGTCGTTTTCGATCAGATTGCCACCGATGTCACCAATAGAATACAAGGGGTTAAAATCAAACCGAATTCCGATAAATTTTTCTTTACTTTCCATAAACCCGTTCATTGTGAAATCCGAAACGGAAAAGTGATGGTTAAAATCGAAATCTGCGTCGGTAGCAACGTCAATGTCAATGACGTATGCACTCAGATTCAAGAAGAAGTCGCCTCCGCTTTTACCCAGATGATTGAAATGGTTCCATTTTCGGTGGATATCAAAGTTATGGGTGTTCAATAATGGATAAAATCCATTCGTTAAAGGAAGAAATCAAACTCAAATATACGCGATATAAACGTTTTGCTCGGCTCCCGATGTGGGGAGCTATTTTGTCGACCGTCGCCTTATTTTTTGTTTTTATCAATGGACCACGCTCGTACACCATCGCTTTTTCGCCGATCGGTTTTATTTCGCTTCTTGCCGCGAATAACGGGATTAGCGGAGAAATCAACTATCTATTAACTTTAGCGTGCGGATTAGTTATCAATCTTATCGTGGCTTTTGCGGGTTATTTGGCTTTTAAGGGACGCTTATATGGACTTATCGCTTCGATTATCTATTATATATTTGATACCATAGCTTACTTTTATCTCGATTTTGAATATTTGAATAGTGGAATATACGATTATATTTTCGGACTTGCTTTTCGTTTTGGAGTCCTTATAATGTCTATTATCGCACTGTTTCTTTATCTAAAAATCAATAATTTGGTACAAAAACATCGATAGATCGCTTGTGGTGTAGAAAGGAATTGTTAGTGATGAAAAAAACGACTTTAAATCTTTTGACGATCATGATGCTTGCAACATTGGTCGGTTGTAGCGGAATAAACGATGACCCAACTAGCGGTGTATTAACTGATAATTCTAGTTTTGAACCGCATTCAAGCGACAGTAGCAGCGCTACATCGCATTATGCCGAGAATTATTTTACCGATGAAGTATCGGCAACTGTAGTACGCCGTATCAGTGAACAAACCTTCGTGGATTTTGATGGTACCTATCGTTCTTTTGAATATTTGCTCGATCGACAGATAGGAAGCATTGCAAATGGCATCATCAGTCGACTAGACAATATCTACGGTCATGGCAATAATTACACCTATGAATACGACGGTAAGATATTCAATAGTTGGAAGGAAGGTACATCGCTTGGCGAAAAATATGCCGTACATCAAGACGGCAGTATGTACTACGTCTTCCTTTATGACGAGGATGGCAAGAATATCTCGTCCTCGGGTGTCACACGTTTTGATGAGATTACACAAAAGTGGGGCAGCGTAGTATTTTATCAGAGTGCGTCTTACAACAATATCGACCAATACGAGTGTGACTTGTCCACAATGGTACTTACCGCATTCCTTGCAAATAATCGTATCGCTCGTGACACATATAGTGAGAAAAATGATTACATCACATCGCACTACACTATCCCATATGGCTCGATGTATGGCGAGAATTATTATACGATACTAGAAAGTGAGAAAAAGATAGGTACGACGACAGACGATAGTCGCAAGTGGCTATGGGCGGACTACTTTGCGGATGGCACAGCACAAGAGAGAATGAAACTAGTCATCGCACAGCTTGTAGTGGGTTACGCGCCAAATGAGTGCACGTCCTATAGCGCGGATATATCTAAGGTAAATAGTGAATACAATGAACTATTAGACAAAATATACTATCTTGGAAATTATGCACAAGATTTTGCTGATAATATCAAAGAATTTGTCACAAAGTATGTAGTTGGTGACAATTTACTTCAAGATGACCGGCGTAGCAAAGAGACCTTTGCTGAAGTCAAAGAGCGCTATGAGGAGTTTTGTAATACGTTTGAATATTGCAAGAGTGATAATTCACTTAATGCTGTGTTGACATGTAATCTAATAGATTCAGATTTTCCTTCTCCTTTTGTGGGCAATTTTTATACATTAAGTGATATTTACTTAGAAATTAACTTAAATATGAAGACGGAAAATATTTACTTAGTTAACAACACCACAAACCAAACATTTTCTGATGAATTTGATAAACTTGTTCATAATGGCGGTTATATCCACTCTATGATGTATTTATCTAAATATGCTATGGAAGAATTTTATGGTAATCTTTTTGATTATTCTCATTTGATGTATTACGGTGAGAATGATTCAGGATATATCACAGACGGAGTTAAAGCATTTAAAGATATGCGTGCTCCATTTACGCCAAATGAGCAGGCGGGTATGCGAAATATATACAATTATGCTCAAGCTGTAAATGCGGTAGTCGACGCGGTCGCAAATGAAAAATTTGATGCTGATATAGAGGGAAATTTGAATACAGATGATAGTGTATATCTAGTTTCTACGCGTAGTAGTATTGATAGTGGTGCGACACATCTAAGCGATATCTCATCGAATAAAAATTGCTACGATACCATTGCTATACATGCGTCAAAAGAAATTGAAAATATCCGCGACTATGCGATTACTATTTCTCTTGATATAGAAGATGATATGAAAGTCGAGATGTATCTTGACTTCGTAAAAGGTGGCAATGTAGAAGGATATAAGAAATATACGCTACAGAAAGGCACACAAAACTTAACACTAAATAATTTATCGCAATCCTTGTTGTATCCTAATCTTAGTGAACTTAGCAAAGTAGAGTGTGAAAATGGTATAATTTTGCATTTTAGAGTGCTAAGTACAAACGATAATCGGCGGGTTATAGCGCCTTTCAGTGCCGATATCGTTATTAATAACACCAAATTGATTTATGATTGAAGGGGATGTTGAAAAACCTAAATTAAAAAAATAGGGATAATCAACATCCCTTTTTTAGTGAAAAAAAGACAAAATCACGAAGATTCTGCCTTTTGTGATAAAATATCTTTGTTCAGGAGATATT
>CANQAG010000011.1 GCA_947588815.1 uncultured Bacilli bacterium
TTCAGTTTTTTTACTACATTTTTTATTCTTTCAATTTTCTTTCTTTGTTTGTTGCACTTGCTTTTATAATTAACCAATTTATATAATTTTAAAAATCGATCTATACTCATCTTTTTAATAAATCAAAATATTTTGGTGATTATTTAGAAAAGTTACTTGAAAAGATTTGCATAATAAAATATTTAATGATAAACTATCAAAGTATGCGAAACTGACGTATCAAATTTTAAGGAGGTATGAAGAATGTCAAGAGTTTGTCCAGTTACTGGAAAAGGACCACTTAGTGGCAATAAGCGCTCCCACTCCTTAATCGCGACCCGCCGGAGATGGAATGTTAACTTACAGCGCGTTAAAGTCGAAGTTGACGGCCGCGTCATGACAGTTAGAATGTCTGCCCGCGCGATTAAGACCCTAAACAAAACACAAAAAGCTCAATAATTAAGTAATTTAAAAAGTTAGCGATCGGCTAACTTTTTTTAAACAAAACTATAAATCGTCAAAATCACAATAAATATTTCAGTAAAAATAAAATATACCCACTCGCATATCGCGTATAGATTATATTTTTTTCTGTGCAGTGTTTCTGTATCTCCCTCTTTATTTCGCTCAAGCTTCCACCATTCACTCAATAAAGGGACGATAAGAATGACTAGTAAAAAGCCACCGATGACAAAAGATACAACCGCCAATGAAATATCAAAAATATGATACGGATCAATAAGGACATAGTATCCTAAAAAAAGAAAATCAAATAGTTGTAATACCATATAGCAACTGCTGGCGATAAAATGCAAACGATATTGGCGAAAATCAACCATAAAAGTTGCCATCCAAAAAAGCATGGTCAAAACGATAAGCACTGCTTCCACATAAGCTTGTTTAATCACAAGCGGAAAAACGAACACGTTAAAAGCAAATAGGACTACACTTCCGGAAAAAAGCGCCATTACCATTCGATACACAAAATTAAAATGAAACCCCGGATTGTTTTGTAATTCAAAAGGAAAACATCTTAAAAAATTAAAGTTTCTCTTTTCCGTTTGACGATAATTAAGAATTCCAATAACCACCATCGAAACTAAAATCAGACAAGTTACAATACCATTAAATAAAATAACCATAGTTAATCTCTGCTTTCTATCAAAAGAACTCCGCCGCTTTCTACAATTATAGAAGCCCACTCTCCTTCGATTTCATTTGATAAGACCAAAGTTTCGTCAAAATTTATTTCTCGCTCTTTTAAAGGATACGCAACACTAGCTAAAGTGATGTTAGCTTTCGGAAAAGCAAAAATTCCAAAATAACGATAATTTCCCTTCTTCAATCGATATTCGCCATTAGGCCAATAACGAAGACGATTGTGATCATCTTCAAGAAAAACTTTAAGCGGATAATATTTTTTTAAGCATAATACAAGGCTATAAACATGATCAAAGCGACCATTAAAATCATTCAAGATTATCACTTCGTCAAAATTCAATTTTTGCGCTAAAATTATGGCCATCTCTGTATCTGAGTAATCTTTATTTGAAGACAATATCGTAACTTGATCTTTTTTTACGACTTGATAAACGTTCAAAAGATCATAACTATCAAAATCCCCGATTACTTTAAAAGGAACAATGCCTTTTTTAGTTAATTTTTCAACACCACCTTCAACGGCGATAAAAGGATAATGACGATATTGATCAATTAATTGTTCGCTTGAAAAAGCCGTCACAATAATTACTCTTTTCATTTGATTAATTTTTTAACGCTTTCTTTTATATCGCTAGCGCCGAAGATATACGAACCGCTGACTAATATGTCTGCACCGCTTTGAATGCATCTTGGAGCCGTCATATCGTTGATTCCACCATCAACTTCTATTAAACATGATAAGTTGTGATTATCAATAAACGATCTTAATTCCGCTATTTTTTCTAGAGACTCTTCTATAAAGCTTTGACCACCAAAACCGGGTTCAACCGACATTACAAGAACCAAATCAATTTGATTTAAATATGGTAAAATCTCTTTTACAGCGGTTTTAGGTTTCAACGAAATGCCTACTTTTAATCCTCGTTCGTGAACTCTTGAAATCAATTTTTCAATTTCATCTTTAGCAACTGCTTCAAGATGAAAAGTGATGATATCCGCTCCCGCATCCATAAAAGCATCTAAATATCGGGCGACGTTTTCAATCATCAAATGAACGTCATTTATTAAGTGATGTTTCTTGGCAATGGCTTTTAATACTAGAGGTCCAAAACTGATATTATTAACAAAGTGTCCATCCATTACATCAAAATGTAAATAAGTAGCTTCCGTTTCTGCGACACGTTTGATTTCTCGTTCTAAGTTCCAGAAATCAGCCGCTAAAATTGAAGGAGCAACAGCGATATTTTTTTTCATTGGTAACGGTCCTTTCTATATGGTAAATCTTTAAGTAAAGTTAAGTAATTTTGATAATGTTCTTTTGAGATCTTTCCGCTTTGTAAATGCTCTTTAACTTTGCAGTTCTTTTCATTTTGATGCAAGCAATCGGTAAAATAACATTCATTAACATAGTGAGAAAATGATGGAAAATGTCTTGCTAAATCTTCTTTAAAGCACTGTAATTCCAAGGAAGAAAAACCTGGTGTATCTGCTAAATAGCCTTCTCCGTAAGGGAAAATAACCACTTCTTTAGTCTGATGTTTGCCTCTTCCAAGAACTAAGGAATATTCACCTACTGTCCGTTTATAATTTGGATCAATTAGATTAATTAAGCTTGATTTTCCAACACCGGTTTGCCCGATGAAAGCGACAGTTTTATCTTTCATTAACGATTTGATTTCTTTTAAGCCTTCCTGCGTTTTTTTGCTATATCGTATCACTTTATAACCTAAAGCTTGATAAGAAGCAATTATCGGGGTAATGGTATCTTCTTTAACTAAATCATACTTACTAAGAACAATCACGGCTTCGACATTATTTAAAGAAAGCATCGATAGAAATTTATCGAGCAACAAAGATGAAAAATCCGGTTCTTTCAAAGAAGTTACCACAAACGCAAAATCAAGATTGGCAATCATCGGACGCATAAGAACATTTTTTCGCTCTTTAATTTGAGCGATCATGTTTTCGTCATCAAGGATAACTTGATCGCCAACCAATGGTTTTTTATTTTGGTGACGAAAGATTCCTCTTGGTTTACAAGCAACGATCGTTTTTTGACTAGTTAAGACACGGTAAATTCCTCCGCTTACCGCTAAAACTTTACCTTCTGTTTTCATTTTTTATGTGAAAATAATCGTTTGAAGAACGATTGCTTTTGAATTATAGACGGATTGCGCAAAATTCTTTCGATATCCACGCGCATTTCAAACGCACTTTGGTAGCGATCAGAAGGATCTTTACGACAAGCTTTTTCAATAATTTTTTCAATAACCACTGGAGTCTTAGGATTATATTTTTTCGGAGACGGAAATTTTTCTTTAATATGTTTTAAAGCGACGGTAACCGCCGATTCATCGTCAAAAGGAACACGTCCCGTGATAAGTTCAAAGAAAGTGATTCCTAAAGCATAAACGTCCGATTGAGGCGAAGCTTGCGATTCACCTTTTGAAATTTCCGGAGCCAAATAATGAACAGAGCCAACAACTACTTCACTTCGAGTAATTCGCGCATCATGTTGAAAAGTAGCGATACCAAAATCGCCGAGTTTAATAGTTCCATCAGCCATAATGAAGACATTTTGCGGTTTAATATCGCGATGAATCACTCCATGTTCGTGAGCATGAAGAACCGCGGAACATAATTGATACATGATATCGCAAGCTTCCATAAAAGAAAATTTTCCTCGCACGTTCAATGCTTCTTTTAAAGTTTGTCCTTTGACAAGTTCCGTCACCATATAAGGTCTTCCTTCATGAGTTCCTAAATTGATGACCCGAACAATATTTTGGTGATTTAAGCTTGCCGCCGCTCGTGCTTCACGCTCAAAGCGCGTCAAATTAACCGGATTTTTCATCGTTTCTTCTTTGATGATCTTAATCGCTACATCTTTTTTTGAAATTAGGTCCTCTGCCGCATAAACAATCGCCATTCCGCCTTCGCCTAATATGGTTTTAATCTTATATCTTTCATCAATAATATCGCCTAGTTTCATCAGTTTGCCTCCCATAAAACAACCGTTATATTGTCCTTGCCACCACACTTGTTGGCTAATAAAATCAATCTTTCACATTTTTCCTCTAAAGGTACCGATTCCTTCAATACTTTAAGAATTTTTTCTTCGCTTACTTCATTATAAAGTCCATCGGAACAAAGTAGCAAATAGTCGAAATCAAGATCAAACACTTTCATTTGAATAGTCATGCAAGGATAAGTGCCAAGGGCATTGGTCAACACATGCTTTTTAGGATGTGTTTTCATATCCTCTTTAGTGATTTTACCGGTCTTGTAAAGAAACTGAACGTAGGTTTCGTCATCACTGAGTTGCGTGATGTTTTCTTTAATTCCATAGATCCTTGAATCACCGACATTGGCCATCACCAGTTTATCTTTAACAATTAACCCGGCGACGATGGTTGTCCCCATATCATGATAAAGAGGATTCTCTTCTCCCATTTTATTAATCAGTTGATTGGCTTTTTTAATAGTATTTTTCAACCATCGATAAGCTACAAGACTATTCTTAAAAATTTTTTTCTTTTCAAATTTTTTTGAAATAAACTCTGCCGCTTTTGATGAAGCTAATTTTCCATATTGATGACCGCCCATCCCATCTAAAACTAGAAGCAAGATATCACCGGCTTCATTCTTCTTGACCAAGGCTTGATCTTCATTTACCTTACGAAGTTTTCCGACATCCGTTTTAAATACGCACTTCATAGGATTTTCTCCTGTTTAGCCCGAAGTTGACCACAGGCAGCATCGATATCGGCACCAAATTCTTTTCTAATGGTACAATTGACCCCGTTTTTTATTAAACGATCCATAAAAGCTTTAGCATTTTTGGAACGTTTAAACTCATTTTCGACAACTTCATTGTATGGAATCAAATTAACATAAGCAAACGTCGGTTTTATCAATTGGCTCAATTCATCCGCATCTTGTAAAGAATCATTAACCCCATCCAATAGAATATATTCATATGTTACTCTCCGCGAAGCATCAGCGATATATTGCTTTACCGCTTCGATAAGAACTTTTAAAGGATAAGCACGATTGATCTTCATCAATTTTGAGCGCAAAGTATCATTAGGAGCGTGGAGTGAAATGGCTAAGTTAACCTGCAGTCCTTCTTGGCCATAGCGAATGATTTTATCGGGAATGCCGCATGTTGAAACGGTGATATGGCGCGCTCCGATTGCAAAAGCCTTTTGATTGTTGACGATTTTTATAAAATCGATGACATTTTCATAATTATCAAACGGCTCGCCGGTTCCCATCACCACAATGTGTGTCACTCGTTCTCCGTTTTCTTCAAAAAGAATATCATTGACACAAAGGACTTCTCCAACCATTTCGTCTACGGTCAAATTACGAGTTTTTTTAAGTAAACCCGAAGCACAAAAAGAACAGCCCATGTTGCATCCTACCTGCGAAGACACACAAATCACGTTACCATAATTGTAACGCATCAATACTGTTTCGACTTTTGCACCGTCTCCCATTTCCAAAAGAAGTTTGATAGTGCCGTCTTTAGCATTTTGTCGCAAAAAAACTTTCGGTTTTTGTAAACAAAATTTTTGTTTTAAAACTTCCCGAAAACTTTTCGAGACATCGCTCATTTCATCAAAAGTAGTCGCCTTTTTTTCATAAATCCAAGTGAACAATTGAGTTGCACGATATTTTTTTTGTCCTTCAAGAAGCATTAGCTCCCCGAGCTTTTCCAAAGTAAGTCCATATATATTTATCATTATTCATTTTTTCCTGTTTTTTTAAGTTTGGCATAGTAGAAACCATCGCAAAAATATTCGTATGGGAAAATTTGTCTTTCATCTACTAGAGTGAATTCCGGATGGTTAGTCAAAAATTCTTCGATGATTTTAGTCGATTCTTTTTTATTCATCGTTTTAACCATGTAAAGAAGAATCCCTTCTTCTTTAATAAACGTCGCGGTTTCTTCCAATAATTTTCTTTGATTATCGATAATTCCATCTAAATCTTCTCGTTTTAATGTCAACAAAATATCCGGATTTCTTCTGATTAATCCTAATTCAGAAGAAGGCGCTAGCAATAGCATTTTATCTAAACTATTAGGCCCAATATGAGTAATCAAAAGATTGGACGACGCTTCTTCAAAAGCATATATCGAACGAAGGCCGAAACGACGAATCATGTTGCGCGTCACATTCAAATCATTGATATTTGTAAGACAAGTGTTGATTCTTCCAATATCATTCATCATCAACGCCAAATCGCAAGCCATAAGACCTTTAGCATCACCATAAACGAACACTTCTTCACCATCTAAAGGTTCTAATTGATCGATGGCAAATTGATTGGATTCATCCATCATGAAATATTCATTGTCTTTGAAAGCTGCATATTCAATAAGTTTTGTTTTACCACCATAACGCATCGATAGCGAGCCTAATTTTCCAAGCGTGAAATCGCTATTGTTGTTAACGACATCGAAAACATTAGTTTTAAGGGGATTAACGCTTAAAGATAATTTTACTGCTTTTCGCGAAGAGACCAAAGATTTAAAAGTGTGCTTAATGCCAAAATGCTTGATTAACATTCGCACAACCCATTCAGGATAAGCGTATTTTAAAGCCATTTTTTTGGCAAAGGCTTTTTCATATTTTTCCGGTATTGGAGTAGGCTCGGCTTTGATGCTTAATAAAAAATTCATGGCTTCATCGACATCAAAGTCAAGACTCTTATTTTCTTTATATGTGGTTAAAAATTCTTTTACGGCACTTTCATCGACATTTTTTACGTAGCGAAGAGCGGCCAAACTGACGATAAGGGCATCTTTAACTGTCTCGTCTTTTTCAAAGAAGTGAGAATTGATTTCCCAAAAAAGGAAATGATAGCAATTTATAACGCTTTTAAGAGTTCCTTTCAGTTTTTCGAGTTCATCGCTATCTAACGCTAAAGTGTTGATTTTTTTATTGATAACGTTAGTAAAAGATATCTCTTTGTTTTTGATAGCCTCCAAATAGGCAACTGCTTCATTTAAAAATTGCATATTTCTCAACTCCTTATTTTGATCGATCAATGGTGTTTACAATCGCATTCGCAATTGTCATCATCACAATCATGTTCACAATCGCAATTCTCATCATCGCAACAGTGATGGTGTTTATGCTCACTATGTTTGTCAAAGTTTTGAAAGATGTTTCCGGTAAAGACTTCTTGTGTTTCCCCTTCGCTTGAATCATCTTCGTCATATTCAACGATATTTTTTTCATCCATGAATCGCGGATAATCTTCATCGATGCGTTCATAGATATTTTCTTCTTTCACGTATATAAAATAACAAAGTGTGTGTACCGAAAAATCTTTACTCGCAGATAAAACATAATCCGCAACTGCTTTTTCATGCTGACGATAACATTCTGGAAGTTCAAATTTAATAACCAACTGATAAGTGGTTTGATCAACTCCTTGGTGAAATACTAAAGATTCCAAAGCCGATGTAATGATATCTTCGGAACGTACATGAAATAATGAAGCTAATTTGCTATGAATTTCACGATCAAATTCTCCGGCAAGATAAATATCAATACCTTTTAACGTAACATTTATCATGGTATATCTCCTTGTTTTTATTATCGTGCAATTTATCTTATTTTACAAGTAAAATAAATCATCACTAGTAGTCATCGTATGGATCGATGTTAATTGATAAAGTACAATCGCTTCTTTTAGAAATTATCTCGTTCAATTCTTCAAGAACTGTTTTAACTTCTTTCTCTATTTTATACTTCAATAAAAGGTTTCGTCGATAACGTCCGTTCAAGCACAAAATAAAAGGTTCGCTTGGTCCCACAATCAAAACTTTTTTATTTTCAAACTTAACTTCCAAAAAGGATATTACATCATAAACGCGTTCCATCAGAATATCTTCTTTGACTGCGCTTAGCGTCAAAAGCGTCAAATATGTAAAAGGCGGGTCTTGGTGCAATTTTCTACGGATCATTTCTTCATTAAAAAATCTCTCATAATCTTGTGTACTTGAAGCATAAATCGCATAATTAGTTGGATTATTAGTTTGAATTATCGCTTCTCCCACTTTATCTTTACGCCCCGCTCTTCCGATAGCTTGAGTAATTAGAGCAAAAGTCTTTTCACCTGCTCGATAAGATGGTAATGCAAGCGTCAAATCTGCCAAAACGACACCTACCAAAGTGACATTTTCAAAGTCGTGTCCTTTGGCAATCATTTGGGTACCGATCAAAATATCGATTTTTTGTTCGCTGAATTCATCAAGAATTCTTTTAATGTTATTTTTTAATCTTCCGACATCACTATCAAGCCGCGCACATTTTGCATCGGGAAATAAACGTGCCACTTCTTTTTCGACACGTTCGGTTCCAAATCCGGTTTTAGAAAGATATGGCGAATGACACTTAGGACATTCTTCAATCATCTCTTTTTCATATCCGCAATGATGACATTTTAAAATCTGTTCTTGATGATGATAGGTTAATGGGATATCGCATTCGGGACATTTAATTACATGTCCGCATTTTCGACAAGAGATATAGGTAAAATAACCGCGGCGATTTACCAAAAGGATAACCTGCTCTTTTTTTTGCAAGCGATCTTTGATTTTTTCTCGAAGAATTTTAGAAAAAATCACCGATTCACGATCGATATTTTTAGAATTCACCATGTCGACAATTTCAGTGTGCGGTAAATCTTGATTGTTGATTCTCCGTGTTAAACGAAGATGGTGATAAATTCCTCGCATTGCTCGAACTCTAGTTTCTAAAGATGGCGTTGCTGAACCAAACACAACCTTACAATTACAGATTTCACTGCGCATTAACGAAACTTTGTTTACATGATAAAATGGAGCGTTATCTTGTTTGTATGTTTCAGAATGTTCTTCATCGATAATGATAAGTCCTAAATTTTTAAGAGGAGCAAAAATCGCACTTCTAGCTCCGATCACTAAGTTAACTTCTCCTTTAGCAATCCGACGATATTCGTCATATTTTTCACCATCGCTTAATTCGCTATGTAAAACGGCCAAATTTTTAAATCGCGCTTGAAACTGACGTATTGTTTTCGCAGTTAACGCAATCTCCGGAACAAGCATCAAAACGCTTTGGCCACGATTTAAAACCTCTTTGGCGACATGTAAATAAACTTCGGTTTTTCCGGATCCTGTAACTCCCTCAAGAAGAAACACTTTATCGTTAGATTCTAAAATTTGTTTTGCTGCTTCGCTTTGTTCTTCATTCAATTTTTTCTCTTCTTCATATTCGATATCTTCTAATTGGAATCGAGTAATTTCTTGTTTAAAAACTCGCACTCTTTTTTTTTCAATCAAACCTTTCAAAGCCGTAGTTTTTATCGTGTTTTTCTTGATTGGTTTATTCAAAGATTTCAACTCTAGAAGCAAAGAGGTTTGTTTAGGAGTAAGGTCAAGCGTAGAATCATTTATAATTTCAACCATCAATTCATAAGCGATTTTTGGTTTACTCAAAGAAGAAATTTTAGGTTTAAGGGAAGGCGGTAACATCGTTTGATAAACGGAAATCAAACTACATAAATAATATGCGGAAATTTTATTAGCTAATTCTAACAATTCGTCATTAAACAATGGTTTTTCATCAATGACACTGATTATTTCTTTAACTTCAAATCCTACTTTTCTTTTATATTCTTCAAGATTTTCTGAAACTTTATAAACCCTATTGACAAAACCGATGATTCTTTTGTTCGCAAAAGGTACTAAAACTCGCACTCCTTTAAAAATCGATAAATCACCCAAATAGGCATAAGAAAAAGGACGATTCAAACTTGCTGTTCCATATTCGATTAAAACTTCTAAGATCAACAAGATTGTCGCCCCCCCCCTTTTTTAATTATTTGATTCGGCTTTCGATGATTTTAACGATTTCTCTAGCTGCTTCTTTAACGTTGCGATTAAGCACCGTATATTGATAATTTTTCTTTAAACCCATCTCTCTTTTGGCTTTTCCTAGGCGTTCTTGAATGATATCTTCCGGTTCGCTACGTCGTCCTCTGATTCTTTTTTCAAGTTCCGTTAAAGATGGTGGTAATAGAAAAATTGAAATTACTTCATCATCAGGATATTTACTTAAAACTTGTTTGGCTCCTTCAACTTCAATTTCCAAAAAGACATTTTTCCCTTCGTCACGCAATTGTTCAACGTAATTGCGCGGTGTTCCATAATAATTTCCGACAAATGTCGCATGTTCTAAAAAATTATCTTTTTTTAAATTTTCCAAAAAGGTTTTTTCGCTTACAAAAAAATAATCTTCTCCGTCTTTTTCGTGAGCTCTAGGGGTTCTAGTAGTCATCGAGATAGAATAAGCAAGATTTAAATTTTTATTTTTGAAAACTTCTTTTCTGACAGTTCCTTTTCCCACTCCAGAGGGACCGGAAAGAACAATCAATAAGCCACGATTCATTTTAATCTCCTTAAAATACACAAGATATTATAACTTTTTAATAGTTTAGAAATCAATCGCTTATCGCTCTTTAGAAATCTTTTCTTTTATTAATGAGTATTGAAGAGTAAAATAATAAATGGTGATTTTATGTCAATTTCATGTTATTGCTTAAATAAATTAACCACATTATACGCTTCTTCATTTATCGGCGCTAAAATCAATGCTATTCAACCGATCGATAACAACGATTACGCTTTTAATTGTTATAATAAAAAAATTTTGCAATTAATCATTTCCTTAAATCCCGGATTCCCGATTATTTTGTCGAAAGAAAATGCAAATAATTTAATCATGCCCAGCGATGCTTTTACCCTTTCTTTAAAAAAATATGTCGAGCACGGCACTATCGAAGAAATGTACGCTTTATCAAACGATCGGATTATCACTTTGGTTATCAATAAAATAACGCCATCTTTTTTAAAAATAAAATCGAAAGTAATTATTGAATTAATTCCTTATCGCGCAAATATTTTAATTTTAGATCAAGATGATACGATTATCGATGCCAAGAAAAAAACCGATTTAGCCGCCAAACGAATCGTGATGAGAGGAATCAAATATACTTTTCCTTCAGTCAATGAAAAGGAAGACCCTCTTTCCTTGATGCTCACAAAAAACGAAAAAGAAAATTTGATTGATTGTACCGATTCTTCTTCAATCATCGAAGCTATCAAGCAAAGCAAAAATTTTTATTTCGACGGCAAAGATATTGTCGCCTATCAATATAACGATAATTTCAAAGAAATCGATCCTTTAAACAGCGCTTCCATAATAGAAGAAAAATTGGAATCCGATCATAAAGGAACCACTTATCACGATCTTTTAAAATTGATTAAAAACAAAAAAAAGTCGCTTAATAAAAAAATACAAACTTTGCAAAAAGAAAGAATCACTTATCAAGAACATCTACATTACAATGAAATCGGTAATTTACTTTTAACTTACTACGACCGATATATTGATGGCAGTTCTTTACTCAACATCGAAGAAATTGAAATAAAGTTGGATCCTCGTTTGAATTTATATCAAAATGCCGAACGCTATTTCAAATTATATCGCAAAGCTAAAACCGGATTATCAATGATCGACGAGCAAATAAAAAAAGCGGAAGACGAATTAGATTATTGGGAAGAAAAAGAATCTGAAATAATGAATAGTAACGATGATGACATCTTAGAAGTAATTGAAGAATTGGAACAAGATGGACATTTAAAAGCTCAACGAAAACATCATCATAGCCAGAATTTAAAACCAAACATCCATCTTTTAAAAAGGGCTCAGCAACCGACGATCGGCATTGGTTTCACCGCTAAGCAAAACGAACATCTAACCTTTACGATGGCTCATAAAGACGATCATTTTTTTCATATCAAAGATCGTCATGGACCGCATGTGATTGTTTTTGATTCAAACCCAGACAATGAAACATTGCTTTTAGCTGCCGAAGCGAGTATTTATTTCGCGGGTTTCCGCGATGGCGACGTGATGCACGCCATAAAAAACGATGTAAAAAAAGCGTCTTCACGTGGACGCGTCAACATTTTAAAATTTGATTTGATTACGATTCACGCTATCCGTGAAAGTAGCGTTAATTTATTCAAGAAATTAAAATAATTCATTCACTTACTTCAATTAATTGGTCTAAAGCAGTCGTAAAGTTCGTAAAATGCGGTTCTCCAACTAAAACTTCGCCATCTACAAAAAAATACAAATAAGGCGTATACGGACCTCCGCCTTGATCATCATATGGACGATATTTGCTATTTGCCGTGACATTTGAAAGGCGAATCAATTCATTTTTAGAAAGAATTTCGATGTTTATTTGATAAATCGCAAATTCTTTTTCAGATAGATAGCCATTTAAATAATCATTTTTTGCGACTTCACAAGCACTGCATGATTCAGCATAATAAAGAATTACGAAATCTTCTTTGTTATTGACTTTATTTTCATATTCGCCGATTGTCACGTCTTGATATTGAATTTCACTATTATGATAAACGATGATCTTTTGATTAAAAGTTTTATAATCGATCGATTCATAATTCAAATTAGCTGCATTGTTGATGCATCCGCTAAGTAATGTAATCGCAAATAGTGGAATGATTACTTTTTTCATCTACTTTCCTCCTCTAAAAAATTTTCACCTTTGATAGTTTCAATCGTTGAAAGTCCAAAAAATTTTTGTTGCCGTAATGCTTCATAACAGATGATAGCTACGCAATTAGAAAGATTCAAGCTGCGGGAAGACGGAACCATTGGAATTCGTAGCAAGCGATCTTCGTGTTGTCTTAATACTTCGTGAGGAATGCCAGTTGATTCACGTCCGAACATAAAATAATAATCTTGAACCGGGGAAGAAAAATCAAATGCCGAGTAACTCCTTTTGGCGTAACGAGTTATATAGTAAATATCCGCGTCGGGATTTTTCATCATAAACTCCTCTAGATTTTCATAAACATGATACTCGACATCTTTGATATAGTCCATTGCTGACCTTTTAAGGCTTTTTTCATCTAAAGAAAATCCTAGTGGTTTAATAAGATGCAACCGCGCATTAATCGCCATCGCTGTTCTAAAAATATTGCCGGTATTTTGAGGAATTTCCGGTTGAAATAAGACGATATTAATCATATGCATACCTCGAGTAAAATTATAGCACTTTTTGATGTAAAAAGGCCACAGATAACTTATAATTAAGCCTAGGTGAAGTAAATGCAAGACTTAATCAAACGTTTTGAAGAAATTATGAATCAAAAAGTTTACTCATTGAAATATCTTCGTAATGGTCTTTCAAACGATAACTATTTAATTAACGAAGAATTTATTATGAGGGTTCCCAAAAATTTTCATCAGCCCTTTAATTCATACGTCAACGAGAAAAAAATCGAGGACAAACTCAAATCTTTTCCTCTTTCGATAGATGTTGTATATATGGATGAATCCGGCATTAAAATTTCTCGTTTTATCAAAAATGCCAAATCATTTGCCGAAAGTTCTAAAGATAAAAAGCACATTCGTCTTGCAGCTAAAGCCATAAGAACTTTGCACAATTTAAAAATCGTTTCTGAAACCGATTTTTCATATTTTGATCGACTAGAAATTTATCAAGAAAAATCTTTGACTCCACCTCTTGAAAATGCTCAAAAAATCATCGACAAAGCAAAACAATGGAGTAACGATGCTCCAAAAATTCTATGTCACAACGATCTTGTCGGTGGCAACATTTTATTTGATGGTAATAAAACCTACCTCATTGACTACGAATATTCTTCAAATAATGATCCGATGTTTGATATAGCTAGTTTCTTAAGCGAAAATAATCTTCTAGAAAAAAAAGCCATAACAACTTTTGTCGATGAGTATTGTATGCACGACACTTCATCTTTTAATTATCAAAAGTTATATGACTATTTTGCCATTCTCGATCTATTATGGTTTTATTGGGCGGAGATGATGTATCACTACACTCACGATGACATCTATCGCCTTATCTCTTCCTACAAATTAAATAGAATCAAAGAATATTAAACTATAATCCACATTTTTCAGGATTTTCCGGATCATAAAAACAATGGTTTTTCCATCTTCCGGCAAAGACGCCCCAAAAATTAGTTTTACAATTTTTTCCTTTGCCCGGATTTTGGAAATAAAGTGCATCATAAGCAGGATCTGCTCTCCAATATTTGATAACGTTTAAAGCCATTTGTTTTTCTTTTTCCGTGGCTCGCGCCGAAAACAAAGGAGTCTGTGTTCCTTCAAATTGTCCTTTTTGAAAAACCGCATCATAGATGTTATTGATATTTTTAAATGTGTCACAACTAGTAACCACACGATTTACAACCACATTTCCGACTAACTGCATTCCGAATTTTCCTTCACCGACGGCTTCCGAGCGCATCAGTCTTCCAAGTAGACTCACATCAGAATCACGATATCTTACTCTCATAAGTTCACCTCATTTATTTATATGCACCATAAAAACAAATGCAAAAATAAAATAAGTTTTAAATTAATTTTCTCAATAAAAAAGCACTTTTTTACTAACAACTTTGTGTTTTAGATGAAAAGTGCTTAATATTAAAATTACTTTTTTGAAGCGTTAGCAAATATTTCTAAGCCTTTATCGGTCAATGGATGTTTAACCATTTGCATCAAAACTTTATAAGGGATAGTAGCGATATCCGCTCCTCTTAAAGATGCTTCTTTGACATGTGCGGTATTACGAATTGAAGCCGCAATAACCTCAGTTTCATAACCATAATTCACTATCATCGTCATAATATCTTCAATTAAATCTGCGCCAGATTCACCAAAATCGTTCACTCTTCCCATAAAGGGCGAAATATATGTGGCTCCAGCTTCACACGCCATCAATGCCTGTGGTACTGAAAACACTAAGGTCACATTAGTTTTGATTTTGAGTTTTGCAAGTCGCGAAACCAAAGCGATACCATCTAAGGTCATCGGTACCTTGATGACAATATTAGGATCGATTTTCGATAAAGCGATCGCTTGTTTTTCCATTTCATCAATTGAACCTTCATTTACTTCAGCGGAAATCGGTCCATCGATTAATGATACAATCTCCTTAATCACTTCTTCCAATTTGCGTCCTTCTTTAGCGATCAAAGATGGATTGGTAGTCACACCTTTAACGATCCCTAAATCTTTGACTGCTTTTATTTCTTCAATATTGGCAGTATCGATAAAAATTTTCATATCTTTTTCTCCTCAATTTTAAAATTCTTGAATGGTATCAGAAAATACTTCGCACCAATCATTCAAATCTTCTTCATCATATTCGTCAAGATTGTCGTAAAGAATTTCAATTTGTGTTTTGATTTCTTTTAAAGCCTTCTCGACTTCTTGAAAATCATCAATTATGAAACTTTCACAAAACAAATCCTTGATTTCGACGCTAATGACATATTGCATTAACGAAGAGTTTTTCATTTTCTTCTTTTCAACTTCTACCGTAGCAAAATCATCATACTCCAAAGAAATCATTACTGAAGGGAGATTCGTCTTTTTCGTTGTCCATTCCATTTTCTATATACCTCTTTTTTTATCATATCACTATCGATAGTGTTTCGCTAGATAAAATCATTGATAATAATTGACCTATAAGCTAATCTATTTTAAGGCAAATTTCCAAATAAATAATTGATTTTTAAGTACCAATCGAGTAAGTATTTTGGTTTATTCTAAGTTAAGATCTAGTAAATAGTCATTTTTAAATTGCGCTAAATACAATCGTTTATAAATTCCGTTTCGTTTCAAAAGTTCGTTGTGACTTCCTTCTTCAACGATTTTTCCTTTACTTACCACGGCGATGCGCGAAGCGTTTTTAATCGTTGAGAGGCGATGTGCAACCACGATTGTCGTTCGATTTTTACACAGTTCATCCAAGGCTTCTTGAATCAAAACTTCAGTCGTATTATCTAAGGCGCTTGTCGCTTCATCAAAGATCAAAATGGCCGGATTTTTTAAGAAAATTCTAGCGATTGAAAGCCGTTGTTTTTGACCTCCGGAAAGTTTTACTCCCCGTTCTCCGATTTCCGTTTCATATCCATGTGGCAAAGAGACGATGTAATCATGAATTCTTGCCTTTTTAGCGGCTTCAACCATCTCTTCTTCACTCGCATTTAAATTACCATATAGAATATTTTCTTTGAAAGTTCCAGTAAAAAGAAAAACATCTTGCTGGACAATGCCGATATTTCGCCTAAGCGAAGTAAAAGTCACATCGTTAATGTCAACATCATCGATAAGGATTCTTCCTCCGCTGACTTTATAAAAATTAGGCAGTAAATGACAAAGCGTCGTTTTACCACCACCGCTTGGGCCAACTAAAGCCACCATTTCTCCAGGATTGATAGTTAACGAAATATCATTAATGATCTCTTTTGATTCTTCATAAGCGAAATAAACGTGATCAAAAGTTAATTTTCCTTTTACATCTTTTAAATCGATCGCATCTTCTTTTTCAGCTTCAGGTTTTTCATCCATGATTTCCAAAAAACGAGCAAAACCAGTCACGCCACTTTGATATTGTTCCATAAAATTAATCATCGTCGTAATCGGATTGATAAAAAGATTGATAGAGACAATAAAAGTTGAGTAATCCGCAAAAGTTATTTCGCCATTATAAAGGAAAATACCACCAGCAATAAGCACGATGACATTGAAAACATCGGTAATAAAATTGGTTGATGAGTGAAATTGTCCCATGCTTTTATACGCTTGAGAACGCGCTTCAACAAACTCTTTATTTCCGACTTCAAATTTTTCTTGTTCAATTTCGGCATTGTTAAAAGCTTTGGTTACCCGAATGCCCGTAATTGAATTTTCTAAAGCAGCATTGATTTTAGCCACGCTTTTACGTGAATCCATGAATGCTTTGCTCATCTTTGTTTTAAGTTTCATTGAAATTAATATCAAAATCGGAATGCACATAAAAATAATCAAAGTCAATTCCCAATTGATAGTCAATAAATATATAAAAGAACCGATAACCATGATGCCACAAATGATAATGTTTTCAGGTCCATGATGCGCTAGTTCGCTTACATCTTGTAAATCATTGGTCATTCTAGACATAATTTTACCGGTTTCATGATTATCATAATATGCATAAGGAAGACTTTCTAATTTTTTGAACATATCGCTACGCATTTGAGCTTGCATTCTTACACCAATTACATGGCCATAATATTGTACAAAATAGCGAAGCAACATTCTTAGAATATAAAGTATTAATAAAACGACACCGAAGAGAATTAAAAAATCAAATTTTTGATTTGGAATCAAATCCCCTAACATCGTTCTAGTCAAAACCGGATAGAGCATTCCAATAAGAGAAATTATCAAAGAGGCAAGCATATCTAAAACAAAAAGGCGCAGATGGGGGCGATAATATTTTATAAATCTTTTAAACATATATACTCCTTTCTCTTTTAGATTATTTCAAGTTGTTGGAAAACCTCTCCTATCGCTTCATCAATCACAAGATCGGCTTCATTGTCATAAGGTGTCTTGGATTTATTGATGATGACTAAATGCTTACCTTTAAAAAAACGAATCAAATAAGACGCCGGAAAAACCACAAGAGAAGTGCCTCCGATAATTAAAAGTTCAGCATTCGCGATAAATCGTTCCGCTCGTTTGTATTTTTCATCATCAAGCGGTTCTTCGTAAAGAACCACATCCGGTTTAATTAGACCACCGCAAGCACAAATCGGTAAAGAATGGTCGATAATATAACTCAACGGGTAACTTTTATGACATTTGACACAATGATTTTGATGAATGGTTCCGTGTAGCTCAATCACTTCTTTACTGCCGCTTTTTTGATGAAGTCCATCGATATTTTGCGTGATAATCGCCTTTAGTTTCCCCTTTTTTTCTAATGATGATAAAGCTTTATGGCAATCATTAGGTTCTGCGTGAGGATAAACCATTTTTTTTCGATAAAAATCATAGAATTCTTGAGGATGTTCGTAAAAAAATGTATGGGAGACAATTTGTTCAGGACTATATTGAGCCCTAACGTTAAAAATTCCTTTGCTTGATCTAAAATCCGGAATGCCGCTTTCTGTAGAAACACCCGCGCCACCGAAAAATACGATATTATCGCTTTCTTCAATCCATTGTTTTAATAACTTTACTTGCTGATTCATCTTTTACCACTTTCCGTCTTTAATTAAACTTATTTTTTACTATGACTTTACTAACTCGACACTTTAATACAAAAAGGCTCACGAAATAACAATTATCGTGATATGTTTATTTTAATTTGTCATCATTAAAAAATCTACCTGTTTTATCAAATGATATTTTCCAGGTAGATTTATTTTAAACCTTCATTTTTTCTAAAATTCGATCCTCATATTCGTCTAAGTCTAATTCTTCATCATCAATCGGCGTCCAGCTTTTTCCAAATTCGACATCAGAAAATAATTCTGCGAGACCCGTAATTTGCTTTAAGCGCAAAATTTCATCTTTATCCATACCAAGATGTTTAGAAATCCAAGCGTCAGATCGACCTAAATCGTGAAGATCTCGAACAATATGACTCATCAAATCGACATTGTGAACTCCTCGAGCCCGATTGTGACGAATAGTCGAAGCCATCCGATGATCAAGCGATTTATCGATGATTGAAACCGGCAGTTTTCCACCTTCACGCTCATAGATATCTTTATAATCAAGCATCACGCGATAACGATGAAATCCATCGACAATTTCATAACGATCGTGTTCTTTATCATAATAACAGACAATCGGCATCGTATATCCGTCTTGTTTAATGCTATCATAAAGCAGTTTCATCTCCGGGGGAGCGACGCAATTAGGGTTATATTCATTAGGGTAAATTTTTTCAATCGGAACCGAGATTATATTGTAAACCGGACTTTTAAATTCCTTCATTTAATTCCTCCTCGATATTTTTATACTTTTCTTTGATTATTTCGATATTTTGTCGTTGTTCTTTAGTGAGTCCGAATCCCATAAAGCGACATATATGATCATTTTTCAAAATACAATAACACATTCGCTTCCAACTTGGAATATCCTTAGTGCTTTTAATGTCATCGGTATGATCGGGGATTTTCTGTAAAAAAATCACCTTTGAATACTTTAACACGGTATAATTGGACACTCCGTTCAATTTAATATCGTAACCATGCTCTACCAATTCATCGATTGCTTTTTTTTCAAGACCACCACCGGTCGTATGCCAAAATTGAATTGAAGTTTTAAAACGCTTAATATAATTTTTCCGAACCTTGGGCGGAAGCGTCATCAAAAGAAACATCGTATATGATTTCCAAGTGTGTCCTTCCGGCAATGTAATATTTCGATAACCTAAAGCTTTGGTTTTTCCGTAGATATTGCCAAAATTAGCACCTTTTACTCTCCCGATAAGTCTAACCCATGTCTGTGGTTCAATCACCCGATATAAATTCAAGCTCTCTTTTGCGTAATCGTTAAAAGGTGAAGCCACCCGCATCTGACTCGGATTTAAACCTGCCATATAATAAAGATCATATAGATGATTATAATCGTAATTATTAAGGAAATTAGCATGCCAAACGTCTTTGACACTCCAGTCATAAATCGGTGAAGCACACCAAACATTTTTAAATTGTTGCGTGATCCAGCATCTTTTTTTATAACCTTTGCGTTTATTTAAAAATCCACTATATCGTTGCATAGATTCGTCAGCTCTAATTCCTAGTAAGCAAATCGTAGAACCGCCACCATGGCTGATTTTATACCAGCGACCAAATTGTTTAGCAAGATTTTCTTGGTGCATCTTGTAGTGATAAGTTGTAATCGGATTGTTTTTTAAATTGATGACATATTCATATTTTGGCATTTCACGAATCCACAATTCTTCCTTACGATCATCCCACGGATACCAAAACATCTCATAATTGCTAATGGCAGTTCTTGTCGCCATCGGTAAGCATACCCAATATACTTCAACCTCATCTTTAATTTTTTCTAAAGTTCTTTCTACATAACTAGTCGTGTAAGAATATTGTGCTTCAAAGTCTTGATGAAAAACTCCGATTTTACGATCGGGATAATATTTGCGTTTAAAATCGAGGACAAGATTTAAAAGTAGTCCGCTATCTTTGCCACCTGAAAAGGAAACGTAAATATTCTCAAATTCTTCAAAAACAAATTTCAATCGTTCTTGAAGTTCTTCGTAAACATTCCTTTCACTATATCTTTTTTTCATTTCAAACTATCCTATATATTTATTAATTTTAGCGATAAAGATTAAAAATGTCAATTTTTGGCAAATAGCATTTTTCTTTTTCGTTGCGTTAATTTTGTCATTTAACATAAATTTATTTTTCAAGTAACTTTATTGAAATTTACCATTATATACAATATATTGTTTTAGGAGGTAATTATGGAAGATTTAAATATTGAAATGAACAAATCAACTGGCATTTTTGCAACAAGTGATAATTTAGACAAAAACTATGATGATAAAAAATCAGTAAAAAGGAATTATAATATAGACTTACTAAAAATTTTTGCTTGTATAGCAGTAATCGGTCTTCATGTTACTCAATTAAATTTTGAATTATTTACTAAACTTTTTCATAGCCTATGTGGTTTTGCAATACCTGTTTTTTTCTTTTGTAGCGGGTATATTTTATGCAATAGAAAATTTATTTCTTATAAATATATTTTAAACAAAATTATTAGAATTGTAATAATAGTATTCATGTGGAATTTTATTATAGAATCAATGCTATTTTTAACTTCACTTGTAAATATTGGCTCTTATGATTTCACAATAACTAATTTTTTATCTAATATAACTTATAAGCCATTTTTACAAAAGGGTAATACGAGTCAGTTTTGGTATATGGGAGCGATGATATTGGTTTATCTGTTTTTACCGATATTTCATAAAATAGCATCAAGTCAAAAGAAAAGATGGTTATATATATGGTTATTGTTTTTTACAATTTCATCAATAATCGAAGTATTATCATTATTATTTGGACACTTTATACAAAAAGACATAATTCAAACTTTTAGATTATGGACATGGTTACAATATCTAACTCTCGGTGGAGCAATGACTTACATTGGTCCCAAAATAAATAAAATTTTTTCAAAAAAAAATCATCTAATAATTTTAGCAATCTATTCAATATTACTCATCGCATATCAATATTTTATAGGCTCCTATATGAAAACTCCTTTTGCTGAATATTATTACGATAGCTTTTTTGAAGGTATTTGGATAATACTATTGACCTCGTTTGTTATTCGTTTAAAGCTAAATGAAACTTTCATAAAAATTATAAAAATATTGGCACCTTTGACTTTTGGTGTATACGCTATTCATAAATATGCGATAAGCCTTTTTATTCATTTTATAACCGTTAATTCAACTATTATTTCTTTATTATGTTTTATCGTAACAATTGTTTTATCCTTCTTAATATCTTTCATTATTTCAAAAATCCCTTTAGTTAAACGACTATTAAGAATATAATTTAGATATCGCAATTTAAATTATAGGAGCAAACGATGCAAGAACAATTTTCACGAACTGAACTACTTCTCGGTCATGAAACGATGACTATGCTCCAAGGTAAAAAAATCGCCATTTTTGGACTTGGGGGTGTCGGTGGACACGTTTGTGACGCTTTAGCGCGATGTGGCATTGAAAATTTTGTGTTAGTTGATGACGATAAAATTTCACTTACAAACATCAATCGTCAATTGCTCGCCAATTTTACGACGCTTGGAAAAGATAAAGTGGTAGCCATGAAAGAGCACATTTTAATCATAAATCCTAACGCTAAAATCGAGACATACAAATGCTTCTTTACCGATTCAAATCAAAATCAATTTAATTTTGAAGAATACGATTATGTGGTAGACGCTATCGATACCGTCTCTTCTAAAATTGCCTTAGTTCTTAAGTGTCAAGAGACAAAAACCCCTCTTATCTCTTCAATGGGAGCCGGAAACAAACTCGATCCCACTAAATTTGAAGTCGCTGACATCTATCAAACAAGCGTTTGCCCTTTAGCAAAAGTGATGCGCTATGAGCTTAAAAAACGTCATGTCAAAAATTTGAAAGTAGTATATTCAAAAGAAATGCCGCTAAAACCATTAAAATCCATTTCCGATGATCCTCATAAGAAGATGGTTCCCGGAAGCATTTCTTTTGTGCCTTCAGTGGTCGGTTTAATAATCGCGAGCGAAGTGATAAAAGACTTAATTAAATTTAATAATAGCAAACAGAACGGAGAATCCCATGCGTGAGATAAATGAATACGAAAAGTCGATTACAGTAAAGTATCGTCAAAAACTTTGGTCGCGATTTGTTAAAGGATGCAAAGAATATCAGCTTATTAAGCCCCACGATAAAATTTGCGTTTGCATCTCCGGCGGAAAAGATTCAATGTTAATGGCCAAACTTTTTCAACAGTTATTGCGGCATAGCGATTTTGAATTTGAAGCCAAATATGTAGTGATGAACCCCGGCTATAACGAGAAAAATCTTGAAGTTATTAAAGAAAATTTAAAAAAACTCGATATTCCAGCCCAAATCATCGATACTAACATCTTTGAAATCGCCAATATTCAAGAGCGAAGCCCTTGCTTTTTGTGTGCCAAAATGCGTCGTGGCGCCTTATACAACATCGCTAAAAAATTAGGATGCAACAAAATTGCCTTAGGTCATCATTACGATGACGTAATTGAAACCACTTTGATGAATATGTTAAACTCTGGTTCCTTTCAAACAATGCTTCCTAAATTGCACAGTACCAATTATGAAGGAATGGAACTCATTAGACCGATGTATTTTATCCGTGAAAAGGATATTATCTCTTGGAAAAACTACCATAAGCTCAATTTCATTCAATGCGCTTGTCGCCTTACCGAAGCATTAGCTACAAACGAGCAAAATATTTCTTCCCAACGCAATGAAACTAAAAAATTAATCAAACAATTACTCGCTTATAATCCTCAAGTAGAACAGAATATTTTTAAAAGTGCTTCTAATGTAGTTTGCGACAAAGTTCTCGGCTATAAATTGAAAGATAAAAAAATCTCTTTTCTCGATGACTATGATGAACAATAAACGTGAAATCATAATTTTTTAATTTAATTATTAAAACTCCCTCTTTTTTGTTACAATAATGATGAAAGAAGGAGTTTATTTATGTGTACAGCCATAACATATGCAACTAAAGATCATTATTTCGGTCGTAACCTCGATTTAGAATATTCCTATTTTGAAACGGTGACCATCACTCCGAGAAATTATGGTTTTAATTTCCGTAACATGGGAAAAATGAATTCTCATTATGCGATGATCGGCATGGCTTTCGTCTGCGACAATTATCCGCTTTATTACGATGCCACAAACGAAAAAGGATTGTCGATGGCCGGTTTAAATTTCCCAAAAAATGCTTATTATCCAAAACCGAAAGAAGGAAAAGACAACATCGCACCTTTTGAATTTATCCCATGGATTTTAGGACAATGTGCCACAATCAAAGAAGCGAAAGCACTCTTACAAAAAATCAACATTGCCAATATCGATTTTTCAGAAAAATTAAAAGCTTCACCGCTCCATTGGATTATCGCCGATCGTGACAGTTCCATCATCGTCGAACCATTAAAAGACGGCCTTAAAATTTACGATAACCCAGTTGGAGTTCTCACCAACAATCCACCTTTTGATTATCAGCTATTTAATCTCAACAATTATATGTATTTAACGAAGGAAGCTCCACAAAATACTTTTTCCAAAGATTTAAATCTTGAAACATATAGTCGCGGTATGGGTGGATTAGGTTTGCCTGGCGATCTTTCATCTGCCTCACGCTTTGTAAAAGCTACTTTCACCAAGATGAATTCATTAAGTGGCACTAGCGAATCTGAAAGTATCAGTCAATTTTTCCATATTCTTTCCTCAGTTGCTCAACAACGCGGTTGTGTTCATATGGGTAACGAACAATATGAAATAACCATTTACAGTTCTTGTTGCAACGTCGAAAAAGGAATCTATTACTACACCACTTACGAAAATAGTCAAATCACCGCGGTTGATATGCACAAAGAAAATCTTGATAGTGAATCAATAATCTCATATCAATTATTGACCGGACAAAATATCAAAATGCAAAACTAGATATATAATATCGTTTCTTGATATATCATTAAAATTTCTTTCTTAAACCTTTGGGAAGATAATTTTTAATGCGCCCTTTCACTATCTTAGCAAAATCGACGCCTATACCCTCGTAGAGCAGTAAAGCATATCCATCTTGGCTTAAATCTGCTCTTTTTATTTCTTGGCCTTCATAATATTGAATTAATTCCTCGCGAGTTAAAGAAATTTGATAGACAAATGTTTTTAGATAATGTGATAAAGCGTGATCGTAAACAAATCCGTACTTTTCATTAGCACCGATTTTTAGACCACCACGAAGTAAATGGAGTGACCTTGTGTCAAAAAACCGGCTCAAAGCATAGTAGTCTTTTCCATGTGCATAAATATAATCATCTTTTAACGTCTCGCATTTAAACGGCAAAGCAAAGAATTTTTCTTTTTTATCATTATTTTTATTGATAACACCCGGTTTTTCGATCAAGGCGATAAAATGCCCTTCTCCTTTAATTCGATGTGGAAAAAGGTGAATGGTTTCTTTTAAATCACTCCGAAAATAATTATCATCTTGAGGAATCATCAATAATTTAGCGTCGCTATTATTTAAAAGATATTTGACCACTTCTTCATCCTCTTCATAAGAATAAGAACACGTTGAATAGACCATTTTGCCACCGGGTTTTAACATTTGATAAGCGCATAGTATCAATTCTTTTTGAATATTTTGAAGATGTAAAACTTTATTGAAAGACCAATCATCTTTCATTTTTTGATCTTTTCGAAACATCCCAGAACCGGAACATGGGGCATCTAAAATAATTTTATCGAATGATTCTAAATATAATTTTTGTAGTTTAACAACTTCATCATTGATTACCACGACGTTCTTTCTTCCTAAACGTTCGATATTGTAAGATAAGATGCTTGCTCTTGAAGAAGAAACTTCATTGGAAATAATGATCCCTTTATTCTTCATCAATAATGAAGCGTGAATGGTTTTACCTCCCGGAGCAGCGCATAAATCAAGCACTTGATCGTCTTCTGTAGGCGCTAAATAATGAGACACAAGCGCCGAGCATGGCTCTAAAAGATAGAAACAGCCAAGTTCATGTTCAATAGTTTTACCAGGTGCATCAATTAAAGGATTATATAAAAAACAATTTTCAATAAAAGGATGCTTAACGCTACTTTGAAACATTTTTTGCAATTTCAAAGCCGATAATTTTTCGGTATTTAAAAGAAGAGCGGCGGTTCTAGATTCTACCAATGAATTTAAAAGTGATTCGATTTCTTCTTCTTTTAAATATTTGCGTAAATGTTCTTTAAATTCCATAGGCACTCCTTTTTGATAAACTTTTGATTTTATATTGACAAACAGCCATCTAATTATTTATTATTTACTAGCATTGCCTCCTTAGTTAATCGGTATAACAAATCCATGGTAAGGATTAGTGGCTAGTTCGACTCTGGCAGGAGGCACCAGTAATTTCTAACCTGCAAGAACATTGCTAGGTTTTTTTATTTTAACAAAATAGATATAACTTTGCGATATTTACTTCTTTTACTCTAATTATTTACTAGATAATTTCATCTAATATTACATATATTTTACTACAATTTTACAAAGCATAAAAAAAGTATTCATAGTATTTTAAAGTACCACGAATACTTTTTGTTATGTTAGAAGAAATGCAATTAATTATTCTTCAATCTCAAGTACTAAATCGTAAAAATCACTAGTGTATCCAAAGAAATTACCGCCAGAAGCACTTTCGACCGTTAATTTAGTACCAGTTTGATCTAAGGTAAGAGTTAAGGTTCCGTCTGATAATTTTAAAGTAATTTTGCCATCATCTTTCATAACCCAAGCCCCGTATCTTTCGTTATTGCTTGGCAAAGTAATCTTACAATTACTATTATTAAATAAAGTACCTGCCGTTTCGCTTGATTCACCGGTAAATTCAATTTTGCAATCAAAGGAAGGATCGGTAGAAACAAAGGTCTTTTGATAGACAAGATCCGGACAAACTAAGATAACATCCTCTAGATAATAAGACACATCCCATAAACTTCCACTAACCGATTCGATTTTTAAGGTTCCATCAGCTTGAGGAGCAATGACGATAGTGCCATCACCCTTGACCGTAATTTTATTATCATCGCCAATGTTATATGCCACATTCTTATTACCATAGGATCCTAAATCTAATGTAGCATTAGGTTTAGCAGTACTAGCTTCTGCTGAAGGTTCACCTGTGAATGATAAAGAAATAGGTTCATCAGCTTCAGAATCATAGAAGGTACCTTGGTATGTTTTACCGACATACGAGAAAGTTTGAACGAATTCTTCATAGGTGTTAGAATCAAAATCTAAGGTAAATTTTAATTGTTCAGTATCTTTAGTTACCGTAACCACATTGCCTTTAATGGTATAAGTAATATCACTTTCGCCTAATTTACCGCCGCCGAAGCCATCTAAAACTAAATTATCACTATCGGCTTTTGTATAAGTTCCGGCTTCTTCACCGGCTACAGCAACTTCACCACCATGCATAAAGTAGCGATTTTCGCCAATAGTAGTCAGTTTTAAAGTCTTAAGTACAGTGCCGTCAGTTTGTTTGATAACCACTACGTCGCCTCTAGTGTAACCATTACCTAATAACACCTCAGCTTTTACATCCCAATAAATGGTGACACTAGAAGATGATATATTATCAATGAAAACACTAGCATTAGTAATAACGGAATCTCCATCAACATCCTTTTTGAAAGAAACTTGAGTAAATAATGAAGTTAATGAATAAAGACCGCTACCGGTGTAATACGCAAAGGTTTGAGTATTATCTTTAGATTTATAAGAAGTGTCTAATGCTCCTCTGCCCTTTGAGTATAATTTAATATCATTAGCCGAAGTACTATACTTGTCACGATAACCACCACTTATATATAAAGCTAAATCATAATTATTATTGAAAAAATAATGATTTTGGTATGTTGATTGGAAAGTATAATGATGCGCGTCGTCTGGATCAGCCACTAATTTAGTGGTAGCTGATTTATTAGTAAGTCCTCGTTCATCAATCGTCAAAGTTTCATTTGAAGGATATGCGCTCGAATAGGAAGAAGTAGTGAAAGTTATTCCGCCTTCGTATTCTCCAACAAGGGGACTATTCTTAAAGGCCGATTCTTCTTCGGCAATAGAAACAACAATATATTTACAACTAGACGGCATTTCGAAATATTGTTTGTCTTCTTCATTTTTAACAGTAACCGATACACTATAAGTTGCTTCTTCAAAGCTAGTATTGCTACCTTTGAATTGGAATCCCGTTTGAATATAATTATGTTCGCCAACTTCTTCGACATTTAAATATACTTTTTGATTTGCATAGACATTATTGCTAGCTTCGACTTCCTCATCGTCTACCATTGTGGTCAAAGAAAGTTTAAAGTGATCCGTACTGACAGCTTTAACATTACGAGCCACGATCTCATATTCGGCTTTTAATGTAACGCCATAAGCCGGCATTACAAATGAATAATTTCCATTTTGCTCAGCTTCTAATTCTGTTGAATCGACAAACACTTTAGTAATTACTGTATCGGGTCCTAATTTGGATACAGAGAATTCAACTTTTTCACCTACAGCAAACGTTTGTCCATCAGTAATACCATTAAATTGATAGAAATCAGTATTTTTGGCTTCAACCGCGTAAACACTATTACCGGTTTCGGCAGTGATTGTCACTTGATGAGCCGGCATTGTAAAAGAATAAAGACCGTCTTCTTCAGTTAAGATAACATCATCTTCAACAGCTTCGACATATTTAAACCAGAAACCGCTATAAGCTGCGACTTTAAATGAAACTTGTTCGCCTTCAGCAGCAACTTCAGGAGTTTCAAAATTTAAAGTTAGATATTCAGAAACCTCTTCATCTACTTTAATCTCATACACATCAACAACTTCAACTTCAATTTGTGCATCTTCACCTTCAGGCATAAAGAATTCATAAACCACAACACCCGGTTGATTGGAGTATTTACCTTCCAAACTCTGACCATTCATCGTTAAAGCATCAATTCTTTTACTTTTTTGAACGGTGTTCTTTACAAAAACTCTTACTTTTTCATTAGCGGCAGGTTTTAAAGAACTAGCTTCGATTTTGATACCATCAATTTCATGTGGTAGAACCACTTTGTATGATACTGGTTCAGTATCTGAAGTGGCACTACTATCTGAAGCTTGACTTGAAGATTCCTCTTCTTGGGAAGAACTAGCTTCTTCAGAAGATACACTTTCTTCTGAGGAGCTTTCTTCCGCAGAACTTTCTTCCGCGGAGCTCTCTTCTAAAGAACTATCTTCTAAGGAACTTTCTTCCCCAGAGCTTTCTAACGATGAGCTAACGCTTTGAGACGTACTAGACGACTGTCCTAAAGAACTACTACCCATCGATGAATCGCCATCTGTGCCTGCACAAGCACCTAAGGTTAAGACGGCAAGTAAGGGCAAAATAACCTTTTTTTTCATCTTTTTTCCTCCTTCAAAATTTTTTGTTAATATTTTAATCTTTGATACTCTTATTGTCAATAATAATTTTTATTATTAAAAATATACCATAAATTTTTATTCTTTGGCTTAATTAAAATTTAAACTTCAAAAATAAAGATATTCAAAAATAAACTTCAAAAACGATAGAATGAAAAAGTATCTGTTGCCACCAAGGAGGAAAAAAATATGGTGCAAATCGTAAGCAAGAAGATACATGAAAGAAATAAACAATTAACAAAAGATGATAGGTTTGAATTAGTAAAATGTTTGGAAAGAGAATTTAATTTAACGGACACAGCAAAATATTTACATTGTTCAATTTCAACAGTCAAAAGAGAAATAGATCGGAACAAAACATTAAAGCTAAATATAAAAGCGAAAAATAAATGTGGTTTAAAAGCAACATGTAAAAAGCATAATGTATGTGGCAATTCGCGATGTACCCATATTTGTAAAGACTGTAAAGTACCAAAAGTGAATTGCAATGATTACTGTAAAGAATTTACACTATTTCCAAATTGCAAGAAGCTAAAGCATTTAAGCGGTGTTTGTAATGGGTGTAATGAATATACCATTTGCAAATTAAACAAATTTATTTATTCTGCAGTCGAAGCACAGATGAAACATCAAAGCAATCAAACAAATGCTCATAAAGGAGCAAGGATAAATGAAGAAGAAGCCAATGTTTTCGCAGATTTTTTAAAGCCATTGATAACTAAAAATTTATCGTTAGAAACTATCAAATCACAATATCCAAACATATTCATATACTCCATTCAAACAGTTTACAATTGGATAGATAATGGAGTTCTTCCACTTAATAATCTGATGTTAGTTAGAAAAGTAAGATATACCAAAAGAAAGCCATTAAAAACCGATGAGCGAAACATCAATCGAGCTTATTTAGAAAATCGTTACTATGATGATTTTCTAACATACATCACAAATCATCCAATGGATGAAGTTGTGGAAATGGATACAATTGAAGGACCTAGGCACAAGTCTTTTATCATGACATTGCTATTTAGACGATGCAATTTTATGTTAGCTTTCAAAATAAAAGATCAAACATCCAATTCGATTATTGAGATATTTGATCATATCAAAAATTCTGTTGGAAATAAGATTTTCAGTCAGTATTTCAAAGTTATTTTAACAGATAGAGGCAAGGAATTTAGTAACCCTATTGCGATCGAAATAGATAAAAATACTAACGAAAAATTGATTTCTGTATTCTATTGTGATTCAAGACAAAGTCAACAAAAAGGCAAAATCGAGAAGAATCATGAAGAATTAAGAAAGATATTTCCTAAAGGATTTGATTTTGACAATATTAATCAAGATCAACTTAATTTAGCTCTATGTCATGTGAATTCATATCCACGAAAATTGTTTAATTATAAGACACCATTCAATTTGTTTAAACCTTATGCTGATGATTTATTACTAATGCTTAATAACTCAAAAGCAATAGATTTTAATCATTTAAATTTGACCCCATCATTAATCAAAATTAAATAATTTTTTTGAATTTTTATAGGCAACAGATACCTCTTAAAACAATTCGATATTTTTGCAGTTAACATTGGAATTACTTGAATTATTGCTGTTAACTTGTTTTTGTGTGCCTATTTTTGGTGCCTTACAAATCTCATTATAATCTCTTTATGAATTTTTTCAATTTTTATGATTGATTTGTTCTTTTGGTTCCTTTAATTTTGACCTTATTTTTGAAGTTAATTTGTTTGTCTTTTTAAGTCCTTATTATTTTTGAAGTTTAAATTTTAATTAAGCTTTTTATTCTTTGGTCGTAATTTTGCTATATAAAATTTAAAAAATCATTTTGAAAAATTTCAAAAAGAGAGTGCAGTAACATTTATTAATTGAATTAAGTAGGTATATTTCACAATGATTGCACCAAAATCACTATATATCATAGTATCACACTACCATCAGAAAAAACTTGTAAATTAGTATTAGAAACGTATGTTAACTTTTTATCAGCAAATTTGACAATTAATTAAATAGTAACATTAATTTTGAAATCGGTTTATCTCTTGTAATATACACCTTGTGAATTGAAGGAAGTCTCATTTAATGAAGCAATACTTCCTCTTTTTTACATTTGATGTTTTATTTTTTTGCTAAATAAATTTGAAATCCGATAGAAAAAACAAACTCATTCATCATAAAATGTTCAAATATTTTTTTATAATTTTGATTATACCACTCATATTCTTCAGCAAATGTCGCGTTATTCGGTTCTTTTTCATGTAGTACTTCAATATCATCTAAAACAAATTTACAATAGAGATTAAATAAACTTTCTTTATCATCATCGCTTAAGCCTATACTAGAAAAGCCTTGTTTTTCTAAAGAGATATTTTTATAACCTGCGCGAACTAAATTAGTATAAATTTGACGACCGTTTTTTCTTTCGCCGGCAATTTTATCCTTTTCACAAATTTTAAATATTCTTTCAAAATCTCCATCATCATCCGGATAAGCAAAGTTTAAGCCATCATCAATATCTTTGATGATAAGTATTCCATTTTGAGATAAAACGCGCCGCAATATTCTTAATAATTTATACTGAGATTTTAAATGTAATAACACCATTGAAATATGAATGATATCGAATTTTTCAATTTGCAGTTCTTCCATGATATCTTCTAGTGAATCATAAAAATCATCTTTCTCTAGGTCAACTTCAAAAAAGTGTCCAAAAGGATGCTTTTGTTTTGCGTCTTCGAGAATTTCACTATTCTTATCTATCCCTACAAGAGTGTAATCCTTAGATCCAAATCGGTTTGTGATAACATCCCCATTTCCACATCCAACATCGAGAACAGTCGGTAAATTAAAAGACTTAAAGACTTTTTCGTAAACATCTTGATCAAACTTTTTAACTAATTTATTTTGAATTTCAAGACGATCTTTTTCGCTTGAATCCATAAAATACATACTCACGGTACGATCTTTCTTTGTATTTTCTTTATCATTAAAAATAGTGCTGTTGTTTTTAACGATTTCTTTCGCTATTTTGTCAGATGAATTAATGTCTTCTGGAATAATAAAATTAATTCTACGAATGTAATACATGATTTCATCAAAATCTCTTCCATCAATATTAATAGCATCAATACAAACAGGTTGAATTACAATATCACCATTAGAATATTTTTTATGACTATACGCCATTTCAATTTCATTTAAAACATGTTCGGATTTCGCGGATTCATTAGATAGACATAGTAAAAAAACTTTGGCATTTTCTATCGCATCGCAAATTGCTCTAGCGTATCGCCCTACGACATCACGCGGAGCATAAAAACATTTAGCTCCCATACTTTCAAGCGATGAAACAAGGGCTTCTACTTTTTCTTTATCCGCGCTAGAGTAACTTACAAAAAAATCTATATTTTTCATATTCCATATAATCCTTTAAATAAAGCTTTTTTGATTAATCAATTCGTGTATAAGTTTTCTTATACAAATAAATATTAAAATTCCTTCAAGAAAAAAACAACTCTTTCATAATTCGTTTCATCTATAATTACCATTCAAATTTACCAAAAAAGTAAACTTTCATTAATATTTCGATACGTAAGACAACGGCTTCGCAAGTAAAAATTAATCTTAAGGCAATCAATATTTTTTTATTAGTCAAGTGAAGAATCTTTCATTTTTTAGTTTTTTTATCATTAATTAAACTAATATCTTTAGGTTTAATTTTAAAAAATATTTAAAAGTTTGAACACTATAAAATAAATTGTTTATTTTTAAGTATCAATATAGTTATTTTGGCGTTACAAATCAGTAATATTTAATAACATGCAGTGTTTTTGCAACAATTTCAATAATTTAATCATAATTTTTTTAACTCAAAACGGCGCAAAAAGAGTTTTTCTTCTATAATGGATATTGCAAGGTGCACTACCATTCCACAACCAAACATAATAATTATTACATCCATCGTGAAAGTAATAGCACCAGTTAAATACAATATATAAAATATTCCATAATAAACCAAATTGATTATTAACGAATTTATAGCGTTATAAATGGTTTTTCCAACTCCTATAAAAATGTTGTCGATTATCGCACATCCTGCATAAGCAATGTAAAATGGAACAAGTTTGATTGTAATTAGAAAAATTTCTGATGCATTAGATAAATTCTCAACGTAACGATAAAACGAAGTCCATGTAGGTATTGTTGCAGCCCATAAAATGATGGTGACAACTGCAACAAAATAGTAATTAAATTGTTTTAATTTTAGATACTTTTCACTGCAATCACGACGAATTACTTCACCAAGAGCAGTTATCGGAATGAGCAACCATCCCCAAATAAAATTATTGGCAATCCAGTAATTACCTTGTTCAGCAACCATGTTTACCATTTTACAAACCATAATCGCATAAATTAAATTGTCAAGAAATTGTTGTAATCCGGAAAATACGCCAACTTTACACCATTGTTTAAATATCGGTAAATCAGCTTTCGTAAATTTATTAGGTTTTAAATAATGTTCCACAACAAGCAACGATATGCTCACAATAGACAATAAAAGATTTACGATAATGTTAGAAACTGCCACTCCGTACACTCCAAGATTCGGTATGAGTAATAAGTCGGCCATTATAGTCAACACCGTATTTGCAATTAAAAAGATATAAACATTCTTGTCTTTACCAACTACAACAAAAACAACATTGACAAAACTGACGACTATATTAATAATAAAAGCTATTGTTTCAAGTTGTAGGTATTGATTAGCAACAGTTAAATCCACTTCAGACGGATTCATAGCTGTCACTAACACAAAACCATATATCAACACTGCAATCGAAAACAAAGCATATAATACACAAGCAATCAAACCTGTTTTAAAAGTATATTTTCCAAAGTTTTCATTTTGTTCTTTATAAATTTTATTTAGTATAGAGTATAGTGGAATAATAAGAAATGCTTGAAGTGTTTCATTGATGAGATCAAACCATTCCATTTGTCCGATAACATCGAATGCAGAACTGTCTGTATTTGACGAAATTATAAATGTTCTTATTGTTTGATAAATAGCAGGTATCAGTGATAAGGTACATAATGCAATAAATAATCGCCAATTAAATAATTTTATTTGTTTTAATTTTCCTTTCATAATAATTCCCCTAAAATTTTATCTACTTTCTATTGTTATATACATTAATATTTGTTTTTTAAAAGTTGTAACATGTAATTGAACTTTTTTAAGTATTCTTTGCTTGCATACAATATGTGCGTGAACAATGTTCATACAAATAGCAATTTTCGCAAATAATATCATCGACTTCTTGTATCATTAATTCTTTATCGGTAGGCAATTCATATTTTTCGATTTTTTTCACTTGTTGCGGATTTCTTAAACCAAAATCTAACTTTTTACCGTTGCTAGTTTTGATATAAAGATATGGTTCGGCAAAAAATGAAACGAAATCCCCTTTGTTCAGTTTATCAAAGCCATTAGTTGACATCCACACATGTTCTTCTTTCCCTTTAAACATCTTTCCATCAAAATACATACCATCAACATAGATTCTTTTGAAACAAACAGTATTTTTACGAAAGGTTTCTACTTCGCCTTTAAATTCAATTGGACAATAATAATAGCAAAGCATAAGCGCGCCTCGATAATCTTTACCGGTTTGGATTTGAATATCGATGAAATCTTCATATGTTAGTTTCTTTGCACCAACAATATCTTTCATCGCGTCTTTATCAAAGTTTATTATGATACCTTCATAAGTTTGATAATTTACCTTACTGCCATAGTTCTCTTTGATTACTTCGTAATACTCAGTTTCTTCGTATTTTTTGAGTAACTCTTTTTTTGTCTTCATTTTATTTTCCTCCATCAATAAGTGATACATCTTGTGTATCCTGACATACTAATAAAGGAATAAGATTGCCGATTTTATATTAATATAATATCAAAATATCTGCTTTTAGGCAAATCAATTCATTCATTGCTTGATTTTTCAAATTTAATTTAATTGAGTATGAAAAAAACATCCAAAAATTATACAAGATAACCTTGTTCTGGATTGTAAATTTTCATCATACATCACCTTTTTTATTTTTTTCTTTAGAGAAAGTTTCTAGCTCAAAGATAGAAATTATATAACAGTAACGATAGTTGAGGTCTAATATTGATTACATCTATTGACAAAAGCCACTAACAATACAATTAGAAGATTGTAACATAAACTTAAATTGGCTATAATTTTTATGTAAATATATTTGAGGTGCTGTTATGAAGAAAATTAAATTAATTTTATTATTTGCTTTATCTTTTATTACTGGATGCGCTAATAATAGTGAACCCGTGACTTCTTCGTTACTTTCGCCTATTTCTGATTCTACAAATTCTCAAGATTTATCCAGCAATGTTGAATCCACAAATATGGACACACTGCAAAGCTCTTCGGATATACAAAGTTCTAGTTATATTTCAAGTTCTTCTGATACATCAAGCTCTTTTAATAGCACTCCTATTCCTCAAGACACTAAAGTAATGGTATATTACACAAATAGCGAACGTTGGAAAAATGTATATGCCTATATGTGGAATTATAAAAGCCAAGTTCAAAAAGTTGCTTGGCCCGGAACTAAACTTACTGTTAGTGGTACGTCAGGTTATGGCGAGAATCAATATTCGATTGAAGTAGATTATAGTCAATATGATCGCATAATTTTTAACGACAACGCCGGCAACCAAACGAAAGATTTAATAGTTGGACCTGCATCAAGCGGTTATTATGGGAAGGATGGTATTTTTACAATGAATAGTACAAATTATGGAAAAGTCGAGTATTTTAATTTAACTGATAGTAAAAATTTACAATACACAGCTAAAAAAAGCAAAAAAATCTCGGTTTACACACCAAGTACTTACACGAGTAATAAGAAATATGGTGTTTTATACATGTTCGATAGTCAAAATTTATATGCTAACGCAACCGGCGCAGCAAAATCATCCGATAGCTATGGCTCCTGGGCAGTAGATGTCGCCGTTTCTAATCTGGTTCAAAAAGGAGAAGACGGATTAATTATCGTCGCGATCGATAACTCCGATGGATATCGTGACTCTGAACTTACCATGAGTCAATCATTCGGTAATCTTACTAACCTTGCTGACAATCAAAGTTTTTATAATGGCAAATTAGATGAATTGGGCAACTTTATGAAAGAAACCCTAATTCCTTATATCAACGAAAATTATTCAGTAGACACCAGAAGAGAAAATACCGGAATTGCCGGATCCTCTTCCGGTGGTTTAGCTGCTTATTATTTGGGACTTCGGGATAATGACATTTATGGATACATCGGTGCTTTCTCACCGGCGAATGCTCTTTTTGAATCATCGGCGTGGAAACGTTATTATCAAAGTAAAAATTTCAGTTCCGGACATCCGCAAGTTTATGTTTATTGTGGTAACGGCGATGATTTAGAAAAGAAACTTATTACTGCCTCAAAACAAATTGCCGTTAATTTAAAATCTTTAGGATTCAATCAAGATAGCATTGTTGAAAATTATGACAATAACGGCTCTCATAATGAAAGTTATTGGCGCATAGCATTTATAGATTTTTTAAGTAAAATGGCAAAGTAGATTTGTTCTAATCTATTATTCTATTAACCTATAAATTTATGTGCTTAACTATTTATTTAAAACAGATGAATTATCGATAAATTTATACAAAAAAGATTGGCCATTACAGCCAATCTTTTTAATATTTATTGATATATTATTAATCAATAGGTTTTAAATAGCAATCAGCTTCGCCTTCAAATTCAAGTGTTTGTTTTACTTGCTTATAACTAAGATTATGAATATATGTAAAATATAATTTATAACTTAATATTTCAAGTACGGGTGTTTCTGATTTTGAAGGTCTTACTTTCATTTTTCCAGATAATGGATTAAAGGTAAATTCCTTATAGCAATCTTCTCTTGTAAATACATGGTTTCCTAATTCAGCCAGATTTTTTTTCATCTTTCTAACATTTTTTCTCATATATTTAATACCGTTTGTGATTTGTTTATTAGATTTTACGGCATCCTTTTTTGTTTGAAGAGAATCGCTGCTATCAGGATCTATAATTCGATTGTTCCATTTAATATCTTCGTTAATGTGTTCAACAATTTTATTGAATTCAAAATCAATATGCCAAATAAGATGTTCTATAGTGGAAGGAAATGGAATCCATTTAGAATGGTTTCCGGCATTATGAACATCATTAGCATGAAGTTCTTCTTGTTGTTGTTTAATTTCTTGTCTTAGTTGCTCTTCTTTGAGAGCTTTTTCAGTAGCTTTTGCTTCTTTTCTTTCTTTGATTTCTTCCTCAGTTTCTTCTTCGTATTCTACATGCCTATTGCTAAGTCCTGAAAAGAACTCTTGACGATTAGAAATAAGTTTAACAAGCGATGGAATAAAGAAAATTAGTAAGTTAAAGGCATTAAAGATAGATACTAGAACAATATGAACTATAACAGACATATCGACACTAATAAACCATAAAACAAAGATTAGACCAGCGATATCAAGAGCTACTGGTACCATATAACGCATGAAGTAACTATCACCTTGATCAACATCACCGGTTTGATAAAAAGATAATGTTAGAAATAATGCTGCAGCAATATGCAATAGTAATCCACCTTGATAATTAGAATTAATATAAGCATAGATTATAAATCCTACGGCAACAACAATATTAATGATGTCTAAAATAAGATAAAGGATCTTATTTCTCCATGCTAGCATTCCCATGATAATTGCAAAATAAGCAACAATTATTGAAGATGCTAACATATAAATTCCATATGGCTTTTCAAATGATGCTGTTCCTGTAAATAAAATAATTAAAACCGGAATTAAAATTAAGACTAATGAAGTAATAGCAACTGATAAGCTCATGCTTGTTTTGGTTCTTTTTACTTGTTTTGGCATTTGTTTACTCCTCACATTTATTTTTTCTATTTTTATTTTAACATATAATTCAACTTTTGTTAAACTTCAGTATAGAATCAATTCGATAAATTTAAATGTGAATTGAAATTGTCATTCCTTCATCTAAATGAAGATGAACACATCTTAACTTTTCTGCCAGTGTTCTTTTCATATTAAAAGCTCCCTTCTTATTGTACCAGTTTTTGGTCCAAATTTTGGGAGCAAGTGCATTCAACATAACAAAAGAGTACCATTTTGATACAATGCACGCAGTTGCACGCAAGTGAACGCAAATGCACTCAGGTTAAAAACAAAAACCACCAAAGGCAAATCGATGATTTTCAAAAAAGGAATATATTAATACTATAAACTATTCATTAAAAGGAAGTCTTTTAACTTGATATGTCTTACTGTACTTGTAGAATAATCAATTTCATCATTTGTTATGAGAACTTTTTGCATTGAATTATCTAAATTATAGAATGCCTCAAATTCTCTATTATATGCTTTATCTTCAGCAACACTATATGCCACCTGCACTAGATATTTCATATTTCCTTTACTAGCTATGAAATCGATTTCTTTGCCATTATTATCGAAGACATTAATCTTGTAACCCATATAAAGAAGCTCATTATAAATAATATTTTCTAGATTATGTGTTAAATCAAATCGATTATCTAAACAACGTATAGAGTTTAATGCAACGTCTGCATCGTAAATTTTTACATAAAACTCTAACTCTCTTTTTACTTTCGTTGAATATTGATTGATTGTATCAATCACATATGCTTCTTTTAAATGATCTAAATATTTCATAATTGTGTTAATTGAGCAATTCATAATATTCTTATTCACATAATCATAAATAGACTTAGCAGAGAAAATTCTACTGTTGGATTTCAAAACAAAGTTTACCAATCGCTTAAATAATTCTGTTTTCTTAATTTTGTATCTTGTGATTAAATCATTAATTACAATTGTTTCATCTAAATCATTTAAATACTTAATCTGTGCCTCTTTTGTTCTAAATTCAAATCTGTTGGGAAAACCACCATATATTAAATAGTCCATTATAGTCGCCTCAATTCCCAACTCTTTAGAATACTCTATTATTTCTTTATAAACAAAAGGTCGAACTCTAAAAGCAATAAATCTTCCACTTAATTGCTTGGCAAATTCGCTTGATAACAATTTTGAATTTGATCCAGTTATAAATAAAGAACAATTTTCTAATCGAAGTGTTTTACAAGCCTCAGCCCAATCATCTATCACTTGTAATTCATCCAAAAATACATAGCAAAGCCCTTCTTTTCTTTCTTGACGCACATATTCAATAATAGAATTTGCATTTGATATACTTAGCTGTGTAGATTTATTCTCAAAATTCAAATAAATTATATTATCACTCTTTTGCTGAATCTCTGCCTTAATTTGTCCCAAAATAACAGATTTACCACTTCTACGAATACCAGTTATAATTTTAATTAAATTTGAATCATAAAACTCTCTTACTTCCTTAATATAATGTTCTCGTTTTATCATTATAAATCACCTACCAAGATAATCATACTGAAAAGTTTTATAAAAATCAACAAAAGTTTTCAGCTATAATGAAAAGTTTTGCGAAAATTTCAAAAGTTTTCATTTTGCAATCAACAGCTTAGTTGGTTTTAAAAGCATAAACTTTATACCCTTTCGTCACCAATCGTGCCACTCTAATTTAAGACATCAAAAAAAGGTCCTATAAAAATGCAACTTCTGCACTTCCTAAGACCGGTTTTTCTTTAAAAACATATAGACGTTGGGAGTCGAACTCTATAAAAAACAGACTGACACATTGTATCAATCTGGTTCTTTCAACATGGTGCGGTCGATGAGACTTGAACTCACACGAGTAACCTCATACGCCCCTCAAACGTACGCGTCTGCCGATTCCGCCACGACCGCAACGGCTTAGATATTATATAACCATAAATGATTTTGTTGCAAGTCTTTTAAAAAAATTTAGTAATTACTGTTAATTATAAAAGCAAGTGCAACAAATAAAGAGAGAAACGGGAAGAAAATGTTGCAAACAGAAGTAAAATTACAATTTATAATAAAAGAGCCTTCTTCGAGAGA
>CANQAG010000012.1 GCA_947588815.1 uncultured Bacilli bacterium
AAAAAGAGTGATAAAATTCTTAGGTTTTTCAACAAGCTTAGCTTGTTGAATTTCTTCAATTTTAACCCATGAAAAAAAGGATGCTTTTTAACCTCTTTTTTCAGTTAGGTTTTTCAACATCCCCTTTTTTTTAAATACATTGTCATTTAGCGCCTTAATGAAAAAATTTTATTTATTACTTTATATTTAAAGTCATATTTTTAAACTTGTGTCTGTCATTATTTGAGTAATTATTATCATTTTATTGAATAATTTTGACAAAACTACTGATAAATATTATTATATAAGTAGATTTGTCATGGAGAGTAATATGGAAAAAATGTATCAAAGCGATTTTATAGGAAAAAGTAAGGTTGAAATTATTGAAATGATAATGGAAAAAAATAATGGATATATCACTTCAAAAGAATTAGACAATTGTGGCATTCATAGAATGTATCTCAATTCTATGTGGAAAAAAGGTATCGTAGAAAGGGTTGGTAATGGCATTTATATCGATTCTTCAAAAATAGATGACCCTTATTATATCTTTAATTTAACCATGCCCAATGCTATTTTTTCTCATATGACAGCACTTTATTTCTATGGTTTATCACTAAAAGCACCCAATGGCAGATATGATATAACTATAAAAAAGACTTATAATAACGAACATTTAAAAGAACATGAAGTATTTTATGTATCCAATGATATTTATGAATTAGGTCTCAGTGAAGTTAAAACACCTATGGGCAATAAGGTTAGGGTTTATGATATAGAAAGATGCATATGTGATATTATCCGTTCCAAAAAGAGAATGGATTTTGAACTTGTTAAGTTTAGCGTTAGAGAATATATAAAAAGAAGAGATAAGGATTTAGTAAAACTATCCAACTATGCCGAAAAACTTAGAATTAAAGATAAGGTTATAAATTTTATGGAGGTCTTTTATGAATAATATACAGTTAAAAGATAAACTAAAGAATATTTCCAAAGAAAAAAATGTTGACTTTAATACATTGCTTAGGATTTATATGTACGATAGATTTATTGAAAGATTATCAATAAGCAAATTTAAAAACAATTTTATCTTAAAGGGTGGATTTTATTTAAGTATATTTTTTGGAGTAGAAAATCGAACTACTATGGATATCGATACTGCTTTTATAAACTCTAATTTTGATGAGGAAACTATCATAAAAATGATAAAAGAAATAATTTCAATAGAAATAGATGACAATACCTCTTTGTACTATTTAGGTATCAACAGAATTAGAGACGATAGTGAATATGGTGGTTTTAGAGTAGATATTCAAGTTAAATTAGAAAATATTAAAGAAAAATTTCATGTTGATATAGCAACGGGCGATCCTATAACACCTAAAGAAATTGAATACAAATATAAACCATTATTAGGTGAAAGATATGTTAATTTATTGGCTTATAATATGGAAACTATTTTGGCAGAAAAATTGGAAACAATCTTAAGCCGAGCAGAATTAAATAGTAGAATGAGAGATTTTTACGACATTTATTTAATCTATACAAAAGATTGGCAAAATATAAGCGTTACTAATTTTAAAAATGCTGTTAACAAAACTTTTTTAAAAAGAGCATTTTATGGTGATTTTTTCAAAACATTTAATTTAATAAAAAGCAGCAATTTATTAAAATCAAAATGGGAAATCTATCGACGAAAGTACGGATATGCAAAAGATATCAGTTTTGATGATATCTTATATTGTATCGAAAAGATGATAATTGAAATAAGATAATTAAAAAAAATAAATTACATAATGATTAAAAATATCTTAAGCATCAATAGATCGCTTATCGCTATTATGAAATTTGCGGTATGAAAGGGAATGGTAGTAAAAAATGACTACCACTTAACGATTGTGACGCCTGCAATATTTTATTTCTCAGTTGTAATGGATAATAGCAGTTTATCAAATGAAATTCTGTTTTTTTAAGCAGCATTATAGCGAAATAGTAGCGATATCTAGCATTATATCGAGTATATTCTATATGAAAACGGAAAATGCTATTATTCGGTTTTGCTTTGATAATTAATAGAAATTATTATCTTTATTTAAGAGCACTAAAATGTTATGATAAATACATTCATCAAGAATATATCTGGTTTGGAAGTGAAAATATGAACAAAATTTTTAAAAATGAAAGTTCTTTCTTAGGTAAATTTGAGTCTTTTTGTTGGAAAATGTGGGAAAAAGAACCTATTCGCTTTCTTTTTGTCGGCGGTTTTAATGCCCTTATAAGTTTAATATTGACTTATATTTTGAGATACTCGTTTGATAATTTCTTACAATGGAATCCTAAATTTGTAATAAATGAAAATATTTCTTTACTGAGTTTCGATATTCCTTTTATTATCGCTTTCGTGATTGGAATTCCCATCGCCTATAGCACTCAAACACTCGTTGCCTTTAGAACAAAATGGTCTTGGGTTCGTCTAGCGCGATATCCGTTAAGTTCAATTCCTAATTTTATACTGCAGCTTGCTGGAATTTGTCTTTTTGAAACGATTCTATCTATTCCTTATGTATTCTCATATGTCTTGGCGCAATTTGTCGCTCTTCCAATAATGTTCTTTATCGTTAAATTCTTAGTAAAACCAATTAAATTAAAGTCAAAGAAAAATGAAGATAATCCTTCAAATGAGGATCTTTCAAAATAGCATACAAAAAGGTTGTCAAGATAACAACCTTTTTTATGCATTATTTTATTACTTTATTGAAGATTTACTAAATCGCCACTGTATAGAATAATGACGTTGCCACCAATAAAGCAAAAATTCCAAAACGGAAAAAGGGTACAAATTTTTTTGTTTTTTCATTTTCGGCTAGCTTAGAATCAGAAAGGCCGATAAATCCCGCTAAAGCAAGAACGATAGGGACAATGTATCGGAAATCCATCGTGCAACCATAGGGCATCGTGACATTGAAGTAAATATAAGAAAGCGCTTGTCCCAAAAATAACGTTCCCAAGAATATTTTTTTATCCAAATCTTGTTTTCGGCTCTTATAGAAATAATAAATTGTGGAAACAGTAAGCATTATCACGGCAATGTAAGCAAGAATGATTGAAGCAATTGCAAATTGTTCCGATTGCCAATAATTAAATTCGCCAAACATCGATGATCTTATCGCATAGTTAAACAAATTGTAATTATCAAAAGGTCGACAGAAAATAGAACCAAACATTTCACTTGTCGGAACAATAAAAGGGAAGAACCGATCAAGGAAGTTATAATCACCGACATATAAATTTTTATTCAAATTTGAAAATACAAACCCTAATTCTTGTCCAAAACGGTTATGCGCGTAAACTTGAAACCATAACCCCAATGGGGTACAAATAAGAAGAAATACAATATATTGCGAACAAAGTATAGAAATATTTTTCAAATTCTTGCTTTTAATCGATTTGATAAATTCCATAATAAATATTACCGCGGTAGTTACACAGATAGTAGCACCACTAAGTTTTGACATCATCGCTAATCCAATAGAAATCGCAAGACATATAATAGTAAAAAAGGATTTTTTCTTCCACCATTTCAACGTAAAGTATAATGCAAAAAATGATAGTAGAACTGTTAACATATCATTATTTAATTGACCGGAAAGTTGAATAAATCGTGGAAATAACGCGATGAATGCGCACGCTAGCACTCTAGAAAAACCTTTGATGTCAAGTAATTCGATTGTTTTACAAGCGACAATCATCGTCATAAAGGAATATAAAGTGGCTAATATTTGATTACTACCATAAAGGGCACGACAATACGGATCAGCTTCAGTGAAAATTTCAATATGAAAAATACTAGCAATCCATTCATAAAAATGCATAAATAGCGCTTGAATAAAAGGATTTAGTGGCGGATGATAAAACTGATAGGCATTTGAATCAGGTAGCTTCCACTCAGAATAGATTAAGTAAGCATAATAGTGATGACCATCATTGTTATTGGTGAAAGTATCGTGTTGTCTTACTTCATATGGTGTATATAGCATATAACCCAACCGCAATACAAAACCTAAAGCGATGAAAAGAATAATTAAATTCCGATGTGTCAATTTATCTTTTTGCTTTAGATAGAAACCGACACAAAAAATAACAACTGCCGAGACTGCAATTATCGCTTGTCCCAATACGCCTCTTCTTTCGAAAAGAACAAATTGCGGTTTACAAATTATATAAGATGCAAGAATAACGATAAAGGCCGCTAGATAGAGTAATATCTCAAGTAATACAGGCCTAACTTTTTGCCAAAGTATTTTTTTATCCATTAAAATTAATTACCTCTTTTTGATTCTTCTTTAGTTTCGTGATAACTCTTTTCAGTGTTAACGCTCCAAAGGGCCTCTTTATTATTATTGCCGGTAATAATCAATTCACTAGCGACCATAGCCGTCACCATTGAGTGATCCATATTGTTATAACGATGTTGTCCGTTTCTACCGACGCAGTAAAGATTTTCAATTGTGTCCAAGTATGTTTTGACCTTATTAAATTCTTTATAAGTACCAAAATATGCGGGATACGCTTTCTTTACTTTGATACGCGTTGCATCTAATACATCTTTCTTATCTTCGATAATATCGATTTTTACAAGTTCATCGATAGCAAAATCTATAAAATCTTTATCGGAAGAATTCCACATCTCGTCACCTTCCGAACAAAAATATTCTAAGCCGATCCATACTTTATTTTCAAAATCTTCAACCATGTAAGGAGACCAGTTATTAAATACTTGAATTCTACCTAATTTAACATCTCGTTCTTGGACATAAATCCAACAATCAGGAATGATGTTATTGAAGGTTTTCATCTTTGTGGTATTTTTAATCTTGAGTTTATCAAGTAATAAACCTACTGTAATAAAATCACGATACGGAAGTTCGGTTGCAATTTTATAGACATCTTCGGAAACTGCTTCCTGTCCTAAAGATTCTATTAAATCTTTTATCGGCATTGAAGAAATAAAGGAATCGCCTTCGAATCTTTTACGTTCGCCGTTAACCATCGCCTCAACATAAGCGATTTTATTGCCATCTAAAACAATCTTATCAACTTTGGCGCCCATTATAATTTCGCCACCGAGTTTTTTAATATCTTCCGCCATAATCTCATAAAGTTGACCGGGTCCTTTTTTAGGATAATAAAATTGTTCGATTAAGGATGTTTCTTGATTCTTTGAATTGCGCGTAAATGGCTTTTTTAAAACGTTAAGAATCGCTTTTGATAGCGACAATCCCTTAACGCGTTGTGCGCCCCAATCAGCCGAAATATTACGAGGGTGAACACCCCATAATTTCTCAGTATAATCCTCAAAAAACATCTGATATAAAGGCTTACCAAAACGATTAATATAGAAATTTTCCAATGAATCTTCTTTACGTTTATGGAAGACTGAACCCATATAACCGAAGCCGGCTTTCATCGTTCTAGAAAGACCCATATTAGCAAAAGTACGATATTTTAACGAGATAGGATAATCGAAGAATTTACGAAGATAGAAAATTCTTGAAACTCTTGTTCGTAAAAGCATGACACGCTCATCTTTTTCCGGATCAGGTCCATCTTGAGCGAGTTTTTTTTGATTACCTAAAGCAATATCATCCTTTGATGGTGCACCTTGCAAAGGCATCAGTTCATTCCATAATTTCATCACGCGATCGTCTTTTGAAAAGAATCTATGACCACCGATATCCATACGATTTCCTTTGTATGTGGCAGTTCTGGAGATACCACCGATAAAATCACTTTCTTCTAAGATAATCGGATGAATATCTTTTTGTTTTAAAAGTTCATAAGCCGCAGTTAAACCTGCAGGACCAGCTCCAATGATTATCACTGTTTTTTTCATGCTAAATCCTTCTTTCGTATTCATTATTAAAGTTATTTTAGCATACTATTGCCATTATTAAAACCACTAAATCTTTTAAAATAGTTTAAATTTAAAAGTAATAAATTGATTTTAAGCCTAATAACATCTTAAAATACATGGAAAAAACGCCGAAATTTACGCTAATTTGCATGATTAATTTGTTTATTATAAATATGTGAGTTATAATATATTTTTGTGAGGTGATATAAATGGTGTTAACAAGAAACAAAGAACACGAAAAATTGATGATTGTTCTTTATCAATACTTCTTTAGTCGTGAATACAAATTTGATTTTGATCTTGTCAATTCTTTAGAAAACACATACAAAACTTCATATGAGGAAATTCCGCTTTTTTCGCGCGAAGTTGCGGTTAAAGCGTTATTGCATATTGACGAAATAGTCGACTTAATTTCTAAAAATCTCATAAATTGGAAATTCGAGCGTTTAAATAATGTTTTAAAAGCGATCTTAGTTGTTGCAATCGCTGAAAGTCAGTATGGGGAGACCGTTGAAAAGGCGATAACTATCGATATTGCGATGAATCTCGCTAAAAGATATATCGAACGTGACCGGTGTCCACTTGTAAATGCAGTTTTGGACAGAGTATTATGATTGATTCAGATTTACTTTCCGTACAAGAAATCAATCAATTAATCAAAGATGCTCTCGATGAGCATCTTGAATTTCAGCGTGTTTTCGTAAAAGGTGAAATCTCCAATTTGACCAAACATCAAAGTGGACATTTTTATTTTACGCTTAAAGATTCCTCGAGTCGCATTCGTTGCGTGATGTTTAACAGTTACGTGCAACGCTTGAAATTTGATCCCAAAGAAGGCGATGAAGTGATAGTGATCGCGAGCGTGACGCTTTATACGCGCGGTGGCGAATATCAATTAAATTGCTACGAAATGGAGGCCTATGGTCTTGGTAAATATCTAGTGGAGCTTGAACTCTTAAAAAAGCGATTGCTTGAAGAAGGGGTTTTTTCACGTCAAAAAAAGCCTTTACCTTTAATACCTAAAACCATCGGGGTCATCACTTCAAAAAGCGGCGCGGCAATACACGATATCATAAGCACGATATCGCGTCGTTTTGCTACGACAATTTACCTTTTTCCGTCGTTAGTACAAGGAAAAGAGGCTCCGAAGTCGATTATTAAAGCAATCGATGAAAGTGAAAAATACCCACTTGACCTATTAATCATCGGGCGAGGCGGAGGATCATTTGAAGATCTTATCGCCTATAACGACGAAGCGCTTATCCGTCGCGTCTACGACATCAAAATACCGACGATTGCGGCCGTGGGTCACGATATCAATTCGACGCTTCTTGATTTGGTGTGCGACTATTCTTCGATTACTCCAACTGCCGCAGCGGAAAAAGCCACGGAAAAAGCCTATCTTTTAAAAGAACAATTAGCGATAATCGATAAAAACTTGTATCAAATTATCAATAGTAAAATCAAACAAGCACAATTAGAAGTCGTTAACGCTTTAAACAAAGAAGTTTTGCGGGACTTTAAGAATCGTTATCGAATGATTAAGGACGATATCAACAATCGAATCAATTCACGTTATTTAGAAATAAGAAAATATATTGAAACCAATTATATGATGGTGACGCATCTTAAAGAGCGATTGAAAAAAGCGATTCAGACGATTTTGCATCAAAATAGTGAAAAACTGCGTTTTTTAATAGAAAAAAATGAAAGTTTAAATCCGTATAAACTGCTATCAAAAGGGTACGGAATGGTGTATAATAGGAACAATCAAATCGTTTCCTCGAAAGCTGAACTTAAAGTTGGAGAAACGATTACGATTAAACTAAAAGACGGCACCGTCGCTGCATTAGTTAAAGAGATAAAGGAGTAAAGGTATGGAAAACAAGTCTTTTGAAGAAAAACTCGATAGGTTAAATGAAATCCTCGATCTTTTAGAAAATAAGAAACTTCCCTTAGAGGAAAGTGTAAAGTTATACGAAGAAGCTAATGCTTTAGGAAAAGAGTTAACTAAAGAACTCGATGAGGTCAATAAAAAGGTCGTTCAAGTTGTTGAAGACGGCAAAATCAGCAATTTAGATGAATAAGTAATAAATTAGTAGATAATTAGTAATTAATTGGTAATAGCGAATGAAAAAAGTACAATTTGATATCAAAACTTTAAAACAGATGGATTACGATGAATTGAACGTCTTAGCATATCGTATTCGCGAAGAAATCATCCGGGTGGTATCCTTAAACGGTGGTCATTTATCCGCGAATTTAGGTGTCGTTGAGCTTGAAATGGCCTTGATGCGATACTTTGATTTTCCTCACGATAAATTATTGATCGACGTTGGACATCAATCATACACGTATAAATTATTAAGCGGTCGCCGCCTCGACACTTTGCGCAAGAAAAATGGCATTTCCGGATTTCAAAAGCGCGACGAATCGCCTTATGACGTCTTTGAAGCCGGCCATTCTTCCACTTCACTTTCGGCGGCTCTTGGCATGGCGATTGCTCGCGATTTAAAGAAGGAAAAGTATAATATTATCGCTTTAATCGGTGATGCATCGATCGTCAATGGGATGGCACTTGAAGCCCTAAACGATATCGGGCAACAAAATCATAAAATCATCATCGTTTTAAACGATAATGACATGTCGGTATCTAAAACCGTCGGTGCGATTCAAAATCATTCGCGTAATTTTTCAAGCGTGTACGAGCGCTTTGGATTAGATTATATCGGACCGGTCAATGGTCACAATATCAAAAAATTGGAATCGGCTTTTGAAGAAGCGTGTAAACGAGAAAAAAGCGTGGTTATCCACGTCTATACCGAAAAGGGCAAAGGTTATTCGTTTGCAAGAGAAGATACTTTAGGTGTCTTTCACGGCATAAAACCCTTTAAAGTCCAAACTGGAGAACAGATTGACACCCATCCGATGCAAACTTCGTATTCATCGTTTTTCGGCTCTTTGGTTGAAGAATACATGGAAGAAAACGATCGGGTCACTTTAATCTGTCCCGCGATGGTCCTTGGAAGTGGGTTAATTAACGTCTACAATCATTTTCCTTCGCGCTGTTTCGATGTCGGAATCGCCGAAGAACACGCTTTGACTTTGGCGGCAGGAATGGCCTTAAACGGCATTAAACCGATCGTTTCGATTTACTCGACATTTTTACAGCGGGCTTTCGATCAGTTGTCTCACGACGTCTGTCGCATGAATCTCGACGTGTTATTGCTCATCGATCGAGCGGGATTAGTCGGCGAAGACGGGGAAACTCATCAAGGACTTTACGATGAAGGCTTCATTTTCAATACCCCGAATATCGTTTTGACGGCACCAAGCGACATGAAAACTTCGCGTGCGCTTTTTGAACTATCGAAAAAATATCACGGACCTTTTGCCATTCGTTATCCACGGTCATACTTTAGAGGCGATGACGAAGATGGATATCTTTCGCTTGAATTCGGTAAGTGGCTCTGTCCTTATTCAAATGACGACGCCCAAATCGCGCTTATCACTTACGGATCTTTAGTCGATCTTTTGGTCGATGAAATAAAAAAAGAAAATTTAAAGGTCACTTTATACAATGCGGTGTTTTTAAAACCATATGATACCGAGGCTTTACATCAGATGCTCGATAAAAAACACATCTTCATTATGAACTCGATGGCGACGCGCCATGGTTTTGTTCAAGAGATTGAGGATTATTTAATAAAAGAGGGATATCAAGGACAAATTCACACGTACTATGTTCCCGATTCTTTTGTGAAACAAGCTTCGATTAAGGAACAGTTGGCGGACAATAAAGTCGATTACGTCTATTTGATGAGTGAAATAAAGAAATATTTATAGTGTTATATTTTTCTCAATAAAGAAAATCCACTATTAGTTAAGTAGGTGAAAACATGCTGGAACGATTACAGATCAAAAATTTTGCAATCATCGAGGATATCGAGGTCCTCTTCGACAATAGGATGAATGTTTTAACCGGTGAAACGGGTGCCGGTAAATCGATAATCATCGAGGCTTTAGGTCTTTTATGTGGCAATCGCTCCAGTTATGATAAGATTCGTAATGGTTGTGAAAAAGCCTTTATCGAAGGCACTTTTCGTATCGATAATCCTCAAATCATCGAATCTTTCAATCAAAAATATGATTTTGAACTTGAAAGCGACGTTTTAATCGTTTCTAGAACGCTCGATGCTTCGATGAAAACGACGATGAAGCTCAACGGACATAGCGTTCCTTTATCGCTCGGCAAAGAATTGATGAATTCGCTTATCGATATTCACTCACAACATAAAGATCGCTCGTATTTGGATAGTTCGTGCCACCTTGAAATATACGATCGTTTTCTTTCCTCGCTTCTTGATGAAAGTGAAAAAGAGGTTTATCGTCAATATCAGGAACAATTTGAGGATTATTCCACGACTTTAAAGCGGTATCAAACCATGAAAGCTTCGCGTATGAGCGATGCCGATCTTGAATATTTACAATATCAATATCAAGAATTAAAAGACGCTGCGATACAAGATAACGAAGTTGAAGAACTTGAAGATAAGCTCCGTAGCGTCGCTTCTTACTCCAAAACACTGGAGATATTTCAAACTGTCAAAGAACCCTTGGAACAAGCTTTCGATGAATTATATTCGTCGAAAAAGATCTTAGGACAATTGAAGGATGAAACCTTCGATTCGTCGCTTAAGCGCTTCGATGAAAGCTATTTTGAACTTGAAGATGCTTATAATGAACTTCTAGCGACATTTGAAAAACTCAATTTCAATCCTTACGAGATCGAAGAGATGAAAAATCGTCTGTTCTTTCTTAAAGGATTGATGCGAAAATACGGCTCTTCAACCGCGGAAATGTTAAATCGTCTAGTGCAAATCGAAGAGGATTTGAACACTTATTCCAATTACGATTACAATTTAAATAAACTTGAAAAAGAGCTGAACGACAAGAAAGAAAAATTGCTCGATACCGCTTTAAAGTTGCAGACCATTCGTCATAAATACGCGCCGATTTTAGAAGAAAAAGTCAATCGTGAACTTGAAGATCTGCTTCTTAACAATGCGCTTTTTAAAGTTTCTTTTAGCGAAACCGAGCTTTTTGAAAGTGGCAACGAAAAGATCATCTTTACTTTACGGGCCAATTTAGGCGGACGATTCTTACCGCTTGAAGAGACCGCTTCATTGGGTGAAGCTAGCCGCTTAAATCTCGCTTTAAAGACTGTCTTCAACGCCTTAAACCCAGTGGAAACGATCGTCTTTGACGAAATCGATACCGGGGTTTCAGGTAAAGTCGCTTCCTGCATCGGCGAAAAAATTCATCAATTATCCCTTCATTCGCAAGCGATAGTGATCACCCACTTAGCCCAAGTGGCTTCAAAAGCCGAACATCATTATCGAGTGATAAAAACAAGTGACGCACAAACGACGCGAACCCTTATAACTCCACTTGACGATGAAGAAAGGGTAAAAGAAATCGCCGGTTTATTATCAAACGGCACCATCGATAAAACCGCGCTTGATTTAGCGCGAAAAATGCTCGAGAATTAACAAAAGTTTCCACTATGGAGACTTTTTTTATGCGCATAATAAGGGTGAAAGGAGAATCTTATATGAGGAAAGTTTTACTTTTATCCTCGGCCTTTTTCTTCGCTTTTGGAGCACCGAAACTTTATGAAGCCATCGAACTTGTTCCGGGTGGAGAAAATGTTGTCTTTGAAATGAAGACTAACGGAATTATCGTCACTGGAACCTACGATGTCAAAACCGGCAATTCGATCTATAATCCTAGCAAACATTCCGATATCAATGAAGGCGATATGATTATCGGAATTGAAAACTATCGCGTCAGCAATTTATACGATTTTATCTCACATTTTAACGAATTTACAGATAATCAGGAAGTGCAGATAACCATCACTAGAAAAGGAAAGACCGATCATAAAAAACTGAAGTTAATTAGCGTCAATGGTGATATTAAAACCGGATTATATGTCAAAGAACGGGTACTTGGAATCGGAACGATGTCGTTTTATGATCCGATCAATAAAATTTACGGCGCTTTAGGTCACGAAGTGACTGATTCTAGCACTAAAGAAATCGTCGAAATCAAAAGCGGAGCCATCTATAATGGCAATGTCATCGGAATCAATAAAGGACAAAACGGCGCTCCGGGTGATAAAATGTCGGAAGTGTCATTGGAGGATTCAATCGGTACCATTGAAGCCAACACTTCTTTTGGCATTTTCGGAAGTATCGAGGAAATTCCTTCCACTTACGTACCGATTAAAATGGCCACTCACGACGAAGTGAAATTGGGCAAGGCGGAAATTCAAACCGTGACAAAAGGGAGTAAAGTCGAGACCTATCAAATCGAGATCACTAACTTAAAAAAACAGGAAACATCAGCGACTAAAGGAATCACATTTAAAGTCACGGATCCTAAACTATTGGCGATTTCAAACGGAATTTACTCTGGAATGTCAGGTTCGCCGATCATTCAAAACAACATGCTAGTCGGCGCGGTGACTCACGTCATCGTCGATGATATTCAAATGGGTTATGGCGTTTACATGGAATACATGTACCAAAATGCCTTACAATACTTCTAAAAAGGAGACGGAAAAGTCTCCTTTTTTTCGACTAATTTCCCTATCACACCAAGAATATTCGACATGAAAATACAAAATGTATTTTATTTCTTTTTTTATCGCGCGAATAAAAAAATTTTTTTTAATAAATTGAAAAATAGTGAAAAATTTACTTTTAAAAAGACGGATTAATTTGTAATATGTAGAAGTATTGTTAATAGAAAGAGAAATAACTATATGAAGAAAAAGACGGTTTTTGTTGTCGATGACAACGAAGAATTTTTGTCACAAGCAGTAAAAGGTATTTCAATGCGCGAAGACATGTATGTTATCAATACCGCTTCCAATGGACAAGAAGCGTTGCAAAGATTGCGCGGATATCATGAAATCGATGTTTTGGTTCTCGATTTAGTCATGCCGATTTTAGACGGACTTGAAGTTTTACGCGAACTTAACGATCACCGGACCTTATATCCGAAAATCGGAATGATCATTTGTCAATCCGGATTAGTCAATCAGCAAATCTTCGACATGATGTCTTCTTATGGAGTGCATCATTTTCTATTAAAACCTTACGAACTCGATGCTTTGATCGCGCGCATCAGCTCTTTGAGCGTAGTGACAACTAGCGACCATGAATTTGATCTCGAGCGATGCATTACGTCATTGCTCCACGAAGTAGGAATCCCAGCGCATATCAAGGGTTATTCCTATTTAAGAACGGCGATTGCTTATTCGTACAATTCCCATGAATACATCGGACAAGTGACGAAAGTTCTATATCCGGAAATTGCACGTCGCTACAAGACTACCGGTTCCAGAGTGGAAAGGGCGATAAGACATGCAATTGAAGTGGCGTGGAGTCGAGGAAACATCGATACCATCGATGAAATATTTGGTTATACGATCTCGGCGACTAAAGCCAAACCGACTAATAGCGAATTCATTGCGATGATCGCCGATCATCTCCAAGTTCAGTATAAAAAACAACTGACACATTAATTTGTGATGCGCTTTGCTAACTATTAACATTCTTAATGAAACTTATGTTAAAATATCATTAAGAGGTGGTTTCATATGGCAAAAATTATCATGCACATCGATTTGAATGCTTTTTTTGCCACTTGTGAAACAATCAAAAATCCGGCTTATAAAGGCAAACCTTTAGTGGTGGGTGGAACTTCAAGAAGAGGAATCGTCTCAACTGCGTCATACGAAGCGCGAAAATACGGAATTCATTCCGCAATGCCGATGTATCAAGCCAAAAAGCTATGCCCAAACTTAATCGTTTGCCAACCGGATTTTGATTTTTATCATGATTTGAGCGCCAAATTTTTCGACTATCTTCATCATTATAGCGATCTTATCGAAGTCGCCTCGATTGATGAATGCTATGTCGATATGACCGCGGCGATGAAAAAGGTGACGGAGCCAAAAAAATATTTGGAAAAGTTACAAAAAGGGCTATTATCCAAATATCAATTGCCGTGTTCAATCGGCATTGCTCCTACAAAATTTTTGGCAAAGATGGCCTCTGATATGAAAAAACCTTTGGGAATAACCATTCTTCGCCGTCGCGATCTTCCTAAATTACTCTGGCCTTTACCGATCAAAGATATGTATGGTGTCGGCAAAAAAACCGCGCCTAAACTCGAAAAACTCGGAATATATACCATTTACGATATCGCCCATACCGATTCTCAAGAAGTCAAAAAGCTTCTCGGGAAATTTTTTGACGTCTTGCACGATTGGGCAAACGGCTATGGTAGCGATGAAGTGATTGTGGAACAGGCCGATCCAAAATCGATCGGCAGTTCTTCGACATTTTTGTTTGACACTAATGATTACGATGAAATCAAAGCTTTGCTTAAAAAGAAATGCTTAGAAGTTTCAAGGCGTGCAAAAGCGGAGAACAAAGTCGGTACTACGCTTAGCGTCACTTATAAAGATACGGAATTTCGTAGTTTTCATCGTTCGAAAAGTTTTGATTATCCATTCAATGGGGAAGAAGAGATTTACGTCAATGCATTGAAGATCTTTGAAAGCAACTACGATCAACAAGCGATCCGCCTTATCGGAGTGACGTTATCGAACCTTTGCGATCCGCGTGAATTTTATGTGCAGACGACTTTGTTTGACGTTTCTGACCATCAAAGCAAACAGATGGTGCGGCAACTAGTCAACGAACTGAATCAAAAGCTTAAAATTCCCAAAATTATGGTTGCCAGTGATTTGAAAAGAGGTGGTAATCGATGATGGAATTAGTCGATGCTCTAGATCGTTTCAACCAATATTTATACGTCGAAAAGGGTCTTTCATATAATACGATCGTCAATTATATGGAGGATTTGAAAATGTTTGAAGCCTCATTGACGTCAAAAAAATATGCTGACGAACTTGATAATGGGGATGTAGAAAACTTCATTATTTCGATGTCCGGCAATAATCGTTCGATTTCGACGATTTTACGCCGTGTTTCAACCGTGCGGCTCTTTTATAATTTTCTTCAAAATGAAGGAGTTCTGATCAATAAAACCGGGATGATCGATTTGCCGCGACTTCCAGAACATCTCCCTAGTGTCTTGTCTTTAGAAGAGGTTGAAAATCTGCTTGAAATGCCCGATCTTAAGACCGCGGGTGGACTTCGTGATCGCGCGATGTTAGAGATGATGTATGCTTCAGGCTTAAGAGTTAGCGAACTGTTGGCACTTGAAAAAAACAGCGTCAATATCGAGCTTGGAATCATCAAATTAAAAGGGAAAGGGGCTAAAGAACGCATCGTTCCTTTAGGTGATTATGCGAAGGATTATTTGAATCGCTATCTTTTAGAAGTGCGGAGTAAGAATGTCGGACGCAATAGCAAATACATCTTTTTAAATCAAAAAGGGAAACCTTTGTCGCGTCAGTATTTTTTCAAACAAGTAAAAAAATACGCGTTAAAAGCCGGAATTGAAATAAATATTTCTCCGCACACTTTACGTCATAGTTTTGCCACTCATCTGCTTGAAAACGGGGCTGAACTACGCGCGGTTCAAGCGATGCTTGGGCATTCAAATATCGCCACCACTCAAATTTATCTTCATACGTCAAGTCGCCGGATTCTTAATGCATATGATTTGTATATGAATAAAAAATAAGTTATAATTAATTTTTGAAAGGAAGCTTTGATTATGAAAAAATTTAAGCGAATTTTTTTAATAGTAATGGATAGTCTTGGTATCGGGGAAATGCCGGATGCTAAGCGTTTTAACGATCAAGGTGCCAATACCTTGCTTCATATTAGCGAACGTTGCGATGGGTTAAAGATCCCGAATTTAAATGCGCTAGGTTTATATGAATTATGTCCGATTAAAGGAACTAATAAAGTCGCGCATCCACATTCTTATGTGGCAACTTTAAAAGAAGCGAGCAATGGTAAAGATACGATGACCGGACATTGGGAAATGATGGGAGTGTTGACCACCAAACCGTTTCTAACTTTCACCGAACATGGTTTTCCAGCCTCGTTAATTGAAGAATTAGAGCAAAAAACCGGGCGCAAAGTAATCGGTAACGTCGCCGCCAGCGGAACGGAAATCATTAAAGAACTTGGAGAACGTCAATTAAAAACCGGCGAGTTAATCGTCTATACCTCCGCTGATTCCGTCTTACAAATCGCGGCTCACGAAGAAGTGATTCCAGTTAAACAGCTTTACGAATACTGCGATATCGCTAGAGAAATTTGCATGAAACCCGAATATATGGTCGGAAGAATTATCGCGCGACCCTTCATCGGTAAAGATCGTGATTCGTTTAAAAGGACCCCCAATCGTCACGATATCGCGCTTTCGCCGACTCATTACACCTATATGCAATTGTTGCAAGATCATGGTTACGATGTGCCGTGTATCGGTAAAATCGGCGATATATTCAATGGTGTCGGGGTCACGTCAACTACGAAAACCAAATCCAACGAAGATGGTATGGATAAGACAATTGATCTTGTAAAAAACAGCGATTTTACGGGTTTATGCTTTGTCAATCTCGTGGAATTTGATTCCGAATACGGACATCGACGCAATCCCCTTGGCTATGGAAAGGCTATTGAAGATTTCGACATTCGCCTTGGAGAACTTATCGAGGTTCTTCGCAATGATGATTTGCTTATCATCACGGCCGATCACGGAAATGATCCAACCGCTAAAGGATCCGATCATACTCGAGAAAAAGTGCCGTTTATCGCATATTCTAAAAAGATTAACGATGGCAAACTGCTTCAAGAACGCGATTCGTTCGCCGATATTGGAAGAACCATCATCGAAAATTTTGATTTAAAACCCGAAGAGGGACAAATAGGAAGTATAATTGAGGATTTATTATGAATAAAAAATTAATACCTTTTTTAACTTTAGGAGTCATCGCTCCTTTAGTCGCCTGCTCTACCGGAAATGAAAATAGTAGCAGTAATTCCATTCAAAGTAACACTAGTCTTGAAAGTGAAAATCAATCATCGGCGACAGAATATTCTTTCAGCGATATTGATTTTAAGATTCTTACGCCAAATGGGGCGCCAACCGGTGTCTTTTATCCATATTTCGATAACGATAAATTCGAATCGGTCGATCAACCAACCTTAGTCAGCGCTCAATTTTTAAATCCCAATAAGGAGTATGACGTATTGGTTTTCGACTCATTAAATGGTATGAATTTAATCAAAAATAAAGGTGCAAAATATAAGTTAGCGCGTCTTTTAACTAAGGGAAATTTCTTTTTGATGTCGCTAAATGGCGATAGTGATAGCGATGCCCCGATCAGTGCTTCTTCCAATATTTTAAGTTTTGGTGAGGGCGGAACTCCCGATAAAATATTTAAAAAGCTTTATCCTGAATTAACGGAACAAATCGATTATGTTAGTGGCGTCGAAATGGTTTACGATTTGGTTTTGAGCAATGAACATATGTATCAAGGCAAACAGATCGATTACGTCCTTTTAGCGGAACCTTACGTCTCAAGAATCATGGAAAATACCACTTCAAAAGACTATAATCCAAGTTTAATGAACTATAAATACAATCTTCAGGAAAAATGGTATGAAACGACCGGAATGGAGGGCTTTCCTCAAGCCGGATTGTTTATTAGCGATGAATTTTATACCAATAATACTTCAAAAGTTAACACGTTATTGAACGATATTGAAGTGACGCTAGATTATTTAGTTTCCGATTACACCAAAGCGGAATCGTATTATCAAAATTTAGGCAATCAAACTGAACAAGCAGATAAACTCGGTCTTTCTTATAGCGATATTACTTACACTCAAAAAGAGGGCAAAAATCTCATCGGATACGCTAAAAATGAACCGGATATCAAGGAATATTACGAAATAATGGATTTAGGCGAGGTCGATGAATCGTTATTTATTGATGGTTATTTTTCAAAATAAAAAGGAATAATAAGGCAGTATGGAAAGAGAAAAAAGGGCGTTTTTTAAACAAAAAAGAGGGCGAATCGTCCTTTTTTCGCTTTTGGGTTTCCTCTTTTTTTGCGGCATATGGTATCTTCTTTCATTGACGACTTCGTCAATCATCATTCCTTACCCGCATCAATGCTTTTATCGAGCTATATTGCTTTTAGGTGAAGGTGAAACATATTTTGCTCTTTACCATTCTTTGCTTAGGATTTTACTAGCTTTAATCATATCATCGTTTCTTGGCATCGTTTTAGGCGTTTTGAGCGGTGTTTTTGAGCCGGTGCGATATTTTATGCGTCCGACCATTACAATTCTAAGAAGCCTCCCTACAAGCGCGATAGTGTTGATTTTAATTATTTACACCAAAAATGAAACAAACGCGATGATTATGGTAGCCTTGATGATTTTCCCGTTGATGTATGAAGCGGCCCGAAGCGGCGCTGAAGCGATAAAAAAAGAATATCAAGATCCTCTAAGGATTGAAGGACTTAATAGTTACAAATCGATTGTGAGAATCATTTTGCCACTATCGCTACGGTATATTACATTAGGCATCGTCCAATCGATCGGATTAGCGATGAAAGTCGAAGTGATGGCGGAAATCGTGATCGGCAATACCAAGATGAATGGTATTGGAGTCAATATCTATAAAGCATTCCGTGATTTTGAAATGAGTGATTTAATTGCCAATTGTCTTATCATCATTGCCATCATTGCCGCAATCGAAAGTTTAATATTTTTATTAAAAAAGAATCTTGAAAAATCTATTTAGTAATAGATTAGTAGATTTTTAGTATATAACTGGTTAAAATAAGCTCTTTTAAAATATGTGGAAAACTTTCAAACTAAATTAAAAGAGCTTTTAAATTGCCATTTATTTATTTTTTAAATTGTTTAAAAATGCCTAAAAATAAATAATTCTTTTTAAAATAGTTAACATAATGGAGATTATGCGAAGTAATTAAAAACGCCGTCGAAATCCGTCTTTTACCGTTTATGACCTAAATTAGTCAAAATAAAAGGAACATCTTCACTTTTTTCTTATAAAGATGTTCCCTATTAATGATTTGTTAAATTATTTCAAATAGAACGTCGACGGCATTTTGTGCGGAACGAATCAACATATCATCGAACGTTTTTCCGTTACCCTCTTCGCCTATCTTATCGCTTATCGAACGCACGATGGTACAAGGAACTTTCATGATATACGCACATTGAGCAACGCTACCTGATTCCATTTCAATCGCTAAGGCATTAGATTCAAGCATTCGCTTTGTAATATTATTTTTGGTAATGAAACTATCACCGCTTAGAATGAGACCATAGTGAATTTGATAATTCTCCCTTTTTCTTTCTTCTAATTTTGGAGCTATCGTCTCAAATATCAAAGGACATTCCGGCAATTGTCCGTATGGGTAATCGAATCCAGTGACATCGACGTCATGATAGGCGACTCCAGTAGCAACTACAACGTCGAGAATTTTCACATCACGAGCGATCGTTCCGGCGGTTCCGGTATTGTAAATATGCTTAATATCATACTTTTGGTGCAGTTTTCCAAGCATGAAGGCCGTATGAACTTTACCGATTTTTCCTCTCACGACTAAATATGATTTTCCGTTCTTTTTGAAAGATACTCCGTCTTCTTCTTCGATTAAATCGGTCTTTTGTTGTTTCAATTTATCGATTATGGCGTCTTTTTCTTCACTCATCGCGGCGACGATTAAATAAATCTCCCTTTTCATATTTATCCCTCATAATGGATTGTCTTTTCACCTTTAAGCAGGGTTTCCAAATCGATTCTTTCCCGTTCTTCAGGGGTAAAAACGTGAATTACAATATCGTTACAATCGATTAAAATCCAATCCGATTTATTATTGCCTTCGATATGATGAACCGCTTGTTTTAAAGTCGATAGGCTTTCTTCAATGGCTGTCACGATGGCGTCTGCTTGACGAGCGGTGTTGATGCTTGCAATCACGTAATAATGGCAAAACGGTGACCTATTAGAAACATCGATCACTTTGATATCTTCGCCCTTTTTGTCACTGATCGCTTTTAAAATCGCTTTTAATTTAATTTCTTCCATTTCCTTTATTCTCCTTTAAATAATAATCGATACATTCCAAGGTTAAGTAATTTTGGTATTTGATACCCTTGGTCCGAAAATACTTGATGTTATCTTTCAAGACTTCGATAAATCCCGTTTCAAGATCGCGCATACACGCCATAATGAGCTCGCTTGAATCGAAATCGCGCGTCGGCTCAATCTTATCCGCGGCGTATAAAAGGCGCCCTAAACGGCTCATATTGGCCTTTCCAGTCGCGTGATAGGCAATCGCATCAAGAATTTCCGGATCTTCGATTTTAAAATACTCTTTGGCGAGAGTCGCCCCGGAAAATTGATGATAAAGCGGAGCTTCGACGTTTTTTAAAATCTCTTTGGAAAACATTTTTTCAATCAGATACAGATGTTCATCTAACGGTAAACGTTTGGCACAATCGTGCAACAAACCGGCGATATACGCTTTATAAAGATCCATATCGTTAGCTTTAGCCAGATCAAAAGCCAAAGATGCGACGCTTAAGGAATGATTAAGACGCTTTTCCCCGATTAAATTCAATAAATCTTCAACGTAATAAAGGCGATGTACTCCGATATAGTCGAGAATTTCTTTTTGAATGTGAGTGATTTCCAACTTTCGAATATCGCTGCTTGATACATCGACTAACGGACTAGAAATTTTTTGCATTTGATATTTATTTACGATATTTTCATCGATTTCATATCCTTTGCGTGACGAATATATCACGTGAACCAACGAAGCTAATTCTTCGCTTTGATGCCAAGACGGGAACTTTGCGACTTGATCAGCCCCGATAAGAAGATACAACTCTTCATCTTTAGCCGTCTTAAGGTACTTTTTGACGGTATCGATCGTATGCAATTCGCCCTCTTGAGCAAGTTCTATCGTCGATATTTTAAAACGCGGTTCATCTTTCAAGGCGATTTTCATCATCTCGAGGCGATGAAAAACCGACGATTCAGGATCTTTCCACCGAGCAAGCGGTGCCAAGACAAAAAGCACTTGATAAGCTTGAAGCTCATTAAGTGCCGCGTAGGCGATAGCGAGATGTCCCTCGTGGATCGGATCAAAACTGCCTCCGAAAAAGATCGTCTTTTTCACATTACCAATTCGATACGCGGATTTTTCAAATTTTTGCGATATAAGACGATCACACGTCCGATTATAGTCACTAATTCCGCGTGAAGAAGCGTCGATAATTCATGGGCGAATTCCTCTTTTTCATCGCTCATCGCCTTATTGACGCTGATTTTGATTAACTCGTGCTTAGTGAGCGCTTTATCGAGCATCGAGAGCACATTTTCGTTGATTTCGTTTTTACCGACGTTATACATCGCCTTAGTCGTTTGAGCTAACGAACGAAGTTGAGCTAATTGTTTTTTACTGAGCATAATACTAAGTCCTAAATCTTACTTTCGGCGACCATCACTTCGACACCGCGCGGGGCCATAATTCGAAATTTTTGCCCTTTTCCGTTGATTTTGATCGTGCAAAGGCCACTGATGACGATATCGACGTATTGATATGGCAAATCGACGGTATGCGCTTCAAGACTTTCAACGCCGGTAATCATCAACGAAGTCGGTTTGATTTTATGATTGGCGATCACCGAATCGAAAATTTGATCGGCACGTTCGAGTTTTGTTCGATGCAAATCAATTTCATTGGAAATATAGAAAGTGACGCCGCTTCGATGTCCTTTAAGGAAATCCAAGCGCGCGAGGCCACCGATAAAAATCGATTGATTGTCGTTTATTTGGAAGGTCCGCGGTTTGATTTCACGACGCGGAGCGATATATTTCAAAATCTTGTTTTCGATATGGGAATATATCGATTTATCGACAATGATGCCTGGCGTATCGTAGATGTAACTCTTATTGTTCAACGGTATTTTAATCACATCTAAAGTCGTTCCCGGATATGGTGAAGTGGTGATCACATTTTTGGTTTCGTTTTTATAGACTTTCAAAAACGAATTGATAATCGACGATTTCCCTACCGAGGAAGCACCGACTACATAAACGTCGCGTCCGTCTTTAAAATCATCGATATATTGCATAAATTCGTCGATATTATAATTTTTATGTGCCGAAGCGATAATGATATCCTTAACGTCAAGCCCGGTTTCCAAAAGGCGAGCTTTGACGTGTTGCTTTAATTTTTCATCGTTGATTTCACGCGGCAAAACATCGCGTTTATTGGCGATAATCAACACTTTGTTGTCTTTGATCAATTCGTGAATTTCACTCACTATCGAAGAAGAAAAAGCGAAAAGATCGATGACGTATACGATTAGACTTTTACTCTTTTTGGCGTGAGCGAGAATCTTTTTGAATTCACCGTTATAGGTCGCCACTTCGCGTTGCACCCCATAATGTTGCAATCGATAACATCTTTGACAAAGCAAAAGATCTCCCGAATGCATATCGGCTTTAGGAATATAACCGGTTTGATCGGGCGCGGTATTTTGCAATTCCGCACCGCAGCCATAGCAATGCAATTTCATCATCTTATCGTTTTCCATAAGGCACCTCCAATTTTTGTAATAATCCTCGTTTTAAGTATCTTTTTCGTATCGGGCGATCAAAAAGACGATTGAATTTTGTCGTCCATTGATCCTTTTTTACAATTGGCTCGGTAAGCATCACCTTGAAATTTCCCTTTTTGGCGCATTTGACATCCGTCATCAATTGGTCGCCAACAAGCAGAAGTTTTGATCTATCGATCTCATTCTCGTTTAAAAAACGAATGATCTTTTTAGGAAAAGGTTTCCGTGCCGAGTAAAGGTAAGCAACATTTAAAGTCGTGGCATAATCTTTTACTCTCTTTTCCGTATTATTGGTAATTATGATAAGGGCAATACCATTGTCGGAAAACTTTTTTGCCAATTCTACCACTCTTTTGGAAGGAAGTAAAACATCGAAAGCGTCGAGAGTGTTATCAAGATCAGAAATCACGTGAGTGATTCCTTGTTCTTTGTAAAACGACATCGGGACGTCGAAGATCGATTTAGCGTAGTAATCCGGTAGTAATCGTGCCATAATTTACCTCTTTACATATCATAGTATAAATTGTTGATAATTTAAAGATAATTGATGATATTTAGATGTCAAATACATATTAAAAGTGTCGATTTGTGACATATCTTTCACGTCTTATTTCTAAAATTTAACTGGGTGATATTATGTTTTTCGATTTACTTGGAATTTTCAATCTCCGTTTTTTAGTCGGTTTTTTACGCAACGGCATCTTTCCGTTAAAACTTTCTGAAAGCGAAGAAGAACGTTGCATCAACGAATTATTCGACGAAAGAACCCACGATGAAGCGCGCGATAAATTGATTTCGCACAATCTTCGTCTAGTAGCCCACATTGCCAAAAAATACGATAAAACCGATGAAGATAACGACGATTTGATTTCGATTGGAACCATCGGTTTAATCAAAGCGATCGACACTTATTCGCTCGATAAAAAAGTAAAATTGGCAACCTATGCCGCAAAATGCATTGAAAATGAAATTCTAATGACATTAAGAAATGGCAAAAAACGCTCAAAAGACGTTTCTTTTTTCGAAGCGATCGGCACCGATAAAGACGGCAGTGAAATCACCTTGATGGATGTCATTCCTTCAAACGAGACGCCGATTAACGAAGAGTTAGATCATCGCCACATGCTCGATTCATTGAATCAATATATCGATGTTCTCGATGATCGTGAACTGGAAATTATCTCACTCCGTTATGGATTGCGTGGATATGAAGAACATACACAAAAGGAGATTGCGAAAAAGTATCACATCTCCCGTTCGTATGTATCTCGCATTGAAAAGCGCGCTTTAGTCAAATTGTTACAAGAATTTAAGAAACATCAAGAGACTCATTAATCGTCATCGTCGACAAAATCAAACAGTTTTATTTGCTCAAAATCTTCTTCTTGAGGTTTTACTTCTTTAACTTTCTTGACACTTGCCGGCATTAACGGCTTGGTGTTTTCGTCGATGATATCGACTTTGAGGTTATGAACTCCGACAAGCGGATTCTTTTCATCGAGCTGCAGATTAGTTTTTAAATAACCGCCCAAAGGTTGTGATTTCAACTCTTCAAGATTAAGATTAACGACCACGTTGTTATCCAAAACGGCGTTTAAACTTTTAGATTCTTGATTTTTAGACCACTTAGTCGCATAAATCGCCAGTTGCGGATCGCTGTTGAATGTTTTAAATAGCACTTGTTTAGCACCAAGTCGCGCGGTACGCACCATCGTTGATTGATCGATAATCCGAGCACCATGACGATCGGTAATGACCATCAATTTAGAACGCTCATCCGGCAAATAGGAAAGTAAAGCCGCTAACGGAGCTTGATCTTTACCGAGATTCATCGCTTTAACACCACCGGCTTTAAGCGACACTTTAGGAATTTCGTTTTCATTGAAGAAACTGCCGGTTCCACTAGCATTTAATACTAATACATCGCTGTTACCGGAAGTGGAAACAACCGCGACCACTTCGTCATCATTAGCGAGTTTAAAGCATCGTACCGGTTTAGAAATTCGCGTTCCTTCAAATTCTTTAAGCGAAGACCGTTTGATTTGATTGTTTTTCGAAAGCATCACGACATTGATGCCATCCATAAACTCGCTTACAACAAGACCGCCGATAATCTTTTCTTGATTGGCCAAAGAAGAAATTTCATTGATATGTTTACCCTCTTCTTTCCATTTATTGTCGAAAAGTTTGTAAACCGGGATTAAAAGATAATTGCCAAGCGAGGTGAAAGCAAGAAGATAATCGGTCGTAAAGCATTTGACGCTCCCGACAATCACATCTCCGTCTTTGATGCCCGGCAATTGGTCGCTCACCGCGTTATAAGAACGCATTTGACAACGCTTGAAGTATCCGTTGCGCGTAAAAACGATGACGGTTTCTTCTTTTAAGACCAAAGCCCGGTGATCGATTGAAGTATCTTCCGAGGTCAATTCTTCAAAACTGGTGCGCCGTGGGTCTTTGTAAGATTCAGCGATCTTTGTCAAATCGTCGATAATTAAATTGTCCATCCGCGTCGGATTGTTTAAAAGATCGTTTAAATCATCGATCGACGCATGCAAATTTTTGGCTTCCTCGATAAGGGTCGTCACATCGGTATTCGATAATCGATAAAGTTGCAACATCAATAATGCTTCAGCTTGTTCAGGAGTAAAATCAAAATTATGGATCAAACCTTCTTTGGCGTCGGCTTTATCTTTACTCTTGCGGATTAATTCAATCACTTGATCGAGAATCGAGATCGCCTTAATTAATCCTTCGACGATATGAACACGCGTTGACATTTTATCGAGGTCGTATTTGGAACGTCTGGTAATGACGTCGATTTGGTGTTCAACGTAGCAATCGATCACTTCCGCGAGGTTTAAAGTCCGCGGACGATTGTGATCGATGACGAGCATATTATATTTAATCGTGGTCGATAACACGCCTTTGCTTTTAATAAAACGCAACAAATTGTAAGGATCGGCCTCTTTTTTGACGTCGATGGCGATTCTTAAACCATCTTGCCCCGTCTCATCGCGAACTTCGATGATAGCGTCTAAATTATTGGCAAAGCGCAATTTATCGATTGAGGACACCAAATCGGATTTATCGCGTCCATAAGGAATTTCAGTGATGATGATTTGGTTGATATTCTTGTCTTCGACCACTTCGGCTTTGGACATCAATTTGATGAGGCCTTTGCCGCTTTTGTACATATTTAAAAAATCACTTTGATTTAAAATGACGCCACCGGTTGGAAAATCAGGACCTTTAATAAATTTCAAAAGATCTTCGATACGGCAATCTGGATGCTTGATTCGATAATTTATGGCCTTGACGACTTCACTGAGATTGTGTGGGGGAATATCCGTCGAGGCACCGACAGCCACACCTGAAGAACCATTGACTAATAAATTAGGAAAACGAGCCGGCAATACGACCGGTTCCAACTCTTGATCGTCGAAATTGAGTTCCATATCGACGGTGTTCTTGTTTAAATCAAGCACTAATTTGTCGGAGATTTCACTTAAACGCGCCTCGGTATAACGATAAGCCGCAGCCGAATCGCCGTCGATAGAACCATTATTTCCTTGAAAGTCAATCAAAGGAATACGCATTTTCCAATCTTGCGATAGACGAACCATCGCTTCATAGACGGACGTATCGCCATGAGGATGAAAACGCCCGATGACTTGACCAACGGTTCGCGCACATTTACGAGTCGGTTTATTTGATGTATTTCCTTCAAGATACATCGTATACAATATTCTTCTTTGAACTGGTTTTAAACCATCGCGGACATCAGGTACCGCTCTTTCTTGAAGAACGTATTTAGAATAACGTCCAAATCCTTGTGATAAAACGTCATCGATGGTAGAGACGAAAATATTTTCAGTGAATGATGGTTGTTCACTCTTTTTTGCTTTACTGCTCATCGATGTTTACCTCCAATTTGAAATTATCATCTTTATTTGAAAAATCGACGTTTTCATTGATCCATCTTGAACGCGGAGCCGCATCTTTGCCCATGAAAAGATTGACTTTGCTGCGTGCTGATTCAAAATCGGGAATCGAAACGCGAATCAATTTGCGGGTTTTAGGATCCATCGTCGTCCGCCACAATTGATCGGCATCCATTTCACCTAATCCTTTGTAACGCGAAACGACGGCATTGGCGCCGATTTTCTTTTTGGCCGCCGCCAATTCATCGTCGGTCCAAACAAACTCTTCGATCGTCTTTTTGCCGACCATTTTAGAAACCCGATATAATGGTGGACAAGCGATATATATATGTCCCGTTTCAATTAACGGAAGCATCTTTAGAAAAAAGAAATTAATCAGTAAGTTTTGAATGTGAGCACCATCGGTATCAGCATCGGTCATAATGATAATTTTATCGTAATGTAAATCTTTGATATTGAAATTCTTATCGACGCCGGTTCCGATCGTATACGCTAAAGTCGACAATTCTTCGTTTTTCATAAACGCGTCTTCGGCTTCGTTTGAAATATTTTTCGGTTTGCCGCGAAGTGGCAAAAGTCCTTGATAGCGTCGATCGCGACACTTTTTAGCCGAACCGCCGGCGGAATCCCCTTCGACGATGAATAGTTCGCAATGGCGATAATCTTTCGATTGCGGTGGCACCAGTTTACCCGATAAAAGCAAGGTGGTTTTTTCACTGTTTTTGGTTCCTTTGCCGCGCATTTCATCGCGCACGGTTCTCGCGGCAAGTCGCGTTTTCTGAGCGTTTAAAATTTTTGCCATAATCTTGGTGGCATATGTCTTGTTTTCATCTAGGAAAGATCGCATTTTATCGCACATCACATTTTCAACGGCAAAAGCAGCGCTTGGGGTTCCAAGTTTCCCCTTGGTTTGACCTTCAAATTGAATAAGTTTTTCAGGGACTTTAACCGATACCACTATCGAAAGTCCTTCGCGAATGTCGCCTCCGTCCAATTTATTTTCGCCTTTGATTATGCCATTGGCACTAGCGTAATCGTTGAAAGCTTTGGTTAAACCTGAACGATACCCTCTGACGTGACTACCTTCATTTGGAGTAAAGACGGTGTTGGCGAAGGAATATAAATGTTCGCTATAATCGTTTTCTAAAAATTGAAAAGCGATTTCAACTTTGATTTCCTGCGAATCGTCTTTGAAGGTGATCACCGGTGTAATCTGTTCTTTTCCTTCGTTGATTTTAGCAAGATATTCGCTGATGCCGTTTTGATAGAAAAATTCTTCCTTGGTTTTAGTTCTTTCATCGGATAAGTAAAAGTGAACGCCCGGCACCTGACACGCCGAATTATTGAGATGCTCCGCGATTAATTCATAGCGAAACGTCACGTCGGTCAACACTTCGGTACTCGGTTTAAAGCGGATATAAGTGCCTCTTTTTGTAGTCGGTCCTACTTCTTTAACTCCGGTACTTTTGCGACCGCCATCGCTATATTTGCAATAATATTCGCGCCCATCGCGATAAATTTTTATTTCGACATATTCGGATAAGGCGTTGGTACATGCCGCACCGACGCCATGTAAACCTGCGGATTCTTTGTAGTTAGAATCGTCGAATTTACCCCCGGCGTGAAGTTCGCGAAATACCAAATCCAAAGCTTCCATTTTCTCTTCTTCATTGTAACCGCAAGGGATTCCTCTCCCTTCATCGCGAACTGAACACGATCCATCGTCATGTAAAGTGACATAAATTTTATTACCATAACCGACCATTGCTTCGTCGACTGCGTTGTCGACTACTTCCCAAACTAGATGATGGGTTCCCATGTAGTCAGTCGAACCAATATACATTCCAGGGCGCATTCTAACTGGATCTAACCCTTTAAGTTTCTTGATTGATGTCTTGTCATATTTATTTTGTATATTACTACTCATTAAAAACCTCCAGTTGCGCATTACACACTTTTTGATTATATCAAAAAAGGCTTTATATTTCCACATTATTTATATAGAATGTAGATGTAATTTTATAAGAAACGAGGTTTTATAAAGTGAGTTATTTAATTTTATTTGTCGCATTATTGATGGGCTATTTATTTGGTTCTTTTCCAAGCGCTGTCGTGATTGGAAAAACCTTTTTCGGAGTTGATGTTCGCGAACAAGGCTCTCATAATGCCGGTGGCACCAATGCCGGACGCGTGCTCGGAAAAAAAGTCGGTTTAATCGTGATTGCATTAGATGTATTAAAATGCATTCTGCCGATGTGGATTGCTTTCTTCGTTTTGACGTTAACACCTTTAAAAGAAACGGCGATTTTACCTCTTACCTACTATATCGCGGGAATCGGAGCGATCATCGGACACACTTTTCCGCTTTTTGCCGGCTTTAAAGGTGGCAAAGCAGTATCTTCTTTCGGGGGATTTCTTCTTGGCACCAATTGGATGCTATCACTCATCGGTATCACCATTTTTATGATTGTTTTAAAATTAAAAAAATATGTCTCCCTCGCTTCAATTTTAGCGTCATTAGCAATAGCGGCCATCTCTTTTATTCCTTTTGTTGCATATGGAATGAACTTCGGAATGGGTTATGATATTTCCTACGCCCTTTGCATCGTCGCGATTGCAATCTATATTGTCATTCGTCATCATCAAAACATCATCCGCCTCATTCACCACGAAGAAAGAAAGATAACTTGGATGAAATAGTATTATTTTAGTAGATATTTAGTTGTATTTTAGCATATTAAGCAAAAAATAACCATTAAAAAAGGGTAACACGATATATTTTATCTTTACCCTTTTTTTATGCTAAAAAAAGCCATTTAAGGCTTTTATTTAGCATCATTCATCGCTTTGATTGTCGCGCGTATCTGCGCTTCTGAAGGTTTACGTCCCATCTGCATGTACATTGCCCTAATCATTTTTTCGTTGATCGGCGGATTGTCACGCAATTGCTTTTTAAACAGCGCCCTAGCTCCGAAAAATCCGATAGCAAGTCCACCGATTAGACCTAAAACCAAATATAATAACCACTCCATTTATAACGTCTCCTTAATATTCATTATGATATATTATTTCAACGCTTATATCAAGTTTAACTTTGGAATTCAACGACTAAATCACATTCAGTTTCTAGGATACTTTGAACGGTAAAAATGATTTGACTAGCCGAACGTTTTTGCTCTTGCTTCGTAGCGTCTTTCATATATGCCAAAACGTTGATCATATCGCCTCTCATTTCGACAAAACACGCCGGATATCCTAACTCTTTTATCTCATCTTGTAATTTATTTTCGGTTGCTTGAATGTATTTTTCGTTTTCAATCGCTTCTAAAGCCGTAGCTTTTTCGGCATTAGTGTACTCAGTTGATGTCAAAATCGCGGTATGTCCTTCAATCGTTTCTTCGTGACGTTGATCGCGTTCTAGAATTAAAGCTTCAAAGAATAAGCTTGAAGCATCGGCCACTTCGGTTATCGGATTTTCGACCGGTTGCTCATTTGAAATACCGCTTGGAATCATCACATAGTAAATCGAAAGTACTAAAGCCAAGGAAAACAATGATAAGAATGCAACAATTTGACGATTCATAATATCTCCTCCTCACATTAGATATACGTTCTTTCCGTCAGAAAAAGAACACTCTTATCATAAGAATTTGAAAAGAAATAAGATGTCGATTTTTGAAGACATTAAAAAAAATTATAATTTTAAAATATCTGCTAAATAATTCATCGAAATCAATACGAATTTTATGATTTTTTTGCCCTATTTTCTCATTTCATCATAAATATAATCGATATAAAGTTGCGCCGCGTCAAGATTCGTGCATTTATAAAGCATTCTTGTCCCCACGACATCTTCGATTTCATTCAATACCCAAGTTCCTTCATTCATTATAAAATCGATACCGACAAAATCGTAGTTTAAAGTAGAAACTATCTTTTGAACGATTTGGGTTTGACCCTTATCTACTTGAGCGACGCTAACTTCGCCACCCAATGAATAGTTACTGCGAAAATCGGTAGAAGAATGTCTCAAAATCGCCGCTAAAATTTCATTTTTTAGAACATACACTCGCATATCGAAACCAATCTTGCTGCTCACTTTTTGGGCAATATAGTTTTGCGGATCGATATTTTGAAGTCTTTTTCGATACTCAAATTCATCATTTATCAAATACACTTCACTACCGCCATGTCCATTACGACTTTTTAGTACAAACGGATAAACTGATGGTTTAAATTTTTCACTGATCAATACCGTGTCCATGGTGGGTATCGAAAGTTCTTTTGCCACCTGAAATGTTTTCCATTTATCGTTAGCGACTGACGAAGTAACGTAGTTGTTAAATGTTCTAATACCAAAATCTTCGAAGAATCTATTTATCATAGGATCAATGGTTCTTACAATAGCGAAATCAAGCTTAGTGAAATCTTCATTTGCCTTCCAATTATCAGCAGATAATATGAGCTTCAAATTGATTCCTTTTTGTTTAGCAAGCATTATCAAGCGATCGATGAACCATCGGTTACGATTAGCCCCTATTTCATCGTAAATTAGCCATCCGTTCATAATCTTCAACCTGACTTATTTATCCTTTTAGTTTTTCAATGATATACTCAATTACGTAAAGGCTCATGTCGATGCCAGTACAAATATAACTACTTTTAAAATGCGGATTGGAGTTGACTTCACATACAAGCGGCTCGTCGTTTTTACCAAAAAGAAGATCCACGCCGGCAAAATCAAGACCTAAAGCTTCACACGCTTTAAGAGCGATGTTTTTTTGTTGTTCATTTAATTGATAAGGCTTCATCTTACCACCATTTGAAATGTTGGAGCGGAAATCATCGGGATTATATCGTAACATCGATGAAACTATCTTTTGCCCTACCACGTTGACGCGTACGTCGCGTCCTTGACTAGTCGCGATAAATTCCTGAATTAAAAATTCCTTATGATGCAAACTTTTAACAATGTCAATCGCTTCGTCCATATCATTAGCCAAATACACTTGCTTTCCAAACGATCCATACGCTTCTTTGATGACAAGTGGAAAATGTAGCGTTTCTCTAGCATATTCAAGAAAATCCAATTTAGGGTAGTCGATTCCTTCAAAAGTTCGTGGAGCGATGATGGTCTTTGGTGTTTTAACCTTATTTTCAAGATTGATGGCAGTTAAAATTTTATTGTCACAAAGTTCGATCGCTTTTGAAGAATTAAACACTTTGATACCAGCATTTTCTAGCCTTTGCGCCACATAAATATCCTTATCCCAAAATATCACAAAATCGGGCAATGAATACATAGCAAAACGAGACGAAACCTCACAGATGATTTCGCCAGTAGTTTTGATTTCTAAACTTACATTCAGTTTTGTGGCAGATTCACAAAGCATCGCGTAAAGTTCTGAAAATTTTTTTGAATCAAGATAGTGATTTACCACTAACCAACCACGCATCATTTTACTCCTTACACACGTTTAACTTATACATTTTCTTCTTGAAAGAATATAGCATAATTCGTCTGAAATTACAACCAGCCAAAGGAGCGCATCTAGTTATTTTCCAAAATAAATGCGCCCCTAAGGACGCATTCAAATTATCATTTAATGTAACTTTAAAACGTTTTATTAAGCTCTTGAATCGTAAGTCCCGTCAGCGGTAAAAACGATGATATCATCGCCCTCTTCAACGAATAAGGGGACTCTGACTTTCAAACCGGTTTCAAGATAAGCGTCTTTCATCGCTTTGTTAACTGTATCGCCACGAATCGCCGGTTCGCATTTAGTGATTTTCAAAGTTACTTTCGCCGGCAAGTTAATACCGAGAATTTCTCCTTCATAATCGACGATTTCCAAGACTTCGCCTTCTTTGATAAAGTTCAATTCCCATTGTAAGCGTTCTTTAGGAATCGACACTTGATCGTAAGTATCTTGATCCATGAAGCATAACGCATCGCCTTCATCGTAAAGATAAGACATCTTTTTCTTTTCAAGATGAGCTAATTCAACTTTATCGCCACCGGTAAAAGAAATATCGGTAATTGCCCCGGTACGGCAATTTTTGGCTTTCACTTTAACGATCATTTGGCGCATCGCCGTCTTGTTGTGTTGAATGTCAAGAACCGTGTACAATTGGTTCTCGTAAATAAAAGTATTACCGGGTTTAAAATCATTGACAATAATCATTTATTAAATCTCCTAACGCCTATATTTTACTTCATTTCCATAATATATGGAATAGAAAAAAAGATATGTCGAAAAAATTATGCTCGACATCAAACATACTTCACCTTGTAAGTTCATCATCAAAAAATCATCCCACATATACCGTAAGTAAAAATTGATGATGACGAAAATAATCATCGACGTGATAAAATAATAGCGCATTTTATCAAAGCGCATTATGAGGCGTTTAAAAAAAAGACCGATCAGCGACCATATGACAAAGATCACCACACCGCTTAAAAGTAACGACCATTCGTAACTGTCGATGCTTCGATGAAGATGTCCTAAGGATAACGGCGAAAAATTAAAGAGATAATAAACTTCATTCATGCCACCAAAAACAATCGTACTCAATAATGCAATTAAAATAATTTCACCCTTTTTCATCGTTTAATCACCGCTTTTAGTATGAGAAGAAATTCGGTTTTTAACGCAAAAAAGGATTATTTTTCATTAAATAATCATAAGTGGTTGTCGGTCCATGACCTGATAAAATCAAAGTTTGCGGATCAAAATTCATCATTTTGAACCGCTTTAATGATTCTTGCATCTTCGGCCATGATCCGCTTTTCAAGTCGCAACGTCCGACACTATCCTTAAAGATGAAATCGCCGACGAAAAGTTCACGTTCTTCTTTATTGAAAATCGCCATCGACCCTTCGCTATGACCACTAAAAGCGATGATTTCTAATTTTAATCCCGCGATAGTTATCGTTCCTTCATCGAGAAAAGTCACATCGCCGTTATAAAAATACGGTTCATTAAAAAGGCAAGAACAATTTTGATGCGGATTAAAAAAGATTCGCTCCTGTTTAAAAAGATATACAATCGCTTTCGGAAATATTTTTAAATAATCTTCCAAAGCTTTAAAATGATCATAATGCCCGTGAGTGATGATGATCGCTTTAATCGAGCCCCAAGATTTGCATAATTCCAGAAGATGTTGACTTATAAAACTCGGATCGATAAGAATCGTTCCTTCACTTCCCTTTACTAGATACATATTGGAAGCAAAATCATCGTTTTTTTCAAATAATCGATACATAGCCTTAAATAAAAAAAAGAGCCGCAGCTCTATTTCTTTTCCTTATGTACTGTCATTTTATTGCATTTAGGGCAGTATTTCTTTATCTCTCTTCTATCAGGATGAGTGCGCTTATTCTTAGTGCCGATATAATTTTCATCACCGCATTCAGTACAACGCAAGATAATATTTTCGCGTGGCATCTTAACACCTCTTTCTTGTTTCCGTTAGTTATCTTAACATAGGTATCTTTTAAATTCTATAATATTTTTCTAAAAGGACAATTTTCTATAAATTCCCGTCTTTTGTAAATTACCTCGAAAAATTTCGGAGAAATAAAGTAAAAAAAGAAACTATAATAATAAAAACAAT
>CANQAG010000013.1 GCA_947588815.1 uncultured Bacilli bacterium
TCCTTTGACTTTGATAATATTATTTGGTCGATTGGATGGATAATCGGCTTGCTTTATTTGGAATGTTTTGTCTATTTCTCCGATATACTTCCAATTTCCTTTAATAATCATCGAAGCCATTCCGGCATTGGTATTGTTTTTGAAAGTCACACTATAGTCGATACCTGAATGCAATTCATTGCCTTGGTAGAGGACTTTGATGTTCGGTGTAATCGTCTTACCGTTATAAGTATATTCCCCGACGATTTCAACCACGGCATTTGAAATATCGATATTAGCTGGAGGAGCTTGATTAAGGCGATTGACTTTGACGCTGCACGTTTTCTTTCGATAGTACTCGGCATCATCCCCAATATATCTTAACGAATAACTAAAATCCGATACTCCCATATTTAGTGTGACATTTTTATCGATCCATTCCCAATTTATCGGTGCCGGTACTTGGTTGAGATTGGTCACATTGTAAACGTCGATGGTTCCACTTATTGCACCGGGCGGTGTTTCCGGTTTTGCCACTTCGAAAGTAGTTATTCTCGTTCCAAAATATTTATTGATGCCTCGAATTTCGACGGTGGCTTGTCCGGGTGTGGCATTATCGATAAAAGCGATGGTGTAATCTTGATCTTTTTGCAATATTTCATCGCCAAAATACACATTTATGTCTGGAATCTGCGGTTTACCCTTTTCGTAATACATAAATCTACTTGAAAGTTCGATTCGCGCATTTTTCAAGTCATTATCCAAAATTGAAACACGCGGAACGGTGTTAGTGATGGCTCTTAAGCGAACGCTCATCCCAGCCGCATAATCGGCATAAGAACCAGCAGTGCCTTTTAAACTAGTCCAAACATCATTGTACTTACGATAAGTCATATCGTTGACCGATTCTTTGGTTTCCGCAGCATAAAACGGAAATAGCGGATTACCCGAAGCATCTTGTCCACTGATGACAAGAGAAAAATATTCACCCTGTTCTAGATTTATCGGTTCATCAAAATTGACCGTATAAAAACCGTCATCTTCAAAATAAACATCTTTTTTATGAGCTACAAGCGTACCAGCATCTGGAATATTTCTCGAATCGTTGACGTTACCGGGATTAGCGTATGGCAATTTATATACTTTGATATCAGCCGTCAACTGCGTATTTCTAACTCCAAATTGCACGGCCGTCAATTGTTCTTGCATGATGGCACTTGAAAGCTTAGCTTCATAAATAGCGCCATGCGCATCAGTGATATATTGCGTTTCATTATCAGTCACTTGTCCATCATAATAATAGATATTTTGATAGTGATCTCTAAGTCCCATATCGACAACGTAAAGGTTATTGCTTAAATACGAATCATAAGCCAAATAAAAACAATATCTACCATCGACTTCATTTCCACCCGGACCCCAGCTGTTTTTTACGATCCACGCTCCATTTGAACTTGGTTGATCGGGCCGAAATTTATCTTTAGAAATAGTGTCATCCCAACCGACGATAAGCGACGCATGGCCTAAAGAAGTTCCATCACTATGATAAACAAATTGTTGATAAGTGAATTGCGGCGCTTTATATTCCATAGTCACCGCACCATATTCTAGAATAGCCCGTTTGATGGCCTCTTCGTTTTTTTCAATCTGTTTGAATCCTTCAACAAAATAATCTGACTGCGTGATCTTATTTTTAATAGTAACGTCACTAGCGGAACTGTAATTGGTTTTTTTGATCGGCGCATAACCTTGTGACATCGCCATAAAGGCATCATCGGCATGACCGCCGTTACTGCGCCAAGTGCTAAGACTATATGTATCGTTATTCGTAAGATATAAGGGATCGTTTTTTCCGTCGCGATTAAACCGTACATAAGCAGCTTCGATATCATCTAAATTGAGGGTATCCTTATCGACACTTGAATCGACACCATCCCGCAGGATATTTGCTTCTACGGCACCGATTGCGGCATAGGCCCAACATATTCCTAAACTTCCTTGATTTTTCTCTTTGGTAATATAGCCAAAGTCCCTTCCATCAAATCTTGAAAGATTGTTTGCCCAATAATTCAATTGTTCTTCATTCGCATTTTGAAGATCGCTTAATGCAGCGGGAGATTCTTGTATAGGGTTTATATTTTCTTGATTTCTTGAATTTATAAATAACTTTGTTGGCTTATTTAATTCAGTTGTAAAAACATTCTCATGAAGTGAGAGAAGAAATATTTGAAATAAGACCATGATTGATAGGATGATTTTTTTCATAATAATCATCATGATTTTACAAAAGATTAGTCGAAAAGTCAAATAGTTACCTTTGTATCTAGCTATTTACCATATAAAATTTTATAAAATTTAAAAGCACTAATTAGTGATTAATTTAAAGTCGCAATCGATTTATAAACAAATGCATTTACATATTTTAATTAATTTATTTCATTGATTTTTTTGACAATAGTTAAGTTAAAAAGAAAGATATACGATAAATTATTAAAATATCAAACTCTAAATTAATGTAAAGTTATTTTAGTGTAATCAGGAAACGACTTAGAATTATATATCGTTTCTTCTGTGATAAACACTTCTTTAAGTGTCGAATTATTAAAAGCGTAGCCTTGTATTTCAACTGCTCCTTTTGGAATCGTCAAAGTTTCGATTTTAGCGTTTTCAAAAGTGTGAACACCGATTCGCTTAATGCCTTCTTTAAAAATCAAAGAAGTAAGATTATTGACTCCATAAAATGCTGAATCGTTAATAACTTCAAGGTTTTGATCAAACGATAAACTTTCTAAACTATTAGCCCCATAAAAAGCATAGCTACCGATTTCTTTCACATTTGAAATGGTAAGTTTCTTTAAAGCTATCGGTTGATAAAAAGCATGATATGGAATAGTGTCAAGATTTTTAATCGTCGCTTCTTCTAACGATTCGCAATTTGTAAAAGCGTGCTCTTCTAACATTACTCCATCTAAAGTGACTGACTTTAATTTTGCGTTTTCAAAAGTCCGCATCTTGATTTCTTTTAAAGTGCTTGGAAAATCCAAAGTTTCTAGACCACAGTTTTTAAAGCACGAACTATTGATGGTTTCAAGTCGCGAAGGAAGTTTCATCGTCTTTAATTGCTGGGTATTTTCAAACATCGACGAAGAAAGATAAGTCAATCCCTCACCTTCAAAGACCACTTCTTTTAAAGCGCTGCAATTAAAAAAGGAACGAATTCCAACTCGCGTGATATGTTTAGGAATAACGATCGATTCAATGTAAGGATTATCCTTAAAAGCATCGTTTGCAATCCCGTCGATTTCACGAACTTTTCCGTTAATCTCGACGGTTTCGGGTATCGTCACTTTCTTTTTGCCATACGAAGAAGAGTTGCATACGATAAGTTTTGAAGATCCGCTGGTCGTGCAATAATTGAGGTTATCCGTCGGTTCTATTGTATTTGAAGAACACGAACCCAAAAAAGCCATAAATGGCAAAAGCATAAAAAATATCAAAGTTTTTTTCATTGACGGCCTCCTATTCATTGTCACAGGCAAATTTAACGATCAAAGGATATACCTTGTCTTTAAATTGATAGTCATTTCTAATAAAGAAGTGATCGTATTCCGGAAACATGTAAATTCCCCGATAACGCGATTTAAGCTTCTTTCCGATTTCTTTAATCGTGCTATCTAAAGTGAGATTATCCTTTTGCCCTTTAAATATCAAACACGGAACATCGACATACTTGTAGTAACGACGATTTTTTATCGTCCCTAGCATGATATTCCAGGCGATTGTAAAAGTATTGCTAAGTTTCGTCTTTTCCATGATTCGGCGTGCTTTTTTAGTTCCATACTTAAAGCGAATTTTAATGTTTTGCGTAGCGATTTTAAGATATTTAAAGATCAGTTTCGTCTTCCATAATTTATTGGTCGGTGAAACAAAGATCACTCGATCCAAATTAAGCTCTTTGCACGCTCTAGCCACTAAAGAACACGAAAACGAATAACCCACTAGAGTCACTTTATATCCCTCATCAAGATACTTTTTGGTGTGAGCGACTAACGCTTGATACATCTTTTTATGACTCAACGTTTTACGATTTAAGCGATCGTAAAGAAAAACTTTGGATAATTCGAGATCCGGATTTTCATTAACTTCATTAAAGTATTTTTCAAGATAATTAAAATCATGATCATCATGAATCATAAAACCATGTACGCATATTAACACTCTTTTCATATTAATTACCTCTAAAATAGTTAAGCAAAATTCCACCGGCCACAGCGACATTCAACGAATCGATATGGTCTTGTGGGATATAGACAATTTCATCAGCCATATCAAGATTTGCAGTTTCTATTCCTTGCCCTTCATTGCCTAAAACTAACACAAAATTCGAAGGTATTTCTACATTTCGATAGTCAGTTGCGCCTTTTAAGGCACTGGCGATGATCGTGTATCGTCCTTTGAACGTCTTTAATAGTATATCACGATATAATCGAATTTTAAATATAGCACCTTTACTTGATGCGATTACTTTGCGATTATAAAGCGAAGCGCATTTATTAGAAAGAATGACCCCATCGTAAGAAAACGCCAAGGCAGTTCTTATAAGCGTTCCGACATTTCCCGGATCTTGCACATCGTCAAGATATAATAATCGCGATCCTTTTACTTCTTGATGATAAGCGAGTTTTGCAATACCCAATAAAGCGTTGACATCGTCATTCAAGGAAAGTTTTTTTAGTATCTCTTGAGGAATCACCACATGGGTGACTTCCGGATATAACGGACATGGAAAAGCGCTTATAAGGGCTACTAGCGATTTTTCTTCCGCAGCCAAATCCAAAAAATCCTTTCCCTCGATAGCGATTAATCCATCTTCTTTCGCGCCACCCTTTTTAAAAAAGGCGACGAGATCTTTCACTCTTTGATTATTTTTACTTTCGAATTTGAGTTCTTTCATTGTTTCACTCCATAGGTCAATTTTTGATGTAATTCATAGTATTGAGGTAAATAATGTTCGACGATGCGATAAAAATCTGCACTGTGATTGGCGATAAAATCGTGAGCCAATTCGTGCACGACTACCGAATCGATGATGTCAACGGAAAAATGAACCAGACGGTAATCAAATATCAGCAATTTTTTAGCGATATAATTTTTTCCTTTAGTGGTATAACAATCGGTAATTTTAATATTATGGGGCGACGTCTTCATTATTTGTTCATAATGTTTGACGCGAGTTAAAATGATATCGTAAGCGAGTTTTTTCAACTTTTTTTGAATCGCTTCTAAATTGGTAAAAACGATATCTTCTTTCGATATTTCCCCATAATAATCGCTTCTTAAAAGGCGGTGGCGAACCCCTAAAATGTAGATGTAATCCGTGCCGATAAGATGTTCCGAGGAAAATTTTTTAATCTTATTTTTCGAAAAGGAATTTTCTAAGTCGGTCTTTAATCTTTCTAAATCATAGTGAGGTGGATAACTGATGACGATTTCCCCATAGCTGTAAAAAAAATGGAGACGCGTAAAAGACCGTGGTTCTAAATAACACACGATATCCTTACCATGAATGTTAATTACGCGAATTTCTTCCATAAATTTCACCATAATTCATTATATATGATAAAATGTGATTAAACAAAGGAGTTTTTATGATAAAAGTTTATGTCAGCGCCTGCCTTTTAGGTCAAAATGTTAAATACGATGGCAGCAATAATTACCTCTTACAAATCGAAGAATTAAAAAAATATGCTAAGCTGATCCCTTTTTGTCCTGAAGTTGCCGGCAAATTACCGACTCCTCGTACTCCTAGTGAAATCAAAGGACCGATGGTCATCTCTTCCGATAATAAAGATCGCACGATGAATTTCTTTTTAGGTGCGACTTTGGCGGAAGAATTGATCGTAAACGAAAATATCAAATACGTTTTAAGCAAAGAAAAATCTCCGTCATGCGGTGTGAAGAAAATCTACGATGGGACTTTCAGCCACACTTTAATCGACGGAGAAGGAATCACAACCCGTTTGTTGCGCGAGCATCAAGTCAAGATCTTTTCAGAAGAAGAGATCGAACTTCTGCTTGAAGAACTCAAAGCGCAAGTCAAAGCGTAATTTTAGTTTTCTTATTTGAAATTTATTGATACTTAGAAGCTTTTAAATCTTCTAAGGTCTTTTTGTTAATCGCCTTACAAACTTCAGTCAATAATTTGACCGCTTCGTGAAAATCGTCAATATCGATTAGCGAAACGTGAGAATGGAAATAACGGCACGGAAGCGAGATCGTCATCGTGATGATTCCATCGTATTGTTTATGAATCTCCCCACTATCGGTACCACCGGCAGTGAGCATATCGTAAGTGTAACGAACGTGATGTTTTTTGGCGATATCTTCAACAAAATCGAATAAACCGCGATGCCCGATGACACTACCATCGCAGACCGATAAAGCGACTCCGTTTCCTAATTTGGTGTCGAGTTTCGGTGAACCCGGTAAATCGTAAGACATCGTCACATCAAGGGCAAAAGCGATATCCGGCTTTACATGATAAGCGCAGGTTCTTGCCCCTCTTAATCCTACTTCTTCTTGAACGGTACCACACGCCGCGATGGTGGCATCAGTATCGACGCCGTGAAGATTTTTTAAAACTTCCAAAGCGACAGCGACACCGATTCGATCGTCCCATGCTTTGCCAAGCAAAGTCTTGCCGTCATTTAAAACTCTAAAATCAGTCTTTGGAGTGACGGTATCGCCGATTCTGATTCCTAATTCCGCGATAGCTTTGGCATCTTTAACGCCTAGATCAAGATAAAGATCTTTGGTCTCTAAAACTTTAGCCCGAGCTTCAGCCGGTAAACCATGAGGCGGTTGTGCTCCGGTAACACCGATGTATTCTTTTCCGCTACGGGTGGTGACTGTCATCACTTCCGCAAGAACGACATGATTCCACCAACCGCCGATTGGATGTAATCTTAACATTCCGTTATCTTCAATGCGAGCCACTAAAAAACCGACTTCGTCCATATGACCGGCAATCATCACGACCGGTTCTCCTTCTTTGCCTTGATGATATGCAATCGAAGAACCTAATTTGTCGTATTCAATCCGTGAGGCGTAAGGTTCGGCATACTTACGAAATACTTTGACTACTTCTTTTTCACTTCCGGAAATACCATTGACTTCCGATAATTCTTTTAGCATTTTCAATTCTTCATTCATAATTTTTTACCTCCATAATTTTCTTATCAATTATATTTTATGGATTATCAAAGATAATTCAACTTATTTGATAATAAAAAGCAGATTAACGAAAATCTGCTTTTTATTCAATAGTGATTTAATTGATTTTTTCAAGTTTCCAAATATCGTTAACGTACTCTTTAATCGTTCGATCCGAAGAGAAATATCCGGCATATGCGATGTTGATGAGGCAAGAACGAGCCCATTGTTCGCGATTTTGATAACGTTTAGAAATTTCTTCGCTCGCTTCAAGATACGAATTAAAATCTTTAACATTGAAGTATTCGTCATTGCGATACATGATTTCATCAAAAATTTCTCTAAATTCATCGTGATTCAAGGCGAAGGTTCCATCGACTAAACTGTCGATCACGCATTTTACCATCGGTTCAGAATGATAGATATCCCATGGTGAATAACTTCCGGAAGCTCTTAAAGCATCGACTTCAAAATCCTTCATACCGAAAATCACGCTATTTTCATCGCCGACTCGTTGATGAATTTCAACGTTGGCTCCGTCTAAAGTGCCAAGGGTGATCGCCCCGTTAATCATAAACTTCATATTCGAGGTACCGCTTGCTTCTTTACCGGCAGTAGAAATTTGCTCAGAGACATCAGCAGCGGGAATGATCACTTCCGCGGAAGAAACTCCGTAGTTTTCTATGAAGACCACTTTCATGTATTTGGATATTTCCGGATCTTCATTGACTTTAGAGGCCACCGCATTGATTAATTGAATAATCTTTTTAGCGAGACTATAACTCGGCGCAGCCTTGGCTCCGAAAATAAAGGTATGCGGATAGATTTTAAAGGAACTATCCATCTTCATTCTCTTATAGTAATAAATGATTCTAAAGACATTCATCAGCTGACGTTTATAGGCGTGCAACCGTTTGATTTGCACATCGAAGATGGAGTTAAGATCGACATCGATTCCATTATGTTCTTTGATGTATTTAGCTAAAGCGACTTTATTTTGATATTTGATATCGTTGATTTTATTTAAAACTTTAACGTCGTCTTTATATTTTAAAAGTTTTTCAAGATCGTCAGGATTCATAATCCAATCTTCGCCGATAAGCTCACTGACATAGGAAGATAATTTTTGGTTAGAGTATAAGAACCAACGACGATGGGTAATTCCATTAGTCTTGTTGTTAAATTTTTCAGGATACAAAGTATAGAAATCATGGAATGTCGATTCACAACAAATCTTGGTGTGAAGTTTAGCCACCCCGTTGACCGAGAAACAAGCGTGAATACCGAGATTGGTCATATAAATCATGCCGTCTTTGATGATTTTAACTCGGTCGATAAAGGCATCGTCATATCCTTTGGCTTTTAAATCGAGAATAAAGCGACGATTGATTTCTTCAATGATCATATAGACGCGAGGCAAAAGATTGCTCACGTAGTGAACTGGCCATTTTTCAAGGGCTTCGGCCATGATCGTATGATTGGTGTAAGCCATCAAATGGGTCACTTGATACCACGCATCATCCCAACCGAATCCTTGTTCATCCATTAAAATGCGCATCAATTCCGGAATGGAAAGAATCGGGTGAGTATCGTTAAGTTGGAACACATACTTTTCGCATAGATTGTCTAAAGTTTTATAGACACGTTTATGACCGCGAATGGTCGATTGTAAACCAGCCGAAACTAAGAAATATTGTTGCCGCAAACGAAGGATTTTACCATGTTCCGTCGAATCGTCGGGGTATAATCCGTGACAAATTTCTTTAATCGTCTCAAGGTAAGAAGAGAAACTCATGTTAGTCGGAAGTTCATCTTCAGTCGGTTCAGCTGACCAAAGGCGCAACGTATTAGTCACATGATTTTTGTATCCGATAACCGGAATATCATAAGGAACCGCCTTGACATTTAAAGCGTTGATGGTTCTAGAACGAACATTTCCATCGACATCTTGATATGTTTCCGCTTGGCCATAAAATTTAACATTAACCGCATGTTTCGGCTTTTTTATTTCCCAAACATTGCCGGAATTAAGCCATTGATCAGGTACTTCGACTTGTTTGCCGTCGATGATCTTTTGTTTAAAGAATCCGTATTCATAGCGGATGCAGTTACCATGTCCTGGATACCCCAATGAGGCGATAGAATCTAAAAAGCAAGCTGCGAGACGTCCTAAGCCTCCGTTTCCAAGTCCGGCATCGGTCTCTTGATCTTCAAGATCATGAATGTCGATTCCTAAATCCTTCAATCCTTCTTTGGCTACGTTGTAAATGCCAAGATTCATCATGTTGTTGACAAGCAGACGCCCGATTAAAAATTCCATTGAAAAGTAAACTAATTGTTTACCGTGATGCTCTTGGACATACTCTTTGGAAGCTTTCCAATCGTAAGCGGTGTAATCACGAACCATCGAGCCGAGAATCTCGTAAAGTTCGGTGATATGGCAGCGCCTAAAGTCAACGCCATATTTGGCAATCGCTCTTTTTTCAAACTCTTCTTTAAATATTTCCTTGGTTTCAAACATATCTTTACCTACTTTCTTTTTTTCTCTTGTTTTGGCAACTTGAGAATCAAGGCACCAAAACTCGCGAGTTTAATTGTAATATGAAATGGTTGATTATTGCAATAGCCTTCATAGGCTTTTAATGGCAAGCCATTGTATTGATTATAACCACCATAAACATCTTTATCAGAATTGAAAATCTCCGTGTATTCACCTAATTCGTCGACTCCGATATCGTAGGAATCGTAAAAATACGGCGTCATATTAAAGACAAAAATCAAAGTTGATTCGTCAGATGTTCTTTTAAAGACATAGACTGATTGTTGAGCATTATCCGCCATTAACCATTGGAAATGGGCCGGATTATGTTCCTCAAAATACATCGACTTTTCATGCGCATAAATCAAATTTAAGTCGCGCACTAGACGGGAAATTGAATCGTGAATCGGAAATGATTTTAAATTCCACGGCAACGATTTCAATTCATTCCACTCGTCGAATGACGCCAATTCATTGCCCATAAAGTTTAGTTTTTTTCCGGGATGTGCCCATTGATAAGTGAATAAATTACGGATTTGAGCGAATTTTTGATCGTAATTTCCCCATAGTTTATTGATGATCGTTCCTTTTCCGTGAACGACTTCATCGTGCGATAAAGGCAACATGAAGTTTTCCGAATAGAAGTACGCCATCGAAAAAGTCAAATCGTAATGATGATATTTGCGGTAAATCGGATCTTTGGCATAGTATTTTAAAGTATCGTTCATCCATCCTAAATCCCATTTATAATCAAAGCCTAAACCACCATATTCAAGCGGTTTGGTTACTCCTTGATAAGCTGAGGAATCCTCGGCGATGAGCATCACGCTATCATGAGCGATATGCAACTTGCCGGTAAGACGCTTGATGAATTCTATCGCCCCTGTATTTTCCCCTCTTGAAGTATCGCCATGCCAATAGATAATGTTGCTTACCGCATCGAAACGCACACCGTCAAAGTGGAAATAATCGATGAAATAATTGACTCCCGACATCAAGAAGGAACGAACCGGATCTTTTCCTAAATCAAAAAGATAACTACCCCATTGACTGTACTCCGCATCGCCTTGACCTTCGTAAAGATTAGAACCATCGAATTTTCCTAAAGCGTAATTGTCGGTCGCAAAATGGACTAAAACGTAATCTAGGATGACTCCAATACCTGCTTGGTGTAAGCGATCGACAAACGACATTAACTGAAATGGGTTGCCATATCTTGAATCTACGGCATAAAAGCCAGTCACTTGATATCCCCACGATCCATCAAACGGATATTGGGTAATCGGCATAATTTCAACATGGGTAAAACCATGGTCGTTCACATACTTAATCAGATGATCAGCAACCTCTTCATATGAGAGGAAACGCCCATCTTGCGGCCCTAACCATGAGCCTAAATGCATTTCATATATCGAAACCGGGCGATCAAAATTGCGATTGCGCTTTTTGAGAAATTCTTGATCGTGCCACATGAAGTTTTCAATGTCAAAAGTTCTAGAACAACTGTTTGGTCTTAATTCACTCGTAAAAGCAAAAGGATCTGCTTTGTCGATATAATTATTATTGCAATCCAAAATATGAAATTTATAAGAATTATAATTGCCGATATTTTCTACAAACACTTCATATACGCCAGCAACGTCAACTTTGTTCATGCGATGAGTTCCGGGATTCCACGAATTAAATTCACCAATTAATGAAACTTCTTTTGCTAACGGCGCATAGACACGGAAGACAAATCCCTCTTTATCTCCGTTTTTGACATGATGAGCACCGAAGTACTTATAGGCCTCAATTGATTGCCCCATTAAAAAATCATACAACAAGCCGTATGCCATATTGTCTTATCCTCCTAGCGACTAGTAGATATCCTTTTTGTAGTTTACCATAAAATTGGAATTTTTACTAGTGCAAATTATCACTTGTCATTGTTAAAGTGGTTCACTATTCTACTTTTTTATTGATATTTGTTTTTTTTTAAATTAAAATATCATCGGAAGTAGGACGTAGGAGCTAATGACTCTGACACAGCGCTACTTCCTTTTTTTGTGCTTTAAAATTAGACTTATATTTATTATTTTTTGTTTGTTGCACTTACTTTTATAATTAACACACGATAAAAGCCATTATATTATGTGGTGATAATTTACCTTTTTAAAGTTATAATATCATCGGAAGTAGGACGCGAGACTTTGTTTCTTGCCTAGGGCTACTTCCTTTTTGTATACTAAAATTTACTATTTTAAGATTTAAATTGGAAATGACTTTTACATTAATGACAAGTATATATAAAAATAATTTTTTTGTCACAACTATCTTAGACGCTCAATAGTGACAACTTAATTTAATTTTCTTTACTTCAATAATCAATTATATTAAAATGCAATATTGGAAAAAGGAGCATTAACATGTCAAAAGTAATCGCTGTGAACGCGGGAAGTTCCACGCTCAAATTCAAACTATTTGAAATGCCGGAAGAACGCCTTATCTGTTCTGGAATGGCTGAAAATATCGGTCTTGATAGCGCCAGTTTCAAAATTGAAGTTGTCGGAAAAGACAAGTCGGAATTTATGTGTCAAATCAAGGATCACGCGATTGCGGTGAGTCTTCTTCTTGAATCATTGACCGAAAGCGGCATTATCAAGGATCTTAATGAAATCAAAGGTGTCGGTCATCGTGTCGTTCAAGGCGGTCAATATTTTTCACACTCCGAAATCGTTACAAAGGATGTCGAGGACAAAGTCGAAAGTTTAATTCCTCTTGCTCCTTTGCACAATGCCGCTCATCTCATCGGTTATCGGGCTTTCAAACAAGTTTTGCCAGACGTAAAGAATGTCTTCGTTTTTGATACTGCTTTCCATCAAACGATGGAAGCCGAAGATTACCTTTATGCATGCAAATATGAATATTATGAAAAATATCACGTGCGCAAATACGGAGCTCACGGCACTTCACATCAATATCTTTTCTTAGAAGCTAAGCGTTTGTTTGCCGATAATCCTTTGAAAAAAGTTATCACTTGCCACATCGGTTCTGGAGCTTCGCTGTGTGCGATTAAAGACGGAAAATGCGTTGCTACCTCAATGGGTCTTACCCCATTAGCCGGAGTAATGATGGGTACTAGAACCGGCGATATCGATCCTTCCGTCATGCCGTATTTGATTAAGCAGACCGGTAAAGACGCCGAAACTCTTTATCAAGAGTTCAACAAAGAATCAGGGCTTAGTGGTATTTCAGGCATCAGTTCTGATACTAGACCAGTTGAAAAAGCCGCTCTTGAAGGTGATCCTCGTGCTATTTTGGCCACCAAAATGTACGCTCGTCGTATCGCCGATTACATCGGTCAATATTTCGTCCGTCTCGGTGGTTGTGACTTGATTGTTTTTTCAGCCGGAGTTGGAGAAAACTCCCCATTCTTCCGTAAATTGATAGTCGACGATATTAAAGAAGCTTTAAATGTTGAATTGAATGACGAACTCAATAATATTACCATAAGAGGTAAATATGGGCTAATTTCTTCAATTAATTCCATGCGTCCAATCGCCGTAATTCCAACTAATGAAGAATTGATGATTGTCCGTGACACCGTTCGTCTCTTGAACATCAAATAAATAAAAAAATTCAACCGAACCCTTGGTAGAATAAAAGCCAAGGGTTTTTCTATGTTATTTTAATTGTTATTAAAATCAACTTTCCTTATAATTTCCGATATTTCACTCAGTGATTTGCTCGACATCAAAGAATATGTGGCTTTCGTTTTAAAATGGTGTTTATTCTTTAAAACACTCGGTGATTCAAGAAAAGTGATTTTTTCATTGGCAATTCGAGAAATATCCGTCCCTTTGTTTTCTTGATTATCGGGAAGCGGTAAAACATAAGCGTGATCATATTCGCTTAAAATTTTTTGAAATTCATCGAAAAAATATTCAAATCGCGATTTTCGATCGGGTTTAAAAATCGCATAATGTCGATAATCTGGATAACATCTAGTGACATTTTTTAAATTTTCTTCGATCTGTTGTGGGTGGTGGGCATAATCATCGATGATTACATACTGATCATGCTCTTCTATTTCAAATCTGCGTTCAGCATTCTTAAAATGGCAAAGATTTTTAAATCCTTGTTCTAAATCGAGATTTTCTAAATCAAAAAATGCCACGATTGCTAAAAGATGATGCAAGAATTGTTCTCCGACTAGCGGCAATTTAAAACTAATCAATATTTGATGCTCCTTAACGATAGTACCGCTTATGAAATTTTTCTCCAATTTATAATTTAAATAATGATATGTTGCTTTTTCGTTAAAGCCATATGAAATCACATTTTTAAGTTTATATTTTTCGACAAAATCATAATCCACGATGGCCTTTTGACTTTGAGCGATAAATTTTAAAAATGAATCATCGTATTGTTGTTGATTTTTGAAATAATCAACGTGATCGTATTCAACATTGGTGATAATCGCATAGCGAGGATGATAGGCTAAAAAATGGTCTTTATATTCGCACGATTCCAAAATAAAATATCGTTCTTGATCATCATGATTACCCTTTCCATCGCCTTCCAAAAACGAAGCTTCTTCCTTTAACGCGGTTACTAATAATTTTACCGTAGTCGTTTTCCCATGGCTTCCGGCGACAGAGATTAAACAATCGGGTTGAATATAAAAATTTAAAAATCGATGATACTCGAAAAACGGAACTTGCGCCTCAACTAGTTCTTCAATTAAATCTTGATGATAAAAATCGTGACCGATAATCACTAAATCAGCTTCAAGATAGCTTCGATCATCAAAAGGTAAAATATTAATTTTAGCCATTTTAAGTCTATCTTCGTTTTTTAAATATCGATCGACATCTTTGCCACAAACTTCATAATTATCGCTTTTTAAAAGAAGCGCCAAACCTGCCATACCTGAACCCTTTATTCCAATTAAATAACATTTCATAAAATCACCTATTGTAATTTATGAAATAAGGGTCCTAAATTGACAAAATTTGAATAATAGTCAATAAACTTAAATCAACGAGTAAAAATCACTTCCGTTTGGGAGATTTTTAATTTCTTCATTAAGAATTTCATCATCGTTTAAGTTTAATAAAATTCCTTCCGACTTTATCCCTTCAAGAACTTGCTCTTTAACTCTCGTTCCATTTTCTAAAAGAGTTCCGTTTAAGGCGATAATTCCCTTGGAATTTAACGAATTTTTTCTTTTGGAAGAAACGATGATTTTATGTTCTTTAAGTTGCGTTTCAACAAACATCTTATTATCTTTAGAACAAATCGGTTTTAAGATATCCACGACTAAAAATCCAGAATTTATCGGCACGTCAAAAACGATGTTTTGTTTTACTAACAAAGCATTAATCGCATCGATAAACGCTCGGTTAGGAAGAAATATTTTTCCTGACGAATAAATTTTAATCGTTTTTGATATATTCAAAAAATTGATGCCGACAAGCATTTCATCATGATACAAGGTGACGATATCGTCGTTTTTTTCTAGACGATTAGGAATCATGTCTTCATGGATAATCGCAAGCAATATATCTTTAAAGGCGTGGTGATTATAGAAAAAATCCGCGACCATTTATTCAATACCCATCTTTTTAAAATTGAGATGTTTTAGTAGATAAATCATTCCTTTTCGAGCGTTTAAATAATCATCGGTATCGATGATAGTCGAAGCGGTATGAATGCTGCGCGCCACTAAACAATATGTGAGGGTTTTAATGCCATCGATACTTTTATGAATATTGCCGGCATCGGTTCCCCCTGGAGAAATGTAATATTGATATGGAACTTTAGCTTTTTTCAATGTTTCGATTTGATAGTTAATGAGATCTTTAAACGCGATCATCGTCGCGTCGACAACACGGACTAAAACCCCTTTTCCTAAGATTCCTAATTCTCCATCGTCTCCCGCCATATCTTTCGCAGGCGAACAATCGATGACAATAGCTAAATCCGGCTTTATAAGATGAGCCGAGGTCAAAGCACCACGACATCCGACTTCTTCTTGTACCGAACCACCTACATATAAATCAAACGGTAAATCTCGATCTTTAAAATATTCAAGAATTTCAAGACCTAAAGCGATGCCGATTCGATCATCGAAAGCTTTTGCCAACAATCTTTTCCCTTCGTTTAAAATCTCAAAAGATCCTTCGCAGACAATCGGATCACCGATATTAACACCATGATTTTTCAATTCTTCGATACTTGTAAAACCAAAGTCAAAAATCATCTCCGAAATTGAAACATTATCGTTTTTGCCTTTAAGCAAATGCGGTGGTAAGGAATTTATCGCGCCATGGTAACTTCTATTATCGCGCGTAGTCAAAATAACACGATTGCTCAATAAAGTTGCAGAATTATGACCACCTAGAGCATGAACTTTAACGCACCCATTGCTCAATAACTCTTTGACGATAAAGCCGACTTCATCCATATGTGCGACAATCATTACTTTTTTGGCATTCGCTACTTTCGATTTTTTATAAGCGAAAATTGAACCTAAATTATCGAACATCAATTGATATCCCCACTTGCTATATTGATTTTTGAGATAATTGGCTAAAAGATGTTCATCACCGGAAACGGCATTTATTTGAGTTACGGTTTCTAATCTTTTTATTTGTTTATTACTCAGTTTCATATTATCTACTCCTTGCTAAAAATCTTTTGATTTTTATCTGTTGCTTGCGAAATTTTGTCTCATATTCAGTTTGTGCATCGACTATTTCCTGACCATCATAGTCATAGTCAACCTCGATTGTCTCAAAATTTGATGCTTTTAAATATTCACACGAATCTTTAAAAAGTTCATCGTTATCCGTCTTAAAAGCTAGATATCCACCTTTAACCAAAAGTCTTTCAAATTGCGCTAAAAAAGTCGGATATGTTAGACGTCGTTTATGTTGCTTTTTTTTCGGCCACGGATCAGAAAAATTCAAAAAGATTCTTTCAAAACGATGCGATGGCAATAACTCAAATAATCGATTTACATCGCAGTTAATCATCAAAATATTTTTTAATTCTTCATTGACTAATTTCTTTAAAGTAATTGCCAAAGCCATCTCATTCATTTCAACGCCAATGAAATTCCATTCAGGGTATTTTTTGGCCATTTGAATCACAAAGTCACCCTTACCACTTCCAATTTCTAAAACTAAATTGTCTTTAGTAAAAAAATCCGTTAACAATTGTGAATTCAATTGTTCTCTCGTAATCACAAGTTCAGGATGTTCTTCAATGATTTTATCACCCCATACGCGATGGCGCAATCTCATTATTTCAATCTCCCCAAAGCATCGATGGCACGAGCATAGATAGCAATCGAAGTCGTGAAATCCTTTATTGTGATCTTTTCATCAGCGTCATGGATGCGATCGTCATTATTAGGAAAAGCCGAACCAAATGCCAAAGTATTACGACTTTCTTTAGCGTAAGTACCTCCCCCGATTGTCACAATCGGAGTTTCATAATCGCCCGTCTCCTCTTGGTATACATGATGTAATGTTTTAACCATTTGTGAATCAGGATCAATCAATAACGGAGCACTTTCACTTTCAATAGTAATGGTTCCTAAATTTAATTGTTTTAAATTTTCAATCACTTGAGTAACTTCGACATTTTCGGGATAACGAAAATTAACGACCATTTGAAAACAGTTGTCTCGATAATTGATGATTCCGACGTTGTAGGTTGTTCCATGCAATTCTTTAGATTCGTAATATTGATTGATATTGCGTCCTTCTCCGTCAAAATAGCTTTCACTTAATCGTGACAATAAATCGTTATTAAGATATACCCCTAAAAATTTCAAAAGATATAATCCGGCATTGATACCGAGTTTGGGTGTCGATCCATGTGCCGCCTTGCCAAAAAACGTGATGCAATTTTTCTCTATTTCAAAGCGAATTTCAGGATGTTTTGATTTAAAATCTTGGAGAGATTCCAATAAACCGTCCGTTTTTTCAAGGGTTGCTTTAGCGATATCAATCACTGAATTGCTAACTAAACCAGCTTCAATATTACTCAAACCTGCAATTTTTGTTTCAAAATGATGAACATAGTTGCAAATGCCTTTTTCACCATAAATTAAAGGAAATTGACCATCGGGAGTAAATCCATATTTAGGGTACGGACGTTTTAAAACATTAAAATAATGTTCAAGGCAACGAGAACCGGACTCTTCGTTACCTCCAATCACTAAAGTGACTTTATATCCTTCAATCATATGATGATCTCGAAGCAACTTCAGCGCATAATAAGCCGCCATCGCCGGGCCTTTATCGTCACTTGTCCCTCTTCCATAAATCGCACCGTTTTCTTCAGTCGCTCCAAATGGTTGATGTTTCCATGAAGTTGAGACCGGAACGACATCGGCGTGAGCATATACGGCAATTAAGTCACCTTCACCAGCGCTTATTTCCGTACAATAATTATCGCATCTATCGACCTTAAAGCCATCTTTGATAGCTAAATCGGCAATATATTTTAATGCCTTTTCAACACCTAAACCAAAAGGCTTTTCTTTTGAAATCGTCTTTTCATCATAAATAGAATTAATTTTAATCCATGATTTCAAATTATTAATTGCTTCAGCAAAATATGGTTTTGCTAAAGTTGCGTATTTGCTTTCCATAAAAGTATCACCTCAAATTGATTTCTATTATAGCATAGTAAGGGAAGTTTACGTACTTTTTCTTATTTCTTTTTAATAGATCTTTCAAACTAATACAAGTACATGTCCTTAATAATATAAGGTTTTGTTTATTATTTATGTCATCAATAAATTTTTTAGTTTTAACATTCATTATGCGATTTATAGAGTTTAAATATCATATCTTTTCTATATAAGGTTTTTCTTATCATATTTTTTATTCAATGATTTATATTTTACTTTATAAAAAAGTTTTTTCAGTGAAATATTATACCATAAATTTTGGTTTATTTTAAGATATAAAAATATTATCTTGACAGCATATAATCAAACCGATAAAATATTAACAAAAATTTTTTTAAGGAGGAAATGAAATGAAGAAAAAGGTTATTTTACCCTTACTTGCCGTCTTAACCTTAGGTGCTTGCGCTGGTACAGATGGCGATTCATCGATGGGTAGTAGTTCTTTAGGACAGTCGTCTAGTACGTCTCAAAGTGTTAGCTCATCGTTAGAAAGCTCTGTGGAAGAAAGTTCCTTAGAAGAAAGTTCCATGGAAGAAAGCGTATCTTCGGAAGAAAATAGTTCTGAAGTTGTCGAACAAAGTTCATCTTTAGAACAAAGCAGTAGTCCTGAAGATGTTTCAAGTTCCACTGTCATCAATAAGTACACAATTCAAGTGGAAAATGGTCAAGGTTCTGGAACTTATGATGAAGGTAGTGATGTTACAATTACCGCTAATGAACCTGATGAAGGATATGAATTTGCCAAATGGATCAATAGCGAAACGACTTTAGACTTTGCTACTGAAAATCCTTACACTTTCGTTGCTTCTGAAGATTTATCATTGGAGGCTGTTTATGCCAAAAAACAATTTACGTTGACAGTTACCGGTGGCACAATCAATGGTGGCGACGATGCTTCAGGTATTTTTGAATGGGACGATGAAGTTTCAGTCACTGCCGAAGAACGAAGCGGACATCGTTTCGTCGCCTGGCAAGATGAATCCGGTAAAGAAGTCAGCCAAGATAAAACTTACACCTTTAGAATCAAGGAAGACATCACTTTATTCGCGGTTTTCGATGAAGTTGTCGCGATGCCTTCTTCCGTAGCGGAATTAGAAGGTGTTCTTGCAAAATCCATCCAATTAGAACATGAAATTTCTAGTGTCGTAGCTCAAAAAACCGGCGCTTACGATACTTCTAATAATATGAATTACACTACAACATTTTATGATGGCGGCGTATATGCCAGCGGCACTAAAAAAGCCACATACAGCAATTATGAATTTGTTGAGTATAAAGGACTTTACAACAATGATACCCAATATATTGAAGTTTTAGATTTTCAAACTTATTCTACATCGTATGATAAACTCACGCGACTTGATATCGTTGATGAAGTCACCGATGATGAAAAAGAAATCACTTTAGCCGATGCAAAAGAAAAATACGAAGTTTATGGTTTAGCTAAGATTGTCGTTGAATATTTATCCAGTCAATTGAAAGAAGAAAATCTTGATGGTGATTTAGTCGCGATAGCTACTGAAGATGATGGCTTCAAAGTCACATTATGTGGTCATGAAATCCTCGGAACCATTTATCATGTCTATCAATTAGATCTTGAATTTGCCTACGATGGTTTCATTCAAAAAATTACTTTTGAAGATAAAAACTACGTAAAATCTTCAATGTATGATGATGATGCCGGTGCTTTAAAACCAGATGCTACAACAAGAAATGTAGAAGTAACCACCTACACGGCCGTTAAAGGTGAAAGAGAAGCAGTGCCGGACGATCTTAATCTTTCTCAATATTTCATCGCTTCATATGATGTCCAAATTTCAATTACATATGGTAGTACTATGTATGTCACTGCCGAAAGCAATCGCATTCCTCTTGGTGCCAGTTGGTATAAGAGTTCAATGACTATGGTAAATGTTCTTCCAGAAACAGCTATGGAATCTAAAACCTTAGAGTATGTCTCTAGTAGTGACACTTCGGTCATCGATGTTGATCCGACATCGCCGAATTATAAATTAGCTGCTTTAGGCGTTGGAAATACTACATTGACGTTTAAATCAGCCGGTGGTTTAGTCAAAACTTTAGAGGTCAGTGTCGAATTATTCGCACCAAAAACCATTACAATTAGCGCTCCCAATAAAATCGATAAAGATCAAAAAGTCGAATTAAGCGCGACTGTCAGTCCTAGTAACGCTGATACTAGATTAGCTTGGAGTGTCGATAATGAAGAACTTGCTAAAATCGTTGTCGAAGGCGATAAAGTTTATCTTCAAGGTCAAAATAATGGTGGGGGAATGGTCGTCGTTACTGCAACCTCTGAGACTCAAGATTTAGAAGGAAACAATGTCTTTGCTACCAAATCTATTTATGTTTCTCCGGGCGAACTTTCCGTAGAGGATTTAAGAGTTGCCTTGCTTGGAAAATGGGTGTCATCGACAACTAGTAGCAGTAGATTTGAAATAACTTTCAACGACGATGGTACTTATTCATTAATCGATAATTACCGTTCAGCTAGCAAAGTAACAAATACGGGGAACTTTGAATTGACCACCACTAATGATGAGGACTTTGTAATATTCGATGATGTTACTTGCAACAATACCCGCGATGTTCCTCATCCAGAAGGATATGTCGTCTCTACCTCTAATCGTACTTATGATAAAGAGGCTAATAGATTAAGCGGTGAAATTGCCGATTTGCACTTCATTATCGAAAAGGATGGTTCCGGATTAGTTATGCACTTCAAATGTCCCGAAAAAGGCAGTGGAACGATGAGTTTCATAATGTATAAGGAGGTTTAGTAATGATGAAAAAGAAAGCTTTTATCTTAAGTTTATTGATGCTTTCTTCTTTAGGAGCATGTAATCTATCACAAGGCACTTCATCACAAGAATCGCTTGCTTCTTTAGAAAGCCTTATTTTAGAAGTAAGCTCTGATTTATCAAGCGATGAATCATCAAGTGAAAGCGTCTTAAGTACAATCACTTCAGAAGATTCTTCAAATACTTCTTGCGATTCTTCTTCAAGCGGTAACACTAACCAACCATTTCTCACTGCGGAAGAAGCACAGATGCTTGTGATAAATGCTGGAAGCGTCGACGTCGGCTATGCCAAAACAGCGGAGGTAACTTTAAATGCCTCCGGCTACGATGGCGGTATACGCTATGATCAAACGATGTATAGTCAATATACAACATATAAAGATGATATCACTATCGGTAGCGGTAGCGTTCATCATGTGGTGCATGATGCCGATGGCGATGTCACTTATAACGACAATTTTGACGAAGTCAATTTGATTCGCAACTACTATTTGATTCAAGCGATTGTTTATGAAAATTCCGTTTTTGAAAGCAACACCGATCGAACTAATCTATTCGATGGAAGTGACGTCGGTTCTATTAGTGACAATTTCCAATACGCTCAAGAGTTAGTCTCTTGTGGCGCCGGAAGCAAGGCCTTTGACGATTTATATTACGCCACAGTCCTTGAATCCACTTTTTACTACTCAGCATCACAACAAAACGGCAAAGTAGCTTTAAAGTTCTATGCCGAAGCTGAAAACAGCGACTCTAACCAAAAGTACATCGCAACGTTTACTTATGAATTCGACAGCAAGGAACATGGTTTTTTACAAAAATATGTTTCCGAACAAGCCTTTTATCGTTTAGATGATTATGAAAGTGCCGATGATCTTTCAACCTTAGTCCCTCTCGATTATTCCTTAGAAACTAATCTTATCACTTCTGGTGAATTGGATGAATTTACCGACGAATTCCCAATCGATATAGATTCGTCTTTCGTTCAAAGCATCACACTCAGCGCTGCTGAAACCACGCTCGAAGTGGGAGAAACTCTCGCTATTCGTGCCGTTGTCGAACCCGAAACTGCAGTTAACAAAAGTTTGATTTTTTCTAGCACGAATGAAAATGTCGCAGTCGTCACTAACGATAGTACTGGTACTATTTTGGCTCTTGGCGAAGGAACTTGTGAAATCGTCGCTTTGAATGTCGAAAGCGGAGTGGAAGGAAGAATTTCCATCACCGTGACCAAAAAAGCCAAACCGGACACCGGCGATGATGCCGCTAAAGCTGATTTAAAAGAAGCTTTGGACGAATCGTTGTATCAGGTTTTAACGTTAGTTAACTATTGTAGCGGTGCCGGTGAATTTTCTGGAACCGGTGTTTTAATAGAAAAAACTGGTTCGCTTAATAGCATTTCACTTTCAACATTATCCTTATCGGATTTTGTCTATAATTCTAAAACTCGTGTTGCATCGTATGTCGGCGATGACATTCAAGATCGTTTAGCAAGGATTCTTCCGTTAATCGACAATGGCAATGAAAATCTTTCAAATTATTATGGTTTTGTAAACGATAAATACGTCTATTATCAATCAATCGAAGAATTTGAAATTCATCTAGCGACTGATAACACGATCGATTACATCGACGTAGTGGTTAGAAACAATGCTTTTGAACCGACCATTAACGCCGATAAATTTGCGACTTTGACCGATGAAAATATTGTTGATGAACTAGGCGAATGTCCAATCAACAAATGGGGCACAGTGCACATTTACGTTGAATCACAAGGATTTGTTTATCCAGATGAATAAAAAATTGCTTATATCCATTACCCTTTTTACGACATTATGTGCTTGTTCATCGGCCCAAGAACCAAATGTTTCAACTCAATCTCACGACTATTCAACCCAATCTAATAGTGCTACTAGTGAAACAACTAGTAGCACTTCATCCTCTAGTAGTGAAAGCAGTGATTCACTTCTCGATATAAGTATTAATTTCAATAGTACTTCATCTAGTGAAAACACTTCTTCGAACTCTTCGAATTCCTCGAATTCTTCGAGTGCTTCATCTTCGTCCAGTGCGTCAAGTTCTTCTAGTGAGATTATCGACTACACTCCTTTAGAAAAACAAGATGCGTTGAATTATATGATTCAAGCGATAAATTACGATAATCAGGTTATTTCAGTGAAGGCAACCCAATATTTCATTTATAAAACCTATTATCAAAGACAAAATTACACGATGAATGCCTATCTTAATAATCTAACCTTAATCGATGGTGTCAGTCGCAATACCGACTTTAGCACTAGCATGGTTACTGAAGCCCCTTACTTGGAGCAAAGACTATATCAAGACGGAACTTATTATAATATCCGTAAATTCCAATCTGAAGGTTTCATTAATCGCGCTTCTAAGGAACAGATCGATGAAGAAACCGCGCTTCAATACTTAAATATCGGTCAAGCGCTAAATGCTTATATGACATATCAAAATATCGCCAATGATCCTTCGATGGTTTATTTTGGAGAAGTACTTGAAGATGATAGTAAATACGCGAGTTTCCTTTCCCTTGAAGCCGATACTAACGATTATTGTTACGTTAAAGCGATGGAACTTAAGATCAATGAAGTTGGTCAATTATGCGACTTTTATTTTACCGAAGGATACTATGATGCTTACTATTGTCTCGATTACGATGTCACTACGTTAAGAAGACACGGACCTTCATCTTATGGTGGAGGTGGTACTACTCTTGAGGCCAAAGATTTCGTCTATGGTTCTTTAAGTGCATATCCTGAAGAAATTCCTTATAAAATCGAGGATAATTTCGTAAAAGAAATCAGCTTTTCAGAAACTAATTTGTCGTTTGTTTTAGCCGATGTTTCTTATATCGATCTTTACGATTATCTCGTTATAAATCCTATTGGTACCATCGATAGCGGTTGTCCAATCAACAACATCGTTTTCGAATCGTCAAATTCCTCAATTGCTTCAATCGGGAATCGAAGCGCAACCGATGGTCACTATTTGGATTTAAATCAAACCGGTGAAGTCGATATCAGTGCCAAAGATTTAATGACAAATGTGGTTTCGACGACATCGCTTCACATTACTATTATTTAATCAACAAAAAAAGAACTAAATATTTCAGCAAAAATAACGAAAATTTAGTTCTTTTTATTTTAAGCGTTTTTTAAGGTCGCTTTTTCAATTACCAATCCGGCATTAGGAACGATCACCGTCGCGATTCCCGCTTCAATCAAACCATTTGTGGCAAGAATGCCGAGAATTACAATCCAGAATGAAGCGTAATTGTTGCTAACAGCCATTTCATTTAAGGCTTGAAATTCCAATAAATATAAAGTTCCAAGAGTCAATATCGAATGGATGATGGTCAATACGAAAGTGCCAACATATAATAACGTGATTTTTAAAGCTTTTAAGTTTTGAGCATCAATTTTTTTAACAATTTCAAAGAATAAACCCGCTAGAAGACCAAAGGCCACTCGAGGAAGCACCGAAATCAACGGATTGATAAAATAAGCATCCAAAAGTCCCGAAGGTGATTGAAACGCTTTGCAAAGTGAAAGAATTCCAAAAAAGAAACCATATATTCCACCCTTTTTCCATCCAAATAGATAGGCCCCGATTAAAACCGGAATATGTATTAAAGTATTGGAAGCGACACCAAAAAGAGTAATGTAACCTAGATTCGGCACAAATGTCATTAAAGCGATGATTGCTAACATCATCGCATCGATCGTCAAAGAGCGAACCTTATTATTCATGTTCCACACCTCCGTTACGACGATAGATTTCCAAAAGTCCATCTAAAATCAAACGATCGTCAAAAACGAAGTCTTCAATTTGGTCTTTTACGAGGTAAGAATTGCCACCTGTCAAGATCTTTTTTAATGGATATCCCAATTCTTTTTCAATTCGCTCATATAGTCCTTCAATCTCAGCAACCGTTCCGTATATTGCTCCAGAATTCAGAGAATCTGCGGAATTTTTGCCAATGACACTTTTAGGACAAATATATGAAATGTCAATCAGTTGTGCTGCTGAACGACTAAGTGCTTTACTTGCCACTTTAATACCGGCAAAAATGATGACACCGATAAAATTGCTGTCTTTATCGATAACGATGAGTTTATTCGCTGTACCTAAATCGGCAATTACACACGGAACACCATACTTTTTTATGGCTCCTATCGCGTCGGCGACTAAATCGGCACCGAGTTCACTAGGATTATCGATTCTAATTGAAAGACCGGTTTTAACTCCTTTTGCAATCACCATGCAAGGAATGTTTAATAAAGATTCGATTGCCCCTTTTAACACCACGGTTAAATCGGGAACCACACTTGAGATAATCGCTCCATCAAAGCATTGTAAATCAAAGTGATGTTTTAATAAAAAATCCTCGAGTAAATCGCGATAATTATCGATCGATTTCTCTGAATCAGTGTAAGTGCGATAAGTTGCTATTAACGCACTTTTTTGGTATACCCCAACATAAAGATTGGTGTTACCTAAATCTAATACAATAACCATAAATATCCTTTCGCTATAGTCTTACATAAGTACCATGCGGATACTATTATGTGCCAAATGGCTTTTTTATTCAAGCGTAGATTTAACAAGTGGACAATTTAATCTTGCCATAATTCTTAAAAGCCAAGAATCTTCATTATCGGTAGCTAAATATAGCATTCCTTTTTTTTCAAAGAGCACTTCATGTTTTTTTATAAAACGATTGTAAAAAGAGATCGCGTGTTGCGAAATAACGATGTCTTTGCGTTTTTTTTCTGCCTTTGTCAATATTTTAACAACATCTTTGATTTTTATTCTTTTTTGCCATTTGTTAAACATCTGTTGCATAAATAGACTTTCGTAAAAAAAACTTCGAGCTTTTATATACGTTTCACTATCGATATCGAATTCTTCTTTTAAAAAAATGATATGTATCGTTTTCATAAATACATTATCGCACTTATCATTCTGTTTCTTTGTCGAAATATATTTGGTCAAAAAAAATCCTCTCATCGAGAGGATTAAGTTTTAGACGATTTCTTTAACACGGCGAACTAACTCTTGAACCGTAAATGAAAAATCTTCAATTACATCTTTAGCCGGAGCAGATTTACCAAAAGTATCAATGCTCATCACATGAGGTGCAAAGCGATGCCAGCCAAAGGAAGAAAGCATTTCAACCGCGATTCGCGATTTATAGGGTACTCCAAGCACTTCTTCAATATATGCATTATCTTGTTTAAGGAATCGTTCTTGAGAAGGCATTGAGACCACGCGGGTATCATAGCCGTTTTTCCATAAAATCTGTTGGGCTTCATAAGCAAGTGAAACTTCAGAACCGGTAGCGATGATCGTGGCATGCGGTTGTTTACCTCGTTCTTTCGATAAAATATAAGCTCCCTTTTCAACCGCTCCTTCTCGCGTTCCATGAAGTACCGGAAGACTTTGACGAGAAAGAATCAAACATGTTGGATGATCGAGCGATTGTAAAGCTAACTTCCAAGAAGCAACCAATTCATTAGCGTCACACGGGCGATAAACTTCGCAATTTGGAATACTGCGTAGCATCGCTAACTGTTCAATCGGTTGATGCGTCGGTCCATCTTCCCCGACGGCGATTGAATCGTGCGAGAATAGATAAATAGCCGGCAACTTACTTAAAGCCGCCATTCTAATGGCCGCTTTCATATAGTCGCTGAAGACGAGAAAACAACCGACATAGGTTCTAACTCCTCCGTGGAGCAACATTCCGTTTTGAATCGAAGCCATCGCAAACTCTCGAATACCGAAGAAGATGTTTCGCCCGCCTCGTTCGTAAGGACCATAGTTTTTTTCATCTTTAATCGTGGTCATTACCGATTTTGCAACATCTGCGGAACCACCAACTAAGTTGAATATCGACTTATTGAAAACGTTGAGTATAGTTTGCGACAAATTCCGAGTTGAATCTTTGAATCCGACTTCAAAATACGGATTTTCATCGAAAATATATGTCGAGACATCGTTCTTTAAAGTTGATTCGATTTTACTCGCTTCTTTCTTGTGATTAAAGCAATATTGTTGATAGCGTTTTTCCCAATCTTCATAGGCTTTTTTGCCTCGTTTGATGTAGGTATCTTTAAAGTCTTTGTAAACACTATCGATAACGGTAAACGGAGGATAATCATAGCCGTAACGATGTTTGGCATTTATTGCATCATCTTCGGATAATGGGGAACCGTGAACCTTACAAGTCCCTTCGTTTTTAGAACCGAATCCGATGATGGTATTGATTTTAATGAGTGTCGGCAAACTGCTTTTTTTCGCTCTAGTAATCGCACGGCTGATACTACTAACGGAATTCCCATCTTTTACTTCAATCACATTCCAAGAGGAAGCCAAAAAACGTTTGACGACATCTTCGGAAAAAGATTGAGAAAGAGGTCCATCGAGCGTAACCTGATTGCAATCGTAGAGCAAAATCAATTTATTGAGTTTTTGATGACCGGCAAAAGAAATCGCTTCTTGCGAAATTCCTTCTTGCAAGCATCCGTCCCCACATAAACAATAAGTATAATGCGAGAAGATCTCATCTCCCTCAGCATACATATGACGTAAATTAGTTTCTGCTAACGCCATACCGACCGCTTGAGCAATACCTTGTCCTAGTGGCCCTGAAGTGGCATCGACACCGATTGTGTGACGATATTCAGGATGACCTGGAGTTTTTGAATTTAATTGACGGAATTGTTTAAGATCCTCAAGTGAAAGCGGATAACCGCTTAAATGCAACATCGCATATAAAAGAGCCGAAGCATGACCGGCCGATAAAACAAACCGATCGCGAGCAATCCAATCAGGATGTGTTGGATCTTGCACTAAATGACGAGTAAATAGGGTATATAAAATTGGAGCACTCCCTAATGCCATGCCCGGATGCCCGGACTTTGCCTTGCCGATCTCGTCGATACATAAGGCTCTTATAGCGGCGACCGATAAATTTTCTTTTTTCATAATTTTCTCTCTATTTCTAGGTCTAACGAACCCGAAGATTCCTCCTGGAACCAAGTGGGCATCTTTTCTTTATTTTAGGATTCCGAACTTAATTGAACGATAAAATCGAACGAACGGCCTTCAACACCATAAAGATGGTAAGATTCCCGAGTATAAAATGTCGGAAACGCATAGGCCCGTTAGACAATATAATCTTACCATACTTATTTTGTTCACTCAAGAGAAGATTATTGCAGATAATTTTGAAAAACAGCGATAATTTTTGCTGTCCGTTAATCTAAATTGTGGATAATAAGTCATAATTGGCTCGCCTGTCTGTACTTGCAAAGACGGAGAACATTCTATTGTTTATGACATCAAATAAATTTTTCAAAATATCCCTCCTGAATCAACGGGAATTCAAATTCATCCACCTTATTACACATCATTGTTGACAATGGTTGTCATAATCAAAAAATACTTTGCATTGTTTTATAATTCCATTACACTTTCATCGAGAAGGAATTGTTCTATACCTACGTACAGAATACCCTTTTCATCGTGCCATGGAACTATGTTATCTTTCACCACAACAATCTTTTTGAAGGAATCGTCAATGCGATTGAGAGAATTGGTCTCCTGCAGGCGTTTTTCTTCTGTGCCGACAAATAGAGCAGATTGAATATAATAACGCTTATCTGCGAGACTCGCCACAAAATCCACTTCAAGTTGTGTCTTTTTACTTTTTCCCGTGGCATCTTTATAGTTATATTCAACGACGCCCACATCAACGTTAAATCCACGAATGAGCAATTCGTTAAAGATAATGTTCTCCATAATATGGTTCTCTTCCATTTGTCGGAAATTCAGCCGTGCGTTACGAAGTCCAATATCTGTGAAATAATATTTGAGTGGAGTACCGATATACTTTTTACCTTTGATATCGAATCGATATGCCTTACTTATTAAAAATGCATCTATCAGGTAATTAAGATAATAGTCGATGGTTCGAGGAGAAATTGCTCTATTTTTTACACTTTTGAAAGTATTGGATAACTTCGTCGGATTGGTTAGCGATCCAATGGAAGAAGATATAACGTTTAAGAGATCTTCCAAAATATCCGGATCGTTTACCTTGTTTCGTTCAAGCACGTCTGAAAGATAGGTACGGGAAAATAAGTCGGATAGGTATCTGCTTTTCTTCTCATGCGAAGACAGCGAAGGTACATAAGGCATTCCTCCGTACATACAATACTCTTTCCAAGCATTGCGCTTATCGCCCTCGTATGCAGCATAAAACTCAGCGAATGATAGTGGATTGACCCTGATCTCGTCGCCACGCCCTCGGAACTCGGTTGCAATATCAGAGGAAAGCATCTTTGAATTGCTACCAGTCACATAAACGTCAACGTTGCCTTTATGCAATAGACCATTTAATACGTCCACAAAACCGATCGTATCTTCCCCGCCTTGCACATACGGGTTTTTAATGGTCGCTACATTTTGAATTTCATCCAAAAGCACGTAGTACATTTTTTTGTCGGTAATCTGATTACGAATATAATTGCCGAGCTCAATCGGATTGCGATATTGAATGTTTTCGACATCATCCAACGCAAGCGTAATAATATGATCCGCACTCACTCCAACAGAGAGTAGATAATCGTAATAAATTTGAAATAATAGATATGACTTGCCGCACCTGCGGATTCCCGTGACGACTTTAACAAGTCCGTTCTCTTTTTTATCAACAAGAAGGTTTAAGTATTTTTTCCTCTCAATCATGCTTATCACCAAATGACAATTTTTTCGTAAATACGAAACTTTACGTCAAGAATATAGCATTTCTTACGAGTAATGTCAATGGTTTCACGACGTTTTTTTTCGTATGTGTTAATTATAAAAGCAAGTGCAACAAACAAAGAGAGAAACGGGAAGAAAATGTTGCAAACAGAAGTAAAATTACA
>CANQAG010000014.1 GCA_947588815.1 uncultured Bacilli bacterium
TTTTTTCTCCTTTTTTGTTTAATCTTGCAAATTATAGCAAAAAAATGTTAGAATTTGGTGGAAATAATAATGGATTATTGGAAGTACAGATGAAAAACATTGTTTGGGTTGGAAATAAGTTCTCAGATATAAAAGATATTTTATTTTTATTTGACTATACTATTAATTTATATGGCAAAAACACATCTAAAAATATTTGCTTTTCAAAAACAAGGGTTAATAACAATTTGGATAATTTGGAAATAGACAAATTTATAGGAAAAAACCTTTTACGTTTAATCACAGAGACTAATGATGTAATTATGTTTTATAATCCGAAAAAAGCTTATAAATTTGAAAAACTAATACAAGATAAAACAATTTGTTTAAATGATGGTTTTTTATTAGAGTTATTAAGCGACAAAATATCATGTCACAATTTTTTTGCCAAAGATATTAAATTTGCCCCGTATATTTGTATACAAGGAAAATATGTTAAATATAATAGTTTGAAAAAAATTTTCCCAAAATTTAATAAATTTATTATACAAAAATCAAAAGGATCTGGTGGTTTTGAAACATATTTATTTACAAAAGAAAATGAAGATATTATTTTAAAAATACTTAATAAAGATTGTAGATATTTAGTTTCAGGATATATCGAAAGAAACATTCCAATAAATACACATATTGTTATTGGAGACCATGATTATATTATTTTTCCTTTTTCCAAGCAAATAATAGAAATTAAATGCAATAAATTAATATATAGAGGCACCGATTTTATTAATACAACTTGTATAGATGCTACTAGAATTATTGATGTTTTAACACCTGTAATTTTCAAATTGCAGAAAATTGGATATCGCGGGATTGTTGGGGTGGATTTAATAATTGATTTAGAAACAAATCAGATATTTTTAATAGAGTTAAATTGCCGATTTCAAGGATCTACATTTTTGATAAATAAAGCACTATTACAAAATAAATTACCTATTTTACAAGAGATAAATATTCTTGCTTTTCAAGGAAAAGAATTAAGTAACATTATACAGAAAGATTTTAATGTACCTTGGGCTAGTGTAATATTTTATCAAAATGCTGATAATAGTATAAATATAAGTAATTCAATTTTATTTGAAACTGAAGATGATAATTTATCAAACTATATTTCATTAGAGCCATTTTCTTATTTACGAAAAGAAATTTATAAAAAGAAAGAGTGACATTTTATTTTTAGATAGTGCAATGATAATTTAAGATTAAAATAAAGAGTTATTTAATATTTTTTATTCTAGTTAATTATTGATCGCTTTTGTTATCTTTTTGATTTATAATTTTAATTTCATTTTTATCTGAATTTTTAATTGTTATATTCTTTAACTTTATTTTTTTATTTTTAAATATTTCTTTCAATTTATTTATAATTCTATCAATAACTTCTTCTTTTAAATAAGCTCCCAAAATACTACTTCCAATAGCTAAAACTATATCTAGCCAAATAGGTGAATTATGTGTAATAGTAATACTATGTTCTCCTTTTTCTCCTTGTTCTATAATTAATAAATTATCCAATTCTGCAATCAAATCTTTAATTTCCGAACCATTTTTTACGTTATACTCTGTTTCAATAGAAATATAACAATGAGGAATATTATCGTACTTATTTAGCAAATAATGCTGTATTAAAATAGAATACTTTACTGCCTCTCTAATGTTTTCGTTAAGAGATATTGCTTCAATAGTTGAATTTAAAAAAGAAATTAATTCATGCTTTTCTTTTGAGTTAAGACAGAAATAATAATTAATTAATTCACAATAGTGCAAAACTAATTTATATTTCTGTGATACCATTGCCTCTTTAATTCCTCTTATTATTAATTTTTTTGCATCTTTATTTTCTAGAAAATAAAATAGATTAGATAAAGGATATAAATCTTTTAAATCTTTAAAATATTCGCAAAGATAATAAATATATTCATTGAAAAAAACCTTAGGTGCTATTTCCTTCCCTTGAAATGCAAATACATTATCTGAATCTTTAGGTATACATTGCAAAAGTCCAAGTGTATAAGCAATTTGAAAAAGTGAAATTTGCGAATTTCTAAATTCACAATCTCTATATTGCGAGTAATCTAAATTCATATTTCTAGCAATTAAGTGATCAAAATTACACTTAATAAATTTTGTGCCATCAAAACTACTTGACTGAAATTTACAATTTTCAAATTCACAAGAAATGAAAGTTGCATCGGTTAAGACACAATTTTTAAAAGTAATATTTATAAACTTTGTGTATTTAAATAGACAATTACAAAAAGATATATTCATGAATGATTTATCATTTTTTTTATCATTTTCACTAAAAAGGCACTCGTCAAAAACGCAAAGTTGCAAATTGGCACCTATTAATTTGCTATTTTTAAAGTTTACTTCTCTAAAAAAAGAACCTGTCCAAGCAGAATACTTTAAATCTGTTGTAAAAAAATTACATGAAATCACTGAACTTCGCTTAAAACTATGATGATTAAAAGGGCCATACAAATTCATATCTTTTACACAATTTGCCGCAAAAGAATTTCTTACTAAATTTTTTTTTCTTGGAAATAGTTTTTCCATATATTTTTTGTTTGTACCCATTTTATTCCCCCCAAATAATCCATTATTATTGTAAGGAAACACAAAATTTAAGACATTAGACAAATATATTTTAGAATCATTTTTAATTAATAAAATTTATAGATATAAATAATTTGACAAAAAATTTTTTCTATATAAAATTATGCAATTAAAAATTTAGAGAATATCGTGAATAAAGAATTAACATTGTTGAATACTAACTATTTCACATAAATTATGGAATATAACTGGAAATATTGTCGTTATATTCAAAATTTATCGGAGTATAACCCGATAAACGTCTTAATTATATAATTATTAAGCAATAATCTGATTCGTAAAAACGAAATAAAAAAAGTGTTCGTTAAAAATTGGCTATATTTCTATGCAATAAAATAAGCCATCTAGTAAAAATTCTCTAACGATGATATAATCATTAATGGTGAGAAAATGAAAGAATTGTTGATTGTCGTCGATTTTCAAAATGATTTTGTTGATGGAGTCTTAGGATTTCCTAAAGCCAGCGAAATCGAAGATTACATTTTAGCTAGAATCAAAAAAGCGAGGGATGTTAAAGAAGATATTATCTTTACTTTGGACACACACGACAAAGATTATTTAAATACCGAAGAAGGAAAAAATCTTCCGTGTCCTCATTGCTTAAAAAACAGTAAAGGTCATGAATTATACGGAAAAGTTAAAGAGGTTCAGAATCTCGGTTTGGTATTTGAAAAAGATACTTTTGGATCAAGAAAGCTTCTGGAATATTTGATTGAGCACCCATACGATAAAATTACGCTTTTGGGATTGGTTTCCAATATGTGTGTCTTTTCAAATGCGATAATCGCCAAAACCGCGTGCCCCAATGCCCACATCTTGATTGATTCAAAAGGAAGTCGCTCTTTTGATGAAGACTTAGAAAATAAATGTTATGAAGTTGCCAAAGGTCTTCAAATCGAGATTATTTAAATGAAAGAATTTAAGCCGTTATTAATCAAAGTGACAGTTGTTGACTTAGGATTATTCATACTTAGTTCTTTCTGTTTCTTTATCGGTCATATGGAAATACCATTAGGCTTCTTATTAGGAGCGACGATTGGACTATTAAATTTCTTATTGATGTATCTCCAATTTAAGATACTTATCGTACCGCAACAGGAAAAAAGAATCAGATTAAAATCGGGATTAAGTTTTATAACTCGTTTCATCATTTACGGACTAGGTTTGGCACTTGCGTTGCTTCTTGAAAAGAATGGTTATAAAATATTTGCGTGGTATACAGTTTTCATAGGTTATTTGATGCTTAAAATAGTAATGTTAGTCGACAATTATTTACAAACAAGAAAAGATTGTAAATCAAAAGGATAAGAAAGAGAGGAAATACAATATGAATATCTGGCATGACATCAATCCGGAAAGAGTGACTAAAGAGAAGTTTGTCGCTTGTGTTGAAATTTCATTAGGAAGCAAAAACAAATATGAACTCGATAAAGAAACGGGGTTATTGAGATTAGATCGAATTCTTTATACTTCGACTCATTATCCGGCTAATTATGGCTTTATTCCACATACATATGCCGGTGATAATGACCCTTTAGATGTGCTTGTGATTTGTAACGAACCTTTAGTACCGATGACTTTAGTAGAATGTTATCCTATCGGAGTGATCAAAATGATGGATCAAGGCGAAGTCGATGAAAAAATCATCGCGATTTGTGCTCACGATCCGCTTTATTCTAACTTTCACTCGATGGAAGAATTACCTAAGCACATTTTCGATGAGATAATGCACTTTTTCAAAGTATATAAAACTCTTGAAAATAAGGAAACTTCTGTCAAATCATGCGATGATAAAGAAGAAGCGATGAAAGTCATAGATTTGGCCATAAAAAATTACAATCGAGTTTTCAGAAAATAATGTTTTTATAGTGTAAAAAACGAGAACTTTTGGTAAAATTAACCTAGATTTAAAATAGAAAAGAGCGAGCACATGACTTTATTCAGTTTACCGCAATCGACAGTAGTAGGATTACCGGGTGAGATTTATACAAGTTTACTCATCTGTTTGGTTTTGCTCGTATTTTGTTTGGTGGTAAAAATTAAATCAAGAAAGGTCGATCCTTTAAAAAGGCCTAAAGGAATTATGCTCCTTGCTGAAATGGCAGTTACCAAAGTCGATAAAATGGTCACTGAAAATATGGGACGACAATTTCTTTGGGCGGCACCATATATCGCTTTTGTGATGGCGTTTTTGTTTTTGTCCTTCACTAGCGGCTTATTTGGGTTGCCTTCGCCGGTTGGATATTATATGATCCCGTTAAGTTTTGCGCTCATCACTTTTATCGCCATTCACGTTACCAGTATCGTCTATACCAAAAAAAATTATTATAAACGCTATTTAGAACCATTCTTTTTCTTTTTACCTATCAATTTAATCTCGATGTGGGCACCGCTTTTATCGTTGTCTTTACGTTTGTTCGGCAACGCTTTGGCCGGTTGGGTTTTGATGAGTCTTGTCTACAATGTCTTTTATGAATTAAGTGTCAGCCTTGTCGGACTACCATTACCGATTGCCTCAATTGTCACACCGTTTTTACATGCTTATTTTGATGTGTTTGCTGGTTTTATTCAAGCACTTGTGTTTACAATGCTGACGATGCTTTTGATTTCAAGCGAAGTTCCTGATGAATTTAAAATGCAAGAAAAAACAAGTTTACAATAGTTAAAAGGAGGAAACTATATGATACAAGCATTAACCGAAGTTGTAGAAGCAACAGTTGCCGGAGGTTACAACGAATTCTTCGTGCAAGGAATGGGTGCTCTAGCGGCTGGAATTGCGATTTTAGCCGGCCTTGGTCCTGGTATTTCCGAAGGTATCGCGGCTAAAGGCGCAGTTGAAGGAGTAGCTAGAAACCCGGAAGCTGCCGGACAAATAAGAAGCATGCTCCTGTTAGGCTGTGCTTTGACTGAAACGACGGCTATTTATGGTTTATTGATCTCGATGCTTTTACTTTTCTTGGTTGCAATGTAATCGTTTATGATCACTTTTTTTGATATTAGCAACATTGCGCCGGATCCTAGCGACATTATCAATAAATTGTTCCCTAATGGATGGCAGCCTTTAGTTATTCAACTTGTTGCCACTTTGGTAATGTTCCTTATTGCTAGCAAATTGTTATTTAAGCCGGTACGCGAGATTTTGAAAAAACGCGCCGATTATGTTGAAAATAACATCAAAGAAGCGGAAAAATCTGCACTTGAGGCTAGCAATAAAAATAAAGAAGCTGATCAAAATATTCTAGAGGCTAAAGCTCAAGCTTCTTTAATTCTTGAAAATGCTAAAAACGACGCTTTGGTCGTTAAAGAGCAATTAGTTGCGGATGCTCATCAAGAAGTTTCATTGTTAAAAGATAAAGCATATAAAGAGATCGAACAAGAAAAGCAAAAAGCTCGCGAAGAAATCAATCGTGAAATTGTCGATGTTGCACTTTTGGCTTCAAATAAAATTTTAAAGCGAGAAGTTAACGATTCAGACAACAAGCGTTTAGTTGAAGATTTTATAAAGGATGTCGTTAACTGATGGATAGCTTATTAAAACGTTATGCATCGGCTCTTTTGAGCATTGCAAAAGAGGAGCATAAAAACGACGAATATCGCGAATATGTAAAAGGAATGATTGTCGCTCTTGAAGAGAATTTAGAATTCATCGCGATTCTCAGTTCGGAATTTATCGATAAGAACGAAAAGATTGCCTTAGTTGACAAAGTATTTGCGGATTGTCCGTATGAGAACCTTTTGAATTTCATCAAAGTGACGATTGATAATCGCCGCGAAAAGTTGTTAATCGGTTTTTTGAAAGAATTTGTAAGTCTTTCTAACGAAGCCTCACAAATTGCCGAAGGCTATGTCTATTCGACAGTTAAACTATCAAAGTCACAAATGGATGATTTAGAAAAAGCTATCGGGCAGAGACTACAAATTCAAGTTTCTTTGATTAATAAGATTGATGAAGAACTTATCGGTGGTGTCAAAGTAATAATTAAAGATTATGTTTTTGATGGTTCCTTGAAAAACAAATTAGAATTATTGAAAAACGATCTTCTAGAAAGGAATGTGGATTAATGAATATTAAGCCTAATGAAATCTCGGCGCTTATTAAAGAGCAAATCAAAAATTACTCGCATCGCGTCGAATCTAAAGACGTCGGTTCCGTTGTCACCATCGGTGATGGAATCGCCTTGGTTTATGGACTTGATAAAGCGATGCTTGGGGAATTGGTAGAATTTCCTAAGCAAATTTATGGAATGGTGTTAAGCCTTGAAGAAGATCATGTCGGCGTGGTCATGCTTGGTGATGACAAAGAAATCAAAGAAGGGGATTTGGTCAAACGGACGGGACGAGTGATCGAAGTACCAGTCGGCGATAATATGCTAGGACGAGTGGTTAACGCTTTAGGGCAACCGATCGATGGACTTGGCGAAATCAAATGTCAGAAATATCGTCCGATTGAGCGGATTGCACCCGGGGTAATGACACGTAAATCAGTCGATACCCCACTTCAAACCGGAATCAAAGCCATCGATGCCATGATTCCGATTGGAAGAGGCCAACGTGAACTGATCATCGGCGATCGTCAAACCGGTAAAACGGCGATTGCAATCGACACCATCATCAATCAAAAAGATAAGGGCGTCTTATGTATTTACGTGGCTATCGGACAAAAAAATTCCACCGTCGCTCAAATTGTCGAGAAGTTAAAAAACAAAGGAGCGATGGAATACACTTGCGTCGTTTCTGCGACCGCTTCAGAATTATCGCCATTACAATATATCGCTCCCTATGCCGGCGTTTCAATCGCCGAAGAATGGATGGAACAAGGCAAGGATGTTTTAATTGTCTATGACGATCTTTCAAAACATGCGGTTGCCTATCGTACAATGGCCTTGCTTTTAAAAAGAGCGCCAGGTCGGGAAGCTTATCCGGGCGATGTTTTCTATCTTCACTCGCGATTATTGGAAAGAGCTTGTAAACTTGATAAAGAATACGGAGGTGGTTCGATCACCGCGCTTCCGATTATTGAAACGCAAGCCGGTGACATCTCGGCGTATATTCCAACCAATGTGATCTCGATTACCGATGGCCAGATTTTCTTGATGAGTGAACTTTTTAATGCCGGACAACGGCCAGCGGTCGACTCCGGTTTATCGGTATCACGTGTCGGTTCCGCGGCCCAGGTCAAAGCGATGAAACAAGTCGCGGGTTCCTTGAAAATCGAATTGGCCAATTATGGGGAATTGCAAGCATTTTCACAGTTTGGTTCTGACCTTGACGAGGATACTAAAAAAGTTTTAAATCACGGCGATCGTCTGCTTGAAGTTTTAAAGCAAGAGCAGTACGCACCCTTTTCGCTCAATCGGCAGGTAATTGAGCTTTTTGCGGCTAAGTATCGTTTTTTAGAAGAATTGCCACTCAATGAAGTGAGACCTTTTTTAGATAAACTGTATCGGGACATTGAACTTCGTCATCACGATATTCTCGATCGCTTAGACGATCAAAGATGCTTTGATCAGGCGCTGGAAGATCACTTAAAAGAAGTAATTCAAGAAACGCTTGACATTTATAAAAAATAATTAAAAATCACTTTAAAGGAGGTGAGCGGAAATGTCGTTAAGTTTACAAGCAACTAAAAGAAGAATCGAATCCGTTAACGCGACTCAAAAGATCACAAGAGCGATGAAATTAGTGGCGACGGCTAAACTTAAAGTTTGGAAAACGAAGTTGGAAAATTCTTCTTATTATGCCGATAACATGAAAAAACTGCTCACCAATGTCTTTAAATCAATTGAAAATGAGGAAGAGTTGATAAATGATCCAAGTCTTCCGACTTTATATTTGGTAATCACTTCTTCTTTAGGACTATGCGGTGGTTACAATTATAATCTTTTTAAAAGATTGATTCCGGAAATTCAAAAAAACGATTTGCTTTTAGTAATCGGAAGTCGCGGCGTGAGTTTCTTTACCAATCGCGGATATCAGATTGATCGCACTTTTGAAGATGCTTTTGTGGCCTTTGATTATACGGTAGCAAGAAGAATCGGCAATTTTATTTTGAGCGAGTATCGCTTAAAGAAGTTCTCGAAAGTTAAAATTGCTTACACCAAATATAAAAACTCGATTACGTTTGTAAGTGAAGTAGAAGAAGTCTTGCCTTTAAAAGTCCAAAAGGAAAACGGAATAAGCGAGATGATTTTTGAACCGAATCCCAAAAAGATTCTCGATGAAATCTTACCGCTTTATTTGAAAAGTGTGGTTTATGGTAGAATGATCGAATCGGTAGTTTGCGAACAAGCATCGAGACGCAACGCGATGGATTCAGCGACCGATAACGCGCAAGAAATCGTCGATAAGTTACACTTAGAATATAACAAAGCCCGCCAAAGTGCGATCACTCAAGAGATCACTGAGGTGGTTTCAGGAGCTAATGCGCTCAAATAAGGAGGATCAGTATGAACAAAAATGTCGGTAAAATCGTTCAAGTAGTCGGCCCTGTCGTCGATATTCGCTTTGAAGATAATCATCTTCCAGAGCTTTTAACCGCGATAAAAATTCCGCTCAATAACGATTTTCTTGTCGTTGAAGTCGCTCAACACATCGGTGATGATATCGTAAGAACAATCGCCATGGGGGCGACTGAAGGACTTGTTCGTGGAATGGAAGCAATCGACACAGAAGCACCGATTACAGTGCCGATTGGTGAAGTGACCTTAGGAAGAATGTTCAATGTTTTAGGACAACCGATCGATGGTTTAGAACCGCTTAAGGATGATGTGAAACGTAATCCGATTCATCGAGCGGCTCCTAAATTTAAAGAACAAGCCACAAAAGCTGAGATGTTAGAAACCGGAATTAAAGTTATCGATCTTCTTTGTCCGTATGTAAAAGGCGGTAAAATCGGTTTATTCGGTGGCGCTGGAGTTGGAAAAACCGTTTTAATCCAAGAATTGATAAATAACATCGCCACTCAAAAAGGCGGCATTTCAGTTTTCGCCGGAGTTGGAGAACGAACCAGAGAGGGCAATGACCTCTATCATGAAATGAAAGAATCGGGCGTTTTGAAAAAGACGGCCTTGGTGTTTGGTCAAATGAATGAACCACCCGGAGCTAGAATGCGTGTTGCGCTTTCCGGATTGACGATGGCCGAATATTTCCGTGATCAAGAGCATCAAGATGTTTTGCTTTTCATCGATAACATCTTCCGTTTCACACAAGCGGGAAGCGAAGTGAGTGCGTTGCTTGGAAGAATGCCTTCTGCGGTCGGCTATCAACCGACTTTAGCGACGGAAATGGGACAACTGCAGGAACGGATCACTTCCACTAGCAATGGATCGATCACTTCGGTACAAGCGATTTATGTTCCGGCTGACGATCTTACCGATCCGGCTCCGGCGACAACTTTTTCACACCTCGATGCGAAGACCGTTCTCGATCGTAAAACCGCGGCTTTAGGAATTTATCCCGCAGTTGATCCGCTTGACTCTTCTTCAACTATCCTTGATCCGAATATTTTAGGAAAAGAGCATTATGAAGTAGCTAGAGGCGTACAAGCAATTTTACAACGATTTAAAGAATTGCAAGATATTATCGCCATTTTGGGCATGGATGAATTATCGGAAGAAGATAAAAGGATCGTCGCAAGAGCGCGACGCATTCGAAATTTCCTTTCGCAACCTTTCCATGTAGCTGAAGTGTTCAATAATATTCCGGGTCGTTTTGTCAAGATTCAAGATACTATCCGTTCTTTTAAAGAAATCCTTGATGGTAAATATGACGATTTACCAGAACAAGCTTTCTTGTATGTGGGAACTATTGAAGAAGCAGTGGAAAAGGCTAAGAATTTATAGTTATGGATACTTTTAAATTACATATTGTGACGCCCGAAGGAGATTTTTTTAACGGCGATGTACAATCGCTTAATATCAAGGCCGATCAAGGCTATTTGACAATCCTAGCAAAACACATGCCACTTGTAACTACTTTGGAACCTGATGTGGCAACGATTATTTTAGCTGATGGTAAAAAAGAGCAAATCTCCGTTTCAACCGGGATTTTAAATGTCACTAAAGAAGAGACGTTACTTATCGTTGATGCGGTTGAATATAAAAATCAGATCGATATCGAAAGAGCAAAGAGGGCTCTTGAAAGAGCTAAAAGACGTCTTGCAAGTAAAGCCGATGATATCGATTTAAAAAGAGCTCAAGTTTCTTTAAAAAGAGCGATTGCACGTATTAAACTTTATGAATTAAAGTAACAAAAGTCATCGGTTAGATTCGATGGGTTTAAAGTATATTTAGGACTTAAGAGCAAGCAAAAACAGGCTTTATAATGTTAAAAACGACTGAAAACAGCCGTTTTTTGTGTTTTGAACACTTTTTATGTCCTCGTTGTGATTGGTTGGTTCGAATAATCATTGCCGATAACGGCAAAAATAATAGCAATCAATAGCAATATTTTTTACTTTTTTTGCCGATATTGTGATATACTTATTCTGAGGTGATTTTGAATGAAATATCTGTCCGTGACCGAAACGGCGAGGAAGTGGAATTTATCCGAAAGAAGCGTTCGGAATTATTGTGCGCTCGGAAAAATCGACGGCGCTTTTCTCACGGGAAAGACGTGGAATATCCCTAAGGACGCGCAAAAGCCAGATCGGATCAATAAAAAATCGATTGCTCCTACCACACTGTTGGAAGTGCTGATTGCCGAGAAAAACGCGAAACTTTCGGGTGGTATTTATCATAAAGTCCAGATCGAGCTGACGTATAATTCCAACCATATTGAGGGTAACCGCCTTACCCACGACCAGACGCAGTACATTTTCGAGACAAACACGATTGGGATTGAAGGCGGCTCGGTCAAGGTAGATGATGTTGTCGAAACCGCAAATCATTTCAAGTGCATCGACCTCATTATAGAGAACGCGAAAAAGCCGATTACGCAAGCTTTAATCAAAGAATTGCACCGCACGCTAAAAAATGGTACGACCGACGCACGGCAATCATGGTTTGCCGTCGGCGATTACAAAAAACTCCCCAACACTGTCGGAGATATGTACACGGCAAGTCCCGAAGAAGTCGCTGACAAGATGAAGGAACTGCTCTTTGAATACAACTCAAACAAAAACAAGTCTTTTGAGGATCTGTTGGACTTTCATTATCGTTTCGAATGTATCCATCCCTTTCAGGACGGCAACGGCAGGATCGGACGGCTGCTCCTTTTTAAGGAGTGTTTGAAGTACAATATCGTTCCATTCATTATTGACGAAGAGTTGCAATTGTTTTACTATCGTGGCTTGAAGGAATGGAAAAACGAACGCGGATATTTGTGCGATACCTGCCTTACTGCGCAGGACAAATTCAAAGTTTGGCTCGATTACTTCAAAGTGAAATACTAATATTTTTTGTCCGTCAACTTTCGATAACAAGAAATTATGACATCAGCAATATGGAGTACTCCATCATGGCTTGAAAATTCGTTGCTCGCGGCGATAAAGCCATTAAGTGATTAGCATTATTCCTAAACTACCTAAAGAATAGATTAAATAAGATAAACTTTATTAAAAAAGTCGGGAATAAAACTACCGACTTTTTTTACTTGCCTAAAATTGTATACCAATATAAAATAATAGGATTCTTTTATATTTTGTATATTATTTGCATTTATTTATTAAAACTTTTATTATCGATTTCTTCTTTTAAAAGAGCGATGAACTCTTGGAGGGAAACCGTCGTTTGTTCTTTTTTACCATAGGCTCTATACGTGACGCTGCCATTATGGCATTCATTATCGCCAATGACGAGTGAATAAGGTACTTTTTGAACTTGGGCTTCACGGAGTCGATAACCGAGTTTTTCTTCACGATCATCGATAACCACGCGGATATTTTCTTTTTCTAAGGCTTCCTTAACTTCATTTGCATAATTTCCGTGAACTTGTGGAGAAACAGGAAGAATATTGATTTGAACCGGGGCTAGCCAAGTCGGGAAAGCACCGGCAAAGTTTTCTGTGATAATGGCAATGAAACGTTCGATGGAACCAAAACACGCGCGATGAATCATCACCGGTGTCACTTTTTGTCCGTTTTCATCGATGTAGGTACAATCAAAACGACCCGGCAACTGCATGTCTAATTGAATCGTTCCGCATTGCCAGATTCGATTCATCGAATCGCGAAGTTTAAAATCAAGTTTAGGACCATAGAAGGCTCCGTCTCCGGGATTGATTTTAAATTCTTTTCCCGTCGCTTTGCAAACCCGAATTAAATCTTGTTCCGCTCGATCCCAGACAGCGATGTCACCGATATAATTATCTTCGGGACGAGTCGACAATTCGATATGATAATTGAGACCGAAAATCGAATATACGTAGTCATAAATCTTAATGATTCGTTCGATTTCGTCGCCGATTTGATTCTCGGTCAATAAAATATGGGCATCATCTTGAGTGAAAGTACGAACGCGGAAAAGTCCATTTAAAGCACCGGAAGCTTCGTAACGGTGAACATGACCTAATTCGGCGATTCTTAAAGGAAGATCCTTATAAGAATGCAAGCTGTTTTTATAGACCAAAATCGCCCCAGGGCAATTCATCGGTTTGATGGCATATTCTTTTTCATCGGCATTAGTGATAAACATATCTTCTTTGTAGTGATCCCAGTGGCCGGAAATTTCCCATAATTCTTTAGAAAGCATGATCGGTGTTTCAACGACGACATAGCCGTTTTTACGATGTAGATCAAGCCAAAAATCCTCTAGAGTGCGGCGCAATTGATAACCTTTAGGAAGCCAAAAGGGAAGCCCGGGACCAAAATCGGAAAGCATAAAAAGTTCTAATTCTTTTCCGAGTTTACGATGATCGCGCTTTTTTCTTTCTTCAAGAATCGTCAAGTGCTTTTCTAATTCGTCTTTTGAGAAAAAACTTGTTCCGTAAATTCTTGTCAATTGTTTATTTTTGACATCGCCGCGCCAATAAGCACCGGCTAAAGACAATAACTTGAAATTTTTAATTTGACCGGTTCTTTGGACGTGGGGACCGGCACACAAATCGAAAAAGTCACCTTGGCGATAGATCGTGATTTCATCATCTATTCCTTCAATCAACTCGATTTTGTAAGGATTGTCTTTAAATAATTCCTTAGCTTGCTCCTTGGAAATGACTTCGCGAACGATCGGATAATTTTGTTGAGAAAGACGTTGCATTTCTTGCTCGATTTTTGAAAAATCTTGCTCTGAAACAGGATTTTTAAAATCGATGTCGTAATAAAATCCTTCTTCGATGGCAGGACCGAAACCAAATTTAGCCTCGGGATACAAATGATGAATAGCTTGGGCCAACAAATGACTGGTTGAATGATTTAACACGTCGTAACTTTCTTTATCGCCAATCAAAATTAAGTTAAATTTTCCGCTTTTTTCAATCGGACGAGATAGGTCGTATACTTCATCGTTTAATTTATAAGCGATCGCTTTTTTGGCAAGCGATAAAGAGATTGCTTTTGCAATGTCTTCTCCGCTTGTTCCTTGAGTTACTTCCATTTCTTTTCCATCGGGTAAAACAATTTTCATAGTATTTTCCTCCTTAAAATAAAAAAGGTCGCACCTAAGGGCGCTAGAAGCGCGGTACCACCTTAATTTATCTCTTTAATTTACCGATAACGCCGGTTGCGTCTGATTGCTCAGAAAGCTCAGAAGTGGTACCGTTAGTTTTGTCGCTTTCTTGCACCAAGTGAAAGCGTCTCTAAAAGGTTTCTAACGACATGTCTTCATCATCGCTTATTAGTATTATTATCCGTAAAATCGCAAATTGCAATAAATTTACGCTTAAACAGCAAGATCACTTAAGAAAAGATGTCCATCGATTTTAGGAGCAACACCGATTCCGATCGTTCCCGGTCCGGCATGAGCGCAGACGTTGATGGAAAGGGGTGAAAGATAAGCTTTGGCTTCGGGAATCATCTCTTTAACCAATTGCTGCAAACCATCGACCAATCCTGGGTTGGTATCGAAACAGACGATGATAAAATCATATTTTTCAGAAGAATAATTTTCTTTTAACAATTTAACTTTTTCTTCCAATACTTGTTTTACTTTTCTGGTAGTTCCGTCTTTTTCGATTTTACCATCTTTGAAGATTAACACCGGTTTTAAACCGATAAAGTTCCCGATTGTGGCTACAGCGGGGGACACGCGACCGCCTTTTTTCAAAGCATTGAGGTTTTCAGGGATAAAGTAAATGATTCCTTCACTAGCTCGCGCTTTGCAAGTTGCAACGATTTCTTCGACGCTCGCCCCTCTTTTACACATCTCTAAAGCGGTCAAAACATTAGAAAGCATTAAAGAACAAACGGAAAGTGAATCGATGACGATAACCTTGTCCCCGTATTTTTCTTGACATTGAGTGGTAAACAAAGTGAACATGCTCGATAAGTGACTAGAAATCGTAAAGTGAATGATTTTTTCATAACCTAAAGCGAAAATTTGATTGAAGTATTGCTCGATCTCATACGGAGTTGGGGTCGAAGTTTTAATATCGCTGTTGGCTCTCATTTTTTTGGCAAGTTCATCGACTGAAATGTCGATTCCATCGTGATATTCAACGCCGTCGACAATTACGTTCAAAGGCAATAAAAAGAGTCCCAATTTTTGGGCTATATTGCGGTCCAAGGCGCAAGTTGTATCAGAACTGATTGCAATTTTACTATTATTCATAAAAACCTCCTCTTAAATAGTAGTTAAGTTGCAGATATTTTACATATCGACTTCTTTTACGGAATTAACCGTCACAATTTTCATAAAGTTAGTTTTGCTGGCTCCAGTAGGAGTACCTCCGGTTAAAATAATCGGAGAACCAGGTTCAATTCCCAATTGACGAGCTTTCATCAAAGCCAAAACTTCCATCTCTTCGATAAATTGAGGCATCGAAGGAATTAAAATCGGATAAACTCCCCAGTTTAAACATGAAGCAAGGCAAATCTGGCGTTTATTGGAAACGACAAGAATCGGACAAATCGGTCGCGCTTTAGAAATGCGGGTGGGAGTTTCTCCGGTTTCCGATAACACCACGATAAGTTTAGCACCGATCAATAACGCCGTATTGGCAACGGAGTTAGAGATCGCGTCATTGTTATTTTTCATAGAAGTATCATAAGCTTCTTTGGCAAGTTTTTCATAATCCAAGTAATGCTCCATCTTTGAAGCGATTTTAGCTTGCATTTCCGTGGCTAAAACCGGATATTCTCCGGAAGCAGATTCGGCAGAAAGCATCACCGCGTCAGAACTTTCAAGGACGGCATTAGCAACATCGCTCACTTCCGCACGAGTCGGATTAGGATTGGATTTCATGGAATCGAGCATTTGCGTCGCGGTGATTACCGGTTTACCGGCGATGCGGCATTTATTAATCAATTCTTTTTGAATGACCGGCACTTCTTCAGCGGGAACTTCAACGCCAAGATCGCCCCGAGCAACCATAATGCCGTCGCTAACTTTGATGATTTCATCCATGCACTTTACGGCATTTGGATTTTCGATTTTTGAGATTATTTTAATGTCGGGACGATTGTGATCGGTAATGATTTTCCGAATCGCTTTCACATCGTTTGCATCGCGGACAAAACTCGCGGCGATGAAAGTAACGTTGTGTTCACAACCCCAAACGATATCATCGTGATCTTTTTTAGAGATGTAGGGCATTGAAACATTGGTGTCGGGACAATTGACACCACGGCGATCTTTAATTACGTGATGGTTGACCGCCTTGGTAACTAATTCGCGATTTTTCGAATCTTTTTCGATAACCACTAAAGTCAAATTACCATCATCCAACTTGATACGGTCACCGATTTTCACATCATCGTAAAGTCCTTCAAAGGTCACCGAGAAACGTTCGGCATTTCCGAGTATTTCTTTCATTGCAATGCGGACGATCTGATCGGTTTTAATCGAGGCGCTGCCGCCTTCAAAAAGGTGAGTGCGAATCTCAGGACCTTTGGTATCTAACATGATTGGAATCAAAATTCCTTCTTTTTCTTCCAATTGTTTGGCAATTTCAATCTTTTTTAAATGATCTTCATAATTTCCGTGAGAAAAATTGATGCGCATTACCGTCATTCCGGCATTGTAGAGTTCTTTGCATTTTTCGTAAGTGTCGGAAGCAGGGCCGATAGTACAAACAATTTTTGTCTTCTTAGAAATATTCATATGGATCTCCTTATCATTTATTATTTTATGGCGGTGCAAATGTTCAATAACTCGAGATTATCTTTTCGCTTCATTTTTAAAGCGACTTCGATTGGAGTAGCGGTTACTTTATTGTCGATGATACCGATACAAAGTCCCCCATTTCCGTTAGCAAGTTGATTGATCGCTTCATAACCTAATCGCGCGGCTAAAATACGATCCGAAGCACTTGGTCTACCACCGCGTTGAATTCTTCCAAGCACTTCAGATTTACTTTCGATTCCGCATTCATTTTGAATTTCGCGAGCGAATTCTTCGACATTGCAAATCTTCTCGGTGATGAGAACCATGACATGGTGTTTGCCTTCTTGAATTTGCTTTTTAATTGAATCGATAATTTCTTGCTTGGGAGTGGGGTGTTCGCTAGTGACGACGATTTCCGCTCCGCAGGCGATGCCGGCATAGACGGCGAGGTCGCCACAATAACGTCCCATAACTTCAATTACTGAACAACGTTGGTGGGAAGATGAAGTGTCGCGAAGTTTGTCGACACAATCGACGATTGTATTTAAGGCAGTATCGAAACCGATGGTGTAATCACTGGAAGCGATATCGTTATCGATGGTTCCCGGTAATCCGACACAAGGGATACCTTTGCGCGAAAGAGCTAAAGCTCCACTGTAAGTGCCGTCACCACCGATAGTGACAAGAGCGTCGATACCGAATTCTTTAAGAATTTCAACAGCTTTATTTTGTACGGCGTCTTCAACAAATTCCGGAAGACGGGCAGTTCCAATGATGGTTCCGCCACGATTGATAATTTCAGAAACAAAATGACGATCGACTTTTTCAATGCGCTTTTCGATGATTCCTTTATAACCATCGTAAATCACATACATTTCTAAGCCACGGTCGATACCGGTTCTGATTACCGCTCTTAAAGCGGCGTTCATACCGGGAGCATCGCCACCTGATGTTAAAACACCGATTTTTTTGATCATAACAACTACCTCCAAATTAATAATTATATTTCCGTTGTTGCGGATTACTATACTTATTTTACCATAGGAACTATTTATAAAGTTATACAATTATTTTAAAAAATGAAAATTGATAAAACCAAAATGGTAGAAATAGAATAATGGCTGATGATATAATAAATCACGAGGTTCAGTGTGATGGATTTATTAAAAAAAGATGACTACATGGAGATTTATTTAGGTTCAATGTTAGCCGACTATGACTACGATACTTTAATATTGCTTTATCAGCCGATTGTCGGTTATCAAGCAATTTCTATTTATCTTACAATGTGGTCACAATACAAAATGAAAAGCGTCACTGAAACGCTATCTCATGAAGAATTTTTGAAATTAACATCGGTTACACTCACCGATTTTGAAACTGCAAGATGGAAACTTGAAGCGATCGGATTAATGAAAACGTATCGTAAAAAAGAAGCCAATGTTGTCTCATATTGTTATAAATTGTATGCGCCTAAAACTCCGAGAGATTTTTTTAACGATCCGTTGTTTTGCAATCTTTACAAGTTGAACATTTCCGAAAAAATTTTTATGCGCAATAAAATGTACTTTGAAAAAGTGGAACCGAATCTTGAAGGTTATACTGAAATGAGCAAAACATTTCCGAAAATCTTTGGTGATTCGATTGCAAAAGCTAATCCGAGTTTAATTCATTATAATTCTTTGAAAGATCGAAAGATTCGTGATATTTCAAAAGGTTTTGATTTTGCATCTTTTGATGATGAACTGAAAACAAATTATCAGATTAAACCTGAAACACTTCAAAATGAAGCCCATCAAGAAATTGAAAGAATCGCTTTGCTTTTTGGTCTTGATGAAAAAGTGATGGCGGATTTAGTATCTCGTTCATATAATATCAATCAAATTCCGCACCTAGACAATGAAAAACTATTATGGCTTGCGCGAAACGAAGGAATGATCCCGGTTCGTAAGACGAAACGGAATGGTGTGGAACAATATGATGAATCTACTATTTTAGGGCAAAAAATTCAATTGATGTCGACTACTTCGGCATTTGATTATCTGAAATTGAAACAAAACAATACGATGCCTTCGACTGCGGATATCGATCTTATCAATAAATTAAGTCACAATCAGGGCTTGAACTCATCGGTTATCAACGCTTTGATCGATTACGTATTAGAAACACAAAATAACACCTTACCACGTAAATACACTGAAAAAATCGCGGCATCTTTGCAACGCGAAAAGATCGATAATTCTTTGGATGCCATGAATTATCTTTATGCGATTAGAAAAAAACAAAAAAAGGTGATTAATCATACTGAAAAATCTTCCGATAGTGAAGAAGCTAGCGATAACGAAGTTGAAAACCTTAAAAGAATTCTAGAGGAAGTGTAATATGGATTATTCAAATTTAATCAAACCGGATCAACATAAAATTGAAAGTCTTAAAGAAGAGGCGCTAATTAAAATCAAAGATAGTCATCGCTTTGATATTTTTATTGCCGAAAATAACATCACTGATCAAGAAATCAAAGATAATGTTTCAAAATTTTTGACATTGCTCAACAGTGAAGAGAATTGTAAATCCTGTAAATCTTTGAATGAATGTAAAAATCGCATTCCTCAAATAGTTCTTGATTTATCATTCGATAAAGATACTCGAATGATTGATTATGTCTATCAGGTATGCGATAAGAAACGTCGCTTCGAACTTTTGGATGATGCTTTTCTAATTCGCGATTTTCCTAATCAAATGTTTGATTTCAAATTGAAAGATGCGATTCTTGTTAATGCTAAAATGAGAACAAAACTTATTTCTTTCCTTTCAAGTTGTCTTTTAAATGATGATGTAAAATCGTGCTATGTTCATGGCAATATGAGGATTGGCAAAACATTTATTATGTCATGTTTTGCCGTTGAGTTAGCCAATCGCCATAAAACCAATATTGCGTTTGTTAACTTCCCGAAATTTTGCGCTTCCCTGATTGATTTAGTCTATAACGATAAAAATGCTTTTTACGAAGAACTTGACAAAGTTAAAAAAGCATCGATTCTTTTTATCGACAACTTTGGTAATGAATCCCGTACCGATTTTGTTAAAGACAGCATTATTTATCCGTTGATCTTTGAAAGATTTTCAAATAATCTTCCGACTTTTTACACATCAAATTACACTTTGGAAGAAATTCAAACGATGTATAGCACTTCTAAAGCTGCGGCTCCTCGCGCTAGAATGATGGTTGAAACGATTAGAAGCGATGCTAAACAATTCTATTTAGAAGGCCTTCCTTATTACGCTAAATAACATTATTTAATTGCTTGCTTCATAAAATTAACATGGTGATGCCATGTTTTTTTATGAAAAAGGTGAGTTAATCGCAATGAAATTTATTTCCATTCCGATTTTGACCAATGAAAAAATTGTGATTATTTATAAAGACTTTCGCCTAGTGATTACCGGCGAACATTTTTTGGCATCACTTTTTAGAAAAGAAGAAATTCACTTAAAAGGGAATTTTAAAAAATTGGAAATAAAATATGAAGAATAAATATTTATATCGCTCAACAATAAAATTTAAAGCAAAAGTATACTCGGCCAAGGTGTTGTTTGAATATGCCAAAAATGAAAATATCGAATTGATTGACATGGTGCAACTTGATGAATATCAGTACTCTTTTGAGGTGCGATATCGCGATTTCAAAAAAATTCAAAAGAGATTCGTCGATTTAGAAATCATTGAATACCATGGACCAAGATTTATATTAAATCATCTTCTAAAACGAAAAACTTCGTTGATTGCTCTTGCAATTTCATTGTTGTTTTTTTACTATTTGACAACGTTAATCATCGGTATCAATATCAATGGAACCAGTGAAAAGCTCAATCAGCAACTATTGGTATCCTTGAATGAAAAGGGGATCAATCGCTATGCTCAATTACCATCTATTGACACTTTAAAGTCACTTCAAAAAGAACTATATAGTGAGTATCATGAATCAGTTGAACAATTAGAAATCACGAAAAGCGGAAATTTTATCAATGTCACTTATGTGAGACGGCGAACTTACGATCCGCTTGAAGAGCGGCATGGCAAAATGTATGCCAAAAAAGATGGTATGATCGATAAAATCGAAATTGGTTCTGGAGTGGTTTTGGTTACTCCAAATCAATATGTGACCAAAGGGACATTACTAGTCGAAGATACCATATCTTTAAACGACAATCATTATGTGATCGGTACTTATGGTAAAATTTATGCCTACACGTGGAGTATCGTAACTGTGGAATATCATCATCATCTAGAAGAAGAAAGCGAAGTGATGAGTTATCTTATAAATTGCGCTCAATATGAAGTCAGTAAAAATTTTACTGATGAAGAAAGAATCGATGTTCAAGAAATTCTTTTTTTTCACAATCAAAATTATCAAGCGACGCTTAAAGTACACTTTACTTTATACGAAAATATTATTACATTTTGATGATTTTTCGCCTATTGATAAATAGGTGAATAAAAGTGAAATATTGCTTACAATTAAATGATGACGATTGCGGTTTCTGTTGTCTTAAAAATCTTCTTTATAGACTAAGTCACGATAAACGTTATCTAAGATTATCGCAACATTTAAAAAAAGGTGCTTATTCTTTTTTGGATCTTGTGACTATATCAAAAAGTGAGGGACTAGAATTAGAAGGCTATGAAGCAACCGTCAACGAATTACAAAAAAACGACATCGCATTAATTAAAGTTCATGAAACGACACATTATATTTTGATTTTAAAAATAAGCAAGCGCAAGGTCACATATTTTGACCCGAGATACGGGATATTAAAAGCTGATCTTGTATGGTTAAAAGAGCGATATTTAAATAGATTTTTAAGAGAAACAAATTATCATAAACAATTAAAGTTTGAAGAACGTCCGTATCATTTTAACTATTATATCTGCGTCTTGTTGTATTTGGAATTGATGGTTTTGATGAGCGCTTTGATTTATAGTGAACAAACAGTCGCCTTTATAGTTCACCTATTTTTTATTTTGAGTTTAGAGTTATTAAAAAGGTGTCTCTTAAAAAAAGAGATGAAACGAATCGATCAGACGATTATTACACCCTTTATTGAAAAGGTTGAAATTTCTAAAAGAGTCGACTTGATTTCATTGAAGAGTAACCTTATTAAAGAACGATTAAAAAAACATTATGGCATCATCACGTTTATGGCTTTGACTTTCATTTTAATTATCAATGATTTAATGTATCTAGTCTTTCTTTTTATGCTTTTGACTTGGAGTTTAGTCTATTTTCATTTGATGAAACGGATCAATCATGAAAAAATCGCTTTAAGTGAACTTGAAACACAGTTTTATCGAGATGTAGCTATCTTAAATGGTTATTTAAAAGCAACGGAAATTGCCGATAAAATCGAACGCAAGATGTTTGTTTACAATGGATTAAAATATCTCATTATTTTTTGCTTAACTTTAATCTATGCCTTTATTAAAGATAATTTGACGCTGAATTTCATCTTATTCAATTTTGGGATCTTCGCTTTTTTTATTGAAAACGCCAATTCTTTACTTATAAGTTTTGATAATGAAAATCAATTATTTCAAAGTGAAGCCCTTATCAATTCTTTTATTAAAACTTACCACAATATTTAGAGGAATATGGTATACTGAAAAAGGAGGAACTGCCGATGAATTTATTATTCTTTTTGACGATGAAAAAAGATAGTGCTTACCTTTACGATGACGATACTTTAAGACAGACGCTTGAAAAAATGGACTATCATCGTTATTCGGTGTTACCGATCATCACTCATGAAGGAGAATTTGTCGGAACTATCTCCGAAGGGGATATCCTTAAATACATCAAAGATCAGGGTCGTTTTTCACTTCAAAAGGCCGAACAAATCCATTTAGTGGATATTGCTCGTTATCGTGAATACAAAGCAATTTCAATTAATTCTGAAATCGAAGATTTGGTGATTATGTCGCTTGATCAAAACTTCATTCCGATTGTCGATGATCGTAACATTTATATGGGAATGGTAAAGAGACGCGCAATCATTGAATATTTTTATAAAAAAACAATGAGCAATACATAGAGTCGTAAAAATTCAAAAGAGCAGACAAATAGCTTGCAAAACATAGAAAAACCGTCGTAGAGGATTATATATTCTTACGACGGCATTTTTATTTTCCGAAGTGCTTCGTTTACATCGGAATAGTGCTTAACACTAGAATCATGTGCAATATTTTTTTTACTTTGAATAAAAAGGCCCAAAACCAATACACAAGGTTTTAGACCTTATATTATAAGATCATCATTTATTTTTTATCAGTTATGATTGTTTTTTTGGGACAACAATCTTTTATTTCTTGATGATACATGTCTTTTTACGATTTGATAGATAAAGAAAGTCAAAATAATGCCGGCGGAAACACCGAGAATCACATAATAAGGAACCATATTGGTGTAGGCACGAATTTGACCCCACATGATGACGACGTCATTGTTGGCATCTTCAAAATCGTTCATCACGGCACACCGAGCGATCGTCTCTTCATCGGGATACTGAGTCATCAATCCATTTTGAGATTCTTGTAAAGGATAGATGATTCCGTTACGCTCGGGACTTATATGTCCTTCAAATAAGAACTTTAAGTCGTAAGGCTCTTCAAAGACGTATTCTTCAGGATCGACTTCTTCAAAGTATTCTTCATCGGTCGGAAGATGATTTATCGAATCTTTGATACATACATAAAATTTATCATTGTAATGAACTAAGGTCGGATCGACTTCGATTTCATTACCATCTTCGTCGACGTCAACTGAATCGTAATATTCGCGTCCTTCAAAATAATCGGCACAACCATACCAATCAGAGGCCATATTGAAAACTTCTTCACTGGTAATGAAAGGAGTATAACCGGTATAATCCATATTTTGCGAAGCATTGTAAGGATCGGAGATAAAATCGACAAAAGCGCAAGCGAGTTCTTTATCGCAACCTTTTGGAAAAACCCAGCCATCGTACCAAATGTTGCTACCTTCTTCCGGAACGTAATACTCAAGAACTTTTTCTTGTTGTTCCATCGCCACGTCAATCGAATACACCGCATCTCCCGACCACGCTAAATTCATCTTGATTTTACCGGTGACGATATCGTTTTTTCCTGAATCGACTTCAAATCCGAAGATGTTCTTTTTAAGTTCAATCAATTCGTGATTGACGACATCGATAATATCTTCATAGTTTTCTTCGGTGATCACCAAATCGAGGATTCCTTGGACGACTTCGTTGTATTCAGCTCTTATACTATCTATTTCTTCTTCGCTAGAGGCATTTTTAAGTTTATTTAAATACTCTTCTCGAGCTGGGTTTAAAATATCTTCAGTATTTGAAAAGTCGCTTCCGCTATAAGCGTGGATTAATCCGACCGTAAACGTATCGCGCATCGAATTTTTAATCGAAATCAAATTGCGATAAGTCGGATTCCAAAAGACATCCCATGATTTGACATCTTCCTTGATGGTATCGCTGCAATAGGGATCGTAAATGATACCTAAAGTTCCCCACATATAGCCGGCCGCGTAAGAATCTAACGAAGTGTCCTTAATGCCGTCGCTATCGGTATCCGCGTACATCGACTTTAATTTACCGCGGACGATATTGGAAGCGTAAGTATCATAAATAGGGCATTCTTTAGCGATATCGACGGATTCTAAAAGTCCTTCGCGAATCATTCTTTGAATCATATAATCTGAAGTGCAGACCAAATCGTATGTTCCTTCGGGTTGTAAGGTAAACTGATTGTACATCGTTTCATTGGTGTCGAAAGTATAGTAATTTACTTTCGCGCCGGTCTCTTCTTCAAAAGCGTCGATTAAATCTTCATTGATATAGTCAAAGCTATTGTAGATCGTTAAAGTTTTGCCACTATAATCCGCTTGATCAAGATGTTGTTTTACATGTAAAGTATTTTTCAAAGAAGCAGAAGGAACATTCACTCCTGAAGCAAGCGCGGTAACAAAGAGCGAGATTAATAGCATCAATGATTGTTTCATTCTATAATCCTCCTTTTTTACGTTTGGCGATTACTTTTGCCTTGTGATTGCTGTAGATTGTTTTACCGACCACAGAAACTAAGACGATGACGAAAATCAAAGTAGCCAAAGCTCTTACTTCCGGTGGAATCGGGTGTTTGGCGATGATTTTTTGAATATAGGTGGAAATGGTTTCAAAAGAGGGTTCTTTTAAATATTGGGTAATCACAAAATCATCCAGTGATAACGTAATGGAAATCATAAATCCAGAAAGAATCCCTGGTAAAATTTCCGGTAAAATCACTTTGTAAAGGGCATAACGCGGTTTGGCACCAAGGTCAAGTGCCGCTTCATAAGTGTTAGGATCCATTTGCATTAACTTCGGCTTTACATTTAAATAGACGAAAGCTACGGTCAAAACGACGTGCCCGATAAGCAATGTGAAAAAGGTGAATTTCCAAGAAAGAGCGACCACCAACACCGCTAAAGAGAGGGCCATCACGATTTCGGCGTTGACCACCGGAAGTTGGGTCATGGTTTCAATCGCTTTTTTGGCTCTTGAAGACGAATAATAAGCTCCAATCGCGCCGAGAGTTCCAATAATCGTCGAGACGACAGCGCTGCATATCGCGATGATGAAGGTGTTTTTGACCGCGTCCATCAAATCGTGATTGTTAAACAAATCAGCGTAGAGTTGCAAAGAAAATCCGGTCCATACCCCGATTTGATCGCTGACGGTAAAGGAATAGACAACTAAAATCAAAATCGGAAGATACATCAATAAAAGCATTAAATAAATAAAGCATCGCGCCAAAATTTTTCTTACCATATAGATCTCCTTCCGCTATCTTCATCACCGGCAAATTTTCTGGTGACAAAGACGCTTATAAGAATCAAAACCAACATGATTAAAGCCATGAAGGAGCCGAAATTCCAATCGGATTGATTGAAATACAGATCGATATAACTACCGAATAAAACGACATTGTACTCTGATAGAATGTCGGAAATGACATAAGATGAAAGTGTCGGCATAAACACCATCGTCGCTCCTGAAACGATGCCGGGCATCGTCATTGGAATGATTACTTTAAAAAAGTTTTTAAAAGGGTTAGCGCCAAGATCCATACCCGCTTCAATTTGATTGCGGTCCATCTTAAGCATCGTAGAATATAAAGGCAAAATCGTAAATGGCAGATAGTTGTAAACAAGACCGATGAGCGTCGCTAATTCCGGATACGAACCTCCAGAGAGACCAATCCAAGTCAATAGATCACGCGTCGCACCGGTTCTGATAACGAAATTAATCCACATTGGCATAATAAAGAGGGTGACAAGGACCGCGGAGCGATTGATTTTACGATCAGCTAAAAAATACGCGATCGGATAACCGATTAAAAGACATAACACCGTGTTAATCAATCCATAGCAAAGGGAAATCAATAAAACGTTGATGTTAGTTGAATCGGAAAAAAACTTTACGACATTGTCGAAAGAAAAATTGCCGGTTGTTTTATTGGTAAAAGCATAGAAGACAATCAAAACGACCGGAGCGATCACAAAGAAAAGAAAAAAGAGAATGTAAGGAAGCGAAAGATACTTTCGCTGAAATCTAAATTTCATATTTGGAAAGTTCTCCTTTTAATGTCATGTGAATCTTTTCTTTGGGGATTTTAACGCTTACAATATCGTTTTCGTTCCAAGTCCATTCGGTATCGACCGCAAAATCATCTTCCTCTTCGGTTCTTACGATAAGACGATAATGATCGCCGACATAGACCATTTCGATAATTTCGCCGGTGATATTTCCTTCTTCGAGATTATCGCTGATTTCAATATCGTTCATATCGACTTCGACGGTTACTTCCGCATCGGTTAAGTCGTAACGTTTATTACCTTTGTCGACAAGATAACCTTCTTCGTCAACATGAGAATCTTTAATCAAGGAAGTTACATCGCATTCCCAAGTGGCTTCGGCAAAGCAAAGCTCATTGTTTTTATTGATATAACCCTCATAGACATTGGAAGAGATGTTTCTCTTCATAATATGGATTAAATCAGGCTTAACGCTCAATCCGACTTCGATTCCGACCGGAGTTTCTTTGGTTGATTGAACCAGAACTTCGTTTTTGCCGACCATGATCGTGTATTGATAGTGAATGCCTTTAAAGATGCAATCCGTGATCTTTCCTTTGACCATTCCATCTTCAGGTTTCGTGATTTTAAAATCCTCGGGACGAATGACAACATCGACTTTTTCATGCAAAGGGAAATCGTCGACACAGTCGAATACTTTACCTAAAAAACGAACTTTCTTTTCGCCATACATCGAGCCGACATAGATGTTGGATTCACCGATGAAATCCGCGACATAGGCGTTCGCCGGTTCGTTGTAGATATCTTCGGGTTTTCCGATTTGTTGAATTTGGCCGTCTTTCATGACGACGATCATATCCGACATCGTCAAAGCTTCTTCTTGATCGTGAGTGACGTAAATGAAAGTGATGCCTAACTTACGATGCATATTTTTCAATTCGACTTGCATTTCTTTCCGCATTTTTAAATCCAAAGCACCAAGTGGTTCATCGAGCAAGAGAATCTGCGGTTCGTTGACGATCGCTCTTGCGATGGCTACTCGCTGCTGTTGTCCACCGGAAAGAGTAGTCACGTTACGAGATTCGAATTGCTCCAAATCCACGATTTTTAAAGCTCGCGTTACTTTTTCATCGATCTCTTTTTGCGAAAGTTTGACTTTTTTGATTTTATCGCGACCATGACGATCTTTGACGACTTTTTCCACTCGTTTCATTTTTAACCCAAAGGCGATATTGTCATAGACATCGAGGTGAGGGAAAAGCGCATATCGTTGAAAAACCGTATTGACGGGTCTTAAATATGGAGGCAATTGAGCGATGTCTTGGCCATTTAAAAGAATTTTACCGCTGGTGGGAATTTCAAAACCGGCAATCATTCTTAGCGTCGTGGTCTTTCCACAACCCGAAGGACCTAAGAAAGTGACAAATTGACCTTTTTTGACAGTAAGATTAAAATTTTCCACTGCGTAACTGTCATCAAATTTTTTGTTGACGTCGATAAGTTCGATAATAACGTCTTTGTTTTCGTTTTCCATATGTTACTCCTTTTTTAATAATCGATAATTTACTATGAATTAAAAGTTTGGGGGACTTGAAATCCATACAATGCGACAGATTTTATTTTTACAGTTTGCCAAATAATGATTTTTGTTTGAATCGAAGTAAAAGGTTTCGCCTTTTTTGATACGATAAACATCTTTGTCGAGATGCAATTCGATTTCACCTTCAAGCACGTAACCGAATTCTTGACCTTCATGAGGATAGTCATTGTCGGTTTTCTGGTTAGGTAAGATCGTTATTAAAATTGGTTCCATCTCATTTTTCTGTGAATTGGTGACAAGCCAAGTGATGGAATACCCTTGATAATCCTTGATGAAGTAATCATCTTTTCGAAAGACGATTGGCACTTTTGAATCTTCTTCTTTAAAGAATTCACTTAAAGTGGTACCTAATGCCAAGACGATGTCTTCAAGAGTTGAAACGCTGGGTTCGGTTAAATCGTTCTCCAATTGGGAGATATAGCCTTTTGTCAATTCCAAGCGATTGGCGAGCTCTTCTTGGGTCAGATTATAGAGGGTTCTCAGTTCTTTGATTCTTTTGCCGATTTTCAATAAAGTGACCTCCTTTTCCGGTTTTGTAATGTTAAGAAAAAAGTTTAGTAATTGTAAACCGAGTAGCATTATAATAGTAACCTTCGTATATTGCAATCATTTTTTTATCTTTATGATAATTATAAAAGCAAGTGCAACAAACAAAGAAAGAAACGGGAAGAAAATGTTGCAAACAGAAGTAAAATTACAA
>CANQAG010000015.1 GCA_947588815.1 uncultured Bacilli bacterium
AAGTTAAGCACCGTTGCGGCGAAGGTATCTCTCCTTGAGACAGAATAGCTAGCTGCCGGGCTTTTTTTTTGGAAAAAAGCGCATTTCTTATTGTCGCTTAATCATATAAATCTTTTAGGTGATTTAAATATGCGTTTTGAAACATTTGGAATTAACTCTTTTAACGAAGAAATGATGCAAAAGCGACTTCCGCATCCGATTTACGTCAAATGGCAAGAGACGATTCGTAAAAAAGATGCCTTAGATCAAAATACGGCGGATGCAATCGCACACGCTATGAAAGAATGGGCAATCGAGAAAGGATGCACGCATTATTCACATTGGTTTCAACCATTAAATGGATTGACAGCGGAAAAACACGAAGCTTTTATTGATTGTAAAGAAGGAAAACCATTGATTTGCTTTTCCGGGAAAGAATTGATTAAAGGAGAACCCGATGCCTCCAGTTTTCCAAGCGGCGGTTTAAGAGCTACTTTTGAAGCTCGAGGATATACTTACTGGGATTGCTCTTCTTATGCCTTTATTAGAGATAAAACGCTTTTTATCCCGACGATTTTTTTGAGTTTTAATGGAGAATCATTGGATTTGAAAACTCCGCTTCTGCGTTCGGTTGCAGCGATTTCTAAAGAAGCGACCGCGCTTTATAATCTTCTTTGTGAAGAAAAAATCGAAGAAGTGATTCCGCATGTCGGATTGGAACAAGAGTATTTTTTAGTCGACCGTGACCTCTTTTTAAAACGTCGCGATTTAGTTTTAACGGGTCATACGCTTTTTGGATCTTTGCCACCTAAAGCGCAAGAATTGGAGTCTCATTATTTTGGTTCTATTCCGCAACGGGTACAAAGTTTCATGGAAGAAGTGGATGAAGAATTGTGGAAACTAGGAATTTATGCTAAATCTGAACATAATGAGGTGGCACCGGCACAGTTTGAAATCGCTCCGATTTTTTGTAATGTGAATGTTGCAGTCGATCAAAATCAAATCATCATGGAAGTACTTCAAAAAATTGCGCTGAAACACAATTTAGTTTGTTTGTTACATGAAAAACCTTTTAAGAATATCAATGGAAGTGGCAAGCATAATAATTGGTCTTTAATTACTGATCGCGGCAAAAATCTTTTAGAATTGCCGGAAAATTTTAAAGAAGATCAAACTTTTATCGTTTTTTTGGCGGCGATAATTAAAGCGATTGATGAACATGCCGAACTGATTAGATTAGGTTCCTCTAATGTCGGAAACGATTATCGATTAGGTGGTTCAGAAGCCCCACCTTCAATCGTTTCGATGTTTCTTGGTAAGCCTTTAGAAGATTACTTATTAGATTTAGTTTCAGGCAATAAGACCAAAGATCATCAAATAGATAAGATAAAACTAGATTTTCTTACTGAAGTGCCATTTGATTTTGCTGATCGTAATCGAACTTCGCCGGTGGCTTTTACGGGAAATAAAATCGAATTTAGAATGCTCGGTTCTTCGATGAATGCTGCGACTTTTAACACTTATATCAATACGATTGTCGCGCATTCTTTAAAAGAAATTAGAAATGAATTAGCTCCTTTTAAAGATCGGGTATCACTTAAAAATGCAACGCTTGATTTATGTAAAACAATAATCAAAAAACATCAAAAAGTCTTGTTTAATGGCGATGGGTATTCTTCAAAGTGGATTGAAGAAGCAAAAAAAAGAAAATTGCCGAATATCAAAAACTTTTTTGAAGCGATAAATTATCTGACACTTGATAAAAATGAAAAAATTTTTATCGAGCAAAAAGTTTTTTCAAAAGCAGAACTTTCTGCGCGGAAAGAAGTGTTGCTTGAAAACCACAATAAGTTACAATTGATCGACATTAAAACTGTTTTATTATGTCTTTATCGAGATATTCTGCCAAAGTTGAATCGCGAAATAAAAGAAATTCCGGATTATGATTTCCGCCATGAAATGTTTCAAGAAACAGTAAAACAATTGTTAGAAAAAGCACAGCAGCTTGAAAAATTATTGGAAAATAGTGATAGCGATAATCAGCAAGAATTAGGTAATAAAATAATCATCGAACTATTACCTTTAAAGGAAGACATACGAAAATTGTATGATAAGGTCGAAGATAAAATCAGTGATGAAAATCTTCCTTTCCCAACTTACATGGATTATTTTTTCGGATTGGACTCATGATTTTTTACGCTGAAAATATGGATATTTTTCAGCGTATTTTTCTTTGGTTATTTGACGAGCACGAGCGATTGCAAAACTTGAATCGTCAATATTTTTTGTGATGGTGGATCCCGCGGCAATAAATGTATTATCTCCAACTTCTAATGGCGCAATTAAATTGCTATTACAACCAATAAAAGCATTGTTACCTATTTTAGTGTGATGTTTTATGTTGCCGTCATAATTTACAATTACTGTTCCGCAACCAAAATTACAGTCATAACCACATTCGGTATCACCGATATAGGTGAGATGTGATATTTTAGTGTCATGATCGATCGTCGAATTTTTTATCTCGACAAAATTGCCGATTCTCAAATTGTCGCTTAATTGACAATGATCGCGAAGATGGGCGAAAGGTCCGATTTTAACTTGCTTTCCAATTTGACTATTTTCAACCATCGAATAAATAATTTTTGTTCCTTCTTTGATTATGGAGTCATTTATAAAAGAGTTTGGTCCGATTATCGCACCTTCATTGATCTTTGAATTTCCAATAATTATAGTGTTGGATTCGATTGTTGCCCCTTTTTCAATTATTACTTTGCTACCGATAGTGGATGTAAAAGGATTATGAAAAATAACGCCATTATTCATGTGATGTAAAATGATCTTATTTTTTAATTTCACCTCTAATAGTGAGAGCTTGTAGTAACTATCGATGATTTCTTCAGACTGTATTTTAACATCAAATTTATGGGTATCGTTTTTTAGAGTTTTAGAAGTGATTTTAAAAGAATCGAGAGTGTTTAATTTTAAAAAATTAATGTTACTTGGAATTAAATAAAAAATTGTATTTTGATCTTTGAATTTTTGATAATCGGTATTCTGTGTTATCAAAAAAATACCATTTAATAAGTCTAAATCTAAAAAATTAAAAAGATTTTTATCAATTTTTTCGCTAATTAAAAATTCATCGATACCTAATTTTCTTAATTTTTCGATTAAATAGCAAATAAATGGGCGATCGATAATAGTTGAAGTCACCATATTCAGTAAATCATTATCGTCAATAATTGCAATGTTTTTCATAGCCTCTCCTTGAAATGATATATTATATGCTCATTTATGAAGATGCTTAATATTTTTGCATTTAAATTTACTTGGTTAAACTTCAATACTGAATTGTCCAATTACATAATTTTATTTTAATTTTCATAACTTTATCTAGACGAAAGTCTTTAGAGGAGTTAGTTATGTGTGGAATAATCGGCTGTATTGGAAGTAACACTAATCTCATTTCAAAAGTTATCGAAGGTTTGGAATGTCTAGAATATCGAGGCTATGATTCTTCGGGAATCGCATTTATCAAAAATCATCAAATTCAAGCGGTTAAAGCAGTGGGAAGAATTTCTGATTTAAAGCAAAAATTAAATTTTGAAATTGATTCTTCGCTTGTAATCGGTCATACCCGTTGGGCGACTCATGGAAAAGTTTCACTTGAAAATTGTCACCCGCATTTTTCAAAAGAAAACCGCATTGCCTTAGTGCATAATGGCGTCATTGAAAATTTTAAAAATTTACGAATTGAACTACAAGCCCAAGGTTATGATTTTTATAGTGAAACCGATAGCGAAGTGATCGCTAATTTAATCGATTATTATTCACAAAAGTATGATCATTTAAAAGCAGTAGAACTTGGCTGTTCTAGATTAGAAGGATCATATGCATTGGCGATTATTTTTAAAGATGACGACAGATTGTATTTTGCTAAAAAAGATGCTCCTTTGATTTTAGGTAAAAGCGAAAATTTCAATTTTATCGTATCCGATATTGTCGCGGCTTCGTCGTTTTCAAATGAAATTATCGCAATAGACGATCACCAATATGGATATTTATCTCAAGATAAAATCGCAATTTATCAAAACGGAAAGTCGATTTCAAAACAATTTGTCAAATGCAAAATTCAAAATGATCAAAGAAGTAAAGGTCTTTTTGATCATTATATGGAAAAAGAGATTCAAGAACAACCAAGCGTAATCAGACGATTGATTAATCACTACGTAAAAGATGATAAATTTTCTTTTGGCCCGTATTTTTTAAAGAAACTTCGTGGCGCGAACCGAATTTATATTGTCGCTTGCGGTACTTCGTATCATGCCGGTTTAGTGGGAAAATATTATTTTGAAACATTGGCAAAGAAAGAAACTGAAGTTTGTATAGCTAGCGAATTTTCTTATCATTTACCTTTAGTGAGCGAGAGACCGTTTTTTCTTTTGATTTCGCAATCGGGAGAAACAGCGGATTTAAGAAAAGCACTGAAAAAGATTCAGGAACTTAAGGCACCGGTTTATACCATGACCAATGTTGTCACTTCTTCTTTAGCACAACAAGCCGATGGGTATCTTGATTTAATGGCCGGGCCTGAAATCGCGGTGGCTTCCACTAAAGCTTACACTGCTCAAGTGACTCTTTTAGCGTTATTGGCGCACGCTTTAAATGACGATAGTCAAACGATTAAAGAAAAATTTCAAAGTGTAATTGCTACAGAAGAAAAAATTCTATCAAAGCCGAATATCTTTAAAGACATTGTGACTCAAAAAATCGCTTTTAGCCGTTCGTGTTTTTATATCGGAAGAAATTTGGACTACTTATTGGCCCAAGAAGCAGCTTTGAAAATGAAAGAGATCTCATATATTCAAACCGAAGGATTTGCCGGAGGGGAATTAAAACACGGCACTATCGCGTTGATTGAAAAAGGGGTACCGGTTATCGCTTTGATTTCTCAAGATCATATCGAAGAGGCGACAAGAGTGAACATCGAAGAAGTAAAATCGCGAGGAGCAACTGTAATTACAATCGCGAGACAAAGTGTCGCAAAAAAAGAAGATGATATTATTATCCCCGAACACGATCCGTTATTGAGCCCTTTAGTATTTGCCATCGTCGTTCAATATTTTGCTTATTATGCGGCTTTAATCAATAAACGCGATATCGATAAACCGCGAAATCTTGCTAAAAGCGTCACTGTAGAATAATCTAAAAAGATAGTTTTCTCATTTTGAAAATGTAGTATAATGAACTTGAGGAATAAAGAATATGAGAATGTTAGATATCATTTTAAAGAAAAAAGAAGGAAAAGTGTTAACTGAGGAGGAACTGCGATTTTTTATAACCGGTTACGTCAAAGGTGAAATTCCCGATTATCAAGTTTCATCACTTTTAATGGCCATTTGCTTTCAAGGAATGAATAAAGAAGAAATCGCAACACTCACTGAATTGATGGAATATTCCGGTGAAACGATCGATTTAACGTCCATCAAAGGAATTAAAGTCGATAAGCATTCGACCGGTGGTGTCGGTGATAAAACATCGATGGTTTTAGGACCGCTTGTCGCCTCTTGCGGTGTCAAATTAGCAAAAATGTCAGGCAGAGGACTTGGCCATACCGGAGGAACTCTTGATAAACTTGAATCGATTCCGGGAATGTCGATCTCCTTGACGAAAGAGCGCTTTATCGATCAGGTGAATAAAATCGGAATGTCGATAATCGGACAAACCGCAACGATTGTTCCGGCTGACAAAAAACTATATGCTTTACGCGATGTGACCGGAACGGTGGAATCGATTCCGTTAATCGCTTCTTCGATTATGTCCAAAAAATTGGCCTCAGGCTCTGACACGATTTTATTGGACGTTAAATTTGGTTCGGGTGCCTTTATGAAAGACCTCGATTCGGCGCGCGAATTAGCGCGGACGATGGTGGAAATCGGAGATTCGCTTTCGCGTGATACTAGAGCAATTCTCACCGACATGAATCAACCTTTAGGCTGTGCAATCGGTAATAATCTAGAAGTCATTGAAGCGGTGAACACTTTAAAAGGTAAGGGCCCTCAAGATCTTGTGGAATTATGTGTTAAGGCCGGAGCCATTATGTTAGAACAAGCAAAAGTTTGCTCTAGGGCTAACGCTGAAGAATTATTGAAAAATAAAATTGAAAATGGTGAAGCTTTTGAAAAATTGTGTCAATTTGTAGAAGCACAAGGTGGATATTTCGTATCTTAAAAACACGGAAAAATTTGAAAAATCTCGTCATATCGATAAGGTTATCGCCACCAAAGAAGGATATGTAAAAGAGATCAATGCTTTAGAAATCGGAGAAGCGGCGATGAAATTAGGCGCGGGACGAGCCACGAAAGAAGATACGATCGATATGACCGCGGGAATCATTTTGCATAAAAAAGTCGGGGATTATGTTAAAATGGGCGAAAGTTTGTGTGAGTTACACACTAACGTCGATAATTATGAACAGATAGTTAAAGAAATTGAAGAATCATTTAAACTTACCGATCAAAAGATTGTGGTGTCTTCAATCATTTACGAAATCGTCGAATAAAAAAATTGTATAATTTTATAACGGCTAGAAATAATAAGGATTGTGAGTTCGAAGATGAGGATCGATCCTTAAGGATTTCTAGCCGATTTCTTTCTTCGAGGTTCGCGAAGAATCACTTCCCTCACAAAAAAAGGGAACGTAATTAGAGCTATGTGTCAATTAAGTTGATATGATATCAAAACATTGACAATGAAAAACTTTTCATTTACAATGAAAACGTGCGCTAATGATACCTTTTTTACTAAAAAGGAGGGTCTAGATGCGAAGAGAATTGATGGCCTTAGCAGTAGGTGTTTCTATCGGTATGCTAACTACGGTTAAATGCAAGGGACTTTACCAAAAGTTAAGTGAAACTTGCGATTGCATCGATGAGAAATTGATGGCGGTTAAGGACAAAACGCAATCTTCAATGCAAACAATCAAAGGAAAGTTGATGCGGAAAAAAGACAAGACAATCGATTTAGCTGATCAAAAAATTGATGACTTAATCGAAGAAATCGACAAAATCGATATTACTCCGCTAAAAACCAAATCTAAGAAAACCTTTGAGTCACTGAGACAAAAGATTATATCTTTAAAGAACTTGTAGTAAGAAAGCGAACTATCACATCAAAAGCGCTGCTAGGCGCTTTTTATTATTTTAGGAGGCCGTATATGGATAACATTAAAGATCGCATTACAATTTATGAAGTTGCTAAAGCTTGCGGAGTTTCACTTGCAACCGTTTCTCGTGTTATCAATCATCAAAATAATGTTAAAGAAGAGACTCGAAAAAAAGTTGAAGAGGCGATTGCTCGTCTTGCCTATAAACCTTCGGCTTTAGCAAAAGGATTGGCAACTAATCGCACCACCAATATCGGAATTATTCTTCCGGCAGCTAATTACGTATATATTTCAAATATGCTCAACGGAATGGTCGATATTGGAAAAATTTACGGATATCAAACTACTTTATTTTTTGCCAAACACTCAAAAGAAGATGTTAATGATGCTATCGATCATTTAATTACTTCGATGGTCGATGGAGCAATCATTTTCGATGACGAATTGGATGATAAAGATTTCACGCGTATTTCTTCTTATAAGATTCCGTTTGTCGCAATCGGAAATCGAATTGAAGATGAAAATGCCGCGTGCATTACTTTAGATTATCATGAAAGCATTGAAGAAATATTAAATTGTGTGGCAGAAAAATCAGATAAACCGCTTTATGTGATTCACGTTGAACAAGGTGGTAAATTAATTCATTCTGTTGAAGAAAGCATCTATGAATATTATGCTAAACATGAAGTTTTAGATCAAAATTGGCTAATCAATTGTGAAGATTCTTACACTCAGACATACAATCAATTTCTTGAATACTTTAAAACTAATAAAAAAGGCTTTTTTATCGCTCCACGCGATTCTTTAGCGGCGGCACTGATGAATGCGGCGATTGATAATGGTTTACGGGTTCCCGAAGATGTCGAAATTCTTTCGATTATCGGTACCAAGTATGCCAACATCACCCGTCCTAGTCTTTCATCTTTGAATATCGACATGTTTGAAGTCGGTTCGATTGCAATGAGAATGGTGACAAAACTTCTAAAAGGTGACTTGGAAAATAAAATTTTCTCATTCAAATCGAATTTAATTTCAAGAAACTCAACGATGCTAAAAAAAGATAATTAGGGTGGTATGAAGATGGAAAAGAAAATTAAAAAAATGATAATTACTATTGTTTTAGATCAATATGGAAATACAAATAATGGCACAACCGCTACTGCGATGCGTTTTGCCAATGCTTTAAAAGAACATGGACATGAAGTAAGAGTGATAACCGCTTGGAATTATAAAGAAGAAAAATGTTATCTTGTCAATGAATACAAAGTTCCTGTTTTTGATAAAATCATTCGTTCTCAAGGCATGGTTATCGGAAAACCGGATGATGATGTAATAAGAAAAGCGATAAGAGGAAGCGATGTCGTTCACTTAATGCTTCCGTTCCCGTTACAAAGAAGAGCGTTACAAATCGCTAAAGAAGAGAAAGTCGCAGTAACTGCCGCGTTTCATTGTCAACCGGAGAATGTCTCATATACGATTCATATGGGAAAAATCAAATTTGTCAATGATTTTATTTATCATTTATTTTATAAATGGCTTTATCGTGATGTCAAAAAAGTTCACTGTCCAAGCAATATGATTGCCAATCAATTAAAAGAACATGGCTATCAAAATGAATTTCATGTAATTTCAAATGGTTGTTTAAGTAGTTTTAAACCGAAAAAAGTGGAACGTCCAGAAATATATAAAGATAAGATTGTGATTGTCACAGTGGGACGTTATTCTCGGGAAAAACGGCATGATCTTTTGATAAAAGCAGTCGGGCGTTCAAAATATCATGATCACATTCAACTCATCTTTTGCGGAAATGGTCCTTTAAGAAGTAAATTTGAGGCGATGCAAATCGGGATGACTAATCCGATAGAGCTTAAGTTTTGCAAAGAAGAAGAATTGATCAATATATTAAATTACGCTGATTTATATGTCCATGCTTCCGATGCGGAAATTGAAGCGATCTCTTGTATCGAAGCTTTCTCTTGCGGCCTTGTGCCGATTATAAGCGATAGTAAAAAATCGGCAACAAATCAGTTTTGTTTAACTGAGGAATGCAAATTTAAACATGGAAATAGTAAAGATTTAAGTCAGAAGATCGATTATTTTATCGAACATCCGCATAGAATCAAAGAATTATCGAAAATGTACACTAAATATGCCGAACAATTTCAACTAGACCATTGCGTTAGGCAATTAGAAGAAGTCTTTGCCGAAGCGATTGAAGAAAATAAAGCGCAGTATGAAAATTAAAGAAAAACCGATATATCCGGAAGACGAACATCAGCATATGATGTCATGTAACATCTCAAAGGAATTCAAACTTGATGATGATTACATGTATGTCACCGAAGGACTTCTTCGTCGTGTTGGAGCTAAAATAATTCAACTTTTAGCAATCAGTTATTTTCAAGTGTACAATCGGACTTTCAATAATTTTCGTATTGTCGGCAAAGAGAATTATAAAAAAGTCAAAAAAAAGGGTAAGGTTTTAATTAATAACCATTGTTTTCCATTAGATACCACTTCAGTATCGACGATGCTTACCAAATTCAAATTATTGCATTTTTGCACGCTACAAGAAAATTTTCAAATTCCGGTGGCAAGAAAATTTTTAAGACCATTGGGTGGAATTCCCATACCTCATGATCCGAAGCAAATGAAAAAATTTATGAAAGTAGTTAACGACATTTTAAAGAATGGCGGTAATATTCATTTTGCACCTGAAGGTTCGATGTGGTATTATTACCCGGGATTAAGAACTTTTAAAGCTGGGGCTTTTCATTTTGCATGTCGCAATAAGGTTCCGGTTTTACCGATGGTTTTTGTTTTTAAACCTAAAGTTCATCGGCTATCCAAGAAAGTAAAACCTAATAAATATCGCGTAGAATTACATTGTCTTGAAGCTCAATATCCCAATGAAACTTTGGAATTTAAAGAACAAGTAAGTGATTTGGCAATTCGCTGTTTTGATGTAATGCAAAAGTGTCTTTTTGAAAATTATAAAGGCGATCCGAATTTGAAATTTTCAGATAAAAAGTTTGAATAATTAGAGTGTTTAGAAAATAAAACATTGATTCCAATTGGATCATTTTAAATTTATAAAATATAGGGAGGATTATTATGAGCCTTATTGAAGCAAAAGGAATCGGAAAAATATATAAAACCGCGAGTGTCCAAACGATGGCATTGCACGATATTAATTTTAAAATTGAAGAAGGAGAGTTTGTCGTGATTATCGGTGCTTCGGGTGCCGGAAAATCTACCCTTTTAAACATCCTTGGCGGAATGGATTCTCCTACAAGTGGGTCTTTTATCGTCAACGATCGCGATATTAGTACTTACTCTAGCAAAGAATTATCTAAATATCGTCGTTATGATATTGGCTTTGTTTTTCAATTTTATAATTTGATTGCTTCGTTGACCGCGCTTGAAAACGTGGCTTTGGCGCGTTCGGTTGCAATTAATCCTTTAGACAGCAAAGAAGTGATGAAAGAAGTCGGTCTCGAAAAAAGACTGAACTCTTTTCCGTCTTCGTTAAGCGGTGGCGAACAACAAAGGGTAGCAATCGCACGTGCCGTGGTAAAAAATCCAACCTTATTGCTTTGTGATGAACCGACCGGAGCTTTGGATTCCAAGACCGGAAGAGCGATTATAAAACTTTTAAAAGAGATCTCTACAACCAACAAAAAGACGGTGATAGTGGTCACTCATAACGCTTCTTTGACTGAAATCGCCGATCATGTGATTCAGATTCAAGATGGAGCCATCATCGAAGATTATTATAATGAAAAAATACGGGAAGTAGATGATTTAAAATGGTAAAACCAAATAAAACGGCCCTGCTTTTTAAGACCACAAGACGTGAAATTCACTCAAATATCAAACAATTTTTGGCGATTATTTTTATCGCAGCTTTAGCGGTTTGCCTTTTTGCCGGTTTGACTGCAAATTATATGACGCTTGAAAAGCGAGTTGATACCATCTATGAGAAAGGAAATATCGCTGATCTTTTTGTTTATGTCAAAGAGACGGATGAAGCGGATATCGAGTTTTTCAAGAATGATAATCGCCTTAAAAAAGTTGAAAAACGTTTGGTAGTCGACGGAGAACTAGAAGGTCTTACGACTTCGATTTATGTTCCCGAAGATCACAATGAAATTTCTAAATATACTACTCTTGAAGGTGAAGAAGGTTTTGTGATTGATTCTTTTTTTGCCGAGAGAGAAAATTCCAAAATCGAACTTGGCGATCAACTTACTTTAGGAGTATCGTTGAATCTTCAAAGTCTGCTTGGCGATAATTATGAAACAATGATGAATTTACTTGATCAATATCTTAAAAGCGGAATTTCCAATCCGCTGCGTCAAAATGTCATTAACCTCACTTTTAACGTGACGGGTTTTATGAGTCATCCCGAATCAATTGAATATAGTACCACCTCTAGCGGGATTACCTATCTGCAACGCAGCAAACTATTAGAAGCGTGCGATCGTTTGGTAGATGAATGTTTCATTAGATATCAAAGTTTGATAAAAAATCAAATTCATAATATGGTAAACAATCGTTATAACCAGTATTTAATCGATTTATATAATCGAGATGATAGTTCTGCTGTCGTCGCTTCTTTAAACGATTATTTTAAAGCAAAGAGCAACAATAATTTAATCACGTTGCTGACGCTAGACAATTTACCTAGCAACGCGACGATTCAAGCGGATATTGTTCAGGCCAAACAGCTCGTTTTGGTATTTCCGGTGATCTTCTTCATCGTGGCGATTCTTGTCGTTTTGACTTCGATTTCACAATTGATTTTTAAATCACGAGAAGAGATCGGAACTTTAAAGGCTCTCGGATTTTCCGCGAAAGAAATCATCTTGCATTACATGTCGCTTGGAGTAATTCTTTCCGCTTTAGGATCTTTAATCGGGGGACTAGTGGGACCATTGTTTATTCCCAATATTTTAAATATTAAATACAGCATCCTTTATCGTATTCCGGAAATCGCTAACGTAATGCCTTGGAGCACCATTTTATTGAGCGTTTTAGTATTCGGACTATTGAGTGCCGTCGTCTCGTTCTTTATTGTTAAAAGCGAAGCGGATTTAAGTCCAAGCGAGAGTATGCGCCCTCGGAAAATCAAAGATTTTAAAGAAAAGAAAAAAAGCTCCAATGATAAATCATTGACGCTAAAAATGGCTTTTAGAAATATCTTCTTGAAAAAATCGCGAACTTTGATGGTGATTTTCGGAGTTATCGGTTGTACTGCTTTATTGGTTTCCGGCTTTGGAATTTTAGACACTATCAATTATGGAGTCAATAACGATTTATACGGACTTTATGCGTCTGACATTATGGTTACTTATAAAAACGGCGAATCGTCAAAAGAACAATTAAATCAAATTGAACACGTAAAAAAAGTAGAAGAGACGATGACGCTTCCGATGCGCGCTACCTACGAAGGCAAAGCTGTCGATTGTACTTTATATTTGGTGGAACCAAAAGCAGAGTCGTTCACGATGTTAAAAGAACTTGATGAAGGTATCGTTCTTTCGCAAAAACAAGCCGAAGAATTGAATGTTGATGTTGGAGATACCATAAGCTTTACGATTTTAGGCAATGAATATCGTGCAAAAATTGATGGAATTTTTACCGCTTCGGTGTGGCTTTATGCTTTTATTGATTACACCAATATTCCCGATATTAATTTTGCGCCGACTCAAGCTCAGGTTTTTGTTGATGAAGATGAAAATATATCTCAAGTTACGACTCACATTTCTGAGTTGAATCTTGAAATGATGACTAAAAACGATTATGCCGAGCGCGTGAACAATGTTGTTTCCAGCGTTACTTTAATGTGCAACACGATTAAGGTTTTTGCTATCGCTTTGGCGATGGTGGTCACATACAATCTTTCGATTTTGAATTTTAATGAACGAAAACGCGATATTGCAACATTAAAAGTTTTAGGTTTCAATCGCTTGGAGATATTTAAAAGTCTAGCTGTAGAAATCTTGATTCTTACTTTTCTTTCAAGTCTCATCGGGCTTTGTTTCGGCTATCCGTTATTAAAGCTGATTCTTGAAATCAATCAAACCAATCTTTTCTATTATCAATATCATATTGAACCGGTTTCTTATCTTATTTCACTTGCCATATCACTTGGCACCGCGATTGTGGTAAACTTATTTTTAGGAAGAGTCGCTAATAAGGTTGATGCCGTTGAGGCTCTTAAATCAGTCGAGTAATGAAAGGAGAATTTACTTATGTCGTTTCGAGCTTTTAATCAAGGAGCAAATGTTGTCAGTTATCGTAAAGATAATCGGGATTATGCGATGACTTGTGCTTGGGCCATGATGGTAGATTATGATCGAATTATGATGGTTTTAGGAGAACAATCAGCAACCGGGAATAATATAAAAATCGGAGATATCATTGGAGTTTCATCTCTCAGTGAATCACAGAAGGAAATCGCGTTGCAGTTAGGGGATCTTCATTCTGATCAAGTTGATAAGTTGGTAAATATTAAGATTAAAAGAGAGGGTACCGCAATTTTGATTGAAAATGCCAAAGTTCAAATGACAGTTGAAATTACCGATATCCTTCATTTAAAAGAGAATCCGCATGATAATTTGATTTATGGACGGATTTTAAATCATCAAACAAGCAAAGAAGGAAAATTTCTTTCATATGACTGTTTTGAATGAAAATATCACAATCGATAATGCTGAACTTATAATTTGTCCTCAGGAAAGTAAGAAATATTTTTTGAAATATCGGACAAAGAATCCTTTGGTTGCTTTTAAATTGCTGACTAAAGAGCAATTGATAGAAAATGTGTATTTTAAGATTATGCCGGAGGCGACTTTTTTCCTTTATCGTCACGGCAAAAACTTTGAAGAGTGCAGTGACATTCTTTCGAATTTATATTTTTTAAAAGAAAATGCTCATAGTAAAAAAATCGAAGAATTAAAAGATATATTATCTTTACTGAAAAAAGCTAATCTCATAGATTACAATCAGCAATTCAAAACGCATTATTATCGAAAAAATATTCTCATTTGTGATTATGAGTCTGACGATAAAGAATTGCTCAATGCCCTACACGAATTAGAAGCTAATTTTTCTTTTGAAAATTTAAAAGGCAACAATAATAGCAAAAATATTTTTTATCACGAGTTTGAAGATTTAGACCAAGAATTACTATTTGTAATCAATCGCATCAATAAACTTGTATTAGATGGTGTCTCTCTTAACGAAATCGGGATTTATCGCTTACCGAGTGAGTATTGCTATCCATTGGAAAAAATTTCACGAATCGCTTCGTTACCAATCAATTTTAATGTGCGATATCCTTTAAGTGCAACTCTAGATTTTAATCAATATTTGAACTTACTTCAAGAATCAGTGGAAACATGGTTGGAAAATGAAACAATTCCACAAGAAATAAAAAATTTTGTCATTGAAAAGTATGTTGAAATAAAGGATTTTGACCCCTCACAAAGTGAACTTCAAGCTTATCTTCGTTATTGTGCATCAAAAACATATCTTCAAGTAGAACAATTTAAAGAAGCCGTATCTATAATAGAAAATCGGCAATATAAATATAACTTTATCTTAGGCTTTTCACTTGAAAGTTTTCCCCATGTCTATAAAGATACTGATTATTTAACCGATGCGGAAAAATCGCTTTTAAATCGCCTTAATAGTGGAGATAAAACCAATCTTGAAAAAAGGCAGATTTTAAAATTTATACAAAATAGTGAAAATATTTGGATTACGTTTTCAAAAAAAGTCGGACAAAAAACCGCTTTTCCTTCATTATTGGTCAAAGATTTATCACTTCAAAATCAGGATATCGATGATGAAAACGTTCGTTATTCTTTAAAACAAATGAATTTAGAGTTAGCATCGTATCTCGACCAATATTTTCATTATAAAATCGATCATCCTTCGATTGAACTTGACGATGATCGAGTATCTTTGTATCGCACTTATTCACATAAATTCAAGCCTTCTTTAATCTTTGAAAATAATCATATGATGAACATTAGTTTTACGCGCATCGATAGTTATAATAAATGTGCTTTTTCATATTTTGCCGAACGAATTTTAAAATTAAGCGAAGATTCAGAGACTTTTTCTTTAAAATTGGGAAATTTATTTCATAAAGTTTTAGAACTAAGCGAAATTCAAACAATCGATACTCAACACCTCACTAATCTCGTGGACGAATATAATTTTACAGTCGAAGAATTGCTTTGGCTTAAAAATTTACTCCCGTTATTGCCGATTATTATCGAAAATAACGAGGATTTTAAAAATCATTCAGCTTTTAAACATATCTTGTGTGAAAAAAATTTGAATTATCAAATAGATCTTAATACTTTTTTAACTGGTAAAATCGATCGGATAAGCATCAATGAAAAAGAGAAGGAATTGATTCTCACTGATTATAAGACGGGTTCTTTTACCTTTAATCAAGATCAAGTAGCGTATGGTTTTAGTCTTCAATTACCGCTTTATTTGCTTTTAGTAGAGGCAAATTATCCGGATTATGAGACGATTGGATTATATATTAAAACAATTTTAAGTTCTGATTTTCTTTATGGTCATGATTTAAAGTTTTTAAAGCTTAATGGGTTAACACTCGACGATCAAAAAGTGTTGCAACGTCTCGATGATACTTATTGTGATTCAGAGTTTATCAAAAATTTAAAGATCTTAAAAAGCGGAGCGTTTGGCCGATGTGCAAAGGTTATCTCTAAAGAAACACGTGATGAATTGAAAGACGAGGCCTTGAAGCAACTGAAAAAAGCAGTATCTTGTATTAGAAAAGGTCAATTTGATATTAATCCTAAACGCATTGACGAAGAAAGATTGCCTTGTGAATATTGTCAATTTAGCGATCTTTGCTTTCACGATGAAACCGATACAGTTTATATAGACACCAAGAAAGAAGAGAATTCACAATATGGCAGTTAAGTTTACCGAAGATCAAAAGCGGGCGATTACAACCCTTGGCAGTAATATCATAGTTTCCGCTGGGGCCGGATCGGGAAAAACCGCGGTTCTTTCTGAAAGAGTTTTGTATCTTGTAAAAGAAAAAGGATTTCATTTGCGAGACTTTTTGATTTTAACATTTACTCGTCTGGCAGCCGGAGAAATGAAAGAGAGAATCCGTAAAAAGCTTTATGAGAATAATCTTGAAGAAGCGAATGAAGTCGATCGGGCTGATATAACTACTTTTGATGCTTATGCATTGTCGCTTGTTAAAAAATATCACGCTGAGTTGAATTTACCACGGGATATCGATCTTGTCGATAGTAGTGTTATTTCGGTTTATAAACGCAAATGTTTAGATGAGATTTTTCATGCTCATTATGTAGCCAAAGATTCAGAGTTTGAAAATTTAGTTCTTAAGCATAGTTTTAAAGATGACAGTAATTTAAAATCGATAATCTTAAAACTTCACGATAAAGCTGATATATCAATCGATAAGGAAGCTTTTCTTCAAAATGTCGAGGCACGATTGCTAAGTGAAGATTTTAAAACATTAATTTTAAATAATTACACTTCGTTAATTAAGGAACAAATAGAAGAAATCTCTTTGATGATTGACGAGATGGATCAATACAATGAATATGTTAATGACATAAAAAAGCTTATTGCTGCAATTGATGGCGATTTTGATTCTTTGATTAGTCAAATATCTTCATTAACTTTACCTAGAGCCAAAGGTCTTGAGGAAAATGATTCAAATATCAATAAGAAAGTCAAAGATAAAGTCAGTGAACTAAAAGAGCTAGTTAGCAAATACTCTTCGCGGGAAAGCATTGAAACCGAGATGCGTTATTTCCACGATGAACTCAACATTATAGTCGCTTTAACAAAAGAATTGGATGAGAGACAATGGCAATTTAAAACCAAACATGCTACATATGAATTTAACGATATTGCTAAATTCGCATTATCGTTAGTGAGGGATTTTTCGGATGTCCGTGATGAAATCAAAAATGGATTGAAAATGATTATGGTCGATGAATATCAAGATACTTCCACTTTGCAAGACTTATTTATTTCTTATATCGCAACGGACAATATCTATATGGTCGGTGATATCAAGCAATCTATCTATCGATTTCGTAATGCAAACAGCGATATCTTTCAAGAAAAATATGAAAAGTACGCTGCTTTAAACGGAGGACAAAAAATCGATTTAAAGGCTAATTTTCGTTCCCGTAAAGAAGTGATTGCCGATATCAACGAAATTTTTCAACAAATCATGAGTTTAAAACTCGGTGGGGCCGATTATAAAAAAGACCATATTATCGAAAGTGGCAATAAAAGTTATGATCAAGCGGGAAATTGCAAAGACGATCATCACATTACCTGTTTAACTTATAGTAGTGATTTAAAAGCTAAAGAACGCGAAGAGATCGAAGCGAGAATTATCGCTAGTGATATCAAAAAGAAAATTGAAGAGCATTATGAAATTTATGATTATATCGGTGGAAAAGAAATTTTAAGACCAATTCGTTTTGACGATATCTGTATATTAATGGATCGCGGAACTTCCTTTAATTTGTATAAAAAAATTTTTACCGAATATCAAATTCCGTTATATGTTGAAAATGACGAAAATATCGTCGATAATGCTTTATTGAAGGTTTTGATTAATTTATTGAAAGTTATTTCTTATATTCGTGATAATAAACCTTTTGATAATGTTTTAAAGCATAGTTTTTTCTCACTTTTAAGAAGTTTTGTTTTTTCTAAAAATGATCAATATTTATTTGAGCTGAGCGCGAATGAAAAATACATTTCATCCGCGGAATTTATCTTCATCAAACAAATCGTCGATGAAAATAGTCATCTCCCAATGGATCTTTTATATAAAGAAGTGATCTTTGCGCTTGATATCTATTCTAAGCTTATTCTTATCGGTGATGTCAAAATGTATGAAAGATACATTGACCTTTTCGTTTCATCGTTATCGATGATGGTTCGCCTTGAATATTCTTTAGATGATGCGATCGATTATTTTATTCATATTGGAGAATACAATTTAAAATTGAATTTGCCAGCAGTTTCTTCTTCGTTGGACGCTGTAAAAATCATGAACATCCATAAGTCAAAAGGATTGGAGTTTTCAGTGATTTATTACTCGGGATTTACAAAGACCTTCAATGAAACCGATTATAATTCACTTTATGGTTTTTCTAGTAATTACGGATTATTATTGCCCAATGCTAAACATCAAAAAAGCTTGTTACATATCTTATATCAAAATGATGAAAAACAAAAAGATCTGTCAGAAAAAATCAGATTGTTTTATGTCGCTTTGACTCGCGCCAAAGAAAAGATCATTATCGTTTTACCCGAATTTAAAGAAGCAAAACCATTATTAAAAGCTAAATCTTTTTATGATATTTTCGCTCCTTTTATTCAACAATTTGAGCATCTTCAAGGATTAGTATTAGAAACTACTAACGACGTTAATGCAAATAAACTTCAAAATAAAACTAAATTAATTTTAAAAGAGATGAACTATTCGTTTGAAAAAGAACAAAAACCTATAAGTTCTAGCAAATCACTAGATTTAAATAGTCAAATTAATAGCATGGATTATGGTACAAAATTGCATCGTTATCTTGAATTTCTTGATTTCAAAAACCCGGATTATGATGCAATCGATGATTATGAAGCTAAAAAGCATATTATCGCTTTTATCAATAGTGATCTTCTTCAAAATATTGAGAAAGCTAAAATTTTCAAGGAATATGAGTTTATTGATGAACTCGCTGAAAGTCATGGTATTATTGATTTATTAATCGTTAAAGAAGATAAAACGATCATTATTGATTATAAAACCAAAAATATTAACGATAGTGCGTATGATAAACAAATAATAACTTACTGCAATTATGTCATGCGAATATTCGCCCTTCCTTGTGAAGCGTATCTTTATTCTTTAATCGACCATAATTATCGAAAAATAAGATAATGCTTTGTAGTTAATTTTTGATATTAAATTAGGATAAATTTGGGAAGAGACTGGGAAATGACTTTTTGTTGTTAAATTTTGTCAAAAAGAAATAAAAATTTCTTAATATCTTTATTTAGAAGACAGGAGGATATTATGAAATCAGAAACGACAGTCATCAAGTACGATAAGCAAATGTTTGAAGTAGCGCAAATTTATAAACGAGCGCTTGCAAAATTGTTAAGAGAGGGAAAATCTAGTCCCCAAGACAATATGCTTTTTGATCCAGAAGAAAATTATTCTTCATATTGGTCTTTAGCGACCAAAGAGTACAGCGACGATCAAAAAGTGATTGCCAAAATCAATTTTATATTAGCATCATTAGAAAGTGCAGTTCGTGACATTTTGTGGAACGAATTCTTTTTCCAAATTGACAAATTTTGGTGGATGAGAAAGTATTCGCGCTCGACTTTTTATCGGTTGAGAAAGCAGGCGGTAACTAAATTTATGGCGCTTTATGAATAAAGTATTGTTATTATCTATCGGAATATTTATTATGTTGGATAAATTTGCTTTAGATCCCTTTAAGATTTTACTAAGGGAAGTGGAGACGACATTATTAGAAAACCAACTTTATGTAAGTTTTGTCTTAGAGCATAATCAAGGAAATGAAATTCAAATTTACAAGGATGATGAACTTATAGTAAAACTTTTTCCTTCTACGCAGATATCATTCAATTATAGTTTCAACAATCTCGAGAATCATGTAATCACAGTCAAACAAAAACTTAACAATAAATATTATCTTTCAAAATTTATGTGCCTTAATTTAGAAAACATAAAGGCCTCTAATCAAAAATTTTACTTAGTAAGTTATTTGCAACCATTAGATGATACGGCGATTTTAAAAGATGATACTTATTTGGAATTTAAAAATTTATCAGAAAGTATTAATTTCAATAGCAGTTACGATTTTAGTTTGGCAAAATTAGGAACTTTTGATAGTAATGATAGTAAATTGACAGTTGAAGGAACGATAAATTTACCATTTAAAACCTTTAACGATAAATATTATAACTACTTAAAAAGCAGCTATGTTTTCTTGCTTGAAATAAAAGAATATCATTTAAAATTGAAACAAGGGCTTTATTATCGTTTTAGCGATTATGGAATGCAATTTACAAGTCATGGAAAAACTTTTTATAGCGAAGATCTTTATTTGCCCAAAAATTTAAAAGATACGGAATTTTATTTTTTCGTAACTTTAAAAAGTTATCTCGCATCATTTTATTTTGGAACTACTATTCTGTTAGATCGCACGTTAATTGGAAACGAAGGGAAGTATCAATTTTCATTATCCACGCCATGATAAGAACCTTTATTTTAATATTTACAGTAGTTCTAAATTTAAATCAAATTTTTTTAATAAATAGTAAATTGTCTTTGCGGTTTTTAGCGTATCAATCATCGGTTTTATCTAGTGTTATGATAATGGATGATTATAAAGAAAGAATGGTAATCGACAATTCTTCTTTTAATGATTATTTTTTATCGAGCGCGGATAATCAATTTAAAAATATCGATAGATTTCTTACGCTTAAATTTTATCTTGAAAATAACGTCAGTGAAAATTTTAGCGATAAGGTTACAATCACTTTATCTAACGGCTTTTGGCATCATTATACATTCAGCGTTGAAGTAAAGGAGACCTTGAAATGAAGAAAAAAATAGATCTTATTAGATTTTTGAAAGTTTTAACATTTGCATTTACCTTGGCTTTTATCTCAGGCAGATCACTTTACGCTTTATTAACGATAGGCGTCGTTTTGATCTTTGAACGAACGGTGATTGTTCCGTTCCTCCGAAATTTAAAAGAACAAGAAGATCTTAAAAGAGAATTCAAATTATTACTTGAAGGGGTTCGTCTAATGTCTAAAGAGGGAAAAAATAGTAAAGAAATCTTGAAAAAAACATTTTTGACAATGAATCTTGTTGCGCAAACCGATAATTTTCCAAACTTTTTGGAAAGCGTCAAACAAAAGTATCACTTTGTATCGGCAAGAATTTTCTTCGAAGAAATTGAAGAGGCAGATGGGAAAAATGAATGTCAGAAGATCGTAGATTATCTTATGCCATTGGTTAATTGTGAAATAAATAGCAACGATATTAAATGGTCGGTAGTTTTCGAAAATTTTTTAAACTGGATCAATGGAATCACTTGTTTTTTCTTTATGCTTAAATTGAACCAAAACTACTATCTTTCGATAGTTTTTGAAGATACTTGCTTTCCGCTTGTTTATCTATGCTTTGTTGTGCTTATCGGAGGATTTTTGTTAACGCTTTTTGTGATTAATGCAAAAAGAAAAACTTGCGATTTTTTTAAAGTGACTTTCAATGTGGCAATATTGATTTTTTACGCTTTTTGCGCCATTCACACCCCATATGTTGCTTATGAAAAAGCTTTGGAATATTTAGATAATGATGATCAAAAAATTAAATTAGAAGATTTTATTACCGCCTTTGAAATGCGAAATCCAGAATATTTATTTCAAAGTTTAAAAAATTGCGAAGATGAAGTATTTTGTGAAACCATAGCTGTTGTTTATGAGAGTTGTACGAAAAATACAATCAACATTAAGGACGAGAAAAAAATGGTTTTAAAAAATTATCAAAGAGTTCTTCATCAAAAAAAACATAATGCTTTTTATCGTAGTATCACAATTATTCCTTATCTTTTTTTAATTTTCAATATCATGTTTATCGTGGCTGAGGTAATAAAAATATTATGAAAAAAGCAGTCATTAATCTATCGCTTATTTTAATCGGTTTTATCATCGGTTTTAATCTTATAATTTATGAGCAAAATTACAGAGAATTAGATCATCTTGCCAATATTATTGCTTATGATTTATCCCGTGATGGTACTTTATCTTTAAAAACAATTGAAGAGGCAGAACATAAAAAAGTAAACTTTGAAATGACCCGTGAGATAAAAGATGAACAAGAGATAATAATTTTTAAGATTTCCAAAGAGTTGAATGATTGTTTGTTTTTGATTCATAATAAGCTGCTTTGTGTGTCGCGAGTGGTTTATTTGCATATGATTATCTAAAGATAATACACCTCGAAAATTTTCATTTTAATGTCATAATTATTTGATATTTAATCAAGACATTGCTATATTAATAGCACAATCGTTTGATTGAGGTGAAATTATGAACATTTTAGATGAATTAAATGCTAGAGGTCTCATCAAAGATTTTTCCGATGAAGAAGAAGTAAAGGAGCTTCTAGATACTCCCCAAACGATATATTGTGGTTTTGACCCATCGGCAAAATCGATGCATATGGGTAATTTTGTCATGATTTCATTATTGATGCGTTTACAACGTGCAGGACACCGAATTATCGCGGTCGTCGGTGGGGCCACCGGAATGATTGGAGATCCCTCTGGAAAATCCCATGAAAGAAATCTTCTCGATGCTAAGACTACTGCGAGCAATACCGAAGCTTTAAAAAAGCAATTATCGCGTTTTTTAGATTTGGAAGATGCTTCTAAGGGAATGATTATCAATAACTACGATTGGATATCAAAAATTTCGATTATCGATTATCTTCGTGACTACGGAAAATATTTTTCAATCAACAATATGTTGAATAAAGAAGTAGTCGCTTCGAGATTAGAAAACGGGATTTCTTTTGCAGAATTTTCCTATACGACAATTCAAGCGGTCGATTTTTTGACGCTATATCGCTCTTATGGTTGCCGACTTCAAATCGGAGGTTCCGATCAATGGGGCAATTTGACTTCGGGTCTAGATCTTATCAAGAAAATCGAAGGACACGAAACGAAGGTCGCGGCATTTACAATGCATCTTATCACTAAATCAGATGGAAAAAAATTCGGTAAATCTGAAGATGGAGCTTTATTCTTAGATAAAGAGATGACTTCGCCGTATGCTTTATATCAATATTTTCTCAATACATCGGATGATGATGCGGTTAAATATTTAAAAATCTTCACATTCTTAAGTTTAGATGAAATTGAAAAAATAGCTAAAGAGCATTATGCTTCTTTAGGACAAAGAATCGCTCAGAAAGTTTTAGCTTCGGAGATTGTAAAAATTATTCATGGCGAAGAAGAATTGCATCAAGTGTTGAAAATGACGGAAGCTTTGTTTTCCGGAAATATCAACGAATTGACTAAAGAACAATTGGAGATTGTCTTTAAAGGCATAAAAAAGATTTCTATTTCCGGCGATATCGGTCTATTAGATGCGCTTAAAGATGTCGGAGCCGCTTCAAGCAAACGCGAGGCGCGAGAGTTTGTGACAAATGGTTCGATTTTGGTAAACGGAAATAAAATAACTGATCTTGACGCTATTTTAACAAAAAAGGATGCTCTATTTAATTGCTATCAAATAGTTAGAAGAGGTAAAAAGAATTACTATTTGATTGAACAGCTATAATAAATGAGGAGGAAAAAGTTATGTCAAAGAACAAATTATTATTAGCACTAATAGGATTGTTTCTCGTAGGATGCACTAATTCGAATGAACCGACAAGTTCAAATCCTTCCACTGGCTTAGAGGATAGCAGTGATGTAAGTAATAGCGCTTCATCAAGCGATGAAGAATTTACCAAAAAAGAGAAGGATACCCTTTTATTCACTTCGATTTTTGATGAATTGGGAAAATCTAACTATACGTTGTTTGTAGGTTCGAATTATATGAGTCTTACTGAAAATTCAGTAACTTTCTATAGTGGAATTTACGGAACAACGGATGGTCTTGTTCGAGAAGGAATTGATAGAAACGGTTATAAATTATTTTATGAATATTCATTGGTTTCAGGAGTATATCATATCGCGAATGATTTCTATAGAACCACAGTTGATGGTGAGGAATACACGCCGATTGAGTTAGGGCCGATTTACAATATGATGTATTATACTCGTCCTAATCAAAGCAACTCCACTTTTAACATGAATGAATTTGATATAGAATATGACGAAGAGTCCGATATTACAGCTTTTATTCTTTCTGATAACACCACCGCGATGTTTCAATTACTCACTATGCAGCTAAGTTTTTTCGGAGTCCAAGAAGATTTCCTTCAAATAGCTTATATTCCGCTTGAATCTCCGACATTCGGAAAAGTTTTAATCGCATATTATTACTTTATCCAAGGTCTTGATCAAATCAGTTATTATGAATTGGTTTACCAAGATATCGGTACCACCGATGACTTAGAAGGATTAAAGAGCTTTATTGAAGAGGGAGTTCGTCCTAAAATTCCAGATCTTACCCCATTGGCAGATAAATTAGCGTTACTTGGTACAACAACAAGCAATTACACGGTTAAATATCTTGATAAAGGTTATTTTAAAACCAAAGGCCTAAGTGGCAAAATCAGCAAATACTCTTTAACCGAAGGTGTTTATAGCCCGGTATTTGGACAAGGAATCATGATTCGTGACAGTATGGTTTATAAAACCGAAATAACCGATGAAAGCGTGGAATTAGGTCAAGGTTCAATTCAAAAGGGTCTTTTCTTCTATGAATCCAGCGACTTATCTTCCAGATTGTTGTATTTAGGATACTTTGCTTTTAAATCAACCGCTGTTCGCGATACTTCAAGCTTTAATTACGATGAAGAAAGAGATGTTTATTATTCCGATTACCTTAATAACACATATATTTTCTCGCAATTTATGTATTTACGCGATTATGACAATATCATGACTTTCCCGACCGGTGATACCTTATCGACATTACCGGAGATATCGAGAATTGAAATTCAATTGACCAATACCGGATTGATTATCACAGGTTACTATTATGATGACTATGAATACTATGTTATCGGCGCAGTTGAAATCTACGATATCGGCACCACGACAATTAGTGAATACGCCTCACTTTCAATTTAAATATAAAAACCGGCTCTTTGAGTCGGTTTTTTTCTTAATAATCATCTTTTTGTTTACAATAAAAATTATTAGAAATAGTATATAATGGTAATTAGAAAAACGGTAGATGAGGCTACTTTTAAGATTCGGTCGCTGCCGCAAAATGAAGGAGACTTCATTAGTGGGTTAACAGGTTTAGTCGCGAAGGCTAAACATAATGCGATTTCATGCTTAAAAGAGTTAAAGTTCATACGTTAATGCGTTATGCTACTCATCTATTTAGATGAGTTTTTTAATAAGGAGGGTCATTTATGAACGAATTCATTGAAGAAATTCTCAAGTTGCTACAAAGTGATATGACTGACCAAGAAATAGAAGAAAAATTGGCGGATTATCACGAAAATGATATCGCAGAAGTGATTCCTTTATTAACGGAAGAAGAGCGAAATCGATTATTTAAAATTTTAGGTGATGAGAGAACTTCGACGGTTCTTTCATATACCGATAATGTCGATGAAGTTATCGATCAATTAGATGACAAAAGAGCGGCTGATCTTATCGAACTCATGGATTCCGACGATGCTGTCGATGTTTTGCAAGAGTTAGAAAAAGAAGATCGTGAGTCGATTTTAAATTTAATGGATGAAGAAGCCGCCGAAGATGCCAAGTTGATTCTTTCCTACGATGAAGATGAAATCGGAAGCAAAATGACGACCAATTATATCACGATCAAACAGAGTGACAACATCAAATCGGCAATGAAGAGTTTGGTGACTCAAGCTAGTGAAAATGACAATATTTCGACGCTTTTTATGATAGATAATGAAGATCACTTTATCGGTGCTATCGATTTAAAGGATTTGATTTGTGCAAGAAGCAATGATGACCTCGATTCAATTACCAAGAAAAATTACCCATACTTATTTGCCAAGCAAAAAGTTGCGGAGTGCTTGAATGATATTAAAGAGTATTCGGAAGATATCATTCCGGTGCTTGACGAATCCAATCAATTGATCGGCGTTATCACTGCAAACGACGTCGTAGAAGTGGTCGATGAAGAATTAAATGAAGATTATTCGCGTTTTGCTGGTTTAACCGAAGCCGAAGATCTTCAAGAGCCGGTTGGTCAATCGATAAAAAAAAGATTACCTTGGTTGTTGCTTTTAGTTGTTCTTGGCTTAGGAATTTCGTTCTTTTTAAAGGGATTTGAAGCGGTTATCGCCGCATTTCCTGTCGTCGTATTCTTTCAATCTATGATTCTAGATATGGCGGGAAATGCCGGTACACAAAGTCTTGCCGTGACGATTAGGGTCCTTTCTGATGAGGAGTTTAACTCTAAGAAAATTTTAAAGTTGATTTTCAAGGAATTACGAGTCAGCATGATCAACGCATTGGTTTTAGGGACGATTTCTTTTGGTTTTATTTTTATCTATGAAATACTAACAAAATCGGTAATTATTGAAGCGAATGGCTTCAATTATCAAGATGCCTTGACCTTATCATTTATTGTTTTTGTGGCTGTGGTGGCTTCAATGATGATTTCAGGGATAATCGGTACTTTAATTCCGATTTTCTTCAAAAAAATAAAAATAGATCCTGCGGCAGCTTCAGGACCTTTTATAACCTCGTTGAACGATATAGTGGCAATTTTATGCTACTATGGTTTTGCGATGGTGATGTTTAACGCTTATTTATAGTTCTATCAGTTGATCGATTATTTGATGAACTAATTTAGCTTTTCGACTTTCACATAACGAATAGTGCACTTCTTTGCCTTCGCGGCGATTTTTAATGATGCCGGCCTGTTTTAAAAATCGTAAGTGATGGGAGACGACAGGAGCTGACATTTTAATCAAAGCTGCTAGATTATAAACACATTCTTCACTATGGCAAAGAATAAATAAAATTTTTAAACGTGTAGGATCGGATAGCAATGAAAAGATTTCGCTGCAGTCAACAAGTTTTGTTTCGCTTGGTATCTTTTTTTCGTCGATTGTCGAATGGCCATGATTGTGTAGTTCTTCCATAAATGTAACTCCTTATTTTTTTTATTTCTTCTTAAAAGTAACTTTCGCAGTTTGAATACGATGATATTTAATTTGTTTTTTATTTAAAATACCACGTTCGATAAAAAAGAGATCGGTCGCTTCCCAAACGAAGACCCATCCGATAATCATCAAAATTTCAGATAAAATTTGATTAGTGTAAAAAGCAGAAACGAAGAAGGCAAACCCTAAGAAAACAACGCCGATCAAAAGAAAAATTAACACATTTCTTTGATTGATGATCTTTTCTTGAGCAATTGCGATTGAACGATGATGGTAATGCTTGGAAAGGGAAGAGAGAAATTGAGCTTTGACTTCATCGCTTAATTCTTCATCACTTTGAATTTCAAAAGCAATTTTTTGACGAATAGGGATAAAGTGTGTTTGCTCTTCGATAAAATTAGAGAGGCTTTCGTCTAAAATAGGATTCTCTTTAATTGAAAAAGGGGAGATGATATTGCTTTCATTAGAAAGAGTCAAAGGCACGATAACTTCTTGATCATCATTTAAGGTCATATTTTCTAGCGCTTTCTTATTGTCATCTTTAGTAATTTTATGTAAAGTACGAATGTTTTTGAACATAATTAACCCTCTTTTATCTATATTTAAGTATATGGCTTTTTGCTATTGATTTCAAATGGTATAAAAATCAAGACTGAAAGAAGATGTCTTTAAATGTAAATTAATCAAAATAAAACATTTCTATTGATTTTATAATTCAATTTGATATTATTTTTATTGCATGTTCATGCTTATGGCGGTGTAGCCCAGTTGGTTAGAGCGACCGGTTCATACCCGGTAGGTCGAGGGTTCGAATCCCCCCGCCGCTACCATAATTTTGGACCCTTAGTTCAATGGTTAGAGCCCCCGTCTCATAAACGGGTTGTTGCAGGTTCAAGTCCTGCAGGGTCCACCATTGCTTTTTTTATTTAAGTGGAGAAATACCCAAGCGGCTGAAGGGGTCGGTCTTGAAAACCGATAGGAGATTCACGTCTCGCGAGGGTTCAAATCCCTCTTTCTCCGCCAGGAAAGAGAATCTCGTTCTATTATCAAAAAATAGAACGATTTTTTTCTTTTTATAGTGGTAGTTTGTTAACTTTGTAGACCATAGTTTTTTTTAAATTTTTCAAAATAATTATATTATAGCTTTTAAATTAAAAAAAATAGGCTTTGTTTTTGTAAAGTGATAGTTTAGGGTCATATAGAGTTTGAACTCTATCGTGTATTATGGGTTTGAACTTTTTAAGACTAAATTTTATCAATATATTCTTGCATTTCTTTTGGTGTTTCGTGAAATCCACGCTTAATCCATCCATCAAGCAATCCGAACAGTCCATAAGAATAAAATAGTCCTCTATAAAATTCAAAAACATTTTCTTTATTTTGAGA
>CANQAG010000016.1 GCA_947588815.1 uncultured Bacilli bacterium
ATATTAAATACAATGCTTGTGAAAGTTAGAAAGAAATGGAAAAAAATAAAAATGAAAATTAAAAAAATTGTAAAAAAACTTTTAGGAAAAAAAGCAAATATGTATTATATACAATTAAAAAATGCATATAAATATATTTATTGCAGCGGAAACAAATTTAATAGAATCTTGATGTGTTTAAAAAATGTTAGGATTTATACTGACAAAAAGAGTCGTAATATTATATCAAAATTATTTTATAACTTAGAAATTTCAAAAAATGCTGATGGCAATTTTTATTACAACATTGATTTTTCTAAAAGGATTTATTCTAAAAAAATTATCATTAGTAATATTTCATTAGATTATTCTATTACTTTAAATAATTCATTAGAAAGTTTGATGAATAAGTTAACGTCTACTAATCAAGAATTTAATGAAAATGAAGTGAAAATGATATCAACAATAAAATGGTATTTAGATAAAATTACGGAAAATATTGAAGGCAAAAATTCAAAAATTATAAAAGATAATTTGAATAATATAAAATCAAAAGTGGCTATGTCATTTCAAGAATCTTTGCAACGGATTTTATTTTTCAATATGTTATTATGGCAAACTAATCATATACTTAATGGACTTGGAAGATTAGATCAAATATTAATTGAATATTATAATTCTGATATTGAAAAAGGAGTATTAACAAGAGAAACAGCTAAGGAATTACTAAAAGAATTTCTGCTACTTTTACATAAAAATTTTGAATTAAAAAGCAATAGCTTATTAGGTGATACAGGTCAAATTATAGAATTAGGTGGCATCGATGTTAATGGAAATTATCTTTGCAATGATTTGACTTACATATTTATAGAATTGATGGAAGAATTAAAACTTCCTGATCCCAAAGTTTTAGTTAGAGTAAGTAAAAATATGCCAAGAGAATTGATGGAAAAGTCATTAAAATGTATAGCGACAGGTATAGGGTGCCCATTATTTGCTAATGACGATGTGATTGTAGAAACATTAATTAATTTTGGGTATTCGAAAGAGGACGCCTATAACTATGGTACATCGGCATGTTGGGAGCCATATATAATTGGTAAATCATCCGCACAGAATAATATAGGATCATTAAATTTCATGAGACCACTTAATGAATTATTGACAAGAGAAAATTTAAATGAATTTAAAGAACTAAAAGAAGTTATTAATAAATATAAAATTTATTTAAAAAAATACATAAACGACTTATGCGATTCTATATCCAATATTTCTTTTATGAATGATCCATTATTGTCATTATTTATAAGTGATTGTGTACAAAAAGGAATTGATATTTCTAATGGGGGAGCTAAATATAATGATTTTGGATTAACTGGCGTTGGATTAGGAAATGTAATTAATTCTCTCTTAAATATTCAAGAATATGTATTTATAAAAAAAGAATATTCTTTTGATGAATTAAATAAAATTAGATTAGAAAACTTTAATGGTAATGAAAGACTTCTCAAAAAGTTGAAAAATAGTACACCGGGATATGGTGAAGATTGTGAATCGATCATTTCATTAACAAATGAGATTATTAATTTTTCATCAAGCATATTTAAAACTAGACAAAATCCGTTAGGAGGAAGATATAAATTCGGACTATCTTCTCCTAATTATATTTCAGCTTCCAAAACTTCTCCTGCCTCTTTTGATGGTAGAAAATATGGTGAGCCATTCAATGTGCATATTTCAACTAATAATTCAAATGCCTATACTGAATTAATTAATTTTGCTGGTAGAATTAATTATGGTGAAAATCGTTTTAATGGTAATGTAGTGGACTTTTTTGTTACACCAAATTTTATTAGTGATAACTTTGATAAGTTTGTAGACTTTTTAATGACAAGTATCAAAGTAGGTTTTTTTGAAATGCAAATGAATGTTGTAAGTAGTAAACAATTGATTGAAGCAAGAAAAAATCCACAAAAGTTTCCTAATTTAGTAGTAAGAGTATGGGGGTTTAGTGCTTATTTTAAAGATTTGCCTAATGAGTATCAGGATTATTTAATAGAAAGAGCATTACAAAATGAAAGTAATAGTTAGTAATATACAAAGATTTTGTTTACATGATGGTCCTGGTATTAGAACAACAGTGTTCTTTAAAGGATGTAATTTAAAGTGCCCTTGGTGTTCAAATCCGGAAAATATAGATTTTAATATTCAACAATATGAAGAAAATGGAGAAAAGAAGTATTATGGTTATGAAATATCTTTAGAGGATTTAGAAAAAGAGATTTTAAAGGATCAAACTTTTTTCGAAGATGGAGGAGGAGTTACTTTTTCCGGTGGTGATGGTTTGATTCAATTTAAGCAACTTGAACCATTACTGAAAAATTTAAAACAAAAGAATATTAATATATGTGTTGAAACTTCTTTAGTTGTACCAAACGAATATATTGATATAGCTATTAAATATGTAGATATATTTCTAGTTGATTTAAAAATAATTGATAAAAAAACTTCATTTAAGATAAATTCTAATGTTGATTTGTACAAAAACAATGTGGAAAAACTTTTTACTAATAAGTGTAAAGTAATATTTAGAATACCTTTAGTTCTAGAATATACTGCTACTGAAAGTAATTTAGAAGAAATTTTAAAATTTTTAAATATATATAAACCGCAAATGGTACAAGTTTTTAAAATTCATCGATTAGGTGAAAAAAAATATGAATTACTGAATAAAAAAATGCCGGAATTTAAAAACATGTCTGATGAAGACGTGATGTTTTTTATAGAAAAAATTAAAGCTTTAAAAATTAATTTAGAATATTGTAAAAATTAAAATAAATGGGTGAACTTGTTATACCACCAATATTTCTTTCAAAAATAATAACCATATTGTAAAGTTATAATTCTTCTTGTTTTAATTTTTTAGATTCATTTAAATCACAGATAAATCTTTGGAAAAAAGATATTTAAATAATGTTCGATTTTATTCTGTCACTTTGATTAAGGTGTTTCATAATTACAAACTCCTTTCTTCCTCTTGAAACACCTAATTCAATCTTAACATTCAATATATATATTTCATATTGCAACACCTTTTATCGGCATGTGTTGCTTTTTCAATTTAAATTAACAAACTTATTATATTTATATAGTTTTATTTGACTAAATTTTTTATTTTTGATATAAATAAACTAGTCTTTGCATTAACTCTCAAAGGATGAAACATGAAAAGTAGTAAAACTTTTTTAAATTTAAAAATTAATATATGGCTTATACTTTTGTTTTTGATGTTAGCCTCTAGCATTAACTTCTTTTATTTATTGAGTAGTGGTGTATCTTTTTTTAAAGAATTAGATTGTATTTTAGCTATATTAGTTTTTTTAATTGTAATTATAAAATATCGGAATTTTTTGATAAAAAACTGCAGTAAGTATTTTTTATTAATTGAGATTTGGACTATTCTATTGACTATAACTTCAACCATTCAAGCTTACTTTAGGTATGATCAACCGATATATCTTGGCTTACAGGCACAAAGAGAGTTTTTTATCATGCCATTAATCTTATTTAGTTATTATATGTTATATAAACTTGGTAAAGTGAGTAAAAATGGACTTTTAGTAACTTTATATTTATTTACTACGATTGAAATGATTTTTGGCTTTATTCATGTATATCTTTTTAATGGAACTCTGTTAAATGTAGGAGGAGGCACTAGATATATGGAAACTAGAGCCTTTATGAATGTAGATTATATAATATTTTTATGCATATATAGTTTGAATGCTTTTTTTCGTAAAGAAAAAAAATGGTACCTTATTTACTTAATTTTTGCATTACTTTTTGTGACATTTATTACAAAATGGAGAATGGTTATACTTTCTTTAATCATATCACTTGTTTTCAGCTCATTATTTTTAGTTAAATTAAGCGTAGAAAAAAAATTTGTACTTTTTTTAGTTATAATGATATTTACTATTTTGTTTTTTCAATTAGATATTGGGAAGGATATAATTACGGCAATTTTAAATAAAGGAGTAACCAGTACAAGTGAAATTCGAGACACAGGGCGAAATTTTTATATATCTGTTTTAAAAGATAATATTTTATTCGGTGGTGGCTATGTTAATACAAAGTGGGATGCAGCAGTTAGATTATCGCGAATGACAGAAGGACTTCTTTATGTAGACAATGGTATTTTCGGATTTGCATTTGTGTATGGTTCGATTGGCGTGATGTATATTTTTACTATTTATTTTATTGTTTTAAAAAAAGGCTTTAATTTATATTTATTTCAAAAAAAGAATATCTTTTACTTCATATCTTATGTAATTTATTTTGTGATAGGATGTTATACAATAGTTACAGGAATGACTAATAGTTTTTTCATTGCCATTATATTACTTCTTTTGGAAATAGAACTTGATCAAGCAAAAAGTCAAAAAGTGTTGGAGGATTAAAACGTGAACAAAAAAGTTTGTTGCATTGTTGTAACATATAATCGAAGCAAATATTTAAAAGTATTGATTCAGTCTCTTTTTAATCAAACATACAAAATTTCCGGATTAATTTTAATAAATAATAATTCTACCGATGATACTATCGATTATTTAAAAGAACAAAATATTATCGATGATGAGAAGCAAGATACTATAAATTGCTCAAATTATGAAGATGTTGATATATATTTTTACAATTCATCTACTAATAATGGTGGTTCTAGTGGTTTTGCTAAAGGATTTGAAATAGCTCAAACATTAGATTTTGATTACTTTTGGGTAATGGATGACGACGTTAAACCCGAATTAAATTGTTTAGAAAAAGCGATTTCTCATTTCGATAATGAACATGGGGTGGTGGTCCCTAAAAGAGTTGGGGAAGGATTTACCGATTTTTTAAAAACAAAATATAGTTTTAATAATCCTTTTGTTCATTTTAAAAAACTAAAGTTTCGCAAAATAAAAATGGATAATACAAAAGAATTTTATGATATAAAAACTATGACTTTTGAAGGACCTATTTTTAATAGTGATATTATTAAAAAGGTTGGTATTCCAAACAAAGAATATTTTATATTTTGTGATGATTATGATTACGCTTTTCGATGTTTAGAGGTTACTAAAATTCGATATGTGACTACTGCAATTATAAACCGTCAAATTCCACTTGTTAAAGCAAAAGACAGTAATTCATTATGGAGACTATACTATGGCATTAGAAATGCAACTCTTTTAGATTTAAGATATTCGTCTAATAGATTTTTTGGAAGATGGCGGGTTTTAAATAATCAATTACATTGGTTTTTGGTAAATTTTAAACATCGAAATAAAATTGAGCGTAAACTTGTAAAACAAGCGTTTCGCGATGGCTTGAAGAACAAAGTCGGGAAAACGATTGAACCTGGATCAATCTAATATTTAATTTTAAAAGGATAAAGATATGAAATATGATTATTTAATCGTTGGAGCTGGATTATATGGAGCGATATGTGCATACGAACTAAGTAAAATTGGTAAAAAAGTTTTAGTTATCGAAAAAAGAGGACATATCGGAGGTAATATCTATACCGAGAATATAATTGGCATTAATGTTCATAAATATGGTGCCCATATCTTTCATACTTCTAATGAAGAAATATGGAATTATATTAACAAATTTGCCGATTTTAATAATTTTATTAATTCACCGATGGCAAGATATAAGAATGAAATTTATAATATGCCTTTTAATATGAATACATTTACCAAATTATGGAAAGATGTATTTACTCCAGATGATGCCATAAAAAAAATTGAAGAAGAAAAAAGAAATTATTATGTATCTAATCCTAAAAATTTGGAGGAACAAGCTATTAATTTGGTCGGTATCACTATCTATCAAAAGTTAATAAAAGGATATACTGCTAAACAATGGGGAAAACCATGTAACGAATTACCTTCGTTTATCATAAAAAGATTACCGGTAAGATTTACTTTTGACAATAATTATTTTAATGACAAATTTCAAGGTATTCCAATCGGTGGTTATACGCAAATAATAGAAAAAATGTTAGCCGGTATTGATATTCAACTGAACACTGACTTTTTCTCGAATCGAAAAAAATATGAATCGTTGGCAGAAAAAATAATATATACTGGTCCTATCGATAAATTTTTTGAATATAAATATGGATGTTTAGAATACCGCTCATTATCATTTGAGACGGAAATAATAGATAGTTCCAATTTTCAAGGAAATGCGGTAATTAATTACACGGATTATAATATTCCTTTTACGAGGATTATTGAACATAAGCATTTTGAATTTGATACAACATCTTCAAAAACTGTGATTACTAGGGAATATCCTACAACATGGAAAGAAGGCAGTGAACCGTTTTATCCGATTAATGATGATAAAAATAATCAGTTGTATTTGAAATATGAAAATGAGGCTAAAAATTTAAAAAATGTTTATGTTGGTGGAAGACTCGGACAATATAAATATTTTGATATGGATAAAATTATTTTTGAAGCGTTACAATTTATAGAAAAAATTAAAATATGCAACAAGTAGTAGCTATCATTGGCGGAGGTCCTGGCGGATTGATGTGTGCCTATCAAATCAGCCAGAATTTTAAGGATAAAAAGATCGTGCTTTTTGAAAAAAGAGCGCTTGGAAATCGCATTCGGGTTTCCGGGAATGGTCGTTGTAATTTTTCAAATCTTCATAATAGTGCCACCCATTATAATGATCCACAATTCGTGCAAGAGGTGCTTGATGATTTTTTGACGCACCGGGAACAAATTTATCGTGACTTAGGACTTTACTATCATTACGATAGTGAAGGAAGGGGTTATCCTCTAACCAATAGCGCTTTGACGGTATTGAATATTTTAAAAAGAGCGATAAAAAATAAAGTGATGATCGTCGACGATGAAATCATCGAAGTTGAAGAAAATAGCCAATATGTCCTTAAAGGTAAAAAGCAAAATTATGAAGCGGATATTTTAATTTTAGCCTACGGAAACATCGCCTATGGCAATGACATAAATTCTTTTTATCACTTAAGTGAAAGTTTAAATTTAGCGCTTACGCCATTACGAAGTTCGCTTTGTCCCATCAAATGCGATGGCAATTTCAAAAAACTTGAAGGAAAAAGAGTCAAAGCGACCGCTACTTTAATCAAAGACCAATCTCTTATTGTTAAAGAACAGGGCGAAGTGCTTTTTAAAAAAGACGGACTTTCGGGAATCTGTATTTTTAATTTAGCGTCCTTTATCGCCCATGATTATCAAAATCTTGATTCATACACTATTTCGCTCGATTTAGTCCCATCTTTAAACAAAGATGATTTAAACCAACTTTTTAAAAATAGCAAAGATGTCCTTTTTGATTTGCAAAAAATCTTGCTCGATGAAGTGGCTAAAGAGGTTTATTCCCGTTACACCAAGATGAAAAATAAAATCGTCTTAAGCGATTTAATTAAAGATTTTCAATATAAGGTGATAGCCCTTTATCCATATCAAGATAGTCAAGTGATAAGCGGAGGAGTTGCTTTAGACACTATCGATCCTCACACTTTAAGAGTCAAAAATCACCATCGCTTATATGCTCTTGGCGAATTGCTTGATGTCGATGGTGTTTCTGGAGGCTATAATATCGAATGGGCTTTTGCTTCCGCTTATCGGGTTTCAAAACTACTTTAGCTCGTCGTTAATTTTATCTAATTCGTGAAAGAGATCTTTTAAAGTGCCATCGTTATTGATTAGAAAATCCATTTTTTGCACTTTCTTATCGAAAATATTGGTCGCATTGAGTTTTAAATCATCTTCAATATTGGAACTGCCGCGTTCACGAAGATGTGCTTTTTGACTTTCAAGCGAACAAGAAACACCGATAATATAATCAAATAAATTATCCATTTTGCTTTCAAACAAAAGCGGAATTTCCGCGAAGATTAAACGCTCTTCTTTATGTGAGAGAATAAATTGCAAAAGGCGTTTTTTTATCTCAGGGTGAACTAGTTTTTCAAGTTCCTTTTTTTTGCTTAAATCGCTTAAAACCACGTTTTTAAGATAGCCGAGTGAAATCGAACCATCATCGTTTAAAATTTCTTCTTTAAATTGAGCGACTAATTTTTTCTTAAAGGCTACTTCGCGATATAACTTTTTAACTTCCGCGTCGGCGGAAAAAGTGGAATAACCTTGATCTTTGTAGTATCGAAGCACTGCGGATTTACCGGATCCGATTTTTCCGGTGATCGCGATGCGTAACGCGACATGCTGACAATGGGGGCAGTAGGTCGTGCCTCGTCCTTTAAGAAAGTCTTTTCGCATTTTACGATGACAAATAGGACAAGGCATATTTTTTTTACCATATGCCATCAATTCATTTTGAAAGCGTCCGTCGACACCTTTGCTCGGATGATAACTGGAAACAGTGGAACCGCCTAATTTTATCGATTTATTTAAGACAGATACCGCGTGTTTTAAAATATTTTTTACATCTTCTTTTTGAAGTGAAGAAGCAAGGCGATAAGGGTTTAATTTAGAAAGGAATAAAACTTCATCGCAATAGATGTTTCCAAGCCCGGTCATAATCGTCTGATCGAGCAAAGCTTCTTTGATGGGAACTTTTTTGTTTTTCAAGCGATCGTAAAGTTCATCTACGGTTATTTCAAAAGGTTCCTTGCCGAGTTTTTTTAGACACGGTGCGTCTAAGTAATCATCGCGAGAACGTAATTCCATAATTCCAAAACATCTTGAATCATCATAGTTCAATAACGCGCCATCTTGTAGATGAAAAAGGACACGACAATGTTTTGTAGGCGGTTCATCGTGCGTTAATTCAAGATATTTTCCTTCCATCCGCAAGTGGGAAATCAAGACTTTATCGTCGTCAAGAAAGAATAAAAGAAATTTTCCTTTACGTTTGACATCGGTAAATTTCGCACCTTTGAGTTTAGTGATAAATTCATTTAAATCCGAAAGAATCATTCGCGGATAAAAGACTTCAACGTAATCGATTATGCGGTTGCATAATGAACGATGTAAGATCGTTCTAACGGTTTCAACTTCAGGTAATTCTGGCATAACATTCTCCTTTATTTACAATCGTACCACGTCTTACCGAATCCGCCGTCAACACTTAATTTGCAAGCGAATGAGTAAGCGTGTTCCATTTCTTCTTTGACAAGACGATATAGTTCTTCTTTTTCATCGATATAAGTTTTAAAAATCAATTCATCGTGAATTTGAAGAATCAAACGACTTTTCAAATGTTTTTCTTGAATTTTGTGGGCGATTTTGATCATCGCGATTTTGATTAAATCAGCGGCGCTACCTTGAATCGGAGCATTCATCGCCGCACGCTTTCCAAATTCGCGCGTTTGATAATTGTCGCTTTCCAATTCTCTTATATATCTTCTTCTAGAGGTGATCGTCGTGACGTAAAGATTTTTTTGGGCTTCTTGAACGACTTTATCAAAATAGGCTTTGATATGTGGAAAACGCTTGTAGAAGCGCTCGATAATATCATTAGCTTCTTTAGCGGATATGCCTAGTTGCTCTGCTAAACCCCAACTAGAAATTCCATATACAATTCCAAAATTGACAGTTTTAGCACGTCGCCTTAAATCAGATGTGACTTCTTCTTTTGGAATATTGAAGACCGCTTCGGCGGTTTCTCGATGAATGTCTTCATCATGATTGAAAATATCAATCAAATCTTGCTCACCGCTTAAAGAGGCGAGAATTCTTAATTCGATTTGTGAATAATCTAACGAAAGAAGTTCAATATTAGGATCTTCAAAGAAGAAGGCTTTGCGTACCGCTTTACCTTCTTCGGTGCGCACTGAAATGTTTTGCAAATTAGGTTCGCTTGAAGAAAGACGTCCGGTCGTAGTCAATGCTTGATTAAATAGCGCGTGGATCTTCCCGTCTTCGAAAATATAATCGCTTAATCCTGAAGTGTACGTGGAAATGATTTTGGAATATTTCCGATGCTCGATGATTAAAGCGACAATAGGATGTTCATCTTTTAAAGAATTTAACACTTCGATTGAAGTCGACTGTTTTTTATTCGATTTTAAGCCGAGATGATCAAACAGCAATTCACCGATCTGCTTAGGAGAGGCGATGTTAAATTTATAACCGGCTAAATCGTATATTTGTTCGCTGATGCTATCGAGTTTCTTTTGATATTCTTGATTGATTGAATCGAGAACTCGACGATTTAAAGGTACTCCTTCCAGTTCCATATCGGCTAGAACCTTCGCAAGCGGCAATTCGATAGTTTGATATAAGAAAAGACAATCGATATCTTCAAGCATTTTCAAAACTTTTGAATGTAAAGTATAAAGACTTATAGCCATCGCAAAGAATTTACTTTGATCTTCAAATAACGATATTTCCTGACTTGAAAGAATGTTGCATCCAAAATAAGCAAAGACGGTCACTTCGTCGTTGTCTAACGAAGAATCAAGAAGGTAAGAGGCTAAAAGAAGATCGAAAGTGATGCCGTTGATTTTAAAGCCGTGACGGGCTAAGTAGACGATCACTTCTTTAGAATTGTAGACGATCTTTTCATAAGTAGGATCCTCTAAAAAGAATTTTAGGTCACGATCTTTTAAGGCCTTTTCTAACGATAAATAATAGACTGACTTTCCATTTGAAAAGATAAAACCATGAAGCGCGCTTCGATGATAATTGCCATTATCATGATCTAAAATCAAAACTTTGCAGGAAAGTGGGATTTCTTTAAAAGAATTGACATAGTGCTCCTCGTAAGTGATCTCTTCTTCTTGCGGTGTTTTATCTATCGATTGTTTGTAATTTAAATTGATATGACAAGGTTTTAATCTTTTCAAAAGCGAATAAAATTCATATTTAGTGTAAAATGCCGATAAAGTTTTAAAGTCATAACCGACGTAAGTGAGGTTTTCCAAAGAGAGATTTAAAGGGACATCGGTTTCGATGGTGGCGAGCATTTTGCATAGTTTTCCTTCTTCTTGATGCTCGAGGATATTTTGTGCCATTTTGCTATGATTATCTTTCATCGCTTCGATAATATTTTCTAAACTTCCGTATTCATTGAGCAATTTTAAAGCGGTCTTTTCGCCGATTCCCGGAATTCCTTTTAAATTATCGCTTGGATCACCCATGAGGCCTTTGAAATCTTTGATTTGTGCCGGTGTTAAACCGATTTTTTCAAGAATATTAGTGTTGGTGATAGTTTCTACTTCCTTTAAACCTTTTCTAATCATTCTCACTTCGATATGCTCATCAATCAACTGCAAGAAGTCTTTATCGGAAGTGTAAATAATCACCCGATAGTTTTCTTTGGCAGCCATCTTAGCAACAGTTCCGGCGATATCATCACCTTCATGACCGACAAGTTCAAAATGATAGACATTCATCGCATCCAATAAATCGCGCGAAAGCGGTAACTGCACTTTGAGTTCCTCGTCGATCGGTTTTCGTTGAGCTTTGTACGATTCTAATTTCTCATGCCTAAAAGTCTTTTTCCCGGTATCGAAAGAGACAAATAACGAATCGCCACTTTGCAATTCGTGAATGATAGAACTCATCATGTTTGAAAAAGCGTAGATGGCGTTAGTCGGCAACCCATCTTTAGTTCGCATCAGTTGCCCGGTAAATGACGTGGCGTAATACGCTCGAAAAAGAAGTGAATTGCCATCGACAATATAGATCGTTTTCATGTTTAATCCTCCAATGATTCAATCGTTTCCGCTAACAGTTGCTCACGATCGTTTTCATGTTTTAAATGTCCTTCGATAATCAGCCCCATGCCTTTTTTCAGTAATTGACCGGTAGTACGATACAGTTTGGCAAAAACGATAACTTCAAAAGTACAGTTATCGTCATTCATGACGCAGATAGCCATCGTTTCGTTCTTTTTGGTGTTGACTAAGCGAACATTCAAAACGATTCCGACAACTTTCATGCGATATTGTGTCGGTTGTTGATTAAAAGGTAAAATATTTAATTCTTTTATTTTTTCTTCATAACGATAAAGAAATGAACCTGAAAGTAAAATTCCTAAACTTTCATATTCTTGTTGATATTTAATGTTTAAATCTTCTTCTAGTACGTCAAGATGAGGTGCCACCATTCTTTTTTCTTCATCGCTTAAAAGAGCAAGCATCGCTCCGTAAGATTGATAATATTCAAAAAGAATAGGAGCTTGATGACGCATCGTGGCGCGGTTCAAGGAAAAAACATCTAAAGCACCGCTATTGATCAAAGCGATGAGATGAACGATTTTTAAATTTCCCGAAGCATTTCTGGAAACAAAATCGATAAAGTCGCTGTAAGGTCTTTTCTTTCGTTCGAGTAAGATTTCTTCAATGATGTTAGAAGGAAGATTTTTAATCGATGAAAAGGGCATAATCAGACCGTCCGCGGAAATTTCATATCGCATTGTCGATAAATTGATGTTAGGCAATAGCAAGTGTATGTGAAAGGGAGAAAACTCTTTTTTAATTGAAGCATAATGAGCTTCATCGAGTAATTCTTGATCAAGATATGAAGCAAAAAATTCCTTTGGATAATTGGCCTTTAAATATTGTAATTGATAGGAAATCATCGCATACGCGACCGAGTGTGATTTATTGAATCCGTAATTAGCAAATCGATCGATCAAGTCAAAAACCTGGATGGCGATTTGTTTATCGACGCCGTTATTTATCGCTCCTTCAATAAAATCTTGACGCAACGATTCCATTTTTTGAGCGTCTTTTTTTGAAATCGCACGCCTGAAAATATCGGCTTTGCCTAAATCAAATCCAGCGATAGCTTTGACGATTTCACTGATTTGTTCTTGATAAATGATGACCCCATAAGTTGGTTTTAAGATAGGTTCTAAACGTGCGTCTAAGTAAGTCAAAGGTAAGTGATTATTTTTTCTTTCAGCATAAAGAGGAATCGAATCCATCGGACCGGGGCGATATAACGCCAATAGTGCAACAAGATCATCAAACGAGTTGATGATGATCTGTTTCATCGCAAGGCGCATACCGCTTGATTCCAATTGGAAGATACCAAGAACCAAGTCGCGTTTAAAAAGTTCGTAGGTTTTAGAATCGTCAAGCGGGATGTTTTCAAGTTTGAAAGAAGGATCTTTGGCGTTTACGCGCGAGACGATTTCTTCAAGTAAAGTCAGGTTCCGTAATCCTAATAAATCCATCTTTAAAAATCCTAACGATTCTAAGATGCTCATATCAAATTGGCTCACTAAATGGTGCCCGTCTTCTCTTACGACGGGAATCACGTTTTGAAGATTCTCATCGTTTAAAATAATACCGGCGGCATGCATTCCGCGTTGTCGCGGAAAACCTTCGATTTTAGATGCCAAAGTGACGATATTCAAAAAGTATTGATCTTTTAATAGATCTCTGAATTCTAAAGAGGCTTTGTAATTTTCGCGAAGCGTACCATTATACAATCGCATTTTCGAACATAGTTCATTGATGTCTAACTGATTAAAAGAAAAGACTCTTCCGATATCCCGTAAAGCTTGCTTAGCGCCGATTGTTTGATAAGTGACGATATTGGCCATTTTCTCTTCGCCATAAAATGAAGCGATGTAATCGACTACTTCTTGACGTCGTCGATCGGAAAAATCGATATCGATATCCGGCATTGACATCCGGTAAGGATTTAAGAAGCGCTCGAATTGTAAATCGTATTTCAAAGGATCAATCGTCGTAATTTTCAAAGCGAAGCTTACAAGACTTTCAGCGGCGGAACCACGTCCAGGACCGACAGGAATTTGATGGGTTTTAGCAAAATTACAATAATCCGCGACGATCAAAAAGTAGTCAAGATATCCCATCTTTTCAATCACATCGAGTTCATAATTCAAGCGATTAATATATGTTTCTTGAACTTCCCCATAAAATGATTTGAGATTTTTAATCGATAAATCAAAGATATATTGACGTTTTGAAATTTCGCATTTAAGTGGAAAAGACAAAAGTTTACCACGTTTTCTAATCAGTTCAAATTCCAGCAACTGCGCGATTTTTATGGTATTATTCATTTCATTTGGTTTAAAGATCGATTTTAATTTTTCTTCATCTCTAAAATAATATGGACCAGTAGCGGTTGTCATAGTGAGTTTTTGATCGTTTTTAATCGCATTTAAAATTTCTAAAACGATCGCGTCGTCTTTTGTAGAGTAAAGATGTAAGTTGAAAAAAACAATTTCGCAATGATGTAAAGAGGCAAAACTACGAATCTTATCGGCAAAAAGCAGATCATTTTTAGTGTAGATTTCAAGTCCCAAATAAAAATCGTCGAAAAGATCTATTAAATGCGTAACGAAATGTTGCCAATTTTGTTCGTTGTTCTTAAAACTTTCAATAACTATTTCATTACTCTTAGTAGGAAGAATGGCTAATAAGCCTTCATGATATTTCACTAAGTCTTGATAGGGTAATTCTAAAGACGGATAATCGTAGATTAAATTAGTAAGATTTCGATAGCCTATTTCGTTTTTGATATATAGAACCAGAGGAATAATCGCTTCATTAAAAGAAACATCGATTGTAAGCCCGTAAAGAGAACGACAAGAATGCGATGATAATGTTTTATAGAATAACGGATAGCCAAACATGCCGCGATCGCAAATTCCAAGGGTGTTGAAGTTTAATCTTTCGCAAATTTTCGGGAGGTCTTCGATTTTTAGCGCACTCGATAAAAAATCGTAACCGGTATGAACATTTAAAGCTACATATGCCATAGGTAACCTCCATTTATTTTTATTATAGAATAAAAACTTTAATCTAACAATTTATCAAAATCTTTTCTTCAAATTTCATTTGATGAAGGTTTTAATCCTATTTAAAAAGGAAATGCGCTTTTTTTAATAGTTTATGTTGATTTTATAATTCAGTTTTCCTATAATAGCAAATGTTGACAAGCTACTTGCTTTAGAAGGGGTGAAACTAATGCCTAAAACAGTCGTCCGTGATAATGAATCATTAGACGAGGCGCTTCGCAGATTTAAACGTCAAGTTAATAAAGCCGGCACACTCGCTGAAGCTCGTAAGCGCGAATTCTATCTCAAACCTGGCATCCGTCGTAAGATGAAGTCAGAGATGGCTAGAAGAAAATCTTATTAAAATCAAAAAGAGGCTATTCGAAAACTAAAAATTCTAGCCTCTTTTTTGTTGGCTTCGATACCTAGTACATCCGTACATTTAAAGAAATGAGGCTTTGAATGAGGCTACAATAGCAATAGTTTAAAAAAAGGATATTTATGTAAAATCATGTATTAAAATTGCAAAATATCATGGAATGAAAATACAAAATATCATGGAATGAAATTGCAAAATATCATGGAATTGTGCCATAATATTATTGTAGAAAAAGAGGAAATTGCTATGAATATTGAAAAGTATAAGAAGAGAATAGTTGACGATAAAATAGAACGTTATTTAAAATTGTTTGGAGCAATTAGTATTGAAGGTCCTAAATATTGTGGAAAAACGTGGGCTGGAAGATATCATTCTAATAGTGAAATTCTCTTGCATAAAACTACTGGTGAACAATCCAGTAATGTTGAAATTGCCAAAATGTCGCCGAATATTGTTTTAGAAGGAGAAAAACCAAGATTAATTGATGAGTGGCAAGAAGCAACAAATTTGTGGGATGAAATAAGGATTGATGTTGATAAATCAGGATTAAAGGGACAATATATTTTAACGGGTTCATCTACTCCTAATAGAAATGGAATAGCACATAGTGGTGCGGGAAGATATGGAAAAATTCAATTAAGAACTATGAGTTTATATGAATCAGGAGATTCTACAGGAGACATATCTTTAGAAAATTTATGCAACAATAAATTTAATGATAAATTATTAGAAGATGTTGATTTAAGAGATTTAGCAAGATTAGTCATTCGCGGAGGCTTTCCCGCAAATATCGAATACTCAGCCAAAGATGCAAGTGATGCCGTGAAAGAATATATAAAATTGATAATCGATGACGATTTATATAGACTAGATGGAGTTAAAAGAGATAAGCATAAGATTAAACTATTATTGAAATCATTAGCAAGAAACGAAAGTACAACTGTATCGAATGCGACTTTAAAGAAAGATATTAACGAAATAGATCACGAGGATATCGATATATACACGCTTACTTCATATTTAAATGCATTGGATAAATTATTTTTATTAGATAATGATGAACCATTTTCTACGAACATACGTTCGTCAATTAGAGTAAAACAAAAAGAAAAAAGACATTTTGCAGATCCATCCATCTCTTGTTCGTTACTTAATATAAAAGATGAAAATAAACTTCTCAATGATCTAAAAACATTTGGATTTTTGTTTGAAGCGATGGTAGAAAGAGACTTAAAGATTTATGCCGATAGTTTTAATGCTAAATGTTATCACTATCAAGATTATCAAAATAAAGAAATAGATAGTGTTATCGAATTAGAAAATGGTCAGTGGTGTGCATTCGAAATTAAACTTGGCACCAATCAAATCGAAAAGGCGGCTAATGATTTAGTAAGCTTGAAAAAACAAATTGAAAGTGAGAATGGACACGTACCATCAGTTCTTTGTGTGATTTGCGGTTTAGCAAATGCTGCATATCAAAGGTCAGATGGAGTATATGTAGTGCCGATTACTGCGTTGAAAAATTAAAATTTATAAAGATTGTTATTGTAAAAAGCAAACAAAAAAACTGCTAGGAATAAGATACCTAACAGTTTTTTAAATTAAGACATTTTGTTATAGTATTCAACGATTTGCGATTCATTGATATCGCGTGACATTTCGTTGCGTTCTGGAAGTCTTGTCAATTTTCCGACTAATTTTTCTTTGTCGACATCAACGTAAGGAACAAAGACGTTCGCTGATTCCATCGATTCTTTAATTACCTTTAAGTTCATGCTGGATTCTTTGATCGAAACCAAGTCGTTGACTTTCAATAAATAACTTGGGATATTGACCTTTTTACCATTGACTAAGACGTGACCATGGTTGACCAATTGTCTTGCCGCTCTTCTGGTTCTTGCAAAACCGAGACGATAGACGACATTGTCTAAACGGCTTTCAAGAATTTGCATAAAGGCGACACCGGTAACTTGATCTTTACGGGATTTTGCAATTTCGAAGAGACGCTTGAATTGACGTTCGCTCACACCGTAAGTCATTCTTAACTTTTGCTTTTCGATGAGCTGTTTGCCATATTCAGAAGTCTTCTTACGTTTGTTGTTACCGTGTTGACCGGGTCCGTAAGGACGTTTGGACAATTCTTTGCCGGTTTCAAGAACCGAGAAACCTAAACGACGGGATAACTTCCATGTTGGTCCAGTGTATCTTGACATGTTTTTCTTCTCCTTTCTTTATCTGCATTGATAAAGCACGGGTATAGATTCCACGACCCCGGATGAGACGCTTCGCCATATAGCGAGGTTACTTTTTCTTGCGTTCATCGGACAGGCTGTATCTATAGGCTACATCACATGCCTTTTAATAGTATTATTTTCCGCGTGTAGCGTCAACTTTATTTACAAAAAAAACGAAAAAAACTCCAAAATTCAATTTATCGCTTTGATAAGTTTCACCAATTCGTAAAATGCTACTATTTTTCTAAACTACCGAACATTTATTATGTTATAATAAAAACGATAATTAAAGGCGGTGATAACCATGTTTACGATGATGCTAAAAGCTTTAGAAGGCGTAAATGATATATTAAAATATGTGTATCTTGGAATCATTATCGTGGTCGTACTTGCATTGTTTATTGTTTTTTATTTTTTGGTGATTGTGAGAAATAGATATAAAAAACAAGCTAAAGATCTGCAAAAAAAATATCAAAACGGTCACGACATTTTAACCGGAAATATCGAACAGGCACTAAATCGTCTCGATACGATTGCACATTTAAATTTGATGTATATTCAAATAAATGAAGATTATACTAATCGCTATCATCAAATTTTGGAAAACAATGACAAACAATCGTTTATCGCCGTCACTTCGCTTTTGAATTTAATTCAAAATAAAAAGTATCGGCGAATTAAAAGTTTGATTGATTCGACCAAAAATACCATCAATGAATTTATCAAAGAAGTGTCAAATTTGGACAAGGAACTTGGCGAATTGCTTCAAAAAGATGAAAAAGGTCGCGAACAAGCCGTGATTTTGCAACGTCAGTTCCGGGATATCAAAGAGGAGTATTTGAATCACGAAAAAGAACTGCAAAGCGTCAAAGGTCAATATGAAAAATTATTCAGCAAAATCGAACAGAAATTTATAGAATTTGAAAATCTTTCTAATTCGGCGCAATATCAAGAAAGCGAAGAAAAATTACCGCTGATTAAAAAGATTCTCGATGCCTTAAGCGAAGCGGTTAAAGTGATGCCGTCGCTTTGTTCATTGACGGATGTCGTAATTCCCAATCGCATTGACGAATTGCTCAAATCTTATGAAAATTTGGAAAATGAAAATTATCCGCTTCACAATTTGAAAGTCAATGCTAAAGTCGAAGAATTCAATCGTAAACTTGATTTTATTCATAGCAACTTACTAGAGTTTCGTCTTGAAGGTGTCAAAGCTTCGCTTGATGAAATCGAGGATCAAATTGTCGAGATATTAGCTTCTTTTGAAAAGGAAAAGGAAGCCAAAACATATTTTGATCAAAATTATGAAAATATTTATAATCACTCGTATTCTATCGAGAGACAATTTATGAAATTGAAGAGAAATTTACCTGTTTTCAAAGAAGTTTATCTAATCAAAGATAATTATTTGGATGATATCGACGATTTACAAAATGACATCAATCATCTCGGTGATATTAAAAAAGATCTCGATACATATGTCCATTCTTCAACACGACAACCTTATTCGATTCTTGTGGTGAAACTAAATGATCTTACCGAGGAGATGCAAAGAATCGAAGGTATAATTCAAAATTTCCAAGAATATTTAGCAAGTCTTAAAAAAGATACGGAATCGGCATTTAAACTTTTAAGTGAGACTTATCTTCTGTTAAAAGCCAAGGAACAAGTTGTTCGCGAAATGGATATTGAATATTTTTCAAACTTATTAAACGATAAAATAGCCAAGGCGTATCTTTGCTTGGATTTGATTGATGAAGTGATTAAGGTGCAACCGATCGATGTTGAAGCGATCAATAAACATCGGGCATTAATCGAAGATTTAGTAAACGAAATAAATGAAAAGGTCGATCGTGCCGCTGCTACGCTTAAGTATGCCGAAGATTCAATCGTCTACGCCAACAAGTATCGTCAGGAGTTTACCGATGTAAGAAAGGATCTATCGCTTGCCGAAAAAAGCTTTTTTGAAGCTGATTTTGAAGAAACTCTAAATCAAACTACCGAAATATTGAAAAAAATGAATCCGACCATCAACAAAGTTGGGTCGTTTGCCAACGCATCAAAGCGATAAATTCATAATTTAATATATGGAGGAGATATTTTGATATATCTTGATCATGCGGCAACTACGCCGTTAAATCGCGAAATCAAACAAAGTTATGAGGAACTTACGGAAAAGTATTTTGCGAATCCCGCTTCTTTTCATCGTTTAGGACAACAAAGCGCCAAATTAGAGACGATGGCCCGAGAAAAAATCGCCTCACTTTTTAAGGTGTCACCTTTAGAAGTAATCTTCACTTCGGGGGCTACTGAATCTAACAATATGGCGATTAAAGGAGTGAGTCTCCGTTATTTGAAACGTGGTAGGCATTTGATCACAAGTCGCGGGGAACATCCATCAGTACTTAACGCGTTTAAACAACTAGAAGAACATTTCGGTTTTCAAGTAACTTATTTACCTTTAAATGAAAAGGGTGTTATCGAATTAGATGATTTAAAACGTGCTTTGAACGATGAGACGATTTTAGTTTCATTAATCGCTTGCAACAACGAAACCGGAGCGATCAACAACATTGAATCAATAGAAAAATTGGTACACCAATATCCCAAAGCTTTCTTTCACATCGATGCGACTCAAGCGATCGGTAAAGTTGCACTCGATTATTCTAAAGTCGATTTATTATCTTTATCGGCCCATAAATTGAATGGTTACAAAGGATCTGGATTGTTGATCAAGCGTAAAAATGTCGACTTGTTGCCGTTATTGAGCGGTGGCGGTCAAGAGTACAATTTACGTTCGGGAACCAACAATTTTCCGCTTGAAGTAGCCTTAGCCAAAACTTTAAGAATCGCTTTTGAAAAGCAAAAAGAACATTATGAAAAGGTCGATAAACTTCGTCATCATCTGATCTCAAGACTTCAAGAGATCGAGGGGATTAAGCTCAATTCCACGCTAGAAGGATCACCATATATCGTCAATTTCTCATTACCGAAAAAGGCGTCAGTGGTGACTGAAGCTTTGTCTTCAAGGGATATTTATGTTTCTACCAAATCGGCGTGTTCGTCTAAAAAATCGCCGTCATCGCATGTTTTAAAAGCGATGGGAAAAAGCGATTTTGATGCGAGCAATGCGATTCGCGTTTCGATGTCACATCTTAACGAGATTAAAGAAATCGATATATTTATCGACAATTTAAAGGAGATCATCGCTTCGATTAAATAAGGAGAAAAAATAATGCAGCACGAAATGATTATGATTCGCTATGGCGAGTTATCTACCAAAGGAAAAAACAAACGTGATTTTATTAATCAATTGGCCCGAAATATCAAAGAGGGCCTTAAAAATTTTTCAAAGATCGAATATCAAGTTCGCCATGATCACATTTATTTGATTTTGCATGGAGAAGATTATTTAAGTATTGCTACAAGGCTTAAAGATATCTCCGGAATCGCATCTTTTTCACCGGTATATCGTGTTAAAAGCGAGATGGAAACGATCTTAGAGACCTCTTTGATGATTTTAAAAGAAGCGAATGGTAAAACTTTTAAAGTGCGAACCAAACGCGCATATAAACTTTTTCCGTTAATTTCCGATGAAATCAATCGTGCGGTGGCCACTAAAATTTTAAAAAACACCGACTATAAAGTCGATGTTCATAATCCCGATATCTTATTGCAGATTACGATTCGCGAAGATGCAACGTATCTCTTTATCGAAGGAGATAAAGGCGCAGGCGGCTATCCTTTAGGAATTCAAGGAAAAGGCTTAATGATGATTTCCGGCGGTATCGATTCGCCGGTTGCAACTTATCTAATGATGAAGCGGGGCATCAAAATGGAATGTGTCCACTTTGCTTCGCCACCATATACTAGTGAAGCGGTCATCGATAAAATCAAAGATATCTTAAGAAAACTGAATCGCTTCCAACCGGAGATAAAACTGTATATCGTTCCGTTTACCAAACTCCAAGAAGAGATATATCGCGTAGCGAAAGAAAGCTATGCGATTACGATTATGAGACGGATGATGTATCGAATCAGTGAACGAATTGCTACCCATCACAATGACCTTGTGATTTGTAACGGCGAATCGATTGGTCAAGTGGCTTCTCAGACGTTAAAAAGCATTCGCGAAATCGAAAATGTCGTCACCCTTCCGGTGATACGTCCTTTAGCGATTTTCGATAAAGTCGACATCATCGAATTAAGCAAAAAGATTGAAACTTACGATATTTCTATTCGTCCTTACGAAGATTGTTGCACGATTTTCGATCCGAAAAATCCGACCACGCAACCTAAAAAAGAGACGATCGATAAAATTGAAGCCTCATTTGATTTTGAAGCGTTAATCAGTGAGTGCCTTTTAAATATCAAGACTGTCGTCATCAAAGAAGAAAGTAACTTAGAAGATAAATTTTTATAAAAAATCAAATCTTGTCAAAAATATTTTTGCAGGAGGTGATTCGATGAGAAAGACTACTTCTCAAGCTTCTAAGCGCCAAAGTCAGTCGCATGCTAACGCGAGAAATTCGCAAAGTCGTAGCCAACAAATGGAAATTGCAACTGAATTGGGACCTACATCTTCAAAGTGTGGATGTAACAGCAAGAAAGCGACCGGTTCAAAAAGAGCAAAATCTACTAACTCTAAAAGTAAGAAATAAAACAAAAAAAGCGGTTTTGCCGCTTTTTTCATTAATTGGCAAAAGATGGTTATGATATAAGTGGTGATAAAATGTTTTTTTTAGTCGTCACGCTTCAAGTGATTTTATTGCTTTTATGGCTATTGTTCGTCTTTTCTTTTTATGTCACGATCAAGGTCGATCTCAATTGTTTTAAAATCTATCTTTTTGGAATTAAAGTATTTTCAAAAAAGGGTAAAAAATTTCAAGAATTCATCGCCTCGTTAATTCCAAAAGACCAGACTGAAATTAAATTCGATCTCGATTTATCGAGTTTATATCAATACATTCATCTCGATTTAATTGATCTAGAAATTCATAAAAATGTTGAAGACTATGCCAATTATGTTAAAGTTATCGGTTTGATTAATGTAGTACTTTTTTTAACTAAACAACAATTTAAAAACTATATTCGCCATTATCATTACTTGATTGTTCCAAGTCAAGAAAACTCGTTGAAACTGAAGATAAAAAGTCACTTTAATGTCGGAACCCTTCTCATCAATTATTTAATAATAAGGAGTCAATATGCCAAGAAGACCTATCAATGATTTATTAGAAATTTCATTAGAAAATGTATCAGTGCTGATCGATACTTCCAAAGTAATCGGTAAACCTTTGATTATCGATGAACATAAAGCGGTGATTCCAATCGCCAAAGTTTCATTTGGTTTTGGTGCCGGAGGCAGTGAATTTGATAGTAAAACCGCGGAAGTCACCAAAAACAATCTCTTATTTGAAACGGCGGAAGAACCATATCCATATGGGGGAGGATCGCTCGGTGGCGTGTCGATTATTCCCGAAGCATTTTTGGTGATCGATCACGGAAAGACCGAAATCGTGCAAATGGAAAAAAATAAGAATCTTTTTACCAAATTTATGGATCTGTTTTTTGAAGTAATGAAAAAGGCAAAGTAACTAATAAAAACTTCAAAAAAAATCTACAGAGAAAATTTGCGTAAATATGCAAAAATTCTCAATAGACGCTTGACATAATGGTTGTTTTCACCTCCAATAAATAATTAAATAGGGGGATGACTATGGAAATTTCAAGAGATCTATATTTACAAAAACTCATCGATCACAAACATAATGGATTGGTTAAGATTATCACGGGAGTACGTCGATGCGGTAAATCGTACCTGCTTTTTACACTTTTTTACCATCATTTGGTGCATGAAGGTGTAAAAGAAGATCATATTATTCGAGTTTTCCTTGAAGATTTCGGAAACAAAAAATTTATTAAATTCCGATGAACTATATGCTTATGTTAAATCGCAAATTCAAGATAAGGATACATATTATATTTTGCTCGATGAGATTCAGCTTGTTCCTAATTTTGAGAGTGTGATCAATGGATTCTTGCATTTTCCGAATGTAGATATATATGTTACCGGAAGCAATTCCAAATTTTTGTCGAGTGATATTATTACTGAATTTCGGGGACGAGGAGACGAAATTCGCATATATCCGCTTTGTTTTGCGGAGTTTTACTCTACGCTTGAATCGCATACCTCATTTTCTAGAGCTTGGCTTCAATATGCCACTTATGGTGAATGCCACTTTGCCTTACAATGAAAACGGAGGCGGATAAGATCAATTATTTACAAGGATTATTTACTACGACTTATCTTGCAGATATAATAAATTGCCATAACCTGCGTGGCAATACTGAAATTAACGAATTGACGGATATTATCGCTGCATCAATTGGATCGCTCACCAATCCCTTGAAGTTATCGAATATTTTTAATTATAAAAAAATTTAAAGCTTTCTTCCAACACGATTTCTACCTATCTCGATTATTTGCAAGACTCTTTTTTAATTGAAAAGGCCATGCGGTATGATATCAAGGGCAAAAGATATATCAATACACCTTCAAAATATTATTTTGTTGATATGGGTTTAAGAAACGCACGGCTTTCTTTCCGTCAACAAGAATACAACCATATTATGGAAAATGTAATTTACAATGAGTTGAAATTGCGCGGTTATTCCGTTGATGTCGGTGTAATAGAGACTAGTCTTAAAGTTGATGGTACATCTAAACGTAAGCAACTTGAAGTTGATTTTGTCGCCAATATGGGAAACCGTCGATATTACATCCAATGTGCCTACCAAATGCACGATGCACAGAAACGCCAACAGGAACAATCTTCGCTACTTGGCATCAATGACGCATTCAAAAAGATTATCATCGTGGGGGAAGAAGTGCTCACCGGATATAACGAACAGGGAATTTTAATCGCTTCGCTATTTGATTTCTTGCTTGATCCTATGAAGACGTTTAATTGGTAGCATATCGAGCTTTTGAAAAGAGCAAACTAAAATTTAAATAAAAAAAGTCGGAAATTTATAAATTCCGGCTTTTTTTATTAGTTTAGAAATGTTTTATTTGGCTAAAGCTTCTTTTGCAGTAGCTACTAATGAAGCAAAACCTTTTTCATCAGTAATAGCCATTTCGGACAACATCTTACGATTGACATTGATGTTGGCTTTTTTCAATCCGTACATCATCGTTGAATAATTGATATCATATTTACGGCAAGCGGCATTGATTCTTACAATCCATAATTTACGATAATCGCGTTTAATTAAACGACGAGAAACATAAGCGTAATCAAGCGAGTGCAATAATTGCTCATTCGCGGTTCTATATAGGAGATGCTTTGAACCAAAGTAACCCTTAGCTCTCTTTAAAACTTTTTTTCTTCTGGCTCTTGTTACAGTTCCACCTTTGACTCTCATTTCAATACCTCCTATTTCTGAATCAAGTATTTAACGCGCTTGTAATCGGAATTGGCGACAATACTTGGTTTACGTAAGTGACGTTTTTGTTTTTGTGATTTGTTGTGGCTCAAGTGGCTAACGTGAGAAGAAAATCTTCTTAGTTTGCCAGAACCGGTGACCTTAATTCTTTTTAATAAGGCCCGTTTTGATTTCATTTTTGGCATGTTTGATTCCTCCTATTTTTTAATCTTTGGTGATAAAATGCAGACGAGAAGTTTCTTATCGAGCAGTGGTGGTTTTTTAATGACGGCAAATTCAGATAAGCGATCAATAAAATCTTGCATCACTTTTTCGCCAACATCAACGTGGGCAAGTTGCCGGCCACGGAAACGGAGCACGATGCGAACTTCTTTGCCATCAGCCAAGAAGCGTTCGGCATGTCTTGCTTTGGTTTCAAGATCGTGAATTCCGATTTGAGGGGAAAGTTGAACCTCTTTAGTCTCGATAATTTTTTGATTTTTCTTGTTTTCTTTCGCTTTCTTTTGTGACTCGAAGCGATATTTACCATAATCTAAAATTTTACATACCGGAATTTTAGAAGTCTTAGAGACACATAAAAGATCCAAATTGTAAGTTTCGGCAAGTTGCAAAGCCCTTAGACGTGGCATTGCCCCTAATGATTCTCCGGTAGGAGAAATCACTAAGACGGTTGGGAAACGAATGTTCTCATTGACGAGATCTTCGTCTTTAGTAGGTTTTGGTAAAACTCTTTCGTTATTGATAAGAAAATCCTCCTTATAAAATAAAATGAGCGCGAATTCGCGCCCATTATTTTCCACAATCAGTGATGGCCATTTTACCAATTCACAATGCGAATCTGGTGAGAAGCGGGCGCTTCTTCTTTCCTCATATTTCTTTTACGTTACTAATCTTATGTGATGTGTAAAAATATGTCAACAGTTTTTTAAAAATTTTTAACTAATAATATTGATAAAAAGTATGAGTCTCACGATTGCCACATTCTATCATCTGATTTACATAGCTTTGATTGAAATTTGGTAGAAATTCTTTGGCGATTTGATAGCCTTGACTTCGTTTCAAAGAACGATAATTATACGTGATTTCTCCATTGAAGTATAAGGCATTGACTTCGGCGATAAATTCAGCGTAGATTTTTCGCTTTGCAAGATCTTCGATAAAATTGGCACCATAATAGAATTTGTCGTATCCAAGAGAAAAAAACAATTCTCGAGAATAATCGTTGAAATTTTTCCCGTTTTCCATTAAAAAATCAAGACTATAGGAATTATAATAAAATCCGGTTTGATTGATTTTTAAAATTCCGTAACGATTGCCATAATCGACTAAAGAACCGGTTGTCATATCATAAATACCATCTTGATTGACGATGTCTTGAATGTGCAAATGTCCTGAAAAGTGCAATTTGATATCATATTTGTGATATAGATCAATTAAATCTTCGCTATTTCCGATTTCGTAAAAGTAGTCAAAAAGAGGGTTGTGAATAAAAAGATTATGATGCGAAAATACGTAACATTTAATGTTATTAACTTGTGCGTATTTTAAATTGTTCTCCAACCATTCAAGCGACATAAAATAACCACTTATAAGCGGAAAGCCTTCTTCAAGGTTAAAGGAATATAAGGCAGTGTCGAGCATGATGAGCCATTCATCGTTAGCGGTTTGAAAGATGTAACTTAAGGAGTTCGGATCGTAAGAATAAGCTCCTTCATAGCCACAATAACGATAGATTTCTTTAAATTCACTATCGGTGATATAATCGGTTTTCTGATACGGAATGGATTTATAATTTTTGGCATTTAGATTGAAAATATCGTGATTGCCGGGAATTACCAGTGGCTGAATTCCTTGATCATAAAGTCTTTTTAATTTTTGAGCCAATTCAAGATGAGAGGCTTTTTCACCATTGTATGACAAATCTCCGGTAATGATAAAATAATGAGGATCTATTTCTAGCGCTTTATCGATGATCTTATCGAAAACAAGCGAAGCGTATTGTACGGTTCTTCCGTCATTAGCTAACAATACTTCATCGTAATTGCGCGATTCATCCATCAGTTCACCAGCAAGGTAATGCGGATCGGAAATTATCTGCAAGGTTGTATCGCCGCTTTCAAAAGATGGTGGATTGCTACTAGCGCAAGCCGCACAACAAAAAAGCAAAAACAATAAAACTAAAAAATTTCTTTTCATGCCGTTATTATAAATTTTTACGCAAAAAACTTCAATATCCATCAATGACAGCAAAAATTATCATGGTTTTTCAAAATTATCTGCAATAATCTTCTCTTGAGTGAACAAAATAAGTATGGTACCTGACTTCCGTCGATTAAGTCAAAAAATAGTGAACAATTATGGGATTTTCGTTGCTCTTTTATTTTGCCATGAGCTTGCGAATCAGATACGCCACCGAAAGAGGAGTTAGCCGATCTATCCAAGGTGCAGATTTTTTTGCTCAACGGTGATTTGGAGACATAAAATATCGTTCATACGAAAAAAAACGGTTAATTATAAAAGCAAGTGCAACAAACAAAGAAAGAAAATTGAAAGAATAAAAAATGTAGTAAAAAAACTGAAA
>CANQAG010000017.1 GCA_947588815.1 uncultured Bacilli bacterium
TTTCCGGACTGCTTTGTTATCTTATCACTTTACCTTTTTAGTCGTCAAGAACTTTTTTAGTTTTTTTGGTTTTTATTTGTCGCTTCTTTTCTCTTTGAGTAATTAGTTCTTTTTAGAGATATTACAAGAAGAAATTTTCCCTAATTTATTGAATTCTTTTTTTAATAAGATTATTCCTAAAATAAACGATAATAAATCCGCTATAATAGCACTCCATAACATGGTCACAACACTGTGGCTTACAGTGGCGATTATGATGATAGATGGCACAAAAAATATCACATCTCGCGATAAAGCTAGCAATGTTGACTTTAAACTAAATCCCATCGATTGCAATAAAATAGATGTCGATTTGACAATACAAGTAAATATAATTCCTCCTAAAAATATCCTTAAACAATATTTTGCATATTCTAGATATTCTAAGCTATTGTCATTCCCAAAAATGTTAATGATAAATGTCGGAAAAAATTCAAACCCTATAAATGCTATGCATCCAATTATAAAATTTATTATTAAGATATATTTTACAGTTTCTTTAACTCGCTTAATTTCACCGGCACCCATATTGTAACCGATAATCGGCATACCCCCTAAAGACACCCCTACGACAATCGAAACAATAATGCCGAATACTTTCATGCAAATTCCAATGACTGCTAAAGGAGTTACTACGCCATAAGCATTGCCACTACTAGAAATAGTGGCATATCCGTACTTTGCGACCAAATTATTGGCGACTGCAATTATGATTACAATAGCTAATTGCGTGATTAAAGATGCTAGACCTAAAGAGATTAATTGTTTGCAAATTTTTTTATTTAATTTAATATTTTGAAAACTGATTTTAAATGATTTAGCTTTTCTTAAATAACAGATACTGATAACAAAAGTCAATATCTGCCCGATAATAGTCGCAAGCGCAGCCCCTTGGACACTCATTTTGAAAATAAAAATCAATATCGGATCTAAGATAATATTTAATAACGCTCCACAAATAGTCGCAAGCATCGCATATTTTGGACTCCCATCACATCTAATAATGGAATTTAAGCCTTGACCAATAATATAAAAAGGTAATCCATAGCAAATAATTGTTAAGTAATCTTTAGCATATTGATAACACTCTTTTTCATTAGGATTACCGCCAAACAAATTTAATATTTGCGGAGTAAAAATAAGTCCTATAATCGTCAATATAATCGATAGAATTATTAAAAGCACTAACCCGTTACCGATGATTTTATCGGCTTTATCCTTATTTTTAGCTCCCAATGCCAAATTAAATGATGCTGAAGCACCATCACCGATTAGCAAAGAAAAAGCAAGCGCAATAACCGTATAAGGATATACGATATTAGTGGCGGCATTACCATATGCACCCGCTTCACTCCATCCTATAAATATTTGATCCACTATATTATATAAGGCGGCAACGATCATGCTAAGAACACATGGTAGTGCAAAGTGTTTAATCAGTTTAGAAATTTTATCATTTCGTAAATTAAAAGTTTTCATCGAATTTTTCCTTATCCCAATCAAAAAAATGCATAAGTCCTTGTCAATTGGACTTACGCATTTTGCTACTCATTGATAAAAACGACTTAAATTTTCGATTGTGAAAAGATTATAATCAATTTTTTTTAATTTTGTAAGATAAAATTTTAATTAGTATGATAAATCACTCCAATTAGATTAAAAAACTATTTAATAAATGGAAATTATAATATGTTATAATTACGCTAAATAGTGAAGCTAAAATTTTTTTTATAATTCTTGTTCGGTATTAAACTTTATAAAAAAAAGATTGACACATTGTATCAATCAGGTTTTTTCAATGATGGTGGAGCTAACGAGGATCGAACTCGCTACCTATTCGTTGCGAACGAATCGCTCTCCCAAATGAGCTATAGCCCCAAAAAAATGGTCGGGAAAACAGGATTTGAACCTGCGACCCCCTGTTCCCAAAACAGGTGCACTACCAAGCTGTGCTATTTCCCGACAATGGCGCGCCCAGCAAGAGTCGAACTCGCAACCCCCAGATTCGTAGTCTGATACTCTATCCAGTTGAGCTATGGGCGCATTAATTAAGAAATGGAGGTTCCTGACGGAGTTGAACCGACGCTCACTGAGTTGCAGTCAGTTGCCTTACCACTTGGCTAAGGAACCACTTAACTTAACGCATTTGTAATAATAACAAATTAGATTTTGTTTTGCAATTACAATATATGCAAAAATTTCACTTTTTTGCAGTTAGCAATATGTCTATAATAAAAAAGAAAGTAGGATGCTTATGACAATATTAAATGTTGTTAATTTAAAGAAAGAATTCGGTTCCGATCTCTTATTTGAAAATGTGACTTTTTCAGTTACCGATCGAGAAAGGCTAGCGATTCTTGGACAAAACGGATGTGGCAAAACCACTCTTTTAAAGATTATCCTAGGTCAAGAAAGCTCTAGTTTTGGCGATGTTATGCTTTCAAAAGGAATCACCATCGGATACCTTTCGCAACAAGTCATTCAATCTGAAAAAAACACTTTATATGAAGAAGCCCTTTTAGTCTTTGAAAATGTCATTAAATTAGGTAAAGAATTAGAAGATCTTGAAAGACAGCTAGGCGAAGATCCTACTAATCAAAGCTTGATCGATAATTATGGAAAAAAACAAATTCAATTTTCCAATATGCACGGATATGACTATCCTTATTTAGTAAGTATGATGCTCAATAAATTCGGATTTACCAAAGATCAATTCGATCGCCCGATTAATTCCTTTTCCGGGGGAGAGAAAACAAAGATGGCTTTTGTTAAACTTTTGCTTTTAAAACCGAATCTTCTAATACTTGATGAACCAACTAATCATCTTGATGTAATCACCATTGAATGGTTGGAAAATTATCTTAAATCTTATGAAGGAGCTTTAATATTCGTCTCACACGATCGTTATTTCATCAATTCATTATCCACAAAAATAATCGAAATCGAAAATAAAAAAATCGAGATTTATAAAGGCAATTACGATTATTACGTCGAAGAGAAAAAACTTCGTTACGAACAAGCTTTGAAAGCTTATAATCTTCAACAAAAGGAAATTGCAAAAATCAAGCGGTTTATCGAATACTATATGCCTAAACCACGCTTTGTCTCTAGAGCCCGCGATCGGCAAAATAAATTGAAGCATTTAAAAATCATCGACAAGCCTTATTCAAACAACAGCGTCATCAAACTCAATTTTAAAGGCGACATCATTGAAGGCAAGCAATTAATCAAATTTTCAAATTTAAGCTTAGGCTACAATCAAAAAGTCTTGATACAAAATATCGATTTTACGCTTTATGGACGCGACCATCTCGCGGTCATTGGCAATAACGGAAGTGGCAAAACTACTTTCTTTAAAACAATTATGTCGCAGTTACAACCTCTAAGTGGCAAATTAGAGATGTTACGAAGTTTGTCGATCGGATATATTGAACAACACCAATTCGAACTTCAAGGTACCCACACTTTAGTCGAAGAAATACATCGTGAATTTCCCCAATTAGGTGAAAAAGACATATGCAATCATCTCGGTCATTTTAACTTTGGGCAAGAAGATTTTTCTAAGACGATCGACGTGTTATCGGGTGGCGAAAAAATGCGGGTTGTACTCGCTAAAATCATGCTCCGTTCCTATGATATATTACTTTTAGATGAACCAACCAATCATCTTGATATGACCTCTAAGCAAGCGTTAATTTGTGCTTTGAAGGATTATTTGGGAACAATTGTGTTTATTTCTCACGATCGATATTTTATCGATGAAATCGCCAATAAAATTCTCTTTTTTCACAATCATCAAAGCTATTACTATGAAGGAAACTATGAGAATTTTAAGCAAATGGAAAAAGAACTTTTCGAGGAAAAATCTACTGAAGAAGAACCTATAAAAAGCGAATTCAAAAAGAAAAAACCGCACCGCTCTTTAAGCAAGATCGAGCAAGAGATTGAGAAGATTGAAAATAAAATCAAAAAAATTCAAGACGAACAATTTAAAGAAGAAAACTATATGGATCATTTAAAGATGAAGCAACTAGACGAAGAATTAGAACAAAATCGGAAATTGTTAAAAGATCTTGAAGATGAATATTTTGCTATTATTGAAAACGAATGAAAAAGGAACGCTTACGGTGACGTTCCTTTTAAGTTATGAGGTGTTCTTAGAGGTAAAGTATTTCTACTTACACTATAAGATATGTCGCAACTTATTTTTTTAGGCGGTAAAAGCCCAAATAATTAAAAAATAGTGATAAGCCTACAAATTAGGCGTTTTGCGCCCAAGATGCTTTAATGCTCGATTTAACGCCAAGGCTGTGACCCAAGCGATTAACGCATTGATCGTGCCTTGAACGAGATTAAAGAAATAATTTACAAAAATATTGCCATTGCCATCGTAAAAAATGCTATCTGGAATCAAATAAAGGCTAGCCATTATAAAACCGCCGATAAATAAGGCAATGTAATGTATTCGATGGTGAATTTTATTAAAGAGTAGTCCGGTAACTAAAGCTTCAATAAATTTAATAAAGAAAGTAAACGGAGCATACGCTCCATACCCTAACGTAATATCGGCAAGACTCGCGCCGATTGCTCCGGCGATCGCCCCACCTAACGGATCGATAAAAATTGCGCCAAGGAAAATCGTGGCATCCGACAAATTAAAATATCCGATTAATGGTAAAGGAATGCTAACGACCAATGTAATCACAAAAGTCATCGCCGCAAAAAGGCTAATAAGATTTAAGCGTTGTAATTTAGTCATCTTAGAATTGTACCACATAAGTTTTTCCTCCCATTAACAAAATCACGATATGACATTTTGGCTTTACCTTGCAATTGAACAATTAAAAGTTTAACTACTCCTTGTTCTAACTGCAGCAATAATCCGTTTTTATCGGCACTAATGATTTCCCCGACTTGATGATTACAACTTGTCGAATAACTTTCGGCTTGAAAAATTTTAAACACTTGATCATCGAGTAATAAATAACCGCCTGGAGCATCGCTCAATCCACGAACCCAATTTACAAAACTAACGGGATTACAATGTAAACTCAAATGTTCATCTTCTTTTGTGATTTTACTGCAGTAAGTGGCTTGGCTTTCATCTTGCTCTTGACCGGAAACCTTGCCGTTTTGATAATTGGGCAAAAATTCTAAAAGAGCCTCTAAGCCGACTTTCATCATTTTATTGTAAAGAGAAGTGTAATTATCCGAATCCTCGATTAATATCTCTTTTTTCAAAAACATCTGTCCGGCATCCATTCGATCAATCATTTCCATAATGGTAATCCCTGTAATCTTTTTCCCTTCGATTATCGCAGATTGAATCGGAGAAGCCCCGCGTAGTTCCGGAAGCAAAGAACCATGGACATTAATTGCTCCGTATCGCGGAATATCCAATAAGCCCTGAGGTACAATCTGACCATAAGCACAAGTGACAATTAAATCAGGCTTTAACTCTTTGACAAATTCATAATCAAGTCGAATTTTTTCAACTTGAAAGACCGGAATTCCATATTTGAAAGCAACTTTTTTGGTTGGTACCATTTCAATAACTTTTTTGCGTCCAACCGGTTTGTCTTTTTGAGCAATCAAACCGATCACATTATATCCTTCCTTGATTAATCCTTCTAAGATATATGATGCAATCTCTGGTGTTCCCATAAAGAGAATGCGCATCTTTTTATAATCCACATTCATCACCTCGCTATGCTTAATATATTATCATAATGTTCAAGTTTGTGAAATAACTTTTTATCCCATCAATTTTGTAATAATGCTTGCTCCGGTCTCTAAAATCGAACTAATAATATTGATGATAAAATTACCTAAAGTATTCCCTGTATTGGCGAAAAAATTTCCATCATCATTTACCACCGTTTCTTCTTTCATCACCCCATCATCGATTACTAAACCATTAGAGATGTGATCTTCAACCTCAACAATCGCATTAGACATATTCTGATTTTTTCTTTCTGTTTCGGTACTGCTGCCTAAAATCGATCCAATGAGGACGATCGCAAATAGAAAAATCAAACCATGTTTCCAAAAATCTTTCATACTACAACTCCTCCTACGCTCTAATCATAGTAGATAATAAATGCATAAATTGTCATTTTTTATCGATATAACGAAGGATTTAAAGTTAAATTTAAACTATCCGCAATCAAAGAAGTCAAAAGTTCGATTCTTTGATCGATTTCTTTCGTGGTCAACACTAAATCCGCTCCAAATGAATTAAACAATTCATCAAGCAATTTTTGATCGTATATTAAATTCATTTGTTCTTTTAAATGTTGCAATGCTTGATAAAGTATCGCACTTGAAGACACCACAGTCGCTACTCCGATTGCAATTACCGGAATTCCCAACTCTTTAGTGTTTAACGCTCGGCGATAATTATTTACACCACCACCTGGAGCAATCCCGGTATCGGTTAGTTGAATCACTTTGTTAAGACGCGAAAGATGTCTTGAAGCTAAAGCATCAATAGCAATCACTAAATCGATTTTGAATTCTTTGATGACACTTTGAATAATCGAAGCACTTTCTAATCCAGTAAGCGCCATTACTCCCGGGATAAGACAAGCCACTTTGGTTTTGACGGAAATATCTTTAAAGGCAATAAGATGGGAAGTCGCGTTCATTTTTTTTACGACCCGAGGTCCTAACGCATCTGGAGCATAATCATCATTTCCTAATCCCACTACTAAAATAAAAGGCTTTTTCTTTTTGATATTGCAGTTGATAAGGGAACGTAAATGCGACGACAAAATTTGTTTACATTCTTCATAGTCACGATGTTGCTCAATATCGTTTAATTCTAAAGAAAGGTAATTTCCTTTTTCCTTACCATACGGATTTTTTTCGCTTTTAATGATAGTTTTAAAAATTTTAATATTTCCTTTTCGATATTGTTTGATATCCAAGCAATCACTATTGTGCACCGATTTAGTGATTTCGTCGGCAAAATCAAAACTTCCATATTGCTTTTCAATATCTTCCATAATATTCACCTCATAATTTAGCATTTGCTAAAATCTTATAAACTATTGAAAGAAAAAAATGAATGTGATAAAATCACGACGTATTGACGAAATGAGGTGAACATTATGGCAAACATTAAATCACAAATGAAAAGAATTAAAACTAATGAAAAAGCTAGAAGCAGAAACATCAGTTATAAATCAGCAATGAGAACTGCGATTAAGAAAGTTGAAGCTGCTTGTAAAGCTAACAATGTCGAAGAAGCTAAAAGATTACTTCCTCTTGCAGTTTCCAAAATTGATGCATCGGTTACCAAAGGCTTTCAACATAAAAAGACTGCAGCAAGACAAAAATCACGTTTGCAATTGCTTGTCAATGGTTTAAATTAACTCCTTAGCGGAGTTTTTTTATTTTATTAAAAGTTTATAATAAATAACTCAAAAGCTAAGTACGGATCAATTTTCATTTCCTTAATATCGCAATCCAATTGATAGAGTTTTTCTAATGTATCATCGATCTTCGCTCTTTTGAAACGGAGTAAATTTTGAGCGCACAATTTCACACGATAAGGATGAACACCAAGTTCTCCCGCGACTTCATTTTGCGAATGACCAAGTCCTAATAAATATGACACTTGAAAATAAAATCTAATTTGTGTGGCAAGCAATGCGATAAGTCTCACCGGTTCTTCTTTTATCATTCTCAAATCGTAGTAAGTTTTTAACGCTTTTTCCTTTTGACCTTTAATTAAATAATCGGCAATATTAAAGGCGTTCATTTCTAGCGGAATTGAAACCATATTTTTGACATCTTGGAGACTTATATCTTTACTGAAAAGCGTTAATTTTTCACTTTCATTCATAAACAATTGAAAATTTCCATCAGTTCTCAAAACCAATTCTTCTAGTGCTTCATCGCTGATGTTAGCACCTTTTTTTTCAAAAAAGACTTTCCCGTTAGTAAGTAAATTGTCTCTTGATAAAGTCTCTTCATATAAAAATCTTGCCGATTTTTCAAGTGCCTTATAAATTTCAGATTTTTTATTTATCGTCTTGGTTTCAAGCATCAAAATCAGATCATTGAATTCGCTTGGACACTGTAAATATTTAAGAAATGAGGTATAATCTTGCAGTTTATCATTTTCTTTACCATTACTTAAAGGATAGAAATCTTCGATCACCACTACTTTTTTATCGTATCCTAAAGCGAGATAATCCAGTTCCTTGACGATATCTTGGATTAGATCGGTTCTTAAAGAATAACGAGCAAAATTCATCTCGTCGATTGAATCGTCGAGCAATGATTTCACAAGTTTTTTCATTCTTTTTTTCAGTAACGGATATTGTTCGCCATAGATAACGTAAATCATATACTCACCTTTTTGATTATACCGCATTTTTTTATTTAAAAAAACCATAATTGTATATAATGGTTCCTTCGATGTCTGTTCTTCGAATGTTAATTTGATACTTTTCTAATCTTCTTAAAACTTCTTTTGAGGGATGATGATAATAATTATTAATTCCCACCGAAATGATAACTTCTTTTATTTGAAGATTTTTAAGAAAATATTCTGAAGAAGAACTATTGGATCCATGATGAGCGAGTTTCAAATAATCTGCGGTCATATTTGGATTATCATCGATGATTTTTCTTTCAATCTGTTCAGTGATATCTCCTGTAAGAAGAAAACTATCCTCTTTCATTTTAAAATAAAGAACTGAGGAGCAATCATTTTTACTGCTAGAAGCGGTACAATAATGATTTAAATTTTTAAAAGTCATATTTCCAATTATTAGCTCATCATACCCTGAACCTTCAATAACTTTCTTTACTTTAAAATTTTGAATAAGATCTTGTTTGGCTCCACTATGGTCAAAATCGTCGTGCGAAATAATCAAAGCATCTAAATAATAAATTTGCTTTTTACGAAGGAACGGGACTAACACTTCTCTAGCCATATCAAAGTTATATTTTCCGCCCGTATCGATCAAGACATTTGTACCTTTATTCGACACTAAAATTGCATCGCCTTGTCCAACATTTATAAATACCACTTCTTGCGTAAATAAATGACGAAACGGAATTTGTGAAATGAGGATTAATATCACTAAAGACCAGCTTATTTTTCTTACTAACAAAGTATTTTTTACTTCTAACATCAACAAAAGCAACAAAATTCCGCTTCCTAAAAGAATCATCCATACTTGATGATTAGCAAAATATAAAACTGTATTTAATTGTGAAAAATTATTTAAGAATTCAATTAAACACGCCGATAATAGATTGAACAAAGGAATTATCGGCATACAAACCATTAGAACTTTTACATAGATCATTATTAAAGGAGAAATCAGCCACCCTAAAAGTGTAATTGATTGATTAAAATAAATGTAAGACGGCAACAATAAAAGATTCAATAAAAGTGAAAACATTATTCTTGGATGCTTTATTTCATAAATTTTAATAACGTATGAAATTTCGTTGATTCCAAAAAGAGCAGTAGCCATAATCCAAAAGCCACTTGAAAATAAATAATGGTGGTTTAAGCTCAACAAAATTATAAAAAAAAGCGCCAGACACTCATGTCTTTGCAATTTATTTTTAAAATATTTTTTGTTAATTTCTTTGATTAAAATCAACATAAAATAACGAATGGTTGAAAGCCGCCAGCAGAAAAACAGCATTGGAAACAATGTTAAAGTCGTTAAGATAGAAGCTCGCTTTTCATTGAATTTTAATCGTAGCAATCGATAAAAAATAAAATTTAAAAAGTGAAGATGAAAACTACCAAATGTAAAAAAATAAGCGATATTTAAAGAATTAATAAAAGAATAATAAGTTTTATCAGTGGAACCATTAATCAAAAACAATTGTACGATAACTACTTGCCCTTTTTCATCATATAGTGAAAGCAAAAAATTTTTTATAGTTTGAAAACGAAGCGGAAACATAAAAAGAGTTTCTATTTTAGATACTGAAAATTCACTAAAAACACCATTACAATTTAAATAGTTTTTAAAATCAAATGTGCCTTCCAAGGTTTCAAATTTTAACTCCTTTATCGTCCCTTGAACTTTGATGATGTCAAATAGCTGAAAAGAATTTTGATTCATGGAAATATAGTATTTTTTTAGATTATATAAGACGATTAAATAGTTTTCCTTAGCTTCAATTACTAAGGCAACATCAGAAAAATGTGGTATAATCTCCACTAACAATTCAATAAAAATTATAAAAGATGCTATAACAATTCCAAGCAAAAATTGAAAGCATCTTTTTTTGTTTTTCTTTTTTAAGGCAAAAGCGATACTGAAAAGTAGTATTAGAAATCCATAATATTTAAAAGCTAATAAAGCGCCGATTAATCCGCTTAAAACTACTAGCATTATTTTAATGTTAGATAATCACGAATTTTTTCGTATGTTTTAGTGCCGATGCCGCTGACATTTTGTAAGTCTTCAAGTGCCATAAATGGTCCATTCGCCTCGCGATAAGCCACTATCGCTTTTGAAACAGCCTCTGAAATACCATTTATCGTCGCTAATTGTTCAGCGGTAGCTGTATTAACATTTATTTTTTTAGGTGTATCGAGAATCTCACAATCCGGTGCGTAGTTCATTTTACTCGGAATATAGACTCTTTCACGACCTAATAATGGCGTTTCACGATTAAAAGCATTTTCGTCAGCGCTTTCTAATAATCCTCCGCTAGCAACAATCAAATCACCGACTGTTTTAGTTTCTTCCATCGAATAAGCACCAGGATTTACCACTTGACCTTCGATAACAATAGTTAAATAATTTCCATCTCGATACTCACTAACCTCGGCAAGCTGATCTTGTTGCGGAACATTGGGATCTATTTTTGTCATCACCAAAATCCCGACGATTGCGACGACAACAACCACTAAAATTTTTATCATAAATTTTCCTCCTAAAAATCAATAAGGGAAAATTATGATAAAATAAAACATCGCCAAGCGATGTTTTTATTTTTTATTCATTCACGAAACTAAGTATTTCAACTTGATAAGGGACTTTGACTTTAACTGTCACAATTTCCCCTTTCTTATGACCGAGAATCGCTTCCGCTAACATACATTCATTAGAAATTTTACCTTCTAAAGGATCGGCTTCGACAGATCCGACAATCAAGTATTCATATTCACTTCCATCAGATAAATCTTTAATTTTAACTTTAGATCCTACTTTGATAACATTGGCTTTTCCACTGTCTTCGATAATTTTGGCATTTGCCAACATATCTTCGATTTGCTTAATTCGCCCTTCAACTTCTGCTTGTCTTGCACGCGCGGCATCATAGTCAGCGTTTTCCGATAAGTCGCCTTGAGCTCGCGCGGCTTTTAATTCATCGATAACTTCAGGACGAACCACATCGATTAAATTACGCAACTCATCATCAAGTTTCTTTTTTCCTTCTTTTGTTAAAATTACTTTATCGTTTACCATAATTTAGTTCTCCTTTGCAGCAATATATATTATAACAAAAAAGATTATGAATGCTATAAGTTTTTATTTTTAGTTAAGAAAAGCGACACCGATATTAAGATACGTCGCAATCGTTATCCATATTGCCGAAGGAATGAGCAAATACGCGCTTAAACGATTACCTTTATAATAGAAAAATATCGAACTAATTAAGACAAAATAAATAAAGACAATCAATACTGCACTGGCAACTTTAAAATCTAGCACAAAGAAGACTATCGGCCATAAGACCGTTAAGAACAAGAAGATATAATTTATGGATAATCCTCTTGAGCGTAATTCATTTTTTCCTTCGACAGCGCGATAAAACAAATATGTACTAACGGCATTTAAAGTGTAAAGTAAAATCCAAACCGGGGCAAAAATATAGCCCGGTGGCGCTAGAGGAGGCTTATTCAAACTCGTATAATCAACTTTTGAAAATAACATTGAAAGACCACCTAAGGCCAAAGCTAAAAAACTCGGTAAAACAGTTTTTAATAAAACCAAAATTTTCTCTTTAATAAAAATCACCTCGGCTTATTTTATGTAAGCCGAGGCTAAATAATGATTTTATTGATCGTTTTCTTCGTAATAAAGATCGATTTGTTTATCGATTTCATCGTACTCTTCGTCAGTTTCCACATCGGATACATTGCCCTCTTCATCGATGACACCGGCCAAAAGTTCATCATTATCTTGGTTAAAAAAGACAACGTAGTTTTTGTTAAAATTTTCACTATGATAAGTAAAAAGAATTTGCAATTCAAATTCACTGCCATTTTCATCGACAAACACAATTTTTTCTTCTTTCATATTATCCTCCTTATTTTGCATACTGCAAATATGTTTCTAAGATGATGACCGCTGCCATTTTATCGATTACCTTTTTGCGTTTGTTACGCGATAAATCCGCTTCGAGCAAAAAGCGATTAGCTTGCTTGGTCGTCCATCTTTCATCGACCATATTGACTTTGACGTTAGGAATGCTATTTTCAATCATCTCTTTAAATTTCATGCACATTTTGGAATGTTCGCTTTCTTCTCCACTCATATGTAAAGGTAATCCTAACGCTATTTCTTGAATTCCTTCTTTTTGAACGTAAAATTTGACGCGTTCCAATGCGCTATTTAAATCTAACTCTTGAAAGCGAAAAGTTTCAATTCCATTGGCGATAATCCGTAAAGGATCAGATATTGCAATGCCTAAGGTTTTTTCCCCTAAATCTAATCCCATCACTTTCCCAATCATTTAACAAACTCCTTTAATGATTGAAGAGCAATATCGATTTTAGCGAGATTTTTAGTTCCCCCTTGAGCGCTATCGGGGCGACCGCCACCGGAACCATCACACAAAGAACAAACATGTTTTACAAGGTCTCCAGCTTTAAATCTTTGCAATGCCAATTTGTTTACTCCACATAAAAATGTTGCTTTCCCTTCATCAATCATCGTGATAAATACTATCGCATCATCATAAGCCTTCTTTAAATAATCGAAAATCACCATCAATGATTCCCGTTTTAAAGCAGTAACTTTAATTGAAATAAAGTGGATACCATTCCCTATCACAAACTGTTCTTTATATTCTTTAGCCTTATTAAGAATCATAATCTCATTTAATTTGGTATTTTCGCGACGTAAGTTTTCAACTTCGCCTTTTAAAGCTCTGACTTTCGTTTCAATTTCGTTGTAGGATCCGACATTCAATTCTTTTGATTCACGATAAAGAATTTCTTCACGCGCTTTAATAAAATTGTAAGCATTAAGTGAAGTACGGGCTTCAATTCTTCTAATGCCAGAAGCAACCGATTCTTCACTCACAATCACAAATAGAACAATGGAACTTGTATTATCGACGTGTGTTCCTCCACACAATTCTCTCGAGACGCCACCAAAATCAACCACACGCACAACATCATCGTATTTTTCCGAGAACAATGCCATAGCACCGCTTTTTTTAGCATCTTCTAATTTCATTTCAGTGATAACACAAGGTAAACTTGAAGCAATCATCTCATTGACGCTCTTTTCGATTTCATTTAATTGTTGATGCGAGATTTTTTCAAAATGAGCAAAGTCAAAACGTAGATATTCTGAAGAGACAAAAGAGCCTTCTTGATGAACATGTGCTCCTAAAATATTCTGCAATGCCTTTTGCAAAAGGTGAACCGCCGAATGATTTTTCCTTGTCGCTTCTCGTTTTTCACGATCAATCTTTAAAGTGAAGACATCGTTCATTTTAATCGAGCCGAATTTAACGTTAACTGTATGTAAATTTTGTTTATTTACGCTCTTATTTACATCGATCACCAAGGCTTCACACTCGGCATTTTCTATCACACCAGTATCGTGAACTTGGCCTCCGCTTGTCGCATAAAAATTCGTGACATCAAAAGCCACTTCGCCTTCGTCTTCAATCACATCAACTTTTACTCCATCTTTAAATAAGCCGATGACTTTAGCCTTAAGATCACGTTCATCGTAAGTAAATGACGATGGTTCTTTAAAATTGAGCAGATCGCTAGATTGCTTATTCATCGATTGAAGATTTCCACGCGAATTTCTAGCGCGTTCCTTTTGTTTTTCCATTTCAACTTTAAAAGCTTCAATATCGATTTTGATATTTTTCTCGGCACAAATTTCTTCGGTTAATTCAATCGGAAAACCATATGTATCATAAAGTTTAAAGGCATCAATGCCACTTAAAACTCCACTTGAATTTAATAACAATTTGGTAAGCATTTGCTCACCGCCATTTAAGGTCGCCGCAAATTTTTCTTCTTCAGATTTGATCATTTTGCTGACTTTTTCTTTCTTATCTTCAAGATAAGGATAATATGTGTGCATCACTTCGCAAACCACATCGACTAACTCATACAAAAACGGACGATTGATTCCTAATTTCCGACCATAGCGAACCGCACGGCGTAAAATCCTTCTTAAAACATACCCTCGTCCTTCATTTGAAAACAAAGCTCCATCTGCTAACGCAAAGGTACAAGTTCTAATGTGATCGGCAATCACTCGATAAGCCATTTTATAATCGCCTTCATATGGATAAGACGTAAGTTTTTCTACCGCTTCAATATAAGGGTAAAAAAGATCTGTTTCAAAATTCGTCTCGGTATTTTGAGAAACACAAGCGATTCTTTCTAAGCCGGCTCCGGTATCGATATTTTTTCGTGGTAATTCTTTATAGTTTTCTCTTTTAACACCACTTTCGGCGTTGAATTGCGAAAATACGATATTCCAAATTTCGATATAGCGATCATTTTCCAAATCTTCTTTTAATAAACGAATTCCTTGATGTGTCGGATCGTAAGCCTCTCCTCGATCGTAAAACATTTCCGTATTTGGGCCACACGGACCTTCGCCGATTTCCCAAAAGTTATGTTCCAAAGGAATCAAATGATCCTCGGCTACTCCTTGTTTCATCCATTCTTTTTTAGTCGCTTCGTCGCTTGGATGATAAGTGATATATAATTTATCCTTTTCGATAGCAAAATACTTCGGATCGAACAAAAGTTCATAAGCCCACGCAATCACTTCTTCACGAAAATAATCACCGATTGAAAAGTTTCCAAGCATTTCAAAAAAAGTATGGTGACGCGCGGTTTTACCGACATTGTCAATATCGTTGGTTCTAATCGATTTTTGCGCATTTGTGATACGACTATGTTTAGCAATTTCAGAGCCATCAAAATATTTTTTTAATGCTGCCACTCCAGAATTAATCCATAAAAGTGTCGGATCATTGTGAGGGATAAGAGAGGCACTCGGTTCAATAAAATGTCCTTTGCTAGCAAAAAAATCAAGCCACATGCTTCTGATTTGATTACTCGTTAATTTCTTCATAATTAAACCTCCAAAAAATAAAAAAGTACCTCAGGAACGAAAATCTCGCGGTACCATCCTGATTCGCCAATATCTTTAGGCGCTCTCAATTAAGACTTTAACGCAGTCGACGATGGGATTAACCATTGTCTCAAAAGTGGCCTACTTTTTTACGCATGGATTTTCCACCAACCAATCCTCTCTATGATGTTTCAAAAAGTTTAACTTTGTCTTTGACACGATATTATTATAAATTATGTCGCAGCTACTTACAAATAATATCTTAAAAAAGCATATCAAACTTTTCTCGTTGTTCTTTGGGAAGTTTAATTAATGGTAAACGTAAATTCATGCTTTTAAAATTATATCTTTCCAAAAGTGCTTTAATCGGAATCGGATTAACCTCGATGCTCATAAGATCCGCAACCAGTTTCAAGTAATCATCTAAAACTACATTGTGAAATCCACATTTATAGTCTGTGATCAATTGCTGATATTCTTTACCATAGATGATCGATGCCACTGAAATAATTCCGTCTCCATGATTTTTTAAGCACTCAAAAAGATAATGATCGTCACCTGTGTAAACTTTAAAATTCGGGAAGGTTTTTTTAAGTAAATTAATGAGATTAAAGTCTGCACTAGCTTCTTTTAATCCGATTATATTCGGAAAACTCTTAATTAATTTTTTAATAGTATTAAATTGTAAAGCAACCTTGCTTCTTGAAGGTACATTATAAAGAATTATCGGCTTATCGATTCGTTTTGCAATCGCTTTGAAATAAAGAAAAAGTCCATTTTGTGGAGGATTGACATAATAAGGTGTAACGATTAAAAATCCATCTATATCAAGATCTTGAATATAGTCAAGTTCCTCTTTTAAATGCTTTAAAGAATTATGACAAAGCGCATAAAGAAGCGGTAATTCACAATGTTTCTTACAAAAAAGATATAATTCTTTTTTTTCACGCATGGTTAAAGAAGAACCTTCACCCGTAGTGGAACCAATGACAAGCGCGTCATTTTGATTGTCTTTTGCCATTTCTAAGAGTTTTTTTACTTCTTCATAATCAATTTCATCGTGACTATTGAAAGGTGTCACCATCGCATTTATCACTTGTCCAAACATATCGAATCCGCCTTCATTTTAGAATATGCGCGAGAGTCGTTATTGTGTGAACAAAATCGATTTAACAATCGATAAGAACAAGGACTTCATCCTTGTTTTTTTAATATGATATAATTTTACTATG
>CANQAG010000018.1 GCA_947588815.1 uncultured Bacilli bacterium
TTCCACTTTCTTCTTCGTTTCATTTTGCAACACTTTCATTTCGCAACGTTGTGTTGCTATTTCAATTTAGATTAACATTCATTATATACATTTCATATTGCAACACCTTTTCTCGGCATATGTTGCTTTTTCAATTTTGATTAACATATTTTTTTCATTACTTTTCTCCTTACTTAACGCATAGTTTCAAAAACTAAACGCATTTCAAATGTAGTGTTGTTTTTCTCTTCTTGCCAAAACATCGTATTCAGATAACTATCGAATACGACTGATTTGGATATTGAAAACTCATCAGAATAATATTCGATTGTTGCTGTATATACAGATAAACTATCTTTTTTGAAATCAAAATGTCTTGTCTCAATGTTAAGATAATCATCTATACTATTTATGAAAAAAAACAAATTAAAACTATAATATTTTTGCTTTTTTCCAGAAGTTCCTCCATCCTTAATAACATTTATTAAATTTGCAGAAATAAATGTTTGCTCATCTATTTCGCTTATCATGTATTTGGCTTTGGAAAATAATCATTTACAGTTACTTCTTTAGATTCATATATTCCGGGCTTAAGGGGATATTTTTCAATATTGCAACTACAAAGAAGCAGTATGAGCAACAAGAAAGCGAGTGTTTTTTTCAAGATAATTCCTCCTTGTATATTGAAATAAAACTAAATTTTAAAACATGTATTTTATTTTTAATAAAGAAATGTCACTAATTATATGATTACTAAAATAAGTGTGTAGTCTTCAATTTTAATTTAATACATTGGTATCTCCTCCCCCAATTATCAAATAAAAAATTGTATTAACTTTTTTTATAGTGTTATAATTTGAACTCCGATAACTAGTCTTATCAGACACAGAAAAATAAATAGCTAGTAAGTACTTAATATTATGGATGAGGAAACATCATTAATTGAAAAAACAATTGGACTCAACTCTATCTGATCACATATAAGTAAATCATAGAAAGTAATGTAATTTAAATATTTATCATCATCGTAATCAGTTTTAATTCTTTCAATATTTAAAACTTCTTCGTTATAATCTATGTGTAAATAATCTACTGGGATTGAAGGTGGTATACTACCAGCTCCAATTTCAAAACGTACATAAATAGTATAATGTTTATTCATGTTTAAAGTATACATATTAGCACTGGTTGGCTCAATAATATCATGAACAAGAAATTCCGTATCCATTTCTTTTGATGATAATTCACAATTAATACCCATTATTTTTGCATCATTAGTGCCAATTATACTATTGCTATTTCTACTATTAATACTACAAGAATACAGAAGCAATAAAGAGAATAATAGTAATTTTTTACTCATTTTAAATATCCTACATTTCTTTATGTATAATCATAAATTATAGTACATATGATGCAGAAAAAATAAAAGTTAAAATGATTAGAAAAATATTAATAATCAATATAACAATCGATAAAAATTCTAAAATTAAAGAAATTCTTTTATGCTTAGTTGTAATCAAAAAAATAATAAATAATATCAAATCAATTATGCATAATATAAGTACAATAATTCCTAACGGGTTATTATTACTCAATGTTGCACTAATAATACTATTATAATCATATCGAGTCAATGGTCTATCAGCACCTTCAGGAATTGGATAAATATAAACTAATTTAGAAAATATAGGAATCCAACACATAATTAAATAAAATGAATCTATTAGTATTCCTATAATCGAAATGATATATGATATTGTTTTTCTTGTTTTTATTTCTGCTAATGCCATTTTGATATGTTCTTCTTCATCAATCAAATAACTAAGTTTTACATTGAAAAAAACAGCTAATTTTTCTGCATTTTCTTTTGTCGGAAATGCATTTCCACTTTCATATTTAGCAATAACAGAACGTGATACAAAAACATTATTGGCTAGTTCTTCTTGTGTAATCCCTTTATTTTTTCTTAATTCTTTTAATTTATCAGAAAATTCCATTATGCCAACCCTCTCTTTATTGTTTATATTATAATTTATAATACATAAAATTTAGTGTTCTTTTGTGCGAACAATTGTTCTTTAATAAAATTTTTATTCGCTTTTTTACAAAATTTATATCACAAATTCATAGTTTTTTTAGAATGTTTTTTTTTATTACAAAATACTTTCTTGCCATTATGTAGTTTATATTTAGTTAAATAAACTATTAATTTTCGTCGACAAAATCAGTAAAAAGTTGATTTAAAATTTCATTAAACTACTTTAATTTTTCAGCTTTCTTTCAAAAAGTATAATTATGAAATTTCATATACTTTTTACAATCTGTCTCCGATAACAAGTATTATCGGATATAAAACTTAATCAACATAACTAACATTTTAAGAACATTGGATAAAAATATAGAAATAAATAATTTTAATTATAAAAGTAAGTGCACCAAACAAAAAAACTGTTTCAAGCAAAAATGAAATTACAATTTATATAAAAGTGCCTTTTTTAATAGAAATGAGAAATTTAAAACTAACTATATTTATAAAATATTTGTTGATATTTTAAAAGGTATTTAACTAGATAGATATAAGCTCTTTACAAAATTAATTTTCGGCTTAGATTGCCCGCTACATTCAAAAAAAATAATTTTTTTCCTGTAGGTAAATGAAATGATTATTGCATATAAAAAAGGTATTCCGTAGGAATACCTTTTGTCACTTTACAAAACTTCTTTAATTCTAGCAGATTTACCTGATCTTTCACGAATGTAGAAGATCTTTTTACGTCTTACTTTACCGCGTTTAACAACTTCAATGCTTGCAATTGATGGTGAATTAAGCGGAAACGTTCTTTCTACTCCAACACCTGAAGAAAATTTTCTAACAATGAAAGTTTCTCCAACACCTGAGCCACGATGAGCGACGCAAATACCTTGGAAAACTTGGATTCTCGATTTATCTCCTTCAATAATTTTGACGGATACTTTAATAGTATCTCCGGTGTTAAATTTCGGTAAATCGTTTCTGATTTGAGACTTTGTGATCTCCGCAACTAAATTGTTGTTCATTCTTAACACACTCCTTTGTTCGCGATGTTCTTATCACGTGACTTGACAGCGGACCATCGGGGCTATTTCATTCGAAATGCTAAATTAGCATATCAAATAATCATTCTTAATTCAAGTATAGTTTAAAATTTATAACTTTTTATCACTTAATAAGATTCATCTAAAATTTTGATATGTTAAGCTAAAAGACTTGACATCACTTTTTTTTGTTTGTAATATAACCTTGTTTAAAGGAGAACAATATTATGGTTAAAATCAGATTAACAAGAACCGGACGTCATAAGGATCCAACTTATCGTATCGTAGTCAGCGATTCCCGCTTTGCTCGTGATGGAAGAATTATTGAGCAAGTTGGTTTTTATGATCCAAATCTTGAAGGAGAAAAAGCTTGTGTTTTAGACCGAGAAAAAATCTTAAAATGGTTAAACAATGGCGCTCTTCCTTCGGAAACTGTTAAATCCCTACTTTCAAAACAAGGCATTATCGCTGAATTTGCAAGTAGCAAAGTAAAGTCCAAAAAAGGAGAATAAATTAATGGATTATATCAGCATCATCCGTAAGTTTATTGACCCTATAGTCAGTAACTCCGAAGCGGTTATGATCCGTCAGATGCCGAGTGAATCCGACAAAGATTTAACTTTTGTCATTTGTTGTGAAGCAGAAGATACCGGTCGTTTAATCGGACGTCATGGTATCACTGCCGACGCTTTGCGCGAAGTGATTTCAATCGCCGCAAAAGATAATCATCAACGTGTTCATCTTAAATTTGAATCTTTTGGCGAAGAAACCGATTCTATATAATTGAGATCAAATTCGCAATAATGGAAACACAATATTTCATTACTTAAAGATATCTAGTAATGAATATTTGGCAAAGACGACTTAACTTATTTAAATTAAAGATGTAGCCAACCACTACATCTTTTTTTATAATAAAAGCGGTGAAAGAAAATGACTTATTTAACCTTAGGCAAAATATTAAAACCTCGTGGATTAGACGGAACTATTAAAGTATATTCAACTACCGAATTTGCTTCTATCCGTTATAAAAAAGGAAATGTTTTAAGTTTGTATAACGAAAAGAGCAATCAAAGAATCGAAGTTACCGTGAACCAATATTCTTCAAATAAAGGTTTCGATTATGTATCTTTTAAGGAATTTTCGACTCTTGAGGCTATCACTCCTTTTATTGGTTGGTTAATTCAGGCAGACCGCGATAAATTGCCGCCATTGGAGGAAGGCTATTTTTACTATCAAGATCTCATCGGTTTAACTGTATACGAAAAAGATAAACTGATTGGGCATGTAAAAGACATTGAAGAATATAGTGCCTCAAAAACATTAAGAATCGAGCTTAGTAATGGGAAAGATTTACTTTTGCCATTCGTAGAAGCATTTATTGTAAATGTCGATCTTGAAAATAAAAGACTCAGTGTTCACTTAATTAAAGGAATGATAGAATGAAAATCACAATACTTACTCTCTTCCCCGAATTTTTTGAATCTTTTTTAAATACTTCTATTATTAAACGTGCCTTAAGCAAAGAAATATTTGAAATCGAACTAATTAATATTCGTGATTATACTAAAGATCCTCATCATCGTGTTGACAATTATCCAACCGGTGGAGGTGCCGGATTAATCATGCAATGTCAACCGATTGTCGATGCTTTAAAATCGTGCCGAAGCGAAAAGTCAAAAGTAATTCTTACAACTCCTCGGGGAAAACTTTTTAAACAAGAAGATGCCATAAACTTATCCCGTGAAGCACACTTAATCTTTCTCGCAGGTCATTATGAAGGAATCGACGAACGAGTTAATGATTATGTGACTGATTTTTACTCTTTAGGCGATTTTATTATGACCGGTGGTGAGATTCCAACAATGGCAATGTGTGACGCGATAATCAGACTTTTAGATGGTGCGATCGCTAAAGAATCGGTAGAAGATGAATCATTTACAGAAGGTTTATTAGAATATCCTCAATATACTTTCCCTTACAATTTCGAAGGAAAGACTATTCCGGACATTTTATTTAGCGGAAATCACAAAGCTATAGCTAAATGGCGAAAGAAACAATCTTTACGATTGACAAAAAGCTTGAGACCTGATCTCTTTTCAAAATATATTCTTTCAAAAAGTGATTTGGCTTTATTAAAAGAATTAGAAACCGATGAAATTGCAAAATGGGAACAAGAAGCAATAAATAAAGGGCAGAAATTTTTAAAGAAACCTTAAATTCTATTTATACTAGAATTATCTCAAGAACCTAGTTATCGCCTTTTTGCATTCATACCATTAACATATTGCTAGGAGGTCAACATTATGGACAGAACAAAAATAGCTTCCTTTATTCAAGAACTGCGAAAGGAAAAAGGTCTCACACAAGCAGAATTAGGTGATTTGCTTAATATCTCTTTTCAAGCAATCTCCAAATGGGAAAACGGAGAAAATTTGCCGGATGTCCAATCTTTAGAAAATTTATCCATTATTTTTAATGTCACTATAGATGAAATATTAAAAGGTGAAAAAAACAAAAACAAACCAATAAAAACAACAGATTTCTCAATTGCTAATAAAGATTCTAAAAAATCAGAAACTTTAAAATTTAATTTATCTCACTTAATCATAGACGGAACATTTTTATTGCTGTGCATTGCGATTTTCTTTATCGATTTTATTAAGATTCCTGGAAGACTTGATGACGGCAATAGAGTTTACTTTCTAATCGATGGATGGGATTTTATTTTTGCCAATAATATTCTTTCAATTAATATTCAATTGTTTTTAATTCCTTTGATATTTGTCTGTTTCGATGGATTAAGTTTTTTGATTAAAAGTGATAAAGCCTTATTGACTTTATTCCTTATCAAACAATCAATTCGCTTTTTATTCGCTTTCTTACTTATCATATTATTTTATATCCCTTTAATACCATATCTATTGTCCGGTTCTTGGATTTATGCGATTCTTTATTTTGTTTCACTTGTAGCTAGTTGTTTTATACAAAACAAAATGATCAACGAACATTTAATTAACTTTTTCAATCGACTCAAAGCCGCCAAACCCATTAATCTTTTACTATCCTTTATTACATGCATTTTGACTTTTATTCTAGCCATGATACCATTTACAATAGTAAAAGATTATAATTCAAACTATATTAACTACTCATATTATAGTGGCCCGGAAGTGTTCTTTTTATTGATTCCTTTGATTGACTTAATTTTAGAATTTTCTTTAGTATTTATAAAAAATTCTAAGCGACGCAATATTATTAACATCATCACAATGGCCTTGCCTTTTATCTTTTCAATCACAGTATTGCTTTATTTCGTGATTCAAGCTCTTATTAAAGACATGCAATGCTCAATTAGAGTTTTCTTGCTTCCAATATTGATGATTGTCTATGGTATCGTGACCCTAATTATAAAAATTAAGCGTCTAAAAAATATGAAATGATATAAACAAAAATTTCTAGTTTTTCTGACTAGAACTTTTTTATAATTTAAAATTTTGGCATTCTTCCGCTTTTATAAAGGGAGCTCATTTCTTTCATTGATTTTTTCATTTGATCAAATTGATTTAACAACCGATTAATATCACTTGAATTCATACCACATCCTTTAGCAATACGTATTTTGCGGGAATTTTTGATAATTTCCGGATGTTTTCTTTCTTCTTTAGTCATTGAATTGATAATCGCTTTAGTCTTATTCATCATCACTTTGGCTTTCTCTTGATCTTCTTCTGAAATCTTCGGCATTCCCGGGATCAATTTCAAAAGTCCTCCAAAAGAGCCTAATCGATTAATCTGTTCCATTTGAGCCAGCATATCGTTAAGGTCAAACTTACCATCCATCATTTTATTAAATGAACGTTTTGCCTGTTTTTCATCGATCTCTTCTTGTACTTTTTCCACTAAAGTAACGACATCGCCCATTCCAAGGATGCGATCAGCCATGCGGTCTGGATAGAATACTTCTAGATCATCCAATTTTTCTCCGACACCAATATATTTAATCGGTACTCCGGTTAGATGCTTTATCGATAAAGCCGCGCCACCTCTAGCATCACCATCAAGTTTCGACATTACCATACCGGTAAGTTTTAATTGCTGATTAAAAGCATTAGCGACATTTACGGCATCTTGACCGGACATCGCATCAACCAAAAGCAAAACTTCGGTGGGTTTAACTTCTTTTTCAATATCCTGCAATTCTTTCATTAAAATTTCGTCAATGTGCAAGCGACCGGCTGTATCGATAATCACCACATCAAATTTTTCTTCGTAAGCTTTTGCTACTGCCCTTTTGGCGATTTCAACTGGCGAAATATCGACACCCATATTCAAAACTTCAACATCGATTTGTTTTCCGATAGTCACCAATTGTTCTATTGCCGCAGGACGATACACGTCACCGGCAACCAGCAATACTTTTTTGGCCATTTTTCGTTTAAATAGTCGCGCCAACTTACCAGATGTAGTAGTTTTACCAGATCCTTGCAAACCACACATCATGATAATCGTCGGTTTATTGATTTCAAAACGAATATCACATTGATCAGCCCCGAGTAAATCAACAAGTTCGTCATGAACTATTTTTACCAACATCTGTCCCGGACTAACTTTATTCAACACTTGCTGGCCTAAAGCCTTTTCCTTTACGGCACCGACAAATTCTTTGACAACTTTAAAATTGACATCTGCCTCTAAAAGAGCCACACGTATCTCTTTTAGCATGTCTTCCATATTTGACTCTGTTAAACGAGCTTGACCTCTTAAACGTTTAACAATCCCTGTCAAACGATCTTGCAATGATTCAAAAGCCATATCTTTATAACCTTTCTTTTATCTTATCTATATCTGCATCAAGTTCATTAGATTTCTTTAAGTCCTCTAAAGATGCGACTATTTGCTCTCTTTTTTCTAAAAATCGCAACTTCATTTCATATTCTTCAAGAGCATTTACCGCTTTTTTCAAAGTGTCGTAAACCGCATTTCTAGAAATTTTCATCTGTGAGGCAATCTCTCCAAGAGAAAGATCAAAACCATAATATAATTCAACCAAGTTTTTTTGATTTTCCGTCAAAAGATTACCATATACATCAAACAATTTATTTATTCGAATACTTTTTTCTAACTCCATCATCTAAATTAAGCTCCAAAGTAAGGTAAACAAAATTAAAATAACAAAATATATCGCCACTAATTTGTGGAATTGAACATCTTTAAAGGCTTCTTTTTTATTTCCACGATAAGAAAAGAAAGCAAAGACAAAAGCTAACACTAAATCAATCACAATCTCGATGGTTATAAAGCTTAGTCGCATATAACTGAGAATTGCTCTTAAAACAATTTGAAGTAACAAAATTGCTACAAACCAGATTAAACTAGCCATTATTTTCATCACCACCTAAACAAAGGCCATAAAGATATTGATCTAAATCGAATTCTTCTAAATCATCCATCTTTTCACCTAAACCAATAAAGCGCACCGGAATTCCTAATTCATCTCTGATTGCTAAAATAATACCACCTTTTGAAGTTCCGTCCATTTTTGTGATTACCACACCGCTTACATCTGTGCATTCTTTAAAGGCTTTGGCTTGAATGACTCCATTTTGCCCTGTAGTCGCATCGATAATCAAAAATGTTTCATGCGGAGCATCAGCGATTTCTTTTTGAATCACCCGTTTCATCTTTGAAAGTTCCGCCATTAAGTTAACTTTATTTTGAAGGCGCCCTGCAGTATCAACGATGATTAAATCGGCGCCGATTTCCTTTCCCTTTTTCATACCATCATAAGCTACAGATGAAGGATCGGCAAACTCTTTTCCGACAACGATTTCACAATTCAATCGCGAAGCCCAAATCGTCAACTGTTCGGTAGCTCCGGCTCTAAAAGTGTCTCCTGCAACTAATAAAACTTTTTTTCCTTGATCAAGATAACGTTTTGCTAACTTAGCGATAGTCGTTGTTTTTCCAACTCCATTTACCCCAACTACAAGTAAGACGGTAGGACCATCCTTAGAAAAGACAATTTCATTTTGAATATCGTCTCCTTGTTGTGCATATGAAACAAACATTTTATCGACTAGCAATTCATTAATATCGCTAGGATTAGAAATTCCATTTAATCTAGATTCCTTTTTAGTAGCGTCGACAATCTCTAAAGCTAGATTTACGCCGACGTCGGCTTCAATCAAAATCTGCTCTAATTCGTCAAAATAATCATCATCTACCTTTTGATAACGAGCCGCCAAAAGTTTCAACTTACTAGAAAAATTTCGTCGTGATTTATCTAATCCGGCAACATATTTTTCTTTTTGAGCATTAGATTTGCCACTTATTTTTTCTTTTAAAAATTTAAATAGTCCCATAGTTATGCCCTCTTAGACAAAGCATCTTTAGCCGCTTCTTGCTCTGCTTTCTTTTTAGAAGGTCCTTTACCGCGACCGAGAATATAACCCTCATAATGAGCCTCAACCACAAAACATTTATGTTGAGCGTCACCTTCTTCAGAAACAATCACGTAAGAAACCGTACCTCTTCGATCAGTTTGTACATCTTCTTGAAGCTTTGACTTATAATCGGTTATCGAATCTAAATCGATATTTAATATTTTATCCATAAAAATGGTCTCGATAACTCGATAGACAACATCAAATCCTTGATCTAAATAAATCGCACCGATAAAAGCTTCAAACACATCTTCTAAAATTTTATTAGAATTGTTGCCTCCGCTTTTTTGTTCGCCGCGGCCCAATCTTATCGCATCGCCGATTTTTAGTTCTCTCGCAAATTCCGCTAAAGAGATACCTTGAACCAATTGCGCTCTGACCTTGGTCATATTTCCTTGATCCATATGAGGATAATTACGATAGATCAAATCGGCTACGACTAAATCCAAAACACCATCACCGACAAACTCTATTCTTTCATAATCTTTAGAATTATCGTGTCTTTCGTTAGCATATGAAGGGTGAGAAAAAGCCTCAAGGTAAAGACTTTCTTTTTTTGCTTCAATATCAAACTTTTTGAGTATTTCTTTATAACTACTCAATTTCCCCAACTCCTTGTTTTAAAAGTTCTACAACCTTGCCTTCTACCATCCGATAAGCTACATCTAAAGCACAAGAAAAAGAATAACCATCCGATGAACCATGTGCTTTAACAACGACACCATTGACCCCCAAAAGCATCGCCCCACCGGTTGATTTATAATCCATAGTTTCCGACATTTCATCGAAACCTTTTTTGGCCAAAACATATCCGATTTTAGATTTTAAATTTCGATAAAAAGCTTTTTTAATCATGCCTTTCATCATCGAAGCCACACCTTCTACCGACTTTAGAAATACATTTCCGGCAAAGCCTCCGGTAACGATTACATCACATTCACCGCTTAAAGCATCTCGTCCTTCGATATTTCCTACAAAGCCCTCAAAATTCATCTCTTTGAGCATTTTGTGGGCTTCTTTAACCTCAGGGCTTCCTTTTTCATCTTCAGCACCATTGCTCAATAAATAAATTTTCGGCTTTTCAACTTTCATCACTTTGTTTGAATATATTCGCCCCATCTTAGCAAATTGTACTAATTGTTCCGGAGTATTTTCATTGCTTGCACCGATATCAAGAACTACGACTTTCTTTCCTTTAATTGCAGTTGGAAATGGTGAAATTAAAGCTGCTCTATCGACACCTTCAACTAACTTTAATTTAACTGTTGCTGCCGAAAGAAAACCACCGGTTGATCCGGCAGAAACAACGCCATCATAACCGTTTTCTTTCATTAAATCCAAAGCAATCATCATCGATGACTTGCGCATTCTCATCACTTCAAGCGCACCACTTTCCATCGGTACCACATCACGAGCATCTACTATCTCAACATTATTCTCTGATTGAAGTTCCTCAAGTTCTTCCTTTTTTCCAACAGCAATAATTTTCACATTGCTATGTTTGGTTAAAAACAATTTAATACCGGCAACTGTTACTTTTGATCCTCCATCGGATCCCATACAGTCAACTACTAAAGTGTACATAAAAACACCCCTTTCATTGGCATTATACCACTAATTGGTTAACTATTGAAAGCCCGACAATCACACTTTAACAATTATCTAAAATCATTCAAATAATGTCAGTTTAGTTTCTTTAATTCTTCTTCTTTTAGCAATACCTTCAATATAATCGCAATCTGATTTAGAAGAAGATGTTAAAATTTCTTTTGCGTCCTTTAAAGCATAGTCAAACATGCGATAATCCGAAATAAGATTCAAGCATGAAAAAGAAGGAAAACCGCTTTGATTCACTCCAACAATGTCGCCTGGTCCACGACTTTTCATATCAAATTCCGCGATATCGTACCCATTTTCGGTACTTTCAAGATACTTTAAACGTTCCATCGCTTCTTCATCATCATCGCTATCTTTTATTAAGATACAAAATGCTATTTCTCCGTCTCTTCCTACTCTTCCTCGCAATTGATGCAATGTAGCAAGTCCAAATTTAGAAGCACCATAAATAATAATAGCTCCCGCACTTGGAACATTGATTCCAAGTTCGATAACCGTCGTCGAAACTAAAAACTTCAGTTCTCCATCTTTAAATTGTTTTAAAACATTAACCTTTTCTTGAGCGGTTAATTTTCCATGCAAAAGTCCTACTTGATCTTTAAATCGTGAATGATAAGTTTCGTAAATTTTTTCAACCGAATTATCGTCTTCTTCATTTTCCTTTATTTTAGGTGCCACAATAAAAATCCGCTTATCGTGTCTTAAACAATAATCTATTGTTTTGTTTAAAATGTCATCATTCTTAGCGATTACTTTTGTTTTGACATCCCGTTTTTTAAAAGGAAACATTGTAAGACTAGAGACATCCAAATCAGCGTAAAGGGCCATTGAAAGAGTTCGAGGAATCGGTGTTGCGCTCATCAATAATAAATCGCTCCCGTCGCCTTTAGAAGCTAACATATTTCTTTGGTTAACACCAAATTTATGCTGTTCATCAATGACTACTAAACCAAGTGACGGATAAACCACGTCTTTGCTGAAAAGCGCATGAGTTCCAACCGCCAAATCAATTTTGCCGTTCCTAAGCAATTCATAATTATCCTTTTTTTCTTTTGGAGTCAAAGAACCGATAAAAAGTGCAATTCTCATTCCAAATGGTTCCAGAATTTTTTTTGCTTCTTCATATTGTTGTCTTGCTAAAGCGTCAGTTGGAACCATAAAGGCCCCGATTTGATGTCGGAGATAGTTTCCATACAACGCACATAAAGCGACGATGGTTTTCCCTGTTCCTACATCGCCTTGCAATAGACGATACATTAATTTAGAGTCATTCATATCGAGAATGATTTCTTTAATAGCCTGCAATTGATCAAACGACAACTTGAAGGATAATTGTTTTACAAAATCGTTGATTTTTTTAGGATCGATGAGATTGAATTTTCGATCTTTAAAGATCATATTTTCCTTACGAACCATCAAATTATTAATACAATATTCCAAGCATTCTTCATATTTTAACGTTCTTAATGCACTTGAAATTTCTTCTTCGCTTTTCGGAAAATGAATTTGATTAATCGCGTCTTCATGCGATAAAAGGCGATATTTATTTTGAATTCTTAAAGGAAGAATATTGCCTATATGACCTTTCATCGCTTCCAAAGAGCGTTTGACTAAATTACAATATGTCGCACTTTTTATTTTATTCGATAAGTGATAAATCGGACGAAACCGATCGCTTTTTTCTATTTCGCCTTTAATAATATTGATAACGCTAATCTCTTTTTTACTTGCATTATAAATACCTGAAAATGTGAAAGTATCTTGAAGATTTAATACCTTACTATAAAAAGAACGATTAAAAATTTTAATCGCATAAAAATTATTATTTTTACTGACAAAATAAAAGGTTATAATATCGATTTTAGGTGTTCTTACCAATTTAGGATTTGAAACTAAACGTCCAACTATAACTACCTTTTGATGATCCTCAAGTTTTTTTTCGTCAGTGTAAGCAAAATCTTCATAACGATACGGAAAATAATTAAGCACATCAAAAGTATCGTAAATTCCAAGATTATTTAATTGTTCTTTAAATTCTTTTGAATGAGTTAAAAGTTCCATAAGTTATATGAAAAAAGGGATAACCTCCCTTTTATTCAACTCCTATTATATACGAATAGACTGGTTGATTTCCATGGCGTAAATCGAGCTCAACATCTAAATATTTCTCTTGCAGATACTCTTGAAGTTTTTCTTCCTCTGCACTGTCGACATCACTACCAAGAATCAAAGTGATAATTGAAGAGCTCTCATCAACCATCGAATCGATTAGTCCTTCAGTCGTCTTTAAGCGACTTTTTTCGCAACAAACGATCTTTTTACCTTGAATACCGATGAATTGATCCTTTTTAACATCGACGCCATCGATCGACGTATCTTTAATCGCAAATGTCACTTGCCCAGATTTAATGGTCTTAAGAGCATTTGACATCTCTTTTTCGTTTTCAATAGGATCGGCTTCCGGATTGAACATCATACAAGCCACTAAACCTTGAGGAATTGTTTTAGATGGAATCACGACAGCCTTGCAATCGTCTTGAATATCACACGCTTGCGAAGCTGCCATGACGATGTTTGAATTATTTGGGAGGATGAATACATGCTCAGCATTGCATTTTTTAATCGCCTCTAAAAAATCTTCAGCCGATGGATTCATAGTTTGACCACCGGAAACAATAATATCGACGCGCAATTCCTTAAACATTTCTTCAATACCATCACCGATAGCAACAGCAATAAGAGCGTATTTTTTTCGTGAACTTGTCGGTAAAATTTCTTCAGTAAAAATACTTTTATCTTCTTTAGTAATTTTTTCCAATTTGACTTGATCAAATTCACCATATTGTTGTGCGTAAGTCAAAATACTTCCAGGTGCCGTGGTATGAATATGTATTTTCACTAAATTTTCTTCTTTTTTAATATCTTTTAAATCGCCATGCGAGCCTATAACCGTATCAAAGCGTTTCTCAACAAAGATTTTTTTACCTTCATCATGCGGATTGGATGCTAACTTTAAGGCAACCTCTAAACAATATCCTTCTTCATCGTCAGTTCCGTTCATCATCTTCGGTTGTGAAGAATCGCTAGTGACCGTAGCCATGCTTTTTTCGACAATATCGCCTTTTAAAGCAACCATGAAACCATCTAAAATTTTAATTAATCCTGTTCCACCAGAATCGACTACTCCAACTTCTTTAAGCACCGGTAATAATTCCGGAGTTCTTAAAAGTGACGCATTGGCCTCCTTAATTAAAATTTCAAATGCTTTCTCAATATTCATCGAAGAATCTACAACATCCATCAAGGCCGCACTAGACTCACGAATAACTGTTAAAATCGTACCTTCCACAGGTTTCATGACAGCATTGTAAGCGACTTTTCTTCCAGAAACAAAGGCTTCGGCCAATTCAACCGCATTGATTGAATCTTTTCCTTCTAATCCTTTAGCGAAGCCACGGAAAATTTGTGACAAAATGACACCAGAGTTTCCTCTAGCACCCATTAATAAACCTTTTGAAAAGGCTTTAGCAATCTCATAAATCGAAGCATCATTACGATTTTGAACTTCTTTAGCACCCGATGACATCGTAAGATTCATATTAGTACCCGTATCACCATCTGGCACTGGAAAAACATTAAGAGCATCTACCTCTGGATAACAATTGAACAAATTGTTAGCACCAGATATAATCATTCTTTTTAATGTTATACCATCAATTGTTTTCATTATTAATCCTCCGAGCCAGTATATTTTTCAACACCCTGGACATAAACATTAACAGCTTTAAACTTAATGGAAAAAGCTTTTTCTAAATCAAATTTAACTTTTTTTTGGACTTGAGAGACTATTTCGGTAATCCTTAGTCCATAACCAATAACAATATAAATATCAACTTCGTAATTGTCTTTCTTCTTGCGAGCAAGAACGCCTTTACGATAATTTTCTTTCTTTAACAATTCATTTATTTCTTCACGAATAGAGCGTTTTGAAGCCATACCAACAACACCATAACACTGCATCGCAGCATTACCGGCCACCGCGGCTATCGCATCTAATGTAATATTTATTGATCCGAATTTAGTTGTTTTATCGATATCCATAGAATACCTCCAAAAAGTTTACAAGCGGACTAATTAACATTTTAACATAAAATCATCTTTTTTAATATATAAAAGTAGTTATAAACGAAATTACTGCCAATAAAATATATTTTTCCAAAAAAAAAGCCCGGCAGCTAGCTATTCTGTCTCAAGGAGAGATACCTTCGCCGCAACGGTGCTTAACTT
>CANQAG010000019.1 GCA_947588815.1 uncultured Bacilli bacterium
TTTCAGTTTTTTTACTACATTTTTTATTCTTTCAATTTTCTTTCTTTGTTTGTTGCACTTGCTTTTATAATTAACCGGCGATTAAAAAAGATGACTTTAAAGGTCACCTTTTTCTTTTTTTCTTTTTCGAATGGCTTCAGTCAACAGATATTCTATTTGGCCATTGATTGAGCGAAAATCTTCTTCGGCCCAACTTTGTATTTCATTCCACAAATGCTTTGGCAAGCGCAGTAAAATTTGTTTCTTATCCTTCGCATTTAGTTCCATACTAATATATCGAACCGCTATTTACAATCGGCTGGGCATCTTTATTGCCACATAGCACGACCATCAAATTGCTGACCATTTGTGCCTTTCTCTCATCATCTAATTCCACAATATTATTTTCAGATAGTTTATTTAAAGCCATCTCCACCATGCTTACAGCGCCTTCAACGATCTTTTGACGAGCATCGATGATCGCTTTAGCTTGTTGTCTTTGTAACATCGCTGCGGCAATTTCCGGAGCGTAAGCCAAATGAGAGATTCGCGCTTCCATAATTTCGATTCCGGCAATCTCGACCCGTTTTTGTAATTCTTTTTTCAATTCTTCAGAGATTTCTTGTGAACTACCACGAAGTGATTTTTCATCACCTTCATCTGAAATATCGTAAGGATAACATCTTGCAACTTGGCGAATTGCAGAATCACTTTGAGTGGAAACAAAATCGATATAGTTGTCGACATTGAATAAAGCTTTCGCGGTATTGATTACTTTCCAAATAACGACCACTCCGATTTCTATTGGATTACCTTCAAGATCATTGACCTTTTGTTTACCATTAACTAAAGTCATCGCCTTTAAAGATATTTTTTTACGCCCAAAATTTTGAAACATTTTGCTAGTTTTAGTCGGTAACGGCGGTACTTGTAAGTTATTTTCCAAACCCAAAGTTTCTCCATTTGGTAACACTACGCTGCAAAATGGATTAACATAATAGAATCCTTCCTGATTAATCGTTCCATAATACTTACCAAACAGTGTCAAAACAATCGCTTCATTGGGATTTAGCAATTTGAATCCTTTAATAAGAATTAAAGAAACAAGAGGTAACATGATGAAAATAAACATCAAGATACCGAAAAATGTCCCGCTTGGCGTATTTTCAAAATTTTCAATACCGGTAGCACAAAAAGCAATGCCAGCTATAAAAATTATATATAAGACGATGATAACTCCAAGCATCACCCAGCCGCTTTTAGGTTTAATAACCTTTTCTTCGTAGATTTTTGTTTTTTCGTTCATATAATCCTCCTCGATATCAAATTGATATCATAATAATATTATAAATTGTTATTCATAACTTTACAATAAAATTACAAAAAATACAGCCGAAGGGGCGTCCAATAAAACAAGTTCAGATTGTTTTCGGAGTGCGGCATGACCGAAATCATGCCGCAGTGCTTGCAACAGGCGTTTCCTACGTGTCCGGATAAGATTCAGCGGGCTTATTTTCAGCACAGGAAGCAAGGCAAAAGCAGCCTATCAGAGCCGCAAAAACGCAAGGAACGATTCTTTTCATATATTTCTTCACGCTACCCATCATTTTAACGATGCGCCGAAGCTTCTGATCTCATCCAGCTTTTCCGGAGAACCATTTTCCGACCCGTGCGCCGTATAGACGCCCATATCTTCAAGCCCAAGATAGTCCAGAAAATCGCCCTTATAGGAAAACATTGCGCCGTCGTACATCTTTGCATCCCCTGAACTTAAAATCATAGCGACCTTTTTTAAGTGCTTCGGTTTTTGAGGATATGCTGCTGCGTAGAATCTGTCAATTACACATTTTAGCTGTCCGGATATACCATGATAGTAAATTGGTGAGGCGATCACCAGCATTTCCGCCTCTGTAAGCTGGCTGTACACCTCCTGCATGTCATCTTTCTGAACACAGACACCATTGCCTTTTGTATGGCAATATTCACACGCCAGGCAACCTTTGATGTTCTTTTTGCAGATGTCGATTACCTCAACGTGATGCGATGCAATAGTAGCTCCCTCAATAAATGCGTCGATCATTTTTCTTGTATTCCCGTTGGGACGGGGACTTCCATTCAGAATCAAAATGTTCACGAATTTCACCTCATATTAAAAACGAGCGCTGTTATGGGACCATCAGCGCCCAATCTGTATTTACTTCAAATATTCTGTAAAGAAGCGTTCCAGCTTATCAAACGGAATGGCATTCTTCCCGCCGCCGTCATAGAGGTCGGTGTGGACGGCGTCCGGAATAATCAGCAGTTCCTTGTTGTCCGTGTGCCTGCTGTCCTTGGTCATGGCAGCGTAAGCATCCTTTGAGAAGTAGCAGGAGTGAGCCTTCTCACCGTGCATAACCAAAACGGCGCTTCTGATCTCATTGCTGTATTTGAGAATGGGCTGATTGAGGAAGGACTCGCAGCCAATCACATTCCACCCACCGTTGGAGTTGAGGCTGCGGGGATGATAGCCACGCTGGGTCTTATAGTAGTCGTAGTAGTCCTTCACAAAGAACGGCGCATCCTCTGGCAACGGATCGACGACACCGCCGCCGAGGGCGTAATCTCCCGCCTTCAAATCCGCAAGCCGCTGGGCGCACATAGCCGCCTTTTTCTGATACCGGGCTTCTTCGCTGTCCTCAGCGTCAAAGTAGCCGTTGGCATTTACTCTTGTCATATCGTACATAGTGGAGGCTACGGTCGCTTTTACTCTCGTATCCAGCGCCGCCGTGTTCAGTGCCATTCCGCCCCAGCCGCAGATACCAATGATGCCGATGCGGTCGGGATCGACCTTCTCGTGCAGCGACAGAAAATCCACCGCCGCCATAAAGTCCTCGGTATTAATGTCGGGCGATGCCATGTAACGGACATTTCCTCCGCTCTCGCCGGTGAAGGAGGGGTCAAAGGCCAAGGTCAAAAATCCCCGCTCCGCCATGGTCTGCGCATAGAGTCCCGCCGCCTGCTCCTTGACCGCACCGAAGGGGCCACAGACAGCAATCGCCGGGAGCTTACATTCCGCATTTTTCGGCACATACAAATCTGCCGCCAGCGTGATGCCATAACGGTTCACGAATGTTACCTTGCTGTGATCGACCTTTTCGCTTTTTGGAAAGGTTTTATCCCATTCCGCCGTCAGTTTCAGTTCTTCTTTCTTCATGATGTTTGCCATCCTTTCGTTATTTTATTGATTGTTTTTCGGTCTTCCGTATCAGATAATCCACAAGGTCTACCCGCTTTTGACTTTCGTGCATCCGATCAAGCAGACCGCAGCGGCATTGCTTGAGAAATCTTGTCAATTCGCTTAGGTTGCCTGTTTGCAATATGCGCTCGGCCTTCTCGATCTCCTCCGCCCCGCATCCTGCGTCGGCCATCCCCGTGAGCAGACTCTCTGTTTGTTCGCTCATTCTCTCACCCTTTCCGAGTCCGACTTTTTTCTGACATCTGCAGTATAGCACGTTGACATATCCCTCGCTAATGGTTATAATGAATATCGTGATATTCTTATAGCGAATATCACGATATTGAACGTAGGACACGAATATATGGAAATTCGTACTTTAAGATACTTTCTTGCTATTGCAAGAGAGGAAAACATGACCAAAGCTGCAGAGATCCTACACGTTACGCAGCCCACTCTTTCCAAGACGCTGCGGGCATTAGAGGACGAGCTGGGGAAAAAGTTGTTTACACGGCACAGCTTCAGTATTTCGCTGACCGAGGAAGGAATCCTTCTCAGAAAGCGGGCGGAAGATTTAGTTTCGATGGCGGATAAGATCATCGGCGAATTTGTGTCTTTGGACGATATAACCGGCGGAGATATTTATTTTGGGCTTGCTGAATCCTATCAAATTCGTTACCTTGCGCAGGAGATCAAGCGTTTCAAAGAGATTTATCCTGGACTGCGCTATCACATCAGCAGCGGGGATACGGAACAGGTCACAGAAAAGCTGGACAAAGGTATTCTTGACTTTGCCGTACTTGCGGAGGAGCCGGATACAGCAAAGTATCACTATCTTACTTTCCCGGAGGCGGATGTATGGGGTCTTGTCATACCCGTGGATCACCCTTTGGCGAAAAAAGATAGCATTCTTGTGAATGACGTTACCGGAATGCCGCTGTTTTGCTCGGAGCAAGGGTGGAAACGCGACATCCCGCGCTGGGCCGGAGAAAAAATGGACAAGCTGCGTCTGGAAGGCTCCTTTCGCCTGTCATATAACGCATCTTTGTTTGTCAGGGAGGGCCTAGGGTTTCTGTTGACCTTTGACCATTTGATTGATACGAGTCCGGGAAGCGGACTTGTGTTCCGCCCGCTTTCACCGAAATTGGAGGCAAAGATGTACTTGATTTGGAGAAAATATCAGGCTTTTACACCTATTGCGGAACGTCTGCTTGCGGAATTGAAAGATATATTTGCATGAGTTTTAATGGTTTCAGATTTCTATACTACTGTTGAATCCTTCATGTGACTATATTGGTGTCTTTGGAGAGAATTTCAAGGACAAATGCTCCTATATAAGCCACTCTAAATAAAGCGCCCGTCTCCGATACGAATGACACATTCCAGCCACCGGAAACGGGCGTTTAGTCTTATATTCTTGGATTTCTGATTACCGCCGATGTCAGTGTTATGGCGTGTGCGATGTTGTCGTTGAACGAGTAAAAAGAGAACAGCCATACCGGATGGATTTCCGAATATGGCTGTTCTCTTTTGTTGCACCCTGTTTGGTAGCTACCTGGGTCAGTATTATTTCGATACTGTCTTATTGGAAGCTACCAGAAACTGTATTTAATTTTCATCGTTTTCCTTTTGTAAAGCGAGATAATCGACTTTACCGATAAGCGTTAATGGCAACGCATCACGGAATTCTATTTTTTTAGGCACCGCCCATTTAATGAGATTTTTTCTACAAGTTTCAAGAATCTTTTTCTCTAAGGTTTCTTTATCTACCGATTTTGAAACTACAAACAATTTTACCGCCGCTCCAAGACGTGGATCTTTCATTTCAATCGCCGCACATCTTTCAATCTCTTCAATTTGCATCACGATATTTTCGATTTCCGTAGGATACACCGCAACGCCGCTAACCTTTATAATTCTCTTTTTTCGTTGTTTAAAATAGATAAACTGATCCTGATCCATATATCCGAGATCGCCGGTATGAACATATCCGTCTCTTATCACTTCTTTAGTGATTTCCGGTTCATTTAAATATCCAAGCATCATCGTCGGTGCTTTAACGCAAATCTCACCTAGTTCTCCTAATGGTACTTCTTTATCATTATCGTCTAAAATTTTACATTCCATCCCGTTTATCATTTTACCTACCGAACCGGGACGATTGATTTTTAAAGTATTGACCGCACACACGGTCACAGTTTCAGTAAGGCCATAACCTTCCATCATTCGACATGTGGAATTGATACTTTTCATCAAAGCATCAAATCGCTCTTTTAAAGGCAACGGCATTGAATCGCCACCGCAGAAAACGACTTTTAAATCCTTTAAATGTCGATGATTGGTGAATCTTTGATCATTCAATAAACTTTCAAAAAGAGTAGGAACTCCGCAAATACAATTAACCGGAGTTTGATTCATGATTTTGACTAAGGCGCTTGGAGAAAATTTCGGCACTAAAATCGACGTCATCGCATTGCTCAAAGGCGCATGGACACACATACATAATCCAAAACCATGGAACGTCGGAAGAACTGCAAGCATTCCGTTACGATATATTTCTCCGCACGCAAAGATATTCTGCGATTCTTGGGCTAGATAATTGAATCCTTCATTAGAAAGCATAATCGTTTTAGGAACACCGGTAGTCCCACCGGAATGCAAATAAACCGCACATTCATTTCTATTTACGGGTGGCAATAATTCTTGGCTGTAGTTTTTAATATCATCGTAAGAATGATAATCTTTAATCGCTTGGTGCATCTTTTTATTTTGAAGATGATAAATATAACGCTTATAAGAAGGTAGATATGACGATGCCAAACAAACTGTCAATTGCTTTTTATACTTTGCATAAGACTTTTCTTCTTTATATAGCGATTGTTCAAACAAGAATATATGTTTTGAGTTGGTGTTCTTCATAATTTTTTCGACTTGTAAAAATGGTGTAAACGGATGCACCATATTGGCAATGGCCCCTAAGCGGTTGACGGCATAAAACAAAAATACCGCGCTAGGAATATTCGGCAAACAGATCGTCACCACATCACCTTTTTGAATTTTTAAATCATGTGACATAAAAATCGATAGTCGTTCGATTTCCTGAATGACAAAGCGATAAGAAAACTTTTTTCCCATATAATAGATCACTTTGAAATCCGGATACTTTGTAGCACATTGTTGCACTTTTTCATACATTGTTTGATTCATAATTTCACCTCTGTTTGTTAAAATGTATTTGGCATTCCACATAATGCGGAATAAATTAAAAACAACCCATAAATGACAACTTGATGTCCGATATAAAACCATAGCGAATGACGTCCCACAAAACACACCGGACGTTCTATTTCGTATCGTTTAATAAGCGAAGTTTTACTTTTATAAAAACGTCTAGCAAAGACCATGCCCAATAAAAAGAATCCTAAAGACGGAATCAATGAAAGATAATCGGCATATCGATAATCTTTCTTTAATATACCAAACGGGAATAGAATTACCATCAACACCTCATTATCCAAAGGGATCATTTCAAATTTATTGAGATAATAAAGCGTGACGGAAAGCGCGAAAATTACGCATGATATAGAAATCAATCCCCATGAAGGCACTTTCTTTAAAAGGCAACCGATTAAAATAGAAATTCCTAAAACGTGAATAATATTGAAATCAAAATTAAACACACTGCCACTTAAAGAAGTAACAATTCGAGAACCGACCGTTAACGCAACGGCAAAGCAGATAATTCTTAACGCTCTTTTCCAGTTGTTTCTTGAAAAGGCCATGCTTACTCCGGAAAGAAAAACAAAAATAAATACACCGATATGATGGGCGGCAAGACGTAACGGGAAAGTCCAATAAGCAGAAGCAAAACTATAGGTGCCACTATAAAGTTCAAAACCACCATTGACCCAAACATAGGCAAAGCTCTTTAAATCGTAAAAGAAATGGTCGATTATCATCAAGATAATACAAAAACCACGCAAAAAATCTATTTCGTGAACTCGAGTTTCAAAGGCGCTTTTACGTTTGCTTGCTGTTGTTTCCATAGTTAATCCTCTGCCGTTCATGATTAAATGCTAAGCCCATTCTTTTGGACATGTTCGATGGTCTTTAAACCATTGAGTATCTTTTAAAAGTGTGTCGTTATTACTGCAAGTGACACTGATTGTCTGATTTTTATAAGCGACAACGATATCACCATTTAAAGCTTCGAACCCATCTGCATTATTAGATACAATCGAGGTCACATAAACTTTATCAGTCCATTTGCAAATTCGATCGATAAAGGCTTGAGAAGGAAACATATTGGCATCAACTGAAGTATACTCGTCAGATCCGGCACAGCAACAGACAGTTACAATTTCCGGCTGTATTACATTCAACAAATTTTCGCTAGAAGCCGTATAAGAACCATGATGTCCCGCTTTAAATAGTTTTACTCGCGGCAATTGATTGTTAGCCACTAACAATTCTTCCCCGTCTTCTTCAAGATCGCCGGTCAAAAGATAGTTATTTCCGTTTTGTGAAAAAAGCGTGCACACCGAAAAATTATTTTCATTTTTGGTCTTGTATTCAGAATCGGGGTCACCATAAACATTTTTAAGGACTTTCATTGAAATACTTTCGGTAAGATTAAAAGTATCGGTGGCACCATTAAGATGATTAAAGCAATCGCTTTGCGAGTAATAGTTTGTTCCTGCCTCGATAAGACTATCGCGGAGTGCGACATAATCACTATAAATTGCGGAAGTGGCGACCGTATTACCAAAGTCGATAAGCGTCTCTACCTCGTAACTTTTTAAAATGCCCGGTGCTTTTTCAGTGCCCACAAACCCAGAGATATGATCTTGATGAGCGTGAGTTGCAATCACAAATTCCAATTTTCCGTCTGTAACATACTTATCAAGATAGGTTTTGATGGTACTAGCCGATCCTTTACGACTACCGGCATCGATCAAAATATCTTTATCTCCCGCTTTGATAAAAATTGAATCGCCGGAAAATTTATTGCCTAATTGTAAAAAATGAAATTCCAAATCTTCATCGATAAGCGCAGTCGGTGTCGACGTCGACGATGAGGATGATGAATCTTGATCATGATTCTTATAAAAAAGATAAATGCCCCCGATAGTGATGGCAATTAAAATAATAAAAATAATAAGAAACAAAAATTTGTGATTTTTACTGTGTTTCGAAATAGTAGCGATAGTTTGTTTATCTTCTTTAAAATTAACTTTGGCACAATAAGCGTCCGCTTCGCTTTGGTTAGCAAAACTTTTACTCGGCTTTGTAGCGCCGTCTTTATATACCCCATAACGACCTGTCGTCGTTTTTTTCACATAATATCTCATAATCTTTATTTAATTTCTAAGGCCACGATTTTATTCGCAAAGAAAAATTTACCGAAAATATATTTGTTACAGGCACTTTCGGTCAAAGTGATAATTTTTCCACGACTGTAATCGAGGTCTTCTCCCATCGCCGGTCCGATGAATGATTTTTGAACGTTATCGAGATAAAAAACTTTGGCACCATCTAAAATTTCTTCACTTGCCGTCGCCTTTTTTAAATCGTAAACATAATAGACACTATGATCTAATCCGTAAGAAGTTGAAAGCACGACTTTGTTATCGGCGGTAATCGCGAACCCTTGCACTTTATCGCAAATCGAATAAATCGCTTCCGGCGTCTCTAGATTATCGAGGCGATATTGACTGACGATCGCATAATGCATTCCTTCAGAAGTCATGTAAGGATGGTTACAGACATATTGTTTTCCATCATGAAATTCACCGACATATAAATGTGTATCGTCAGTGAATACGAATGAAGCACTATTATTAACCTTGATTCCATTTCCGATATCGATAGTTTTTGTTTCCTTATCTAAAAGTAAATCACAATCAAGAACATAAATATTTTCATCATTGCTTAAATAAACATTTTTTCCGGTTGTAGCGACGCCACCAACATGACCGAAAAAATCTTTGCCATTTTTAGTTAATTCCACATAGTGAGATTCATTTTTAGTATTAGTAATATAAATACGGCTGTTGCTTTTGCCTTTCATGTACCCACTAGTGATATATACTCCACGATCTTCAATCGCAGCGAGACCTTGTGGAATAAAATCGTCATTTAAACCGGGATTCATACAAATATCGGTTTTCACTGAATAATAGTAATCATAGATGTGATATTTAAGAAAGTTTAAGCCACTCCAAAGAACAAAAACCAAAGTTAAGATAGTAGTGATAAAAATCAGCAATATGCGAAGCACTGATAACTTCTTTTTAGGCTCATATTTTTCCATACTTTTCTCCTAAATATTCTATTTAAAGATTATATCACACTTTTTAAAAAATTTTTAACCTATGACTAAAAATTTTTCAGTTATATGTCCTCATACTACTTTTGATATTAAAGTAACAAAAACCTTCCGTGATTTCCGGAAAGTTATTTCTATCAGTTTGATGATCTTCGCTTTTAAATTTTATTCACTAAAATGAAACTTTAGGTGCTGTTTTTTCCTCTTCGTCAATTTTAAAATATTCTGCTTGTTTGAATTTGAACATACTCGCGATAATATTAGACGGAAAAACTTCACAGCGATTATTAAATTCTAAGACTACGTCATTATAAAATTGACGTGAATATGCAATTTTATCTTCGATTTCCTTCAACTGTGCCATCAACTCCGTATAATTCTTATCAGCCTTAAGTTCCGGATAAGCTTCATGAACGGCATTGACCAACATATTAAGCGATCTTCCAAGCATCGATTCTGCTTTTGCCGCTTGTGCTGCCGATTGATTTTTAGAGGCATCGGCGTACATTTTACGCGCCTCGGCAAAACTTTCAAAAATTGAATTTTCGTGTTTTGTGTAACCTTTAACCGTTTCTACTAAATTCGGAATTAAATCAAAACGCTTTTTCAATTGAACGTCGATCTGTGACCACGAATTTTTCACTTTATTGCGTTCTTTAACTAATTTGTTATACGAGCTAGCAATCCATGCCACTAAAAGGATAAGCAATATGACAATGACTGCCACCACAATCGTGGGAACTACCCAAGCATCCAATAATACTTTAATCATTTTATTTTCTCCTCTTTCTAGAATATATCACAATGTCAAATAAATTTAAAGATGTAATCTATCGCCCTCTTACACCTCCACCACCGCCGCCAAATGAAGATCCACCACCAAATCCTCCGCGTCCTCCAACATGCGAAGAAGAAGCCATCCTTTTGGCGTTAGCAACTTGAATGGTATTTTTCGAAAGCGAAAAGCTACTATAGATTCGCATTCTAAAATAGCTATGATAACTATAAAACAAGATCGGACAATCATTGAACTCTTGTTCGCGGTGCAATTCGTTGAAACGAGTGCGTAATTGTTTTTCCACTAAATCAGCAATTCCAAACGATGTCGCGTACACTAAATAATGTTCCCATACTTCAACTCCGGGAACCGGATAATCTTCAAAATGCGAAAAATCTTCCAAGAAATTTTTAAAAGCGCGCCATCGAACAAAGTCTTCATTGCCTTGTTTGGAGCGTCTTTTTACTTGACGCACATAAATAACATAACTAATTGATAACGATAAAATCACAAAAGCCAATAGACTAAACCATGTGATTGAAAAGGCAATTACTCCAAAAAGCAGTAAGAAGAAATCTAAAAATCCTAGTCCTACAAAGAAATAACCACTATTGGCTTTTTTACCGACATTGTCAAAAAAGTCGTTCTTTTCACTTTCTTTAGTCACCAATAAAATCCATTCATTGTTCTTTTTTTGATATTCAATCGCATTACTTTCCGATTTTAAATAATTATCGATTTCATTGAGTGTCAAAGTGTCATTACCGCCACTTATAGAGTCAAAATACCAACTAAGTAAAAACTTTTCGTAACTCTTTAAAGACGAAGTATCTTTATCACGATCATAAATCATTTTATAATTAGGTTTATTTTCCGTTAACACCGTTCCACTATAATCGATTTTAATGTACTTACGTCTAATCAAATCCATTAAAGTGGCATTCATATCGTCCATCGTCACTTCTTTAAAGCGATACAAATATCCCATTTCGGCCGGAGGATAAGAAGCCGGTAATTCCCGATAATATTTGGCATCAAAATCACTCTTGTGTTCCTTGTCGTAATTTTGATAAATGTAGACGATTTTAAAAATTAATAGTGCGATAGTCAGTCCAAAAAGAATCAAAGAAGAGGCGATTAATACAATTCTACGATTGTAAAAACTTTGTTCTGTATCTAGAATTTTTTGTTCTTCATTTATTAAATAATCGTATCCGTTCTCATTTATGTAATTAGATTTATTTAATCCATTTTGCATGACATCGCTAGGAAAAAATAGACGAATTTCAACTTCCTCTTGCCCACGTAGTCTATCGACAGATACCGTTATTTCTTGCGTATTATCGGGATTGATATTAACAGAAGCATCACTGACACCATGACCATAAAAATATATATCTTTTTCAGCGTCAAAATTATTTTGAGGAAGTTTGATTTTCACATCAATGTTATCGATATTAATTCCCATATTGGGAACAAAATCCCAGTTGATTTCCGCATAATCATTATATACAGTCATGGCATTTTTAATCGTATACGAAAAAACATATGTTGTTTGAGGCGAAGTTCCGTTTTTTAGATAAATTAGTGCCGTCGCACAAGACCTTCCATATTCACTCGGGCAAGTAATTCTTTCACCTAATTCATCATATTGATGTTCCCATGAAAAACCGATGATATCTGAATACTTATTTCCGTTTCCAAATGATGTAGTAACATTTTCATACAAAGCAATATCATTTTGATAAACCGATACACTAAAAGAATTAAAGTCAAGTCGGGAAGTATTTTCATCATGACCATTATTATTTTTAGAATAAACAATATCTCGAGCAAACATATGTTGTCCTACACTGTCTGCATCTATAGTTTCAATCACTTTCATGTCACCATTAGTAAGCAATTCCGCTTCAACTTTAAAACGTGAAATCGAAAGATCTTGATCATTAAATAAGGAATCGCCAACACTTACCAATGTCGCAAATCCACAAAACAATGCCGAGCCAATTATCGACATAGCGATTCCAAAGATTAATTTTCTTTTCATCGTGTCACCTTCTATATTTTATTATAAGTAAAAAGCGAAAATATGACTAGAATAATTATGAGTAAATTGTAGCATTTAAACACACTTTAATTTAATATTATTGTTAAAGGAGGTGTTTAAAATCAGTATTGAGTTACCTAATAAGCCCAAACTTGCGATGATGATTGATTTTGAAAATGCTAATCAAAAAAATTTAATTCCCGAGTTTTTCTCTTATTTAGAAAAAAGAGGCTTTTTATGTTACCCGAGAAAATTAATCACGAGTAAAATCACTTCACTTGAAAATACCAATAAATTAATCAAGGAAAATAATCTCGAATTAATCGTCTCGAATCGACCTCTTGTAAAAAATCACAATCGGAACAATGCAGATTTTAGAATGTACATTGAAACTCTCGATTGTCTTTACAATAGTAATGTCGATGCATTTTGTATCGTTTCTAGCGATGATGATTTTCTAGAACTCGTCTTGAAACTTAAACGAGCGGGAAAGTATTTAATCGGAATCGGCGCATTGAATACTTCTTCTGATTACCAAAAGCACTTTGATGAATTTCTTTTTATCGAAGATTTTGACAAAATGATTCAGGAACGGAAAAAAGCCTTAGAAGAAATGAAGCGTAAAGAAGAACAACTAAAACAACAAGAAAAGTTGCGCCAGCAAAAAGAAAAAAATGAAGAGAAGAAGTTAAAATTGGAAATTCAAAAAAAGAAAAAGGAAGATGCCAAACGCAAATTGCAGTCTGAGCAGAAACTTTATCAGCAAAAAATCAAAGTCGCAATCGATACCGCTATTAAAAATCACCATGATGGTTGGTATCCATTAACTTCAATTATCAAAGATATTAAAGAGAATGATCCTTCATTGAAAAAGAAACGAATTCCTTTAAAAATCTTTGATGAATTGGGTTATGATTACAAAATCGAAGAAGGCAATTCTGAAAACAAGTATATTGAAATTAAAAAAGAGGTTCTTAGCTGAATCTCTTTTCTTTTAAAAAAATTGATGGAACAGCAATTTTTTTCGCCGCTAAACAATCTCCAATAGCATTTGCTATTTAAAATTTGCTTTTTTATTTTTTTCTCTTAATTCTATCTTGTTTATTATTTTTTTTAGTTCCAATAAAAAATTATACTCTTCCTTTGAAATGACAATAATATCTTTTTCTTGACCCAGTAAGTAATCGATTGATACTTCATAAATTTTTGCAAACTTAATTAATGTTTCATAATCAGGATTAGTCTTACCAGATTCGTAATTCTC
>CANQAG010000020.1 GCA_947588815.1 uncultured Bacilli bacterium
ATAATTATTTCCTTTTCTTCTTTTTCCCTTATTTTTTTTATTTCGTTATTAAATACAATTTCCTATATAAAAAAAAAAGAGTGACACTTTAATCATTGGCGTCACTCTTAAATTTATTTTATTCTTTAGGTTCTTCGCTAACTTCTTTTGGCGTTTCTTGAACTTTTTCGGTTTTGTCTTTCTTTTCCGGTTTCGGTTCAAATTCTTTATGCGAAAGATTTATTCTGCCTTTTTCATCGATTTCAGTAACGATGACCTTCAAAGTTTGTCCCAGTTTCACAAAGTCTTTTGGATGATTGACTCTTTCCCACGACAAGCGTGAAACGTGAACCATACCATCAACGTTATTAAAGAGATTAACGAAGCAACCGAAACTTTCGATTCGTACAACTTTACCTTCGTAAATTTCACCGACCTTGGCTTCTTTTACAATATCTTCAATCATCTTAACAGCTTTATTGATGCTTTCACGATCTTGATGATAAATGATTACGCGACCATCGTCTTCAATATCGATTTTCACATTGTCACATTTAGCGATGATATCGTTGATGACTTTACCTTGAGAGCCGATAACATCTTTAATCTTATCGACGCTGATTCTCATTTGATGCAATTTAGGTGCGTATTTTCCGACATCCGGACGTGGCTTATCGATGGTATTGAGAATAACTTCCATAATTTTTTCGCGTGCGCTATGTGCTTGATACAAAGCTTCTCGCAAGATCTGCTCAGTGATACCTTTGATTTTGATATCCATCTGTAACGCTGTGATACCTTTTGGAGTACCCGCAACTTTGAAATCCATATCGCCCAAATGATCTTCCATACCTTGAATATCGGTAAGAATTGTATAGGGACATCCTTCTTCTAAGGGTCCACTGGTAATAAGGCCCATAGCAATACCGGCTACCGGAGCCTTAATCGGCACACCGGCTGCCATCAACGAAAGCGTCGAAGCACAAATCGAAGCTTGTGATGAAGAACCATTAGATTCGACAACTTCCGAAACCAAACGGATCGTATAAGGGAATTCCTCTTCGGAAGGAATTACATACGATAAAGCTCTTTCACCAAGTGCTCCATGACCGATTTCTCTTCTTCCTGGAGTTCCCATTCTTCCAACTTCACCAACTGAATAAGGTGGGAAATTATAATGGTGCATAAAGCGTTTAGATTCTTCATCGGTAAGATTATCGATGATTTGTTCATCGTTAGTAGCCCCTAAAGTACACGCCGAGATTACTTGAGTTTGGCCTCTAGTAAACATCGCCGATCCATGAGTTCTCGGTAATAAATCAATCTGCGCATCTAAAGGTCTAATTTCATCTAGTTTACGACCATCGGGACGAACTTTGTCGATTGTAATCAACCGACGAACTTCATCTTTGACGATATCGTGTAAGACATCTTTTACTTGTTGCAACACCTTTTGCTTGTCTTTATCGCTTTCATATTTTTGTTCTTCGTAAGAAGCGATAACTTCATCGTCAATGGCGTCAATAGCGGCATATCGTTCAAGTTTATCGACGATTGATACAGCTTTAATCAAGCGTTCTTTTGCAACACTTTCAACTGCTTCTTTTAAAATTGGATCAATAGAATATAGTTCTATTTTTCGTTTTTCTTTACCTATTTCTTTTATGATGTCTTTTTGGAACGCACAAAGTTTTTTAATTGCTTCGTGTCCAAACATCAACGCGGCAAGCATATCTTCTTCACCGACTTCAGCGGCACCTGCTTCAACCATATTGATGGCTTTTTCAGTACCGGCTACTGCGAGATGAATGTCTGATTTTTCATTTTGTTCAACGGTCGGATTAATTATAAACTGACCATCGACTCGACCTACATAAACTCCGGCAATCGGTCCGTCGAACGGAATATCCGAAATTCCAAGAGCAAGCGAAGAACCGAACATTGCCGCCATTTCCGGAGTTGAATCCTTATCGACTGACATAACGGTGTTTACCACTTGCACTTCATTTCTGAAACCTTCGGAAAACATCGGACGAATCGGACGATCAATAAGACGAGCCGTTAAAGTGGCATGCTCTCCCGGTCTTCCTTCTCTTCTTAAAAAGCTTCCAGGAATTTTCCCAACTGAATATTGTTTTTCTTCATAACCGACTGTAAGTGGGAAAAAGTCGGTGTCTTTCGCCTGATCTGAAGCACAGGCAGTGGATAAAACTACGGTATCATTCAAGCGAATTAAAACAGCACCATCAGCTTGTTTTGCGATTTCGCCAGCTTCAACGATCAGTTTTTTTCCTTCAAAATCTAGTTCAAAAACCTTCTTTGACATTTATTTACTCCTTTAACTTTTATATTTTACCACAATATTTAATGATGATATATAAAAATTGATTTTGCGATTTATTTTTTGCCAATAATTGTTAACTATAAGATAGAAATTATTATATAATTATAAAGAATGATATCTCTTAATAATTATGTTATAGAAATTATAAACAATAAGTGATATTATAAAAGAAATTGAAGAGGTGCTTTTTATGAAAAAATACATCGGTATTGATTTTGGAACATCCAACACTTTCATTTATGTCAATAAAAAAGGTCTCGTTTATAATGAACCTACTCTTCTGGCATTGAATACAAAAAATCATAAAATTTTAGAAATCGGTTACTTAGCTAGCAAATTAATCGGCAGAACACCCGATAACGTCAAAGTGTTATCTCCGGTCAAAAATGGTCATATTGCAAATTTAACTTTAACAGTTCAATACTTAAAAAAAGTTTTCTCAAGTATTAAACTTTCAAGAGTTCTAAAGAAATCGACAATTATCTTTTCTGCTCCAAATGCTATTAGCACTATTGAAAAACGAGCATTGCTTGAAGCCGGTTATCAATTAGGTGCCAAGAAAGTAATTATTGAAAGTGTTGCCAAACTTTCCGCGCTTGGTTCTGGAATTAACATCGAATCGCCTAAGGGTTGCTTGGCTGTCAATATCGGCGGAGGCATTTCGGATATCGCCGTCCTTTCAAACGGAAATATCATTATCACTAAATCAGCAAACTTTTCCGGAAATTTATTGGACGAAGCCATTTTACGTTATTTAAGAAATAAACATCATTTGATTGTCGGAAGTAAAGCCGCTGAATTTATCAAAATGAAAATCGGTTCTGTGGAACAATATCCCGAAAATCGGCTTGTCGAAGTAACCGGTCGTGATATTATTTCCTCATTGCCACATTCAGTAATCATTTCCACTGCCGAATTAAAAGCCGTTTTGCTCAAAAAACTCGACAATCTTACTGAGGTGATCGTTGATTGTTTGGAGATGACTCCTCCGGAATTAGCTAGCGATGTCATGGAATCCGGAATCGTAATTTGTGGCGGAACCGCTTTGTTATCGGGACTTCGCGAACAGATGGAAAAAGCATTAAATATTCCGGTTCGTATTTCTCCAGAGCCACTAAATTCGGTAGTTCTCGGCATGAAAATTTATATTAATAAGCTTCTTTCTAGCGAATTATAAACAAATTAAAAAAAGTGCTTTGGTATCGTTTTGAAACGTACAACGTAAAGCACTTTTTTATTTGGCCTTTTTAATAAAATAGACGATAATTGCAGTAACGCTTGTAATTATTAATAATCCACCCGTTAATGAAATAACCAGCGGAAACTGTAAAGCGTTTCGTTCTAATAAAACATCACTTAGCACAAAACAAAGTCCGCTTACAAAAGCGCCACACACTAAAATTAAGCCTGGAAGTTTTAATCTTTGTTGCTCAAGATTGGTGGCGATTGCTCCACTAAAAACCATAATGATAATTAAAATAATTAAAATAATTCTCAAAGTGATCATTTTCGATATTTCTCCGCAATTAAAGACGATTTTTTCTTTTCGTATTCATCAAGGGTAATTAATCCTGCATTAAATTGATTTTGCAAATTTTCGAGCTGTTCTTGAATCAATTGTACTTTCTTTATTTCGGTGTCACTCAAGCGATTCGGAAGTGGTGAAATGGTATTGATATAACTAGTGCTCGTATCTGTTCTTTTATTTTGTGAATTTAAGCGCTGTTGATTTTGCTGATACCAATTCTTTTCGGCAATCTGATAACTATCGAGACTTTTGATACTGAATGAGGAAGCTAAGTTTATTGAAACTTTAACGACACGATAACTAATCAATAAACGAGCATCGCTTTCATTAAGCGGTAATAACTCTTTTCTTCGAAGATATCTTTTAAGCATAAATCCTTCAATGAAAATAGTAAAATACACATGAATTAAAGCGAAAAAAGTGATTCCAAAAATCATATATCGTGGTTTACGGAATCCCATCAATATTTTAGTTCCATAATTTAAAATCTCGGAAGGAAGTGGAATCATATTGAAATACTTAACAAAAAATTCCATTCCCGGAATTGGTAATAAATAATAATATAAAAGGCCCAAAATGATAGCTGAAATAATCCTTAAGCGAAACAATGAATAAAAAGGACCAAAGAAAAAATAAGGCCATGAAAAACCAAGGCGTTTCTTTTTAGTATTGCCTAAGCGGTCTGCAAGTTGTACCTGAGCCATATTTTATTCCTTTCTTCAGTAAAAAAAGTATATCATATTCAAAGCTAAATAGTTAGAGTTAAAATATCAGGATTATATTTATTTAATATAATTATAAGTCGTGGTAGCCATTCTTTTCACAAAAAGTAAAAAAAATAGCAGTTATCAAACTGCTACTTTACTTTTTTATTTTCTGAGATTTAAATCAGCTAGTAATTTTAAATAAGCATCATGATCATTACTGCTCATATAATCAAGTAATCCTCTTCTCTTACCAACTAAAACGAAAAGTCCGCGGCGAGAGTGATGATCGTGCTTATGAACTTTAAGATGTTCGGTTAAAGAGTTGATTTGTGCGGTCAAGAGAGCAATTTGAACTGCACTTGAACCGGTATCGTTTTCGTCTTTTCCGTACTTTTTGACAATCTCTTTCACTTGTTCTTTTGCTAATGCCATTTTTTTATCCTCCTATGATTAGCTTTCTTAACTTATTCATAGAATATCGTGGAGAATCGATAAACCACGCATAAGTCGCTTCTATAATATAGCTTGTTAAAACAACCGATGCAACTATTTATAAACTTTTTTTTATTTTAAATTGATTTTTTTAAAGTAGTCACGAACTTCTTGTTCATTGCGTTTTAACATGCAAATTAATTCCTCTGAAGAAGAGAATTTAATTTCTTCACGAAGATAATGATAAAACTTCACTTTTATTTCCTGATTATATAGATCGCCAGTGAAATCAAGGAGGTGGGCTTCAATGATATTTTCTTCAAGAGCATCGATTGTGGGATGAATACCGATATTTACCATCGCCATAAATTCTTTTTTAGCGATAACCACCTTCGCGACATAAACACCATTTTTCGGCATTACATAAGCATATTTAGGTAAAACATTAGCTGTTGGAAATCCTAAAAGATGACCGTTTCTTTTTCCTTGCACCACTTTACCGGTGATTTGATAAGGACGAGTCAATAATTCGTTAACTAAATCAACTTTACCTTCTTCAATCAATTTTATTGCGGTAGTGGTAGCGGCTTTTTGATGATAAAAATCAATCTTATCGACTACTTCCACTTCATAGCGATCGTGTGCCAAGTTAATTAAATCGGCGATAGTTCCCGATGCTTTATGTCCGAAAGAATAATCAAATCCGCAAATCAGTTTTTTGCCACCTAATTTCACTAAAATCTTTTCTATAAAATCTTCTTTAGAAAGTCTCATCACTTTTTCATCAAATTGTAAAATCAAAAGATAGTCGACTCCTAATTTTTCTAATATTTCCTTTTGATCTTCGCTTGAGGTGATAACCTTTTCTTTTTGATGTAACACTATAGGATAAAAAGTATCTGAAAAAGTTAAAACTGCACTCTTTAATGGTAAGTTCAAACTTTTTTCTATAAGGCGAAGATGTCCGATATGGAGGCCATTAAAAAAACCCAGACACAAAGCTAAATCATCAACATAATTAATATTATCTAAAGTAAACTTTTTAACTATCATCATTGTAATCCACGAGCGCAATGATAGACATCATTTTCGAATCGTTTATAGATTGCTAAAGCATTATCGTCGATATCTTTTATTAGTAGGACATCCGCCTCATTTGGGATCTCAATTGCAGCGCCATTTTTAACCATCTTTTCCACATTACCGAATACCTTAAAAACCGGAAGAAACGATAAACTCTCTTCAATTGAAATCAAGTCATCAGCGCTAATTTCAAACGGATTTTTGCTTTCAGTGATTTTATAAGGTCCGACTCCCACTCTAGTAAGCATGCTCAAAAAACCGCCAAATCCGAGGGCGTTCCCGATATCTTCGCCTAAAGTGCGGATATATGTTCCTTTAGAACAGACAACGTCAATAATAATTTTATTCATTGTAATTGAAAGCACCTCAAGTTTTTCAATTGTAACCTCACGTTCTTTACGTTCGACAACTTCGCCTCTCCGTGCCTTTTTATATAACTCCTCGCCATCTTTTTTTACCGCGGAATACATCGGGGGAATCTGTTTGATTTTTCCGACAAAAGAAGCACAAACTTTTGCGACTTGTTCGCGATCTAAAGGAAGTTTAACTTCTCTTTTATTGATAATTTTCCCCGTGCAATCTAAAGTATCAGTATTAGCTCCAAAAGTGATTTCGGCAATATAATGCTTTGTCATTCCTTCAAGGTAAGTACCGATTTTGGTGGCTCGATTACACGTGACAATCATTAGGCCACTTGCAAAAGGATCCAATGTCCCGGTATGTCCGACTTTCTTGCATTTTAATTTTTTAGAAACAGCGGTAACCACTTGTCGTGACGTCATGCCAATCGGTTTATTGATCAATAAAACACCATCCATTTTAATCACCTCATGAATTTTCAATTTTCAAAGTCTTTAGAAGCGCCTTATGAATCAAATCCGGTTTCATAATCGCTTCCGTAGCATTGTTGCTTGTTGCCTCATAGTAAAATTTACATTTTGGCTCGGTTCCGGAAGGCCTAATAGCAACTGAAGATCCGTCTTCAAGATAAAATTTAATCATATCAGTTTTCGGTAAATGGTTGAAAACCACCGGTTTTTGTCCTACTTCTACTTTGATTTGATTAAAGAAATCTTCATACCTAATCACTTTAAAAGTTCCAAAGTGATGTGGTGGATTTTTGTGAAGATTCTCCATCAAGCGCTTCATAGTCATATGGCCTGTTTTGCCTGTAAAATAGATTGAGTATAATTTATCTTCTCGATATCCATAACGGGTATATAAATCATTTAAAGCGTCATCGATATTTTTACCATGATGACGATGATAATTCACCATCTCTGCGATAATCAACATCGCTTGCAAAGAATCTTTATCGCGAGCAAAGTCTTTTACTAAATATCCATACGATTCTTCGTATCCAAATTCGAATTGTTTCTCGCCAGAAAGATTATATTGCTCAATTTTATCACCGATATATTTAAATCCTGTCAAAACTTTTTCTGTAGCGACATTATAGTATTTTGCAATGTCTTCACCCAAAGAAGAAGTTACGACCGTCGTAAAAATCGTACTATTGTCTTTAAGCAGTTGCTGACGTTGTCTTTGATCAAGAATATAATCAATCATCAGCGCCCCGGTTTTATTTCCCGTTAAAAGCGTATATTCTCCTTTTAAATTCTTGTAAGCAAACCCGACACGATCTCCGTCAGGGTCAGTCACAAGAATCATTTGAGCATCATTTTCTTTAGCGTATTTAATCGCCAATTCAAATGAGCGAGGATCTTCCGGATTAGGCGAAAGCGTTTTGGAGAAAAGTTGATCAAATGTGCATTGTTCAAGACACGGAATCACTTCATAACCCAATTCTTCAAATAAGCGCATAGCTAAAAGATAACTGGTACCATGTTGCGGTGAAAAAACAATTTTCAATCCTTTTTTAGATAAATTTTTATCGAGTTCCAAAGTCTTCAAATGCGCAATATAGTCATCATCGTAGTCCTTGCCGAGTTCCACTATTTCTCCAGGAAGGGCATAACGTGGTACTTTAACATCAAGTTCAAAACCGAGATTGTCGATTATTTTTACTAAGGGAGCAATTTCTTCAGGGACAATTTGACATCCGTTTTTATCATATACTTTATAACCGTTATACTCTTTAGGATTATGAGACGCGGTAATCATAATTCCCCCAACGGCATTGGCCTTTCTAACCGCAAAAGACAACTCCGGGGTCGGTCTTAGACTTTCAAAAATATAGGCTTTGATGCCACATTCCGATAACACCTTAGCCGCTTCTAATGCGAAAGTTTTAGAAAAGAGACGATTGTCATAAGAGATCACCACCCCGCGACTTCTCGCGTCATTATACTTTTCAATTAAATATGTGGCAAAACCGACAGTAGCTTTACGTACCACAAACACATTAAGTCGATTGCTGCCAGGGCCTAAGATTCCTCTTAATCCGGCAGTACCAAATTCCAGTTCTCGATAAAAGGCATCTTCAATTTGTTCTTGTGTATAATTCATCAATTGGTTTTTAACATCATCATTAACTTGTTCATCGCTCAACCATCGAGCGTATTTTTCCATCACTGTCATAATTTTTCTTCCATTTCTTGTTGTTCAATCGTATCAACCAAATTTTTATATCGATCGATACTTGATTCATATCCTAAAATTTCAAGCCACGCATAAGCGTATTGATCTTTTTCAAAGCTGTGACTGAAACGAGCCAAATAAAATGAGCTTAACATCGCTTCGAAAAAAGTCTTAGGATCGGCGTATGGTCTTGAATCATAGGTTATAACCTTCGTATTCGCCAACAAAAATCCTAATTTAAAATATGCTTTATTTTCATTTGTGACAAATTCATCTTCTAATTTTTGAATATTTTCAAAAAGTTCCGGATTTTGATCTTTGCTATGAGTGAAAATCATATATTTTGTCAGCAATTTATATTTTAAAAAATCTTTTAAATAAATATCGATTACCGGTCCGTATCCGAGAATCTGTCGTCCTAAATCTTTGAGATTTTCAAAGCTATAACCATGATAGCGAAGTTCCATAAATGGATTGAAAATATATTGAATTTCAAATATAAACGGATAAAAATCTTTTTCGCGGTGCGCCAAATCCAACACTCGCTCATATTTTTCAATATCTTCATTCTTTAAAATACGAAGAAATTTAATGCTATTGATAAGTTTAAAACATTCCTCTGGATAATCTTTAATCAGAAGACCAAACTCTTCAAAACTGCTGACTTCATGATCCTTTATGGTGATGGTGAAACTCATTTAAGCACACCTCCAATCATTAAACCGCCGATAACAGCGATAATTGCAACAGAAAGCAAAATTAAATAGAAGAAGCCAAGGTAACGATTTTTTTCCTCCTCTTTGCGAATTCTTCGTTTATGATGATTGATTTTGTTAAGGTAAGTTAAACATGGATAGAATCTCATTGTATGACTATAATAGGATGCCGAACGATTCATGGTGTTTTTACCATTGAAAGCATCGATAACATCACAATAAAGTTTGGCTTTATCTTCATTAAATTCATCGATAATCTTAGTGCCATTTTTTATTAACATTTGGTAACTTTCCGTATATCGCTTTAAGAATTTGCGCCTTCGTGAAATATCGTACATAAATAGCAAATCCAAGAAAAATACCGCACATAAAAACACTAAATACGCGATTCCTGCAGTCCAATATAAAGCATTATTGATGTTTTGAAGTTTAATGAAAAATTTATGAAACGGGTAAAAAAACAAACTGCCGAGAGCCATAATAGATACGATGATTGTTCCAACTAATATTCCTTTTTTGGTTTTATTGTATATTTTACGTTTAGGAAGATTTCTTCTTTTATACATTATCACTTTCATCGGATTGATAAGAATTGTCAAAGCATCGATTACCCAACGTTCATAAAGCCGTTTAAATCGATCAATTTTAAAGCGAACTGTATAATTATTATCGTCTGCAATCTCTTGCAAAGCGCGTTGCTTGCCGTCAAACTCCATCGTGATTTCGCCAAGTTTGCGCGATTCTTTTTTATTCACAAAGTATAGAAGAGGATTAATATGATTCGTGTCTTGCGATAATCTCAAAGCATAATTTATTTTACCATAAGCAATCATCGCTTCTTCGACGCTATCGATCTCTTCAAAATTTATACTTTCATAAATATCTTTAACCATATAAGTCGACGAAGAGAAAAATTTCGAATTTGATGAAATATTTTTTTGTAACTCAGCATAGGCCAAAGATTGCTCAACTTGAGCAACATATGATGCGACATAATTAGAAGTGTCAGCGCCAAACATTTCCGCTAGGAGAATTGTCTTATCAATTTTTTTCATAGATTCAATCCTCCCTTAAGAAAATCTTCGATAGTTACAAAGATATCTTTTAGAAATCCGGGTTCTAGATATGTAATGTGGCGAAGCGATATCGTAAGCACTAAAGCGACCATCATAAATAAAGCGGCATTTAAAACAATCAATGGTAAATGGATAAAAAAGGATACAAAGTCAACGCCTTTTTTCACCCTTTTCATATTATATTTATCTTTAAATAAACAAAGGCTTATCAATCGGATAATGAAATAAAAAATCAAAAAGGTCAAGCCAAAATAGAGTATACTTGCCATCAAAGGTTTTGTCGATTCTTCAAGAGGAATTAAAAGTTTTCCTAATTGATCTATGGTTTTTGACACTATTGTGACAAATAATTCACGAAAAGTACGAAGAAAACTCAATATCTTTTCAAGATAAATCAGTAGTGCTTCTAAACCGCAAGCAAGAAGCAAACTGAACGTTTGACGCTTCAATTTAACGGGTGAGGCACCCAATTCAAAAAATAAAATGAGAACCGCAATGGCAATTAAGATGTTTGAAACTGTTACAAAATCCATTTTCAGCCTCCATTTTCATTAATAGTATATCAAAAAGATAAATCATTTCCATATAAAAGACCGATAATTTCTTTTTCTTTTTTTGGAAATTCAGCCTTAAAAATATGATTTGAAAGATAATTTAACTTACCATTGACATTTTTTAGTAAAATTCGATAAGCATGCAAGAATTGATGATCATATGCATATTTCAATTTAAACTCACGATTAGTTTTGATATTGCCGTATTTCCGATCGCCGACGATTGGATGTCCAATCGCTTGAAAATGAACGCGTAACTGATGCGTTCGACCGGTAATCAATTTAGCTTTTACTAAACTGAAACCATCTTTAAAAGCTAACAAACGATAAGAAGTGTGTGCTTCTTTAGCCCCATTTTTGATGCTACCAACCCGAACTTCATTATTCTTTTCATCTTTGATCAAAGGTAAATCAATATGCCCTTCTTCTAAAACCTTTCCATCCAACAAGGCATAGTATTCTTTATCAAGTGCATCTTTATTTTTGAATAATTCCATTAAACATTGTAGCGATTCGATGTTTTTTCCAAAAAATACTAACCCCGATGTATTTCGATCCAATCGATGAGCCGGTGAAGGAATAAAACTAGCAATCGCAGGATCAAATTCATTCTTACTAGCAAGGTATCCTAAAACCTGATTGGCTAAAGTGATTCTTTTTTCTTCATAATCTCCGTGTACCAATATTCCCGATGGTTTATTGATCACTAAAATATTCTCATCTTCATAAATAATATTTAGCTTATGATAATTATTGGCCATCATTCTCGGCTTAACGAAATCTTGCAATTGCTTATCGCTAATATAAATTGTAACTTTATCATCTTTTGAAACTTGATAAGAAATGTCAACTCTTTTCCCATTGACTTTGATATCTTTCAATCGAAAAAGTCGATAAATAAAACTAAGCGGAGCTTCATTTAAAGTTTTCCTGATTAATTTATCAATTCGTTGACCGGCTTCTTTTTCAGTAATGATGATTTCTTTCATCGCTAAGACCTCTTTTTGAATATTATATCATTCTCTTCAATTTGTCTTAAGTTTATGATAAGAAAAAAAGAATTTTAATGACAAGTTAAATCTTTTATAGTATAATTCATCTTGCGCTGGAGGAATACCCAAGTGGCTGAAGGGGCTGGCTTGGAAAGCTAGTAGACTTTTAATCGGGTGCGAGGGTTCGAATCCCTCTTCCTCCGCCATCAAGGATGAATTCGAATCTATTTTTGGTTCGGTTGAAAACTTTTGCCTTATTAGAATTGAAGGGCGGAAGTTTTTTTTGTCTTAGTTATAAAAATTAACTATAAATTAATGTTACTTAATTTTTTTCCAACATTTCTCTTTCATAAATGTTTTAATGAAAGTACTATTTTTATTTTCGTAATACTCAACCAAAAGTTTTTTAAACTGCGTAACTTCATTTTCTGGTATGACAAGCAACCCTTCGCCCTTGGAAATTAAAAAATGATTTGCAAATATTACAGATGCCCTTTTGTTGCCATCATTAAAGATTTGGGTTTTCATACAATACAAACACAGTTCTATTGCTTTATCAATATTTGGAATATTGCTTGCAACTATTTTTTCTATTATTTCTTTTACGTCAATTTCATTTGGAAGTGGTGGAATATATTTCGTACCTCCAATCGTGACAGGGACACCTCTAATTCTGCCACCATTTTCATAAAATCCTTCATTTACAAGACCTGCAATGTAAGAAAGAATATAGAAATCTGTTTTTGCTTGGATAACATCCTTATCAATAATAAACTCCCAAGCATGCTTAAGGTTTAAAATCTTTTGTACATCACTTGCTCTCATTCCACTAACTTTACCATTTTCAATAATAGTTTCTGTTTGTGGAAAGGTTGTAGCAACTCCCTCCAAAACCGCCTGATCGTAAATATTTGCCTTCATATTTACTCTTGCAAAATCTAGATTTAAAAGCACATTAGGAGACAATTCATTTGGTTTAAATCCAAGCAGTGCAAGATCTTTTTCAATTTGCCTAATTGATTTTTGCAATTTCCTTGCTTCTTTTGAATATCTCAATAAAGTTTGGTATAACTCATTAGAAAATTTATCTACATATTGAGATGTAATTTTTCCTAACTTACGTTTTCTCATATATAGATATTTTCCGCTTTTATTTTCTTTAATTTCAGGGGTACCTGTATAAGGCAACAAGTTTAATCTAGTTTGTAAATCAGCTTTTTTTCTTAAAAGTTCTTGAATATCATTAAATTTATTCATGTGTAGCTCCTTTAAATTTTAGGGAATATTTTCATCAATATATTAATTATTTGTTCCCTAAAAGTCAATAATTTATGACATATTGTATAAGTATATCAAAAGTTAAAAATAATATTTTAATATAAGTTTGGTTTTATATTTACTTATGGCAAAAATGTTTGCTTCTGTTCCGCCATTAAGGATGAATCAAACCCATTTTTGGCTCAGTTGAAATACTTCCATCTTACCTTATTAACATTGAAAGCGGAATTTAAATTTTAATCAAACATGACATTAAAAATATAAAGCCTTAGAAGTGTCTTATGTTAGTAATTACGCATGAAAATGAAATAAAAATACAAAAAAGCGTTTTTTTAAACAAAAAAAACATTAAAAACGAGCA
>CANQAG010000021.1 GCA_947588815.1 uncultured Bacilli bacterium
TGTAATTTTACTTCTGTTTGCAACATTTTCTTCCCGTTTCTCTCTTTGTTTGTTGCACTTGCTTTTATAATTAACATTTTTTTCCATAAAAGTAAAAAAACACTTGCAATTATATGTCTCTTTACCGATAATATAAAAGCGGTTCAACTTTTGGATCAGTGGTGTAGCGGTTAACATGCCTCCCTGTCACGGAGGAGACCGCGGGTTCGATTCCCGTCTGATCCGCCATGGTGTGGCCCGATAGCTCAGCAGGTAGAGCAACGGACTGAAAATCCGTGTGTCGCCAGTTCGACCCTGGCTTGGGCCACCATTAGAATATTTGCGAAGATATTCGCGTTTTTTAGAAGAAGAGAGTTGTGAGGACAGCTCTCTTTTTTGTTTAAGTGACACGCGAACTTTAGTAGTCAGTGTGTCGCAAAATTATATTGCCATTTAGCGATTAAATGATGGTGCTAGTTTATAAAGCATAATAAAGTTGATATTGAAAAAAGGTTTTGTTAAAATTTTAAATAGAAAATTTAAAGAAAGGGTAATTATTAAAATGAGTAACTGTCCGATTTGTGGGAAACCGACATCATCATTATATGGTAATGAAAGAAAAGATAAGCTTTGTCGAGAACACGCTCAAGATTTTAAAAATGGTAAAATTGTTCAATGTGAAAAATGTGGCGAATGGCATGATGTACATTCAAATTGTAAATGTAATCAGGAAAAAGAAAAAATAATTTATATTAATAATCCGGATACTTGTATTATTTGTGGAAGTGAAACTGATAATGGTTATCATTTTTGCCGAGATTGTTATTATAAATATAATGATAAGGAAATTTTATTAAGAATTAAAAGATGTGCTTCATCTGAAGTATTAGATAGTAAGTATTTTAATAAAAAAATAATAAGCGAAGATGGGCATATTGTTAAAAGCGATGAAGAAGCAAGAATTGATGATTATTTATATAATCATAAAATTCAACATAAATATGAAAAAGAATATTTACCTAACAATCCAAAATATGAGAAGTCAATATATCCAGATTGGAAACTTCCAAATTACGAAAATTTGGGCGATGTTTATATAGAATATTGGGGTGTAGAAAATAATCCTGTATACGATAAACAAAAAGAATATAAAATGGAAATATATAAAGAAGATAAATTAACTTTAATTAGTTTGTATCCTAACGATTTAAAGAATTTAAGTGAAACATTAGAAAAGAAATTAAAACGTTGTAAAAAAGGCGAAATAAATGATTAATTTTTTGTAATTAAAGTTGATTAATATTAATCAAAAAAATAAGGGCAAAAGTGTTTTGGAAAACCTTAATAAAAAAAGAATCATTAAACAAAACCGCGGGGACAATTTTGATTAATGATTCTAAAGTAGGGAGGAACGTGTACCGAAGTACGCTATTATTTTGGCCAACTATAGCAAAATTATACTAGTTAATTTATAATAAATATGAGGTTTAATATGAGAATTGTCGGAGGCAAATATCGCCATCGCTTAATTACACAACCAAAAACTATTTTAACAAGACCGACGACCGATCGTGTAAGAGAGGCTTTAATGTCAATACTTGGTAATGAAATTATCGATGCTGTTGTTTTAGATCTTTTCAGTGGATCAGGAGCTTTTGGAATTGAAGCATTATCGAGAGGTGCAAAGGAAGTTTATTTTAACGATCATAATCTTGAAGCTATTAAAACAATTAAAAAGAATTTAAAAGATTTAAATGTCAACGAAAGTTATGAAATTTATTTTTTAGATTACCTCACTTTATTAAATCAATTACTTTTAAAAGAAAAGAAGTTTTCTATAGTTTTTCTCGATCCTCCGTATAAACGAGATGAATACTATCAAAATAGTGTCGATAAAATTTTAGAAGGATTACTTTTTGAAAATGGAATAATAGTTATTGAAAGCAATAATGAGTATGATGATGAAAGGTTTAATATTAAACATTATCGTTATGGAACGATTTATATAAATATATTGAGGAGGAAGCAAAAATGAAAACAGCAATTTATCCTGGAAGTTTTGATCCGATTACCAACGGACATCTTGACATTATCAAAAGAGCTTGTTATTTATTTGACAAAGTAATCGTTTGTGTTGCGGAAAATCCTAATAAAAAATATTACTTCAGTGCTTCAGAAAGGGCTTTGATGGTAAAAGAGTCGACTAAAAATCTTAAAAGTATTGAGGTCATTACTTCAAAAGATTTAATAGTTAACGAAGCAAAAAAACATCAAGCTTGTGCGATTATTCGAGGCCTTAGGGCAGTTTCGGATTTTGAATTTGAATTTCAATTAGCGGCCGGCAATGAATTTCTAGATCCTGAGGTTGAAATGGTTTTTTTAATGACATCCCCGGGAATGGGCTTTATTTCTTCAAGTAATATTAAAGAATTTTATTCTCATGGAGTTGATATTTCTAAGTTGGTTCCGCAGATAGTTCTCGATATCTTTAAAAGTAAGAAAGCATAATAAACATCAATAAAGTATTAAAAAGAGCAAGAAAGGCTCTTTTTTTTAAAAAAGAGCGAATCGAAATGTTTTTTGTCAAATGTTGCACTTGTGTTAAAACGGATAGTGATGAAAAGGATAAAATAAAAATTAATAACATTAAAGAAAGATTGTCTTGAAGTTTTGCTAAAGCCACGCTTGAGTAGGAAAATTCGCTTAATCCACCGATAAAATAAACAAAGGGTTCTTTAATAATATTGCTACTCCAAGCAAGTGGTAAGGAAAATACGAGCATTGTACTAGCAATGATCGTCAAACTTTTTATAGTTTTTGTAATTGAGGTAAAAAAACTGTTTGAAAAAGATGAAGGGGTGATTTCAAGAGTAACAATTTGTTTTTCAACTTTAGCATAATTTAAAAGATAAAATAAAATTGCACTGCCAAAGATAATAGAAACGATCAATATTTTTTGTGTAAGATTAAAAAAAGGTAAAATTACACCGTAGAGGAAGGGAAAAGAAACAAATCCGAAATGATTGATAATTTGTTGCCCTTCTTGTTGATTAATTATTTTTTTTTCGATGCTTTCATCGATTAAGATTGCAAATGCCGGCATTCCTAGAAGAATTCCAAGGATAACAAAGATAAGTTTAAATACGAAAAGACCTAATCTTGTTTTTGATAAATTTTTATAGAATAGACTTAAAGAATTACTAGTTAAAAAAAGATTTAAAAGAAATATAAATGGAAAGAGACTTGGAATTATTGAAAAAACAATAAGTAAAATTACATCTTCTGAAATAATCTTTACTTTATCAATAAAAAATAACGAAAGTATAAGCGAAACGCAAATTAGAATATAGTAATTTCTTTTCATAATTAAATTTATGAAAAAGAAATTATTTTAATTATTAAAAAGAAATAATATCAAAAAATTAACAAATATATTTAATTTTTAATTTTTTTAAAATAAGGGTAATTATAAATGAAATAAAAAATGTAATTACAAAACGTGTGAAATATAATAAAAACGAAAGAAAATCAGAACTTAAAGATTCTATTCCAAATATCTTAAAGAATAGATTTAAACATAAATAATTTAAAGGATCAGAATATAAATAAATTCCGAATGATGCATATAAAATTTTATTGAATAAATTATTTTTATAAATGGTAGTATTTTTTGATAATAAATATGATATTAGATAAATTATAATAATTCCAAGCAACGCTTCAAACAATGAAATAATTTTAAGGATAGCAAAACGAATTAATTTTGTGAGAAAATCTGTAGGAACATAATGATTACAGTAATTGTTTAATAAAAATAAGGGAATAAAAATTAAAGTTGCCGAAACTAAACCTATATATATTATACTTTTTTTCTTATGTAAAAAATTATTAATCTTATTTCTGTTTTTTTCAAATAAAAAACCTAAATAGAAAAAGAGTAAATAACGTAAAGGCATCGTAATTAATAAAGTGCTTATATTTAAAAAACTTAAAAAGTAAAATAATATAAAAACCATTAAAATTATAAAATTTGAAGAAATTTTATTTATATCAATTTTTTTAATAACCAAATAAATTATTAAAAATATTGCGAATAATGCATAAACATACCATAAATGACTATTTCCAAAAAGAAGTAATTGACCTAAAATCATTTGTTTAATATTTGTTAATGCTCCCAAAGATAAATCATAATATCCAGAAATTAATTTTATAGGAATAGAGTAAAATATGCTTACAAAAAAGAACGGGATTATCAATTTTAAGAATTTATCTTTTAGCAAATCTTTAAAGGAAGAATACTTAGTAAATTTTATTCCAAAAATGCATCCTGACAAAAATATAAATAATGGCATATGAAAAGAATAAATTATAGTAGTGATAATCCCAATAAAAGAATTAAAATTTGAATTTTGTAGGTTTAAAGACTCTAGTTGAGAAAGGTAATGAATTCCTCCGTAGTTAGTTTCAATTTGGATAAAGCTTAAATGTCCGATTATTACTAAGAATAAAGCAATAAATTTAGAAATATCATATTCAATAATTCGCGAATTTTCTTTTTCCATATAGTTCACCGATGAAAATATAATAGGTTATATCAATAATAAGTGTCAATTATTTTTTTTTACAAATTAAATTATTATTTTCGCTGTGAATTTAAATTATTATTTTATTAAAATAATAATTTTAAAAATTACTTAAAAGTTTTAAAACAAATTCTCTTAACTTAATAAGTCAATAAAACTTTTGTAGTGTAATATTGAATGCTTATAATTAATTTTTAATAATAAAATAAATTAGTAATTTTATGAAAAATTTTTAAATTAGGCGTTTATTATAGATGAAATTTGTTTCAGCGCATAACATATCATGAAAGCGAGGAATGAATATGAATCGTCAAACATCATGTTGCCAATGTCCGTGTAAATATGAACCGATCGTGATGCCGGTTAAAGAACAAGTTTGCAACCGTTATTTCTGTGTTGAACAACCTGTTATTTGTCCGGTCAATACCCGTATCGTAAATCATTTTATTCCAAAACCTGTCTATTATCCGACTTACACACAGACTGAAGAAAACATCTGTGAAGGACAAGGAGCCACAACTAACGTGAATATGAACCCAGTAATGGGTACACAACCACGATAAGATGATTAAAAGGGTACGCAATTTGCGTACCCTTATATTAAAAAAGGACTATTAAGTTTTAAATCCCTTAACTGAGATTAACTTCTTAAAAGTCCTTTTAATTTTCTAATTTAGATATTGAAGAATGTTTCGAATATCTTAGAAGTAGAAGTGTCACTAGTGACATCGCTTGCGGTTGAAGATATATTAGCACCGAACATGATATCAACCATTTCATAGTTTTCATATCTAACTAAGGTCGGAGTTTGGAAAGTTTCAAAGAAATCACCATCCAATTGTTGTTTTTCAATCTCTTCGTCTGTAAACATCAATTTATTGGTATCGCCTTTTCCGTCAGCGACGAAATTAAACATCTCTTCAAGAAGAACGTCTTTTTGTTGTTCGGTTAATACATAATCATAGTCATCATCGAAGTAAGAAGTATCGATTGCATAGCAGACAATGTCTGAATTTCTATTCAAAAATTGTGCAAATGAAGATTCGAGTTCTTCACAATGTTCGCATGTTTCTTCAAGAATTTGAATGTAAAATACTACAAAGTTACCATCGCCATCTTTACCGCGATTTTGCTTATTATCGATATCTTTTAAAAATTGTTCGGTATCACTATCAGAAAGCAATTTTTGACGATAGAAATTTGGAGCGGAACTTTGAGCCAATAAACTTCCGATTCCATCAGCGATAGGACGAATAGAGAAAATGACTGCGAAAATCAAACCGACGATAAGAAGCGGTTGAACCCAAGCAGTATTTTTAATCCATCCCCAAATGGTTGCGAAGAATTTTGTAATTGCGTGACCGATTTTTTTCATATTGTTACCTCCTAAAGGTATAGTTTTCTTACATTATATAGCGGTATCATGTTAACATTTTGCGTATGTCTTTTCAAGAAAGAAATAAGATATTTTAATTATTATTTATACTTAACCATGTGAATTGATTTTTAATTTTAATAATTCACACATAATTAATTATTTTTCTATGGATAAAATATTATTCAATGCTAAAATATTGACGTAACCAATGTATTATCAATAGGAGTTGTATGAAAAACTATTTTAAAGAATCGATAAAAAACATTAAAGATTATTTTTACGATCATCCAATATTAAAAATGACTCTCGAATATATAATCACAACCATCGCAACCGTGATTTCGGCTTTTTGCTTTGCTTATGGCTTTAGGTCATTTATCTCTCCGGGTGGTGAAATTCCTTCTTTGATTTCCGGAGGTGGCTCGGGTCTAGCTCAGGTAATCGTTTCAATTTTACAAATTTTATTCCATCCGACAATTGAACAACATTATTTGCAATCAATATTTTATTTTATTGTAAATATTCCTTTGTTAATCATCGCATTTTTTAAAATCGGTAAAAGATTTACTATTTTTAGCATTATCAATGTAATTTTGACTTCGGTTTTCATATCAATTATCCCTGAATCGTGGACTAAAGTGTTTGACATTCTAGATGACACTATTGCAAGATGCCTTTTTGCCGGAATTTTAACTGGTTTATCGAGCTCTATTGCTATTAAATTTGATCATTCTGCGGGTGGAGTCGATATTATTTCGGTTTATTTTTCCAGTAAAAAACAAACCTCAGTCGGCAAATATTCGCTTTTATTAAATTCAATCATTGTTCTTTCTTATGTTTTTATCAATGGATTTCAATCTCATGCGACGATGGCTTTATATACGATTGTTTATTTCTTTACTAGCAGTGTGGTTATTAATACACTATGTTTACGAAATAAAAAAACCGAACTTCAAATTATTACTTCGCGAGAAGAGTTGGCAAAAATTTTAATTTACAATTTTCCGCATGGTTGTACCGTGGTTGACGGAAAAGGTGCATACTCCAATGCCGAGAAAAAAATTATTTTTACGGTTTTGTCTTATTACGAAGTAAAAAAGGCGATTAAAATTATTCAAGAAGTTGATCCGCAGTGTTTTATCACTGTGTTGAATACCGATAGTGTTCATGGTAAATTTTTTATGAAGCCGATTAAATAAGGAGAAAAATATGGATTATACTACAAAAGATTTAGCGGATTTGATTTTTCCAAATCTTCCTTACACCATAGAAGATCTTAATAAAATGTTTCCACCGCGAAATTTAAAAGATGGAGCGATGGTCACACGATTTGCACCTTCGCCGACAGGATTTTTACATACCGGCAGTCTTTTTACTGCTTTAGTTGCTCAAAAAGCCGCAAAACAGAGTGGTGGTGTTTTCTATGTGAGATTAGAGGATACCGATTCAAAAAGAGAAGTCGCTGGTTCTAGCAAAGAATTGCTTGAACAATTGAAAGAATTCGATGTCGTTCCGGATGAAGGATATTTAGGAGATGGAGAGAAGGGCCAATATGGTCCATATCAACAATCCAAAAGAGCCGATATTTATAAAGCGGTCATTAAAGAATTGATTATTAAAGGACGCGCTTATCCGTGTTTTTGTTCAGTTGACGATTTAAATAGACTTCGCGAAACACAAGAAAGAAATAAGCAAATACCTGGATATTATGGACGTTATGCTTCTTGTCGTTCCCTTACTTTAGAACAACAAATAACAAGAATCAAAAATGGTGATCCGTATGTGATACGGTTTCGCTCTTTAGGAAACCACAATCATAAAATAGAAGTTACTGATCTTGTCCGTGGCCGGCTTTTCTTGGCTCAAAATGATCAAGATATTGTAATTTTAAAAAGCGATGGACTACCAACATATCATTTTGCGCATTTAGTCGACGATCATTTTATGCATACGACTGTCGTTTCAAGAGGCGAAGAATGGCTTTCAAGCCTTCCGCTTCATTTGGAATTATTTGAAACGATGGGATGGGAACCGCCTCATTATGCACATCTTCCCGTCATTATGAAATTAGATAATGGCAATAAACGAAAATTATCAAAACGCAAAGATGATGAAGCGGCAATTTCTTTCTTTTTGAAAGATGGTTATCCAAAAGAAGCGATAATCGAATACTTGTTTACAATCGCCAATTCTAATTATGAAGAATGGCATGCAAAAAATCCGTCGTTGACATTTGAAGATTTCCATTTTACTTTTGAAAAAATGTCGCTAGATGGGGCGTTGTTCGATCTTTCGAAACTTCAATTTTTAGCCAAAGAAACGATGGTTAAATTCTCGCCGAAAGAAATGAAAGACAAGGCTTTGGCTTATGCTAAACAATATAACCCCGAATTAGAAAGAGTTATCCTTTCAAATCCGGATTATTTTGAACAGATTATGGCTATTGAAAAAGATAAAGAAAATCCACGTAAAGATTATATGAAATATTCGGAACTTCTCGATAAAAATCGCTTTTTCTACAATGAATTTTTTGAAGAAATGGCTAAAGAAGCTACTCCTTTTAACTCTACTTTTCCTAAAGAAGTCATCGTTTCTGTCTTACAAGAATTTGCGGATACCTTGAATTTTGAAGTTCCGGAGCAAGAATGGTTTGAAGGTCTTAAAAAATTAGCCAATAAGCATAACTTCGCCGACAATAATAAAATTTATAAAGCTAATAAAGAAACGTATATCGGACATGTTGGCGATGTGGCTGAGATGATAAGAATTGCTTTAACTACTTCAAAACAAAGCCCGAACCTTTACTACATTTTAAAAATCCTCGGTAAAGAGGAAGTCAAAAGAAGAATTAAATTAGCGATTGAAAAACTTTAAAATTGTTTATTATATTGACAGGTCAAAAAAATATGATTAAAATTAATCGTGCTTTGGCCTGCTGGTGAAGCGGTTTAACACATAGCCCTCTCAAGGCTACATACAAGGGTTCGAACCCCTTGCAGGTCACCAAAATGATATTAAGCCACATTATGAGTGGCTTTTTTTATTAATAAGGCAAATTGTGTAAATTTCATAGATTTAAAATCTTTGACCATACTAATAATCGGAAGTTCTATATGAGCTTAAAAACCAAAAGGAGGTAAAATATGAAAAAATTTGCTTTATTATTGTTGTTATCGACTGTATTCGTTGGATGTACCAATGAAATGAATAACGATAACTCTTCAAGCAATAGTGCGATTAGCTTAACGCCGACAAGTAGTGCAACGAGTACTAATAATTCAAGTGATAGTTCCCTCGTTTCAGAAAGTAATACTGCTAATGTCGAACAAGATACATCAAGCGAAAATCTAGAATAATCCTAAAAATAACATTTAAGATGGCTAAAAACATTTTGATTGTAATTGCCGATGATTATAGTAAAATATTAAATAGTTGAACATTTTTCGTTCTAATTTATACTATAGGAGTCTTCCGCATATGAAACCAACTGTTTGTTTGATAGAAGAGGATATTAATATCGTTATTCAAGCGAAACGAATCCTTACATCTAACGGATATGAAATCAAAGACTTTCCGAATTTTGAAAAATTTGTTTTGTCTTATCGTGATATCAATCCGGATGTTATTGTTTTAGATGCTAAAACGATCGGTGATGATCTTCAACCTGCGATTACTTTTTGTTGTGAACTTGTAGGTTCAGATTATATTTTGTTATTAGGAATTGAAAAATATCATAATATTCATTGTTTAAATGAATCTTATACAAGTAAGAATTTACTGGTTAAAGTCACTGAAATCACAAGAGAATGTAAAAGCGAAGCAATCGAAGAGTTTACATTCATTATGAGAAACAACGAAGTAATTTATAAAGATCGCTTAATAAAGTTAACCAATAAGGAATTTCAAATATTGAAGATTATCGTTTCCTCTTTGGATGTTGTCGATCGTGAACAAATCCTTAAATGCATTTGGGGTTATGACTTTGCCTATAAAACAAGGACGGTCGATATGCACATCAACGCAATCAGAAAAAAACTCCAAAATCCTAATATCATTAAAACAGTATATGGAAAGGGATATTTATATCAAAGATAAAGTTAAAGTGCTTCGGCACTTTTTCTTTTTGTTAATCCTTTACTTATTTACTTCTTGTAATTTATAATTAATGAGAAATAAGGAGACATTATGAATATAAAAAAATTCTTAGTATTAATATGTATATTACCGATTTGTGCTTGTAATTCAAAGAATATCGATTCGTCAAGTTCTAGTAGCAGTGGGACATTGAATCATAGCTCTTCGTCAAATAATGTAGACTTTCAGGAAAACAGTGTAGAAAACAACTCTTTAGAATTTAGTGATTTGTCTCTACCTTCTTCACTTGAATCCTCAAGTATTGAGACTTCTACAAGCGAAAATTCAGATCAATCATCTAGTTATTTTGAAGAATCGCTATCTTCGATTATCGAAGATGGAGATCCTCGAAATATTGATTCGGAAGAATTGTATCAGGTGGCGCATAATCTTGAAATAGATTCTAAAGGTACTAAAGAGGGCGAACTCGTGACTATCAAAGCCACATGTGTTTTTAAGTTTGGACAAGAAAATTTCTTTTTTGCAGATCAAAAAGGAATCTTTCAAGTATACAAAGATAACGATATTTATAAAGACATCATTATTTTTGAAGATTATGAGTATCAACTGACAGGCAGAGTGGCTAAGTATTTATATAAACCGCAACTTCAGTTAGTGAGTTGCCTTCGTTTAGAGAAGAATGAAGAAGGATTAAACTTGCCGCGGAGCAACACGCAGGTAGCGCCATTTTTGAAAATGTCGCGAGAAGATGATTCTTCTTTTTCGGATATTTATCATTTTGAAGGTTATATAGGCGCGGATACTTCAAATCTTTCCAAAATCAAATATGCGATTATTGACAATTTTAACGATCGAGTAGTGGCTCAAAGCTCATATTCTTCCAAAGCTCTTTACATTGCTAATTATGATAATCGGGAAATCGACGAAAAATTATATGATTATTATAATGAAGAAGTTATCGTTAGCCTTGATTTTATGCTCTATGCCTATAACACTCAATATAAAACATGGCAAATTATCGTGTTAAGTGATACAATTCTAGTAGAATAAAGGAGAATTAAGATGTTGACAATAGTTAATCATCCGTTAATTGAAGTAAAATTAAATATCATGAGGGATCAAGAAACTAAAAGCAAAGAATTTCGCGAAAATTTAGACGAAATTGCTTCTTTGATGTGCTTTGAAGTCTTTAAAGATTTGAAAACGCATAACGAAACGACGAATATCATGACTCCAACGGGAGTCTCGTTGCCTCGCAAAAGATTGGATTATAAGATAATTTTAGCTCCGATTCTTCGAGCGGGAATCGGAATGTGCGATGGGATAAAAAATATGATTCCCACTGCGAGAATCGGTCATATTGGAATGTATCGCGATGAGAAGACGCTTAAACCGATCGAATACTATTTCAAACTTCCAAAAGTGGAAAACCCTTTGGTAGTGGTGGTTGATCCGATGCTTGCTACCGGCGGCAGTGCTATCGCCGCGATCAACGCGGTCAAAACTCGAGGATATCAAAACGTGCGGTTGATGTGTTTGGTGGGTGCGCCTATAGGGGTGGATGCAGTTGAAAAAGCGTTTCCTGATGTGCCGATTTATTTAGCATCATTAGATCAAAGGTTAAACGAAAAAGGCTATATTATCCCCGGATTAGGAGATGCCGGAGACCGAATTTTCGGCACAAAATAAGCTATAATAGATTTTATTAATATGAAAAAAAGAGGAATGTTTAATTGTTCCTCTTTTTTTATTATATAGGAAATTGTATTTAATAACGAAATAAAAAAAATAAGGGAAAAAGAAGAAAAGGAAATAATT
>CANQAG010000022.1 GCA_947588815.1 uncultured Bacilli bacterium
TTTCAGTTTTTTTACTACATTTTTTATTCTTTCAATTTTCTTTCTTTGTTTGTTGCACTTGCTTTTATAATTAACCTTTTATGGAAAAAAAGAAGACCACAAGCGGGTCTTCTTTCATTAGTTTTTTACTCAATTAATATGGTTTACTATCTAAAGCAAAATAGGCACGATCATGCGCACAAACAGGGCAAACTTTAGGAGCCGACTTTCCAACATGTATATGTCCACAATTTAAGCATTTCCAAACAACTACTTCATCACGATCAAAGACGATTCCTTTTTCAAGATTTGCTACTAAAGCAAGATATCTTTCTTCATGATTTTTTTCGATTTTGGCAACACCATCAAACATTGCCGCAATTTGTAAAAAACCTTCTTCACGAGCTTCTTTGGCAAAGGTCGCATACATATCTGTCCATTCGTAGTTTTCACCAGCTGCTGCATCTTTTAAATTATCTAAAGTTCCCGGAATCGCACCTCCGTGTAATTGTTTAAACCACAATTCAGCGTGTTCCTTTTCATTTGCCGCAGTTTCTTCAAAAATTTGAGCAATCTGCACATATCCATCTTTTTTTGCTTTGGAAGCATAATATGTGTATTTGTTTCTCGCTTGAGATTCACCAGCAAAAGCAGTCATTAAATTTTGTTCAGTTTTTGATCCTTTTAGTTCCATTTTATAAATCTCCTTCATGAAAAATATAATACTATTATTTCCAATTTTTGTCTAGTAAAACACTTTCCCTTTTTATTGTTTGTTAAGTGACCATGAATTCAAAAGATAAAACCTTTCATAAGTGTTTTGTCTTTAGACTTAAGGCATTATTATTTTAAAAAAAATTTATGGTAAAACCATTTTACTCTTGATAATAGAAAAATTAATTTATCTCGGAATTGAAAATCTTTCTTCTAAAAAATCAATTATTTATCAATCTATTTGATGTTTATTGTAACACTTTATAATTGTTTTAAATGTTTAAAAATTTATTTACATGAAAGATCCTGCTCAAATCTTTTCATCATCTTATCGACAACGATATCCCAATCGTATTTGCTTTTCACATAAGCCTGTCCCTCCTTTCCCATTTTTGCAAGCAAGGCAGGATTAGAAAGAGCTTTTACGATTGTTTCAGCTAGCATTTTGCTGTCACGTTTGGGAACGATAAAACCATATTTCCCGTTTCCAGAAAATTCTGGAAACGAAAATCTATTCAAGCCGATAATTGGCGTTTTATTCGCAAGTGCTTCCAAATAAACAATACCATTAGGTTCATAAAGTGCAGGCATAACATATAGTGTTGCTTTTTGGAACAATTCAATGGTTTTTTCTCGAGGATAGCCTTCCCAATAGGTTACACCATCTACGCTGTTTTGCATAGTAGTACCGACTACGGAAAGTCTTAGATTTGGAATTTTCTGTTTAGCAATTTCAAATGCTTCTAGCAAGAAATCCAATCCTTTTCTTTGCTCTGTTCGTCTACGCAAAACGATTAGCAAATGTGGATCATCATAATTTTTTTCACCATCGTAATAAATACAATTTACACCAAAGCCAACATTATACGACTTTTCTTTTGAAAATCCATACAAATCGGCGGTAGATTTACCAACCCACTCGTTCATTGTAAATGAGCCATCCAGCAGGCGATAACATTCTTTTTCGTTGACTTCATATCGCTTTAAAAAAAACTGTGATCCTGCCTTTTGCTTAATGTTTGCTTCAATTAATGGTCGCATTGTGGCATCGACATAATTATAGTATTTTGCATCCGTCTTTTGAGCAGATAAGCAATATTCTGCACAAAACAAATAAATATCCGCACCAACCATATTCAATTTTTTCTGTAAAATCGCAGAGGCTCGCTTATATACTAATGGGTCGCGAGGCGATCCTTTAATTAAGAATACCTTGCCCCAAAATCTACAAAAAAGTTTATAAGCACGCAGTGGTAGTTCCTTTTTTATGTTAAAAGGCACAACTTGTACATTAGGATATTTTTCCAATCTAGATACTATATTATAGGGTGTTCTAGACCATGTTCCTTTATCAAATGGATCACCATTTGCTATCACACATATTTTCATATTTATAAACCGCCTTTCTGTGAAAATCACCGATTAAATTATAAACTCCTCTTTGTTTCACCTTTATTAAACTTTTTAAAATATTCGTAAAACCGACATAATACAAGAACACACGGAGATAAGCAACTAAATAGAATAATTGCGACTCTGTATTGATTAATGCAACTTCAATCAAATCAACTTGGCTTTCTTGGACTAATTTTTATTTTAAGCTAGTTTTATTGCAAATTGCAAATTTTTTTCAATTCACGTATCAAATAATATCATCAATGCAACTATATTAAAGGATGGACAATCTTAAATCATCCATCCTTTTTAATTAATAGAATAGCTGGTTAAAACCAACCACACCCACAACCACAGATTCTATAGCAACATGGTCTACAAGGATTATAGCAACTATAAGAGCAATAACCACCATTATTGTTACCATTTCCATTTGTAATAGTGACAAGAGTTGGGCCTAATACTGCAGTACCGGTTGTAGTTACTACTTCAACAATGTAGTAATAGTTATTGGTTGTAGCATTTCCATAATTGCTACTATTCTGTCCATTAACTAAACTACAATCTAAATAGTTTGTAACTCCAGTTGGATACGTTGCTAATGTTACATATGGGCCTGCCATATTTTGGCTTCTTAATATTCGATATAAAACCGGAGTTCCTTCACCGGTGTAATTCCAAGTTAATTGTACACATCCACTAGTCAATGCAACACCGGTAAGCGTCCCTTGCGAAGGTTGAGTAGGAGTAGTTACTGCTACCGCAGTCGATGCAGGCCCAGGTCCCGATTCATCATATCCGGCAACAGTAAAGTAATATGTTGTTCCAGGTGTCAAATTAGTGGCAACAAATGTTCCTTCGACTGTGCTTCCAATTTGTGTAAATGGTCCAGAAGCGGACGTCGATTGAGAAATATTGTACCCTGTAGCCTCTGGAATTCCAGTCCAAGTAATTGTAACTTGTGTAGGCGAATTGGCAGTGGCTTGAACATTAGTTGGTGCTTGCTCAACTGCTAACACCATTGGTTGATCTTGAGCCACTAACTTATTAACTTCTTGATTCATAGTACCTCCATTATGATCATTAGATACTATGAAAAAAAAATAGGGTCACCTCCACGTTCGACCCTTATTTAAATATTTTATGCAAATTTGTTTAATTGCCTAATGCCTTTCTTCAGAATCATAAATCTCACAAAACCTACCATGAAAACTTGGAATGATCTTAGCTTGTTTTAAATGGTCAACATTTCCATACTCCAAGCAACGAAATTGTGCAATTCCTTTTTCACGTTCTTCGGTTACGATGGTTGTAACACCACTTGGAAGACAAATGAAACTTTGAGTTAAAACTACGTAAGGGATTCCCATTAAATGTGACATAATAACGCTCATTATTCCTAAATGACAGACAAATACTAAAGTATCGGTCGATGATGCTTTGACTCGATAATATCGTCCTTCTCGAACATAACCATGTTTCGCTAAAAGTTGATCAAAAGAATCAACCACTTCTTGATAATATTTATTAATATCAGCGGATTTCATCACTTCAGTATCTAGATAAAGATCATCTCGATAGAACGCTTCTTGCTTAGTAAAAAAACTCGGTAAAAAATCCCAATTTTGAACTTTATTCTGATCATAAGGTACTTTGACCATATGTGAAAATTCTTGAAGCCAATCAAGATAGATAGGTTCTCGTTGATGAGGTTTTAAAAAAGCTTCGGCAGTCAATTTTGCGCGTTCTAAAGGAGAGCAATAAATTTCTTTAAATTTTAATGTTTTATATGCATTCGCTAATGCCTCGACTTCTTTAAAGCCTTGTTTAGTTAGAGTATTATGAACATGATCTGGTTCCCCATGTCGAATAAGTATCAGTTTCATATTGTTTTGACTCCTATAAAAAAAGTTTCTTTTATTATAGCAAAAATACCAAAACTTGCATAGGTACTAATTCGACTTCCTACAATTTTAGAACAACCTTCTATATATTATATTGTCAAAAGATGATTACCCAAGCGATTATTCATCATCAAAGAGAAATGGCGTTTCCTCATATTTTTCTTGATAATAATCATGAAGCAATTTCGTTTTTTTAGAAAGGATACGGAATTTTGGAGGAATCAAACTTACTTCATAAAGCGTAGAATTATGGTCGCTTCCTTTGACTTTTGTCATATTAAAAAGTTTGCAAAACTTTTCTCCATTTTTTGTTACAGCATCGGCTATCATTCTACGAATATAGACTTCATGGTGTCCAAGATAAATAAACTTATCAATAATAGCGTTAAATAGTTCCATAAATACTTCTGTATTTTGATAGTCCGGGTGAATGACAATTGAAGAGAAATAAACGCTATATGGAAAAGGCATATCGTAGCTTAATATCATATCTGGAGTTATCTTTGAATCAATGAAATCGCCATTTTTTAATCGATCATAGCATTCATCAGTGATAGGAGAAATGTTCACGTAAGCAATTACCTTGTTTGTAGCTTTATCTTTTGCCATGACATAAATATCTGGATTTACTTTAACCCATTCTTCACATAATGTAGAGTCCACCTGATAAACATTATCGTAGATAAGTTCATCCAACTTCACCGCTTGTTCAATATCGGAATTTGTAACTTCTTTTCCCGAAATTATCTTAATTCTACTTTCAGTATCTATATTCAAATTTAAATCAGAACAATGTTGCTCATTCATATTTTTGGGAAGTGCATTTTTGATAAAACTACAAAGGGAACTTAAATCTTCTTGATACGAAAAATTTTGGACATTGCGCAGAGTTCTCGGTAAGTCATGAATATTGATATTCAGTGTTAAAGTAAAAAGATTGGCATCTTTACGAACTCCGGAAAGGTAGTCATTATAGAAACTATCCCATTCATATTGAACCCAATGAGAAGTCGCATATTCGATTTTAGTGATAACAACAATCATAATACTCGCAGTATCCAATGCAGCATCTATATCTTCTTTATATCGTGAACTCCCTATTTTTTCTAAACTATTCGAAGAAAAGAAAACACGATAGCCCAATGAGGAAAGAGTATCAAATAATCTTTGTCCTATTTGAAAATCCTTTGTAATTAATCCCTGCTCATCAAAATGTTTATAAGAAATAAAAATATCGTACTTCATTGGTGAATACTCCTATTTGATATAGTTTTATTATACAGCAATTACTTAATATCGTTCAATTATTTATCATAATGCTCTCTCCAGTCTTTTGATAAATACATTGTAAAAAATTACCAAAATAAATCACAAATTTATTAGACAATTTACCATGTCATATGTTCCTTCATAGTATGCTTTTGTAAACAAAAAGCAGTTTAAACATAGCGAAATCTATGCCTTAATGTAATCTTTATTTAGATTTCAAAAAAAATTGTTACACAAATAATGCTTTATCCCGCATTAAAAGAATGATAATTTACTTTTTACTTTGATTTTTAAAGTTAAGCATTAAAAAAAATTTTTAGTCATATAATTATTTTTTTATCCCTCTTTTATCGTAAGTGGGCATATAATGATTAAGGAAGTGTCGTCAGTGAAACAAAGTTTTTTAAAAAAAATATTTACACCGATAAATTTACGTGATGGTAAGGAATGGAAAAGCATTTTAATTTTCAGCATTCCAATTATCATCTCTTTTATCTTGCAACAATTGTATGTATTAAGTGACGCAATGATTTGTGGTCAAGCATTATCTAGCGACGAAGTTGCCGGCGTTAATGATGTGTATTCATTAACTTTTGTATTTTTGCAATTTTCTTTCGGATGCACTGCCGGATTTTGTGTTATCACTTCTTCTCGGATTGGAAAAAACGACGAACAAGGCATTCGGCATTCGTTTGCGGCTCAAATCATATTATGTATCTTGATTTCGATCTTTTTAATGGTAGTAGCAACTTCCCTCCTTAATTATCTTTTATCAATAATTAATGTAACGCCTCAAAACAAAGGCGTTTATACTGCCGCTTATCAATATTGTTTTGTGATTTTTATCGGAATATTTGCTCAAATTTTTTATAACATGATTTGTTCTATTTTGAGAAGTATCGGCGATTCTATTACTCCGCTTATGTTTTTATTGATGTCAACAATTCTCAATATTATTCTCGATATAATTTTTATTGTATCGTTTAAATGGGGTGTAATCGGTGCTGCTTTAGCAACTATTTTCGCCCAAAGTTTAAGTACAATTCTTTGCTTTATTTACACATTTAGAAAATACAAACAATTTAGGTTACATAAAGAAGATTTTATGTTTCCTATAAACGAATTATGGATCCACTTTAAGCAAGGTTTTCCCTTAGGTTTTCAATTTTCACTCTTAGCAATCGGGATCATCTTTATGCAAGGATCGATTGTCTCTTATGATCTTTTGCCAAATGGTAATATGGTTTTTAATAATCCAGCACAAAATGGTTTTGGAGCCGCTAACAAAGTCAAAAGTTTTATGATGTCACCAATAAGCGCTTTAGGAACGGCATTAGTCAGTTTTAACGCTCAAAATTTAGGGGCTAAAAATTATGATCGAATCAAAAAAGGGACTTTGCAAAGTATCCTTATTGTTTTTGCAATGTATGCTATCATTCTTCTTTGTGGCTTATTGTTTACTATTAATGGTAATTATCAATACATATTTTTAAGTCCCGATAAAATTTCAAGTGAATCGATTAAATTCGGGAATTATTTTCTCTATATCGATTTATCTTTATTTTTCATTCTTGGCATCATGTTCGTCTTCCGGAATGGAGTACAAGGTATTGCTAAATCACACTACACCTTATTGGCAGGATTGTTTGAATTAATCGCTAGAATTGCATTATGTCTTACTCTACCACCTTTAGTAAATGGTGGAAGCATCAACGCTTATGCGTCCGATTGGTCATATTTAGTTCTTTGTTTAGCCGATCCTTTAGCGTGGACCATGGCAATAGTGGCTCTTATTTATCCTTTTATCCACTATATTATCTTAAAAAAATACGATAATTAAAATTTTTTAGCGCTCATAATATGTGCTTTATATATTAAAAGTTTTTTAATTTTGCATAACAAAACTGTTAAGGACTTTAGTCACTATAACTCATATCCTTTAACAGTTTTAAAATAATTATTGATAAACTCTTACATAATCAACGCTCATCGCTTGTGGAAAGCAATCATCAATATTGTATCCCGGCCATTGACCTCCAACAGCCACATTTAACAAAAAGAAGAAATCTTTTTGAAATGCCTGTCGTCCATCATTTGTCGCAATTCCAAACGTAAAAGTTTTTACATTATCGAGATAAAAAACCATTTGCTTTTCATCCCATTCCATTCCATAAACATGATAATCAGTTCGATAATCGATATCATATCCATTATTACTTGAACTTTGATGTGATGCGTCATTCCAATGAATTGTGGTATGTACTTTTTCTTCGATGTTAATTGCTTCCATAATATCGATTTCACCACATGATGGCCAATTTACTTGATCGATATTAGCGCCTAACATCCAAAATGCCGGCCAAATTCCCATCATTCGTGGTAATGCAAGGCGGGCTTCAACATAACCATAATGGAAACTAAACTTTCCTTTGGTAATCATACGAGAAGAAGTATAATTAAAATTCCCAAATCGTTCGTTTAAAGCTGTAATTTTTAAAGAGCCATTATTAACTGTGGCATTTTCTTTACGATAATATTGCTGTTCATTATTGCCCCAACCCCAATTACCATTTCCTAATTCAAAAGTCCACTTACTTTCATCAACGCTATTTCCGTTAAATTCATCGTTCCAAACAAGGGCGCGATTATGACTAGTTGTCGGTGCTGGAGTAGTGGTTCCATCCAACCCTACACAGGGAACAATTTTAGCATTATATCCCAATAAAGACGGATTGCTGATTGTAATTTGATGTAGGGCATTTGTTTCTCCATCGATTTTACCAAGCATAAAACCATAAAGATATGGAAGATGATTGGTTCCCGGAATTGCAATGAATTCTTTTGTATAATGGTATTGCACATTAGCTAAAACTTCAAAGATATCATTAATTAAATATCGTGAATAATATGTTGATTCTTGAACGATAAAATTGATTTTTCTTGAAACTGAACTAGTAATTAAAAAGTCTACTATGTAACTTTCATTATCAACAAGGATTATTCCGTCTTGTTTTACCTGGACGGAATAATTTTCTTTTGCATTGTTATTATTAACTTCTAATTTTAACATACCTCCACCATATTCAATGGTATTCACAGCACAATCTTCATCACTTGAAATAACCCATGAATCTAAAGTCGTAAAACTAGTATTTTCCAAAAGTTCATCTTGTCTTCCTTCAATAATTGAAGTATCTGAAAAATTATTTGAATCTGATCTATTTTCTTCTGAAGAACTTGAAAACTCGCTGGATATTTCTCCATTTAAAGAAGAATCAAATGAATTTGACGAAGAATTCAATAAGGCAGAAGTAGGATTTAAATTAGATTTACACGATCCTAAAGAACCTAAAAGAATTGCTATCGGCAGCAAATTTTTAATTAATCTTTTAATCATATCCAACCTCCTATTTTATATTCATAAAGGCTTAGAGAAAGGATTCTCTAAGCCTTTTTAATTAGTAAAAGCGCCTTAGTTAAAAACTAAGCAATTGTAATGTAAGCACTATAGTCAGACCACTCTGAATCTAAAGTTGTAACTCCATCTCCTTTAGCGCGAACTCTAACGGCATATTCTCCGCTTCCTAATTCAGTGAAATCAATCACTCCGCCATTGCCGATCTCCGAAATTGTCTTTAAAACAGATTTTTCTTGATTGACGATTTCAACTTCAAATGTATTTGCACCAGCGACAGGAGCAAACGCCACAGTATATTTATTTGGTTGATCAGGAAATTGATGTAACTCTACACCAACCGGAGTATCAAATTTTACTACTGTTTTCGATTCACTCCATTGAGGATTTTTAATTTTCAAAGTCACCTCTTGACTCAAAGCATATTCAGAACTTACGACTAATTTGAAAGACGCATTATAGGAAGGACCTTCCGTATATTCCACTTCAATATTGTTTTCACCAACTTGAAGCGTTTTTTCAACGCCGTTAATTGTTACATTACCGGCAAAACTTGAATCTAATTTGAAATTTAATGCGTAACGTGTACCTTCCGTTAAAGTAGTATTTTTATAAAAAACTTGGAATCCATAAGAACTACTTGGTCCTGTAGCTTGGAATTTAAATGTTGCAGTATCATTTAAAACCGAGGCTTCATTGACTGTAACATATGAGGCTTCTTGAATATTCCAATATGAATAAGTATTCAAAAGCAATAAGTCTTTATTTGGAAGATAATCCATGCCTTCGACACCGAAAGGAATATCTTCTTTTTCAGTTGGAGCTTGGAAAGTAATATCTCCGACATTGGCGAATCCTTGTCCCATTTTCCAGTCAGAATCAAGTGAATCTTCACCATTACCTTTAGTGCGAACCTTAACTTTGTAGGCTCCGTCTTCTAAATTAGAGAAATCAACAGTTTCGCCCGGAGCTGAAATGCTAACTGGATCACCGACCGGCTCATTATTTTTGCCATCTAAAATTTGAACATCATAGCCATTAGCGTCTTTAACTGTACCAAAAGCCACAATGTAATGATCCGTAGCATAGTTCAAACAAACTCCATCTGGAGCGGCGAGTTTTGTAGGAGCCAAGCTCCAATTGAGTTCACTAATTATAAAACTACCATTTTCAATCATTGTAACGGGGTCAACTGTACCATTTATAAGATGCAACGATCCATTGTTACCACCTTTTTCGGTATAAGTCACTGCGATGTCATTGTCACCTTCTTCGATATCGAAAACTTGGTCATTAACACGAATTTTTCCGGCAACCGATGAATTTAATTTAAAGGTCAAATTGTATGATTTACCGGCAGTTAATGAAGTATTTTTGTAGAATAATTGCATACTATATCCTTGTGGGGCACCATATGGTTGTGAAGTCCAAGTAACATAGTAAACGCCTGCTTGTTCATAAGCTTCTTCCATAGTGACTATGGAACCTGATCCCCATTGTTCTTGATCATTCCAATAAGACATTTGATCATCCGGTAATTTCTTTTTATCAGGTCCATCACCTTCTTCTGCAAATACCATCTGATTCTTTTTAGCTTCTTGGTCAAGAACGGTAATAGTCTTAGTAGCAAATTTTGTATTATCTTCCACAGAAGTCGCTTTAATTACTACTTCTCCTGGAGCAACACCGGTGACACTACCGGTAGCAGAAACTGTAGCAATCGTTGCCGGTTCGCTAGTCCAAGTAACGCCTTGAGTGGAACCTTCAACATTCGCGGTCAATTGAATTGATTCACCAACTTTAACTGAATCATCACCGGAAATCGTAACACTAATTTCTATTGGTGTTGATTCAGAATCAGAAGAATTTTGATCTTCGCTAGTGGTTTCTCCTTCAGTACTGTTTTCGCTAGAAGTCGTCTCTTCTCCAACGGAAGATTCTGCTTGACTGTCGCTTTCACTACTAGTGGTTTGCGATTGTAATTCGCTTGTTTCTTCATGAGAAGAATTTGAAGATGTGCTTCCGGTTTCGTTATTACAACCTGTTAAGGCTACTCCCGCAAGCATCGTAACTGCTAATATCGAAAGCAGTTTTTTGTTTTTCATTTTTTACCTCCGTCGAACGGAAATCGATTTCCGTCCTAAAATAATAATATCCCGTAGTAAAAAAATTGTCAATAAAATAATGTAAGCGATTACATTGGTGCCGAATAAACCTTAATATGCTTGATTAAAATTTAAACTTCAAAAGTTAAGGTATTCAAAAATAAACTTCAAAACCGATAAAATAAAGAAGTATC
>CANQAG010000023.1 GCA_947588815.1 uncultured Bacilli bacterium
AATATCTCCTGAACAAAGATATTTTATCACAAAAGGCAGAATCTTCGTGATTTTGTCTTTTTTTCACTAAAAAAGGGGTGTTGATTATCCCTATTTTTTTAATTTAGGTTTTTCAACATCCCCCTTTTATAGCATTGTATCGCCGATACGTTTTTGCAACTCTTCGATTCCTTGTTTTTTTAAAGAAGAGACCATAATATAGTCTGAAGTTTCAAAAAGATTTTCGATAGTCCGTTTAATTTTAAAACGTTCCGATTGATTAAGTTTATCGCACTTAGTCAAAACGATTAAAGCCGGGACTTTCAATTTACTTAAATATTCGTAAAAATTGCAATCATCGTCACTCGGTTCGTGTCTTGAATCTAATAGCCATACCACAAGTTTTAAGCGATAATTATGTTCGAAATACTGACTCATCATCTCATCAAATTGATCTTTTTTACCGAGTTTTCGATAACCATAGCCCGGAGCGTCCACAAGATAAAATTGTTCATCGATTAGGAAATGATTCAACAGTTTTGTATGACCGGGCGTTTTTGAAACATACGCCAAACTCTTATTGTCACATAATGCGTTAAGTAAACTCGATTTTCCGACATTAGATTTTCCAACAAAAAGGACATGATCGTAATCGTAAAGAACATCGTCTTTACCGCACGCGGATTTTACAAATTTTGCTTTTCGAAAATTGATCATTTTATTTAACAAAGGCTTCTTTAACCGCCATATCGACATTGTCCATCAAGACAATTTTAAGATTCTCTTTCACTTCACGTGGCAAGTCTTGAAGGTTACGTTCGTTTTCTCTTGGAATCACGACGGTTTTGATACCGCTTCTTAAGGCCGCTAAAGTTTTCTCTTTCAAGCCACCGATCGGTAAAGCCGCACCACGCAAATTCACTTCACCGGTCATCGCGACTACAGAACTGACAGGAGTATTGGTGATTGAAGAAATGATAGCAACCGTAAGCGCAATACCGGCAGATGGGCCGTCTTTAGGGACAGCGCCTTCAGGAACGTGAATATGAATGTCGTGACTCGTAAAGAATTCCGGATTGATTTCGTATTTTTTAGCATTGGCCTTGACATAATCTAACGCGATAGAGGCGCTTTCTTTCATCACATTACCTAAATTACCGGTAATCACCAAATTGCCTTTTCCTTCGAAATAATTGACCTCAATAGGAAGGATGTCACCGCCGAATTCAGTATAAGCCAATCCCGTGACGACCCCGACTTGATTCGATTTTTCTTTTTTCGAATAATCGAAAATTTCGGTACCGAGATATTGAATGACTTTCTTAATCGTCACATGAACGCTTTTAATGGTCGGGTCTTTTTTAATCTCCACGACGGCTTTGCGACAACAAGTGGATATCGCCCGTTCAAGATTTCTGACACCGGCCTCACGGGTATAAAAATCAATGATATAACTCAAAGCCTTATCATCAAATTTAATCTGCGATTTTGTCAAGCCGTTAGCCTTAACTTGTTTAGCCACTAAATGGCGTTTGGCAATATTGAGTTTTTCAAAATTAGTATATGAATTCAATTCGATAAGTTCGAGACGATCGCGAAGCGGAGCCGGAATATTTTGCAAATAATTCGCGGTCGCGATAAATAGCACATTCGAAAGATCAAATGTCTCTTCGATATAATTATCTTGGAACAAGATGTTCTGTTCGGGGTCAAGAACCTCAAGCAAAGCGCTTGCCGGATCGCCTTTATACGAAGAAGCAACTTTATCGACTTCATCCAATAAGAACACCGGATTGTTGACATTGGCATTCTTGATACCTTTGATGATTTTTCCAGGCATAGCTCCGACATAAGTGCGTCTATGTCCGCGAATTTCAGCTTCATCTGAAACGCCACCTAAAGAGCATTTGACAAATTTTCGTTCCAAAGCTCTAGCCACCGATTTAGCTAGCGAAGTCTTACCGACACCCGGAGGACCATAAAGGCAAAGAATCGGAGCTTTTAAAGAATTAGTCATCGATTTAACCGCGATATATTCAACGATTCGCTCTTTGACTTTTTCAAGTCCATAATGATCTTCATCAAGGACTCTTTGGACATTTTCCAAAGAATCGTTATCGACTGTCTGCTGATACCATGGTAAGTTAACTAACCAATCGATATATGTTTTTTCCATCGAAGCTTCAAGCGACGATTGAGGCATCGTCTCATATCGTTTTAATTCGCTTCTGATTTTCTTTTTGACATGTTCCGGATACGGATTATTTTCAACTTTATCTAAAATCGATGTTTCATCATCTTCATCACTTGTACCATTTAATTCATTCAATTCTTCTTGAATGGCCCGCATTTTTTCGCGTAAGAAATATTCTTGTTGACTCTTTTCGGCTTTATCGCGAACTTTTCGTGTCAATTTATTTTCGATTTCCAAACGTTGCACTTCATTATGCACAATCTCGTAAATTTTTTCCAAGCGTTCTTTGACGCTTCGTTCTTCAAGTAGTTGTTGTTTAGTGGTGGTATCGATATCAAGGGTCATCGCCAATTGGTCACAAAGCGTTCCAGCATTGATTCCGATTTTAAATTGTTGCACAAAATTTTTCGGAAGTTTAATCCATTCCGTAATTCGCATTAGTTCATCGACTAAACGCATCATCAATTTTTCTTCGCTTTTCGGATTAGCCGGAATTTCAACGATTTCACTGGCGTCCGCGGTAAAGACATTGTTTTCATCATTTGGATAAAGGTGCAAAACATTCGACAAGTAAACTCTTTTAATACCCGTAAGACGGACTTTATAAGCATTTTTATTCTTTTTAGATACTTCAAAAGAATCGATGTTACACAATGTACCTACATGAAAAAAATCATAAGCTTCCGGTTTTTCAATATCGGAATCGAGTTGTGTAACAACTGCGATTTTACCTTCATGTTGCTTCAAACTTTCATTGATGGCATTTAAAGAAAAGTCTCTCCCGACTTCAATATCGATAGTGACGCTCGGGAAGAGAACTAACTCTTTAGTGATTAAGATTGTAAAATTTGTAGTTTCGTTCATATATTACCTCCTCACTAGACGGTAAATATGGATTCGTCTAGTCGTTATTCTTTTCTAAAAATTCGGTAAATAATCTAGTGCGCAATTGTCTTTCGAATTGTTCTTTTTGTGGCTCTAAAGCTTTTTTAACTTCTTCGACTTCCATGCCATAAAGAGCACCGAGATTTTCATATTCTTTTTCTAGCAATTCATCGGTAACCGCGATATTTTCGCGTTTACAAATCTCTTCAACAACAAGTAGAACCTTAAGATTTTTTTCCGCTTCTTTTTTGCGTTCTTCCAAAAGTTTATCTTCGTCGAGATTGTTGATTTTCAAATAATCGGAGAATTGAAGTCCATTTTTCTCAACTTGTTTTTTCATATTGTCGATATTGGCCCTAGCTTCATCCTCGATAATCTGACTACCGATTGTCACTTTGGAAGCTTCGACGATGGTATCAAGCAATTTATCAAGATATCTTGACTTTGCTTGTTGCTCATTCCGTTTTAAAACTTCTTGTTCAGCATGCTTTTTTAATGAATCTACAGTTTCAACGTCCTTAATTTCGAGTTCTTTGACAAAATCTTCGTTAACTTCAGGAACCACCGCTTCTTTGACATCGGAGCAGGAAACTTCGAATTTTGCCTCTTTACCAGCGAGATTTTCAACATAGTTATCGGGGAATTTGACATTAATTTCGCGCGATTCTCCGGCTTTAATTCCGACAAGGGCTTCTTCAAAACCAGGTATGAAAGCATGGGAACCGAGTTTAAGACTATAGCCTTTGGCTTCGCCACCTTCAAAAGGCGTATCATCGACATAGCCTTTGAAATCGATTAAAACCGTGTCTCCTTCTTTGGCTTCGCCTTCTTTAACCACAAGTGTAGTATGTTCCTTTTGAAGATTTTCAATGAAAGCTTCTACATCTTTTTCGGTTACTTTAACTTCTTCTTTAGCAACCTTCAATCCTTTATACTCACCCAATTCCACATGTGGTGGTAAAGCAAAACTCACGGTAGCGACCATTTCATCCGTTGAAATTTTTTCGACATTCAAAAGCGGTCTTGAAAATACCGTCAATTTTTCTTCATCGACGACTTTGGCAAATTCCTTGTTAACTAATTGAAACAAGGCTTCGTGCATCACTTCTGCTTGATTGATACGCGATTTGGCAATATTTTCCGGGACGTGACCTTGACGGAATCCGTCGACTTTCAATTTAGCCGCTAATTTTTTGAATTCTTTGTCTTGGGCCTTTTTCCATTCTTCGCCTTTAGTTTCGAATCTAATGACGATTTCTTTGTTTTCTTTGTTTTCAACTTTCTTTTCCATATTGATATAATCCTCCTTAAAATATTTTCAGCAATAAAAATTATATAACCTAGTTACCGGTTCTTCAAGCGAAATATATTTTAATAAAATATATCTGCCATTAAACCTTAGTCATCTAATAAACTTTGAAGATATTCTAAATCCCTTTTGATTTCATCGGTTGTTTTATTAAAATCAAGCGCTATTTTTTCAATATCGTGATTTAATCCTAAATAACCCAAATTTAAGTCATAAGCCAAAGCGAAGATATAATCGTCTTGATAGATATCAAAAATCGAAACTGGATAATTTTTGATTTCAATCGCGTTTATCGTCTCTTTAGCCAAATTTGCCGCTTGCACACTTTCGTGATATTGATTGACGATTTTTATAAATTCTTTATATTCTTTTCTTTCAAATGGCAACTGCTGTTCTTGAGGCGTAAAGTCAAACCAATCATTTTGCCGTTTAACTTTAAAAGTTTTAGAGCAATGTTGCTCGACCAAAATGAAAAGGATCAGCACTTTGAATTTATATGCCACGTCGCTCTTTAAAAATTTTGTGACTTCTTCAAGATGAAGATTGATATTTTGTTTGCTTAAATAATTGATGGCGTAAATCATCTTTTCTTCGTTTCTCGAATGAAGATAAGTGTAAATTTCCGTTAAAGAATCATGATGATTACGATGACGTTTTTCCTCTAAAATTCGAGTTTTCAATTCATTCATAAAATCTTCGACTTCCATTGAAATATAGGGCATACTTTTGTATTCTTCAATGATTTCCAATGCTTCGAAAATCCGTTCGTTTTGCAAAAAATAGTCGACGTGAAAACCGATGGTAGTAAGAGGATCTTCTTTTAATAGATAATCGCGATATGACGATAGAAATTCTTGTAATACTTGATCATCTTGAAGTTCACCGATAAGCGCAAAACGCATAAATAAACTTTCCGGATCATCCTTACCTTCCAAACTTTTAAGATTTAATCTTAAACGTGCTTTATCATCCATAATTAAAGCCTTTCAATCAATAACTCATAAAGACAATCGATCTTGGTAAGACGCGATAAGAAGTACGCGATGGCAATAGTCAAAAATGCCGGTAACAAAATATATAATCCGTGAGTGTTGAATCCGACCGTGGAAACGATGACCGCCAAGGCCGTTAACGGAGCTTTAGTGACAACTGCAAAACTCGTGAGCATCGAAATCAACACAATCGGAGCAAAATATTGTTCTTCAAAGCCAAATAATTGGTTACAAGACACACAAACGATCATTCCGCTCAAAGCCCCAAAGCAAATTATCGGGACCACCAAACCGCCGGTAGCCGTCGAATTGGCCGAAAAAATCGTATAAACAAAACGGAATAAAAGAAGTCCTAATAAGATTAAAATCGATTTTTCTTCTAAAATCATCGCAATAATTCTCCCACCGGAGCCACTTCCTATCGCGAAGAAAAACGAAACGAACAAAGCGAGAATAAACATCCAATAAATTCGATATTTGACGAAAAAATTCTTTTTGTGTTTCGCTAAAAAATCTTTCAAACGAATGAGCAATAAAACGAATAGTGATCCGACGATGACGTTTAATAAAATCACGAAAATCAACGGATAATATTCTTCAAATCCCAAATCAGTGGTGATATCCATCGTTAAAAGGTGATGATGATTAATTAAAGAACTGATAAAGAATGCGACAAAAACGATAATGATCGTCCTAATGATAATCTTGATATTAAAGCGATGAAGACTTTCTTCAAAAGTATAAAAGATACCTGCTAACGGTGATAAAAAAGCGCAACCGAAACCTGCTCCAGAAGCGATGGCCACTTCATCTTCATCATCGTCTTTAAACCAATCATTGACCATCAAAGACGCATTTCCACCTAAGACAACCGAAGGTCCTTCACTGCCTAAACCAAGTCCCGCAAAAAAGGAAACGATCGAATTTACAAACATCAAGGGCATCGTTTTATACCATTTCATATTATCGAGTTTTTTGCGGATGTTAACCTCTAGTTGCGGAATCCCGCTTCCGGCGATATTCGTATCAAAAGTAACCAAAAAATGTGCGATAAAGGCTAAAGCCGCCACTACGACTACAACGATAAGTGCATTCATAATGTTTTGAGTTGCAAATAGTTCTTTAGCAGCGTCGATCACTAAATTTGCGCATAATTGATAAGTTCCAACAATCAATCCTACGAAAAAACCGGTGATGATTGCTTTAATTCCATAGTAGAGAATTTTTAAAATCTTTTCTTTCATATTCAAGCCTCAAAACTTGTTTTTAATCATATCATAAAGTCTTGGTTTTGTTAATGAGAAGCAACAAAATTAAAAAAAAGCAATCATCACGATTGCTTAAATTCGTTATTGTTTTTCTCTTCATCAGATAATTCATTTAACAATTCAAGGAATAAATCACTAGCACTGTAAAGCGGACCGATCGTCACTTCTTGACGCTTTTCAAGATAACGTTTTCGGAAAAGATCCCATTTTTTTAATTTTTTTAAATATGCAATCTTTTCTTCAATATCATTTGAACCATCTACCTTCACTAACATATAGCGATTGGTAAATCGATCGTAAATTAAACGCGAATAACCTTCTTTGCCTTCATCAAAAATGAGCGAAATCTTGATATCGGTATATTTTCGCCCTTTACGATTTGAAATGCTAGCGCTAAAAATAAACGAAGAATCACTGATTTCGAAAAAACTTACTCCTTTTGCGGCATGATTTAACGCTTCACGCAAGCTTTCTTTAATCAATTGAGGATTTTCCCACTGCTCTTTCAAGGCTTCAATAATCAAAATTTGGAATTCGCAATCGACATATCCGCTTTTTGAATCCTTAATTAACAAAGATGAACCACCACCATAAAAAAGCAGATATTCAAAAGACAATTGACGGCGTAATATATGTTGCACTTTTTGCATAATTTTGCCGGTAAACGCTCGTAAAAAATGTGATTCATTTTTTGATAAATATTTAAACACCTTATCACTCCTTAAACACACTAACACTAACATTTTAATTATAAAATGCATCACAAATCGGTGCAACTAAATAACTCTTCTAAAAGCATTTCCTTTCTTAAGCACCCCAAAAGAATATTTTTTGTCACAGAATAATAAAAAGTGTCAAACTTTGTCCTTTATTAGCGATAGTTATTTCCAAAAATTTTTTTGGATTTTTTTTAAACATTGTTTTTGTTATTGAAATTATCTTAATTTGTGGTAATATTAAGACGCTGGCCACATAGCTCAGCTGGATAGAGCAACGGCCTTCTAAGCCGTAGGCCGGGGGTTCGAATCCCTCTGTGGTCACCATTACGACAAACAAAGGGCTATACATATGTAGCTCTTTTTTTATTTAAAAAAGATTAATATAATTTTAATTTGATATTTTGTATAGGATAGTTATGGTAACCTCAAAGACGGAACATTGACAGTTATCGTAAAATTTTTATATAATTTAATTAGAGATAATAACTGATAGATATCGGTTACACAAGGAGAATGGGCGATGATTAAATTCACAAAGTTGCAGGAATCCGAGTTTGAAGAATGGTTACACTTATGCGTCAATTCCTTCAATCATAATATCTTTAGTGAAATGTTGTATAATTATTTTAAAAATCATTTTATCAATGATCCAAACCATGATTTTAATGATATTTATATTGCCAAAGATCACGAAAAAATTATCGCTTCTTTAAGAATCTTTAAGCGCGAAATGTACATAGAAGGTATTAAAGTTCCCTTTGCCGGGATTGGCGAAGTTTGCACCAAGCGCGAATATCGCCATCAAGGAATCTCTTCAAAACTGATTGAAATGGCTTTAGAAGATCAAAAGCAAGCAGGATATGTATTTGCTTATTTAGGCAGTGGCATTCCTGATTTTTATCGCCGTTTCGGATTTGAATCAACCATTTATCGTTACAATCGCATTTTAATTCACCAACGAGATATTCATGAAAATTATGAAGTGAGAAAAATCAGCGGAAATGAAATTCGACAAATATACGATACTTTCTCTTCAAAATTAAATGGTCCTATCGTTCGAGATGATTTTTATCTTAGCCATTGGACAACTACCGAATTACGTAATCCCCATGGCCTATATAAAGATGGTCAATTAGTCGCTTATTTGGATTATGGAGAAAAAGATGGTGGTTTAATCATCCGCGAATATGGTGAATTAGGCGAATATTTTGATGATTTCATCTCGTTAATCAAATTGCGAACCAGCCTTATTTTGGTTCCTAATGTGATCAATACCTCGCATCTTATTTTAGAAAAAGTAGAACGTCGCGGTCGTATGGTGATTTTGTTAAATAAATTTGAAAAGCAAGATCTCAAATTTAATCTAACGAGTGATATTTTAGAAAAATTAAATCACAATTATACTTTTTGGCGCACTGATTATTTTTAATCCCTAGACTTTAAAGCTAATATAACGTATTTAAAAAGCCCTATTTTAGGGCTTTCAGCACATAATGGAGCAAGTAGCGGGAATTATAAAAGAATGTGCGTATCGTTAAAATTTGTGTTTTTTTAGGCTTTTTTTAATCTTATATATCCATAGTATTTCATAATTTTGCATATTTTTCGAAAAAAATCCCTTACATTTCCTTACACAAAATTTGAGTATTTAGAAACCTTACTGAAGTATTTCCACTGCCTTTTTATAATTGGCTCCGTTATTTCTTAAATAATTGCTTAATACTAACTTATTTTTATCACTTAGTGAGAAACCAAGCAAATAAACTAATAGTAGTTTTTCTGACTTGGTTAATTCAGTCATTTTGTTAATTTGAGCCATAATCAATTCTTTTCTTGAGGCAGTTTTAGATTCGGTAATTGTTGATAAGGAATTAACCCCTATCAAAAATTTTGAAATACCTATTTTGCCGTTTGTTAAAAGTAAAATATTTGTAATTCTATTTTTAGATTGCATTCCGGTTGTTTTTGCTTTTGCATACTCATAATAAGTGTCATAAACTTTTTTAACCAACTTTGCTTGATCGTAGTAATTATATGATGAGTAATCGCTTATTTCTAAAAGATTGTTAACTTCTTTTTTAGATTCTTTATACAGCGATGCAAATTGAGTAATTTGCTGTTTTGTTAAGCTTATCACTTTTCCATCAATATCAGTGTATGATGTCATAAGATCTTTAGGAATGGCATTATATCCGTATTTCGAGAAAGTATATAATTCTTCCGCAATATTATCGTCTATAATTCCACCCTTAAAGTAATTCGAATTATAAAGTAATTGCGCTTTTGCTTGGCTTTCCCAATTTTCAGAAACATATTCATTATATGCTTTCGTAGCAGCTGTAGAGTTCATTGTATAAAAGACATTTTTAATTCTTAAAGCCGTTAATGGATCAAATTGTGATATTGCGCCGACAATGTAATCATAAATAGTTTTAAACGGAATACCGGTAATATTGCTTAGAACATTAACTGCATTCCTGATTAGTGTTTTTACATTGCTTTCGCTTACATCTCCACTTAAAAGGCCATACAAGCTTGAAAGAGTATCTGTTACTTCGTTAATCATTGTTGAACTAGGCAGCGACACATCATAGCCATTTAACACCGAGTTAGAAATAGTATTTATTACCGGTATCCAAGAAAGTGTCGAGTTATAAGCAGTTTGTTTCAATATTTCTTGGCCATCAAATTCTGTCCATTTTTTTCTACCTTTAATCCGTTGATCGAGTTCACTAACTACTGTTAATCCTACTCCCATCATCATTAGGCCAGTTACCATTGATAGAATAGACTTTTTGCCACCCATATTTTTGAATCGATGAAAATTCTTTTTGTCATTTTTAGCGCTATTGGTATTTGCCTTTTTTTCGCGTAATTTGTCCTCTGCTTCATATAGTTTATTTTGCTTATCTTTAACGACTTCTTTCGCTTCATTGATTCGACGTTCTCTTTCTTCTTTAGGAAGCGTTTCACTTTTGCTTTCTTCTTTAGTTTTATCCAATTTTTCAATGGCTTTATTTAACTCGCCTTCGGCTATGTCTACTAGTTTTTGAGCTTCGTTTTCTTCCCCTTCAGCTTGTGTTATTGCAGTATCAATATCTTTACTAGAAAGTTTATGGTATCTTTTCCAAATACGTATTTTGTTGTTTATCGTCGCCAACGCAACTCTTGCTGGTCCTTGGAATACAAATACATCTCCAAATCTAGTACTACCAAGTTCGTTTTGACCTAAAACATCACTATTGATTTGTGTTAAAACAAATTCTGTAAAGTCATTTACTACTAATTCAGCAAAGTAATCATCATTTGAACTATATCCTTCGTCAAGAGCCGCCATAATAGATGCCGCAAGTCCTGTTCTAATGGTACCTTTGTCCATTTTAGAAATACCTAGCATAAAAATATCAGTGACTTTATCTAATTTAGTT
>CANQAG010000024.1 GCA_947588815.1 uncultured Bacilli bacterium
ATCTAAAGATATAATACATTTCAAGACAAAATTGATATAAACTTAATTTTGGGCAAAAATTTCATGCGTAATTACTATGTCTTATGTGCCTTTATTGACAAATGTAAAAATAATCGATAGAATATCTATCGAGTCAGTAATGTTTATAGCAATACTATTCAGAAAGGATATTTATGCAAAGATTTAAAAAAAATTTAACCGCTATTATCGGCTTTTTTTGTGTGTTATTAACTTCATGTAACACCCAAATTAATAGCAATCAACCTAGTAATTCTTCTAGCAATTCTAGTAATGTATTTACTGATAGTGCGAGTATGGTTACCAGTTCTAGCGATTCTTCGAATCCTTCAATTTCCGCGTTTGAAAGTTCAAATGATTTAACTTCGGAAATGAGTAGTGATTCTTCGTTAGATTCAAAAGACATTTCTTCAAGCGATGTTTCTTCAAGTGAGGTTTCTTCAAGTGATGTTTCTTCAAGTGAAGACTCTTCAAATAGCGAAGTTTCTTCAAGTGAGGATTCTTCAAGCATTAGCAGTTCCACTCACGAGCACACATTTTCCTCTTGGCATCAAACAAAAGCACCAAATTGTACCGAAGACGGAATCTTGGAACGTCATTGTGAATCGTGTACTTACTCTGAAACAACACCGATTGAAAAACTCGGACATAACTATGGTGATTGGATTGAAAGCACTCACCCATCGTGCAATCTACCAGGTGAAAAATACCGCATTTGTGCTAGATGCCAAGATGTTCAAACCGAATCAGTGGAAAAACTAGGACATCATTTTTCAGACGTCTACACTACAACCAAAACTCATCACTACTATAAATGTTTGAATCCTGGATGTAGTGAAAAATCCGGTGAAGGGACTCACGAATTTGAACCCGGAAGCAACATTTGTAGCATCTGCCACTATAATCGCGATGATGCCGAATTTTTAAGGTTTACGAAAGCCAAAGATCAACAAGGATATATAGTTTTAGGATTTGCAAATGAAAAACGAGAAGAGATCATCATTCCAAATGAATACGAAGGTTTACCGGTAGTAGAAATCGCAGATTATGCTTTTACAACCGGTAACACTAGTACATTTTCTCCTCTTTCCAAAGTTACTTTTGGTAAAAACATTAAAAGAATCGGAATTTCCGCTTTTTGGCATAACACTGAATTAAAAGAATTAATTTTTCCAGAAAGCCTTGAAACAATTGACAATTACGCTTTTTCTCAATGCTCTGCTGTCGATAAAATCGTCTTTAACGACAAGCTTCAAAGTATGGGACAAGAAAGCTTTTACCATTGCAGTAACGTCTCAGTTCTCGAATTCCCTACTTCATTAGAAAAAGTCGGACAATGGTGCTTTTATGAATGTACTTCATTAACCAAAATCACTTTTAAAGATAATCTAAACTATATTGGATGGGGATCATTCTATGGTTGTAACCAATTAAAAGATGCCGATTTAGGCAATGGAAATTTGACGATCGAAAGTTACGCTTTTAGCGGTTGTACTTCTCTTACCAATATTTCGATTGGTAAAAATATCAAAGAAATAAGAAGCGGTGCTTTTTATGATGATTTCGCCATCAAGTATAATTCCATCGATAAAGTAGATTATCTTGGTAATGAAACCGAACCATATATCGCCGCTATCAAAGCCGATTCTTCCATAGAAAGCTACGTTTCTCAAGATGAGACGGTTCTTATTGCCGAAAACTGTTTCAGAGATTGTAATCAACTTAGAAACGTCACTTTAAAAGATAACGTTCTTATAATCGGTGCTTTAGCTTTTTATGAATGTTCACAACTTAACGAAATTACTTTAGGACAAAATATCAAACAAATTAATCGGTATGCTTTCTATGAATGTAAGCAATTAAGCAAGGTCTATGCTACTTCGCTTGAAAATTGGCTTAAGATCGACTTTTGCACTGATGGTGTGACTGAAGATCAACTACAATATCACGGCCATGTTAATCCTTTATATTATGGTGCGGATTTAATCATCAATGATGCTGTTGTCGAATCCGTAAACATTCCCAATAGTGTCACTTCGCTTTCAAATTATGTCTTTGCCGGATATAAAAAATTAACCGAAGTGAATATCGGTTCAAATGTTTCAAAAATCGGTATATTTCCTTTTTATCAGTGTAGTCAATTAAAAACTTTGACCATTGCATATGGTAATAATTACTATCGCTCAGAAGGTAATTGTATTATTGAAAACGATTCCGATACTCTCATCGTTGGATGTATTTCTAGTACTATTCCAGAAGGCGTCGTAACAATCGCCGATTTTGCTTTACAATATATTGATCCCATCAATAAAGAACTAGTAATTCCCGATAGTGTCGAACACCTCGGTAAATATAGTCTCTATGAATATAAAGCCACCAAATTTACAATGGGTAGCGGTTTAAAGACCATCGATTTTTGGGCCTTTGATTCAAATCGCCAACGGGAAGTTTGGATTAAAGACATCAATAGTTGGTGTGCGATCGATTTCTATGATGAATACTCTAACCCTATCAAATGGGAAAATATCGTCTATGTCGATAACGTTAAAGTGTCTGGAAACATCCTTACAATTCCTTCAACGGTGACTGAAATTAAGCCTTGGGCGTTTGCAAATGCCACAATAGAAGGTGTTGAAATTCCAAAAGAAACCATTAAAATCGATCCGACTTCTTTCGCCAAGACTTGTAATCTTTTGTCACTTAAACTCGACGAAGAAAATCCGACTTATCATTATTCTTCTAATAAGAAAGGAATTATCGACAATGAAAACACGCTATTGCTTTGCCTTTCTTGCAGCACTATGGTAATGAACTTTTCTAATGATGATATTGAAAAAGTTGCTCAATATGCCTTTGCCAATAGAATAATTCCTAATGTCGTTTTACCATCGACCGTAAAGACAATTGAAGCCAATGCCTTCTCTTTTTCTCGCTTAAAGACAATTTCTTTACAAGATGGATTGCAAAGAATCGAAAAAGAAGCTTTTGCTAATAATAGTGATCTTAAGACTATCACTATTCCTGCTAGCGTCAACTATATTGCCGAACGTGCTTTTGCTTATTCCGGTCTTGAAACCGCGATATTCTTAGATCCTTATAACTGGAAAGCGATACCGACTACTTCAGGTGAAGAAGAACGAATCGTCGATCTTTCAAATCAAAGTACCGCTGCCACAGAGTTAAAGGATCTATGGACTTACTGGCAAAAACAAAGCGCTTAAAGCACAATTGATTCGATAATCATAAAAGCTTGGATTTACATCCAAGTTTTTATTTACTTTTAGAATAAATATTTATACACAAAAATACCTGATTTTTGGAAAATTCAAGCATTGATATCCAAAATAATGGTAACGAAATTCTAATCTAATTTGTATTACTATTTCATCTTGTTTTCTTTGTAATATGAAAAGTCAACTCGATCATTGTTATCATTAAGATTACAAAAATCAGCAAATAAATGGGCATTATAGTAAAACCGATTACGTTACCGATAAGTCCAAACAATGGTGGAATTGCAGTAGTTCCTAAATACGCGCTTGCCATTTGTATGCCGATAATGGCGCCGGAATTTTCTGCACCGAAATTATTCGGCGTAGAATGTATAATACAAGGATAAATCGGCGCACACCCTAATCCAATCACTATAAACGCCGAAATTGCAAAAATATAAGAATTTATAGGAAGCAATAATAAAACGATACCACAAGCAAGAATACAAGTACCGATGATTATCATTTTTCTATCACCTAATTTTTCGGTGATAAAACCACTTATAAATCTCCCCACCGTTAATCCAATATAAAATAACGATGCCAAATTTGCCGCTTGTTCTACCGAAATTTGCTTGACCTCAACAAAATAAGTGCTGGCCCAACACATTGTAGTCGCTTCTACAGCACAATAAGCAAAAAAGCCGATTAGTAAAAACGGAACACCTTTGATTTTAAGTGCACTAATCAATCCGATACTTTTTTGTCGTTGCTCTTCATCCTTATTTTTGTTTATCTTCCAAAGCGGTAACGAAAGTAGCATAATAATTGCAATAGCAAGCTGGATAAATCCTACGATAAGATAACCATCGTGCCAAGTCGTATTGGTAACCGCGTAACCCATAATAAACGGACTGATAATCGTTCCAACACCCCAAAAACAATGCGCCCAACTCATATGTTTTGCCTTAAAGTGCAATGCAATATAGTTATTTAATGCGGCGTCTATTGCTCCCGCTCCTAAGCCATAAGGAATGGCAAAAACGATAAGCATCCAAAACTGAGTAGAAAACGAAAAACCAAACAATGCCACTACCGTAAGAAAGATACTTATAGACGTAACCATCCTTGTTCCAAACTTTGTAGTAAGTTTATCGGATAAAAGACTCGATATAACCGTTCCACATGATATGGTCATAGAAACAAAACCCATATAAGAAACGGGACTACTAAACTCTATATGAATTGCGGGCCATCCTGCTCCAAGAAGCGAATCTGGGAGTCCCAAACTAATAAACAAAAGATAAATAACCGCAAGCAATAAACTGTACATTTTATTTTTTATACTCCCGCAAAATTTCTATTTTTCTCTTCACGATTATAGAATAAAATAACTTTGAAAATCAAGCGAAACTGTCATTACATCCGCTCCGCATTGCATCCGAATAGAATGGAGCAAAATGAAAGTTACCATCTGTAGTGCCAAAAAAGCAGGTGTTCAAAGTGGAAAAATACATCTTTTTAACTGCTTTAACATTGTAAATCCTATTTCTACCTACTCACAAAAAGAGTGATACCTTGATATAAGGTATCACTCTTAACTTAACCTTTGAGTAGTTATCTTAACCTGAAATTAAATTGCTTATCCTAAAGTCGGAACGATAATATCGACAGCTTCATTACCGGTTACAACATTAGGTAAAACCCCATCCCATTGTTCCAAATATTCCAAGTATTTGACAAAATCCATGACAATCTTTAAATCCTCTTTAGTATGAGTTTCATCATACACAATTTGATACTTAGTGCTTGTCAAACTGGTCGTAATAGTGGTCATTTGTTTTAAATCTTCGTCTTTTGTGACTACTACGGTGCTTTCAGGTTTTACAGAAACTTCATTTTCAGTAGTGGTATTTAAAAGTTCTTCGTTAGTCTCATAGTTAGTTACCACTTTAGTAACTGATTCTATATAAGTTTCATTAACCGTAAATCCAATAGATTTAGCGATTTCAACGATTTTAACCGCCATCGCTTCTCCGGCAGCACTCGCGATGATTTTTTGACTTTCGGCATTACCGCGCGCCGCTTCAATTTCTGCTTGCGCTTCTAATTTTGCAACTTCTAATTCTTGTTCGGCTTTAGTGATAGCTGCTTCTTTTTGTTGCTCGGCGATGACTTTATCTTCCACTGATTTTTCAAATTCAGGAGTAAAATCTATATTTGTTAAGTTGACTGCGGTAATCGTTACATAGTATTGATTGCCGACCGCTTCTTTAACCATTTTTTCCACTTCAGGTGAGATCGCAGCACGAGTTTCGATGATTTTCATCGCCGTATATTGCGACAAAACTGACTTAGTACGATCATCGGCGACTTTTTCAATCCGTTGTTCCAAAGATTCCATTGAAGTATATTCAATTAAGATATCTTCAGCTTTATCGGCATCGATCTTATATTGAATCGTCATTGAAATATCCATCGTTTGTGCATCGCTAGAATATGACATTGTTTGAATATCCAATTTTTGAACTGTAGTATCGAAAAAAGTATAGCTTCTTGTCAAACAGAAATCAAAGTAGGTACCTGGTTGACGAATTCCAACCACTTTACCCAATTCTTTTACAACTGCCACTTGGCCAGCTTCTACTTGATGAAAAGATGCCGGAACAAATATGGTAAACACGACACTGCCGCATAATGCGATTGAAGCAATAAGATTTATTTTCTTTTTTTGTGGTTCTCTAGATGAGACATCTAAAACCGTCCCTTTACCATTCTTTTTTATTTGGCCTTTGTTATTAAAAACAAAGACACAAATAACTCCTAAAATAACTACTGCACTTACTAGAAATAAAATTGTTCTAATCATTTAAATCTCCTCCTTAACTAAAACATATATTTCTTTTTTAAGCAAAAAAGACCATGGTTTTTTTACTTACCATGATCTTGCGAAATCTTTATTTTGATTAGTTAATCCGGATTCAATCGTGCTGACGAATTAACTCGAGTACGCTACTCCTCATGTACAATTAATTTAACATACTTTAATTAAAAAGTCAATAATTTCAAATCAATATCTTTGTTTAATAGTCTGAGTAACTTAGAAAATGTTTAACTAAAATAATACTAAACATTAACTTTTTTGTAACCTTTATTTAACTGAATGTCAAATTTGTTTAATTTTTCGGTAATTTCGAGGATATAATTAGTAATCACGCTACTGCAAGTTTCATCAATTTTACGCGCTGCTTTGGTAATTACTTCACTATTCGATTTAATACTATCGATTTTACTTCTTAATGTATCTAAAGGTTTATCCAAATACGTTTGCTTTAATTTATCAAACAATTCATTTAACTCAATCATACTCCTTAATTCAATTTTTTCTTTCTGTTCCGCAATAAGAATATCAGAGAATCGAGACGTTAACGAAGTGAGCATATTTAAAAAAGTCATCATATACGCCGGTCTTACCACATACATATCTTCGTATTCACGAACTTTATATATCGGTAAATCGTTAGCTTTATCGCTTTCTAGATTAGAAACTAAAAGCGCATATTTACATTGTTTCTTTTTTCGGTTTTTATCAAGGGCACCAAAATAATCTTCATTTCTCTTTCTTACTTTAGAAGTGGGGTTTTCATCTTTCATTTCTAAGCATACCGAAGCTAGTAACTCCGCATCTACATGCTGATCGTTAGCAAAGATTTTAAAAATATAGTCCGCTTTGCTTCCCTTAGTTTCATCATCCTCTTTAATTACTTCGTTATCTTTTACCCAAGTGCAATTTAATAATCCGTTTTGCATATAAGATTTAGCCTCATTATCACACCAAATTTCCAAATCTTCGCCGGTTTGTTTGACATTTAAAAGGGATTTTTGACGTTGTAATTCATTGACTTTATCTTCTATGGTTTTAAGTTCTTCCATCTTATCCGCAATCGCGCGATCGTGCAACTCTTTGTTTTTGTTAATAATATTGTTATATTCTATTTCTTTATTTTTTAAAGCGAGTTCATGATCACGATTTGATTTTTCAATCGATGCTTGCAATTCTCTAATTTGACTTTCATATTTTTGCTGTAATTTCAATGATTCATTTTCAATTTCAACCTTTTTGGTATCTTCCAAAGATTTAATTCGCTGATTTAAATTAGCAATTTCACTTTGATGTTCTAAATGCAGTTTATTCAAGCGCAAATTCAATTCAACTTCCCCGTCTTTTTTGGTTTCGTTGATTTTGGCTTCTAAAGTTTCAATTTTTCTTTTATATTCTGTCTCCAATTGTTTCTCTTTTTGCTGATGAAGATTTTCTAACATTTTTTTATTTTCTTCAATTCGTTTTTGATATTCTAGTTCCTTGCCATTTTTTAAAGCTTCTTCAATCGCCACAAAATCAATAGAATTGATCGTGGCTAAATCAATTAAGTCACCTTCATTAGCATTTTCTTGTAAAACTAATGTATTCTTATCTCTTACAATAACCTTAATGTATTTCATTTGATTACTCCTTTCTTTAAATCGTCGCTTTTTCAACTACTTTAAAATAAAATTTTTCAACTTTTTTATTTACGCTTTTTTCTTTTTTTCGGCGTTTCTATTTCTTCAATTTCTTCATATCCTTTGGTTTTTTGATCCTCAGGACTCATCGCTAGAAATTCAGGTGTTAATTCATAACCTAAAATTTGAACACAATCACTCAATTCATCAATGGTTAACTTACCATCTTGAAACATTAAATAAAGGATTGCCAAAATATCGTCGTCATCGTTGCCTTCAGCTTTCAATTCATCAAAAACTTTTTTTATTTCTGTTACTGTCATTTTTTCTCCTTTAAATACTTTTTATTATCAAAATCAATGATAAATATGGTGTTGATTTTATTAAAGCAAAAAAATTTAAGTAATAAAAGGGCTGGCTATTAAAATTGGTTTCAATAATTTAAAAGTTAACCTTTATATAATATATACTACGTATAATTATATAACAGATAAAGTTTTTATTCATTATGTTATTTTCACAAGACATTAAATAAGAGAGAATATCCCCACATTCTCGTGGGTTCAACGCTAATTTTATATTTTTCTTTTACAATTTTCAGCGTCTTTAAAAACGAACATTCTGTTAGAGAATGTATTCATAGAAAAAAGTACATTTATGTAATTCATACCATTATAAAAATTTATGTTGTTGTAAAAATGAAAAGAATATTTAAATCTTTGGAAACTGAAATCACAAATTCAAGAAAAAGTTAATTGGACTAAATAATCAAACTCCATATGATTTAATTAAAAAAAATTCAAACAAAATTTAATAAGATAATAGTTATCAAAATGATTTATTTATATCATGCACTATCAAATTTTCAATTATTGTTTTTCACAATTTTTTCTCGAATAATTTCTTTCAAAAACAAATCATGTTCTTTAGTGAAACGATTCTTCACATCTTTCCAACATTAATACGCAGAAAGAATTAGAATTTTTTTTCTTATAATTGCAAACTAAAACATAAGACATTTCATAGTGTAAAAGATCTTTTATGTTATTTTAGTTAAAAAATTGATAACTGCGACTCACTTGATTTAAAGTCCGTTAATTTAACGTCGGCACTCCATTTTCATAATGCCATTCATTCCCCCCAGTAAACTGGTCTATCATAGCTATTCCAATAATCACTCCAATCACTTGGTTTTGATGATGCTTCACAATAGATAGTTAAAGAACTACAATTAGAAAATGCATAGTATCTTATATTTGTGATACTACTTGGAATGGTGATACTTGTTAATGAACTACAATTAGAAAATGCATATCCCCCTATACTTTCCAATTTACTATTTGGTTCAAAAGTCACAGTTTGTAATCCAGTACAACTTTCGAATGCTCTTTCTCCTATACTTGTAACATCATATGTTTTTCCATTAATTTCTATAGTAGTCGGTATTACTACATTTGTTGATGTTCCGACATATCTTGTTACTACTGCTTCTTCATCGATTATTACATATTGGATACAATCTTTTTCAATAAAATTATTTTCATTAATTCCCCAGTAAACTGGTATATAGAAAGAATAATAATTTCCATAATTCCAATAAGCATCCCATCCACTTGGTTTTGATGATGCTTCACAATAAATGACTATGGAATCACAATTATAGAATGCGCTATTTCCTATACTTGTGACACTATTTGGTATGGTGATAGTGGTTAATGAACTACAATTATAAAATGCATATTCTCCAACACTTTCTAATTTACTATTTGGCTCAAAAGTTACATGTTGTAATTGATTACAATTATTGAATGCACTACCTCCGATACTTGTGACATTACTTGGAATGGTGATACTTGTTAAGGAACTACAATTAGTAAATGCATAGTTCCCTATACTTTCCAATTTACTATTCGGTTCAAAAGTTACACTTTGTAATTGAGTACAATTAGAAAATGCAGCATAACCGATACTTGTGACACTACTTGGAATTGTAATAGTGGTTAAGGATCTACAATTAGTAAATGCATATCTCTCTATACTTGTAACACTATCTGGAATAGTGATATTTGTTAAGGAACTACAACTAGAAAATGCAGAATCCCCGATACGCACTAATACATATATCACATTATCAATAGTCAATTCTCTTGGCAAATCTATTTCTTC
>CANQAG010000025.1 GCA_947588815.1 uncultured Bacilli bacterium
GTAATTTTACTTCTGTTTGCAACATTTTCTTCCCGTTTCTCTCTTTGTTTGTTGCACTTGCTTTTATAATTAACAAAGCCATATTTTTTTTAAGAAAGGGCTTTCAAAATTTAAAATTGTATGCTATAATTCTTTCGTTCATTAAGACGTTTGATTTTGTGTTGATCAAATGTGGTGTAAAAAATGCACTATGGAGGACAAGAGACATGGACAAAAATTTAACCGCTAACGATGAAGCATATGTTTCGTTAAGGCACATCGACAAAATTTACGATAATAATGTTCAGGCTGTTTTTGATTTCAACCTCGACATAAAAAAGCATGAATTCATTGTATTTGTCGGCCCATCTGGTTGTGGTAAATCCACTACCTTAAGAATGATTGCTGGTTTGGAAGATATCACAAAAGGCGAACTTTATATTGATAACGAACTATGCAACGATAAAACCCCGAAAGATAGAGATATAGCGATGGTTTTCCAAAGCTACGCTCTTTATCCGCATATGTCGGTTTATGATAATATGGCTTTTGGGTTAAAAATTCGTAGAATGCCGAAATATGAAATTGATAAACGCGTTCACGAGGCGGCAAGAATTTTGCAAATTAAAGAATATCTTGATCGTAAACCAAAGGCCTTGTCCGGTGGTCAAAGACAACGTGTGGCTTTAGGAAGAGCTATCGTTAGAAATGCAAAAGTGTTCTTAATGGATGAACCTTTGTCAAATTTGGATGCTAAATTGAGAGTCCAAATGAGAAGTGAGATCATTAAATTGCACGAAGCGTTAGGTGCCACTACCATTTATGTTACTCACGACCAAACCGAAGCCATGACAATGGCAACACGAATTGTCGTTATGAAATTAGGCCGCATTCAACAAATCGGCACTCCGATTGAAATTTATAATCATCCGGCAAACTTATTTGTGGCAGGATTTATCGGCTCTCCGGCGATGAACTTCTTGAAGGTTGAGTTTGATTCAAAAACCGGTGTTGCAAAATGCTCGGATGGAAGAGAACTTGTTATTCCTAAAAAAGTTTATGAAGGTAAAAATATTCCTGAAAAAGTTATTCTCGGTATTAGACCTGAAGATATTGTCCCTGTTGAAAAAGATGGCTACGAAATCGAGGTTAATGTCGCTGAATTATTAGGAAATGAATATTATGTTCACAGTGAATTTGGCGGAGTTGATTTAGTCGCTAAATTCCCAGCGACCAAAATCATTTCGATTCACGACAAATTAAGAATCGATTTCAAAGTCGAAAAAGTCCATTTCTTCGATATTGATACAGAAATGGCAATTTAATTCGGTATTAATAGGCTTTTGCCTAATTAATATATAAACATTTATTAATGAGCGGATTTGTATATAACCGTTCAAAAAAGGAAGGAGAAGAAATAATGTTTAGCAAAACAAAGATGCTTCTTTGTGCAGTCGCATTAGTTGGGTTAGTCGGCTGCAGTGGAAGCGGAGATGAGTTTGAACAAAACAATAGTCATTACGTCGCTCCTGAAGAAACGATGTATATTATTGGTTCTCATTGGAATGATTGGACACCGGATACTATTAAAGATGCCGATCCGTCTTGCAAATTCCTTAGACAAGGAGAAACCAATATCTACTATTACGATTTTGAAGTGACTGATGAGATGGCTACTGAAGGCCCAATGTTTAAATTCATTGCCGGACCAAGTTGGGACATCCAATATGGTATGGAAGATGTTGATTTAGATGCTTGTAACGCTGCGTTTAAAGCTTTATTCCCAGGTAAAACTAAAGAGGATTGGAGTGAAGAGAAAAATCGCTCTAACATTAACTTAACCGGTGATTGTGTAGGGTCTTACCATATTGTTTATAATCCTTATGATTTAAGAACCGATGATGGAGGAAGAGGATTCAAATTCGTCATTAATTTTACCCCTGCCGCTGAATAGTTTATAGAAAGGAAAAAAATAGAATGAAAAAATTATTAACTTTTGGTACTGCTTTGTTATCAACGTTAGCTCTAGTAGCTTGTGGTGGTGGTGGCGATGCTCAAGAAAATATTGATAAAGTTAAAATCAATGTTTGGGCAACTGCTGCCGAACAACAAGTTATTGATGCTGTTATCGAAGATTTCAATAGAAAACAAACCGAAGAATCGAAAAAATTCAAAATCGAGTTTACTGCAGTTGCAGAAGGCGATACGGGTACAACCTTAGCTAAAGACCCAACAGTTGATGGTGCCCCGGCTTTGTTCTTATGTGCTGATGACCATATTCCGAATTTACAATCTTTAAATATCGTCTCTGAAATTAAAGGTGCAAGGAAAGACAAAATTGTTGCTGAAAATGCTAAAATTGCTGTTGATTCTGCTACAATTGACGGCAAACTTTACGGCTATCCGGTTACTGCCGATAATGGATACTTCTTATGGTATAACAAGGGCTTTGAAGGACTTGAAAGCAAAATCGGTTCTTTAGAAGATTTACTTAAATTTGCTAAAGATAATGGAAAACAAGTTTTAATGGATGTTCCTAATGGTTTCTATGCCAATTCGTTTATCATGTCTCCTGAAGCTAATGGTCCTGAATCGCTTTTATGGAAGAGAAACGATGAAGATAAAGTATATTATGAAACCAATTGGGATAACGAAAAAGGCGTTGAAGTTTCTGAATACATTGCAGAACTTTTAACCGAATATACCAATAGCGGTACTTTAATTACTGGTGATAATGCCAAAATTACTGCCGGATTTGAAAACGAAACCTTGATTGCTGCTGTTTCCGGAACTTGGATGGAAAGTTCGTTGAGTGGAATTCTTGCAGAAGATTTAGCTGCTGATAAATTACCAACTTTCACTATTGATGGTAAAGCTTATCAAATGGCTTCTTTCAATGGTTCTAAACTTTATGCTTTAAATAAAACCAGACCGGTTGAAGAACAAAAGACTGCGGCTGCTTTAGCGGAATTATTAACTGCTAAAGAAGCTCAATTAATCAGATTTGAAAAAAGACAAGCTTTACCATGTAATAATGAAGCTGCGAATGACCCAAGATACACCGAACATAAAACTATCGGTGGTGCTGCTTTATTAAAACAAAGCGCTTATGGTTGCGTTCAAGCAAAAGTTGCTGAAGGTAGATATTGGGATGTTGGAGCAGCGATTGGACAAGCTTACATCGATAGCCAACTTAAAGATGGTGATGGTAATCCCATGACTTGGGCTCAATTCTTAACAGCTCAAATGGACATTTTAAGAGCTGCTAGGTAGTTTTTGATCCATATATTCATTTAGGAGGAGCGATCCTCCTCCTAAATGAATTTTTTTTCGAAGGAGAGTAATGATATGAATAAAGATATTAAAGATGAAATTCAAAACTCAAATGAAAAGGAAAGCACTGAATTAAATGGTGTCTTTACCAAAAAAGTTCATCTTATTAGTCCTGCGGTTTACTTTTTCACTTCAGTTTTAAATGCAATTTGGAAAGGAGTTTACTGGCTTTTAGACTTAGTTTTCTCAATGTTCAGTTCCATCTTCCATTTCATTAAAATTATCGGAGTGGGTATTTATAATGGCGCCATTGGAATAGTGAATTTCTTTAAAAGAAAAGTTCACCAATTTAAATATAATGATAAAGCCGGAAGATTATCCTACTTCTTATTCGGTTATTCATCATTCTCTCATAAGCAATACACGAATGGTGTTTTATTCGCCTTATTCGAAGTAGTTTATATCTTGATGTTTGCAATCTTCGGAGTCCATGCTATTTATATGTTGACTGCCGGAGGATTAGGTCTTGTGACTCCTGGATCTGATCCCAATTGTGAAGACGAAATGTTTTGCGATTGGATTGCTGGTGACAACTCGATCATGATCTTAATCTACGGATTGTTATGGATTTTGTCGATTGGATTATTCCTTTATATTTGGAATAGAAGCATCAATAGTGGTTATTATAACTATCGTATTGATGAATTTGTTAAATTTGAAGAAATCGATAAAAAGAACAATGAAATTGCTAAACGCTTTGACGAAGAGGCTAAAACTGCTTTTGATGATGGCGTAAGTTCTACTAACTTTTTAAAATCGAAAAAAGATGAAATCGAAGAGTATGTTTCAAAAATCGAAGATGCTCAAGAACGTGATTACACGAGATATCTTTTAATTAACAATTGTCGACATTCATTTAAACATTTTAAAAAAGTACAAAAACAAGAAAAAGTTATCGAAAGACTTAAAAAACGCAAAGAATTATTGGTTGCAAGACGTGATGAAGGATATAAAGTTCAAAAAGCTAAATATGAGCAAAAACGTACTAGTTATACCGGTGATGATGAATTATATCTTGAAAAATTAGAAGCTTCTCTTGAAAAATACGACAATAAAACCATGCTAAAGGTTGCTCATAGCGATAAAAAAATCAGCAAACAACAGTATATTTTAGAAGAAATTAACAAGAGATATTCTACTTATGTCGAGATGCAACATACTAAAAATAATGATAAGTATGGTAAATTTAATGATTACTATAAACATGTTGCAAATCTTGATTCTAACATTCTCTTTTACACCCATTATAACGAGTTCAAAGAACGTTATTTATCACGGTTAGATAAAAACAAGGAAAAGAATCAAGAAAACGCTCAGGCAATTGTTGATCTTGGAAAAGAAATGAATGAAAAAATCAATAAAACCAGAGCTAATTTTGATGAAATTCGTGAAAAGAAAAAAGCACTCAATGATGAATTGAATCAAGTTAAAACCACATATAAAGAATCGGTTAATGCCATTAAAGCTGCTCAAGAACCAAATATGGAAGAACTTTTGTTAGAAGCTAAAGCCAAATTGGTTGATGAAACAACTTTGATTATGCGGCGATTAAATGATTTGCCGACCGATAAAAACATTAAATTATTAGAAAAAGAAGAAATTAAGGAATCTAAAAACGCCTATATCCGCGATAAGAAATTCTTAAAGACTAACTACACAAGTGAAGAATTTGCTTTTCAAGAAGTAGTCGATATGATGATCCTTGATTATAAATTAGAATATAAAGAAGCTGTTAAATTCGCAAAGGCGTTATTTATTACTGAGGATAAAAAAGAAAAGAGATTTTTATCAGAAGAAGAAGTAGCGCAAAAACTCGAAGAACTCAAGAATCAAAAAGCGGAATATCTTACCGCACATCCTGATAAATATGTAGGCAAGCCTAAATCATTTATTGAAACTGTTAAAGGTTTATTCAATGATAAATTCCATGTTACGATTTTATTCTTCCCAGTAGTCGGCATGTTGTTTATTTCAATTATGCCGTTATTATTCTCGATTCTTGTCGCATTTACAAACTATTCGCAAGGTCATATTCCGCCGACTCAATTATTTACTTGGATCGGACTTGAAAATTTCTTTACTTTATTTAATCCACCTGCCAATTCTCCTTATGCTTATTTGCCGGCGGCACTAATGAAAACGGTTCAATGGACCTTGATTTGGGCAATTGTTGCTACTTTCTCTAACTATATCTTAGGTATTGTTGTCGCCTTATTGATTAATAAAGAGGGAATAAAATTAAAGAAATTATGGAGAACTATCTTCATGATGACAGTAGCGATTCCTCAATTTATCTCGTTACTTTCAATTGCAACATTACTTAAAGATGATGGAGCAGTTGGAACTTTATACGTGCAAATGTTTGGATCTAAATTGGGATTTGGTTCTTCTGCAACGGCACAAGGCGTATTACTTACCAAAATTATAATTATCTTAGTTAATATTTGGGTTGGTATCCCGTATACGATTCTTTCGACAACCGGTATCTTATTAAATATTCCAAAAGATTTATATGAATCAGCGAGAGTGGATGGCGCTGGTGCGGTAACTCAATTTACCAAAATTACAATGCCATACATCTTATTCGTTACCGGCCCATACTTGATTACTCAGTTTATTGGAAATATCAATAACTTCAACGTTATCTTCTTCTTGACTGGTGGTAAACCTTCTATTCCGGGGTCATCATTATTAGGTTTAGGACAAACCGACTTATTGATTACGTTCTTATATAAAATCATTACATCGACGAACAATCCACAATATGGTATTGCTAGTGCTGTTGGTATTGTGATTTTCATTATTTGCTCATTTATTTCAATTGTAATGTACAACAAGAGTAATTCTATTAAAGAGGAGGATCAATTCCAATAATATGAAAAGTTTAAAAACAGGTCGAATCATTTCGAACACAATAATTTATGTAATCTTAGCTATCATGTCAATAGTTTGGCTTCTTCCGATTGTTTGGATAATTCTTCAGTCGTTCGGTGGTAGCGTTGGTGACAAAGCAAGATTGATTCCCAATACTTTCACTTTCAACAATTATCTCTATTTGTTTAGCAACTTTACTGGAATAACACATACTCAAGGTGATAACCACTCTTTGGATGGATACTTCTTTGGATGGTTCTGCAATACGCTTATCGTCGCTGTTTTATCTTGCTTAATTTCAACATTATTTGTTTTAGGTACAGCTTACGCGCTTTCAAGATTTAGATTTAAAGCTAGAACGATTTTTATGAAAGTAAATCTCGTTATTGGTATGTTCCCTGGATTCTTGAGCATGATTATTATGTACTGGGTAATGCGTGATATATTCCATTTGCAAGGTAATTACATGTCATTAGTAATCATTTATTCGGCCGGTGCCGGCGGTGGGTACTATATCGCTAAGGGCTTCTTCGACACGATATCTAAAAATATCGATGAAGCGGCGATGATAGATGGGGCTTCAAAAAGCCAAATTTTCTGGCAAATTATCTTACCGCTTGCTAAACCGATTATCGTTTATACAGTTTTAACAAGTTTTATGGGACCGTGGGGAGATTACATAACATCCTCTTATATCATCGGACTTCAAAATACTAAAAATTGGACTGTGGCTATTGGTTTATATCAATTCACTACCGGTCAAGATATTGCGATATCTTACTATACGCAATTTGCAGCCGGAGCTGTATGTGTCGGATTGCCGATTACATTATTGTTCTTCGCACTACAAAAGTATTATGTATCAGGCGTTACCGGTGGCGCAGTTAAAGGATAGGATTAATTATGAAAAAGAGATTTGTATTTATACTTATATCTCTTTTTTCACTTTCTACACTAGTTTCTTGCAATAATGGCAATCCTAACGAAGGTTGTGACGACATGTTCGAGGATTGTGATGAAGAAAATAGTACTGGTGAAAATAAGAGAATTGATTTACAAAAATATAGTGGAACTAATTATCAATTTGATGAACAAAGTACCAACGCAAATGGTTCTGTAAGTTATGAAATTTTTGTAAGAAGCTTTTATGATTCAGATGGAGATGGAATCGGAGATTTTAACGGAGTAAAAGAAAAACTTTCGTATCTTGCAGATTTAGGCATCAAAACCATTTGGTTAATGCCCATTATGCCTTCCCCGTCATATCATGGCTATAATGTTAAGGATTATTATGATGTAAATTCCGATTATGGAACTATGAATGATTTTATGGCGCTTACCGAGGAAGCGGAACAATACCATATTGATGTCATGATCGATATAGTGTTCAATCATTCGAGTACCAACAATCAATGGTTTATCGATTCATATAATGATTATATTAATAATAATCAAAGTGCTGATTCAAAAGCCGATTGGTACGTGTGGTCTAAGGTGTTTAAATCCAATTTTTCAAAAAAAGGTGATGTTTTTTATGAAGCAAGATTCGATTCATCAATGCCGGATTTTAACACTGAAAATGAAAAAGTGCGCCAAGAAATGGTAAATATTTTGAAATTTTGGGTCGATAAAGGCGTTGATGGTTTTAGATTTGATGCCGTAAAATATTTCGATTACGGAAATACATCTTATAATTCACAATTCTTAACTTATTTAAAAGAACAAATATGCGCTTACAAGCCATCGGTTTATTTTGTCGGAGAATGTTGGGATTCTATTAATGTTATTAACAATTATTACTCATCGAAATGCGATTCATATTTTAAATTTAACGCTTCTTTAGAAAGCAATGGGAATGATTCGATTTTACGACAGGTTAAAGCGTTGATTTCTTCAAATAAATTTGGTGAAACAATCGAAAGTCAAGAACGAATTTTAAAAGAGAAGAATCCCAATGGATATTCATCGTATTTCTTGTCAAATCACGATATGGATCGCGCTTCAAATTCCTTTACAGGATACTATGCAAAAATGGCAGCATCTTTAACTTATTTGCTTCCGGGTACTCCATTTATGTACTATGGCGAAGAAATCTTGCTTAAAGGAAAACGAAATACGACGCCTGACGATCAAAGCGATGCTAAAAGAAGATTGCCGATGATTTGGTCAAAGAATGATAAAACAGGTGAATGCCAATTCCCTGAGCGAAATCGCTTAGATCTTGATGACACGGAGCAAGTCGAAAAAGGCGTTTTAGATGCTCAAGAAGAAGGGTTTTCGTTATTAAATCATTATAAGAAAGTGATTAATATTCGTAATAAATATACGTTTTTAAAGCAGAGTATCTTTACTAATTTAACAAATAAGGTAAATCAAGATTATGATCACGTTCTCGCTTATAAATTAAGTTTAAATGATGATTATATTATCGTAATTCATAATTTTGAAACAAAAAATGTTGAAATAGATGTTTCTGACTTTGCGACTGAAATGCTTGACGAAGTATCGTGTTCGCAATTGACACCGGAACTTTCGCAAGGCAAATTGAAAATCGGAAGGCTTTCAACAGTTATTCTAAAATAAACTAAAAACCGCTAATTCATTTAGCGGTTTTTTAATAGCGTATCCGTAAAATAAAGATGTTTTTTAAATAGTTAATAAATTAAAGTTTAAATTTATTTTTTCTTTTTAGATTTAGAAAAAGCGGAATCATCTTTGCCTAATAATGGGAAAAGCAAAATAAATAAAGCATCGATAAATAGTATTGATATAAAAGTAACCATAATTGATTTTATAGCTTGAGAAAGATCTTTTAAAGGAAGAGAAACTCCACAATAAAGAAGTATTGAATATATTACTAAAACAAATAAAATTACGTCAGCGATTCCTAAAAGTTTTAAAAACCGATCATTTAAAGAATTGTCATCGTTATAGGCGAGATTTTTTATAAACATGCTTCCTTTTTTAAAAGAAATAATGGTGTTGTATATTTGTAAGCCAATGAAACATAAAGATAATAAAAGACATAAAATATACATTATTTCATCAAAAACATTATCTGCGCCGGTTTGAACCAAATTGACGATGTCTAATGTTAAAAAAAACACATTAAAACCTAAAATAACGATTAAACTAGATAAAAGTGCATAGCGATAAATTTTTAGTTTCATAACGAAAATATTATAACTTTTTATTTGATTTTTTGAAATAGAAAAAGCTATAAATGCCTTTTTTTTGTTAATTATAAAAGCAAGTGCAACAAACAAAGAGAGAAACGGGAAGAAAATGTTGCAAACAGAAGTAAAATT
>CANQAG010000026.1 GCA_947588815.1 uncultured Bacilli bacterium
AGATACTTCTTTATTTTATCGGTTTTGAAGTTTATTTTTGAATACCTTAACTTTTGAAGTTTAAATTTTAATCAAGCTTCCTGATTTTTTAACTTTTGCGAATGTAAGGGGTTACAAAAAAGTATTGATTATTGTAAAGATGTATTATATTATAAATGAGGTATTGATTTAATCGTTTTGATAAATCGATCCAAAGGAGGAAAAATGAAAAAGGCAAAATTTTTATTGACACTTGCTTTGCTTGGAAGTTTGGTGGCCTGTGGCGGTTCTTCTAATGAACCATCGTCATCGACACCTTCGAACAATAGTTCCACCAATACACCGACTTCAGTGCAATCGTCAAGTGCCGGTGAAGGAGATGTGAGTTCTGAAACTTCCTCAAACGGTGAGGTTTCAAGTTCTGAATCTACCGGTAGTGAAGAACAATCAAGCTCCGATCCGACAACCAGTTCTGCAACTGATGTTTCAACTGACTCTTCAACCAATAGTGAAAATCCAGAACCGGACATTATTTATAGTATCTATGTCGGGGATACAAAAAGAGTCGACATGGTTGAAAACGAAGCAACCGATAAGGGCGACGGAAGATTAGCCGAATATATGGCTATCGGCGTTGACCTTGTTAGCGGTGATTCAGTAACCATCAAAGACAATCAAAATAATAGTTATCTACATTGGTACGGTACCCAGTTAGCGTCTGACGGACAAGCGTTCAGCGTTACTCAAGACGGCACATACGAGTTCTATTTAAAGATATATGTCGATGGCACATCTAGCTATGTTAGAAATCAAAATGAGGATCAGGAAGCCAGTTACGGCGTTTATATCGGCGATGTTAAAAAAGCCGATATGATTCTAAATGTGAACATGGATCAGGAAGAAAACAAAGTTTCCGAATACATGGCATTGGACGTCGCACTTGTCGCTAATGATTCTGTTACCATTAAAGATAGCAAAGGCACAACATATCTTAATTGGACAAATGAAGATCTTACATCCGGCAATGAATTCAAGGTTACCGAAGACGGCACATATAGTTTCTACCTTAAGTTCTATAACGATGGTTCATCATCATGTTATGTCGGAAAAGCCACCGGTCCAGTCGTTGTTACCGGATACTATCTTGTCGGTACTTTCATTGATGACACAGAAAAACAATGGGTCTGCAATGAAGAATACAAATTGACGGTCAACGAAGCTAACGAAAACAAAGAATTATATACCGAATATTATTTTACAATTACTTTAGAAGTCGATGATGTCTTTAAAGTTCGCGATGATGGTAATGGTTGGTATAGCAACTTCGAAAATTCAGATGTTGTATATGATGATATGGGTAACTACACTTGCCAAAAAGCCGGTGAATATACCATTTATCTAAAAGTTTATCTCGATGGAACCACAACATCGATTTGGGTCAATGCTCCGATTGTAGTCGATAAAACTAAAGTTACGGTTTATCTTTCGGTCGACGAAAGCGTTACTTGGGGTAAATTCTATATTTATTATTGGGCAGGACCAGATACTCCACAAACATGGCCTGGTGTAGCCATGGAATATGATGATTCACAAAAACTTTATCATTTTGATATTGAAAAGACCTATACTAACGTAATTTTCACTAATGGTGAAGCAGAAGATGCTAAAAATAAGAAAACTACTGATTTGGTTTTTGATGAAGAAAATCCAGTCTATTATTTACAATTAGATAGCGGATATGGCGCTTGGGGCAAAATCGGTGAAAAACCGACAGTTCCAGAAGTCGATACCATTAGAATCGAATTTGAACTTCCTAGTTGGAATCCACCTGCAACCAATCCGAGATGTCACTATTGGGGTAGCATCAACACCGAAAGTGAAAATTTATTCGATGTCAATGCCAAAAGCAATATGACACTCGACAGTAGCACCGGAAGATATTATATCGATATCGATGCGACTGCTAAATTGGAAGGAATCATTATTATATTTAATCAAAAAGATGATAAGGGAGCGGAACAAATAAAGCAATCCGTTGATATTACAACAAACTTACCGACTGGAGCGGGAACTTACTTGATTACCGGTGAATGGAGTGCCGCTTGGCAAAATGGTCACTTTAAAGCGACCATTGCTAAGATCGGTTAAACGATTCTAGACCTTAAGCCGCCAGGATTATTCTTGGCGACTTTTTTTCTTTTTTACCTAAATTTATTAGTTCTATATTTAAAAAATCTTCCAAGCCCATATTTTCAAGGACTTGAAAGATTTTTTTATAAAAGTGCGTAATTTGTTTAACTAGATAATCATGGTTACAAAAGGTCTTTTACCTTTCCTACAAGATAGAGCGGAATGTTAGTAAACGCACCATCTTTGCGGTATCTGCGTTTGGAGAAGCGGATAGCGTTTGTCGGGTGATGTTCCGCGAGATATTTTTTTAAAGACGGAGCTGATTTATCTTCACCGCCTTTTGCTTCCACGGGGATGATCTCCATGCCCATCTGCAATACAAAGTCGATTTCTAACGATTTGTCGACATAATAACGCGGTTCCACAGGAAACTGTCCGCGGAGCTGTTGCAGTACATAGTTCTCGGTCAGAGGTCCCTTGAATTGGTAGTCGGATTTCAGTAGAATCGCAGTGTTGTCGATTCCTGCCATACATTTCAGCAGGCCGGTGTCAAACACAAATAATTTGAATTGATCCAGTTTATCAAATGCCGAAAGGGGATGTTCCATCTTTGAAACATTGTAGACCCGGTTGAGCATTCCCGCGGAAACAAGCCACTCGATGGCTTCTTCAAAATCACGAGCTCTACCGCCTTCACGAACAGCACCATACATGAATTTTTCGTTTGGCTTAGAAAGTTGGGAAACGATACTACGAAACACCATTAGAATGCGCCCGCTATTGACCTTTCCGCTATGTTTAGAAAAATCGTTTTCGTAAATCTCCACCAGTTCATGTTGAATCTTTGATATTTTCGAAGGATCTTTGTACTTGATCCACGAGGCAACGCACTCTGGCATTCCACCGATGATTAGATAGATGTTGTAAGCATCGGTCAGCCGATTATGAAAGATCTCTTCAATGTGCTGACCTTTTTTTATGCTTATGTAGAAGTCATAAAGAGAGGGATCGGTAGCGTTTAAAAATTCGTCAAAGGTCAACGGGAAAACATCAAGCAGATTCACCATGCCAACCGGGTAGGTTTTCGGTTGTGCTAATAGCGTTCCAAGCAGACTTCCGGCAGCAATCACGTGATATTCGTTTGCCTTTTCCTTAAAATACTTCAATGTGTTCAGCGCTTCGGGGCATTCCTGTATTTCATCAAAGATAATCAGCGTTTCGCTAGGCTGAATTTTACTCCCGGAGATCATGGAGAGAAGTTCGATGATTCGTGCAGGGTTCTTGTTTGTTTCAAAAATGGATTTCAGTTCGTCTTCTTCGTCGAAGTTGAAATAGACGAAATTATCATAGTAGTTTTGACCAAATTCCTTCATCAGCCAGGTTTTTCCGACTTGTCTAGCACCGCGCAACACCATCGGCTTGCGTTCGGGATCGTCCTTCCATTTTTTCAGTGCTTCCATTGCATTTCGTTTCATAAAATCACCTTTTTTTCCTTATCAAACATTAGTATTACACATTTTTTCTAATTTTTAAAGACCGATTTTACACATTTTTCCGTAAAACTTTGACAATAAAACACACATTTTTCTGCAAATCGAGCGATTTGACATTAAAAATCTACTTATTTTCTTATAAAAATCGACAAATTTACCTATTATATTAAAGCTCTAATTTAATCGAAATAAATCAGTTAAATATTATGGTTTAAAGTTTAAAATCCTATAATGTTTACTACTTTTTTTCGATATAGAAGTAAAAACTTCTGTACATTTAAAAGTTTTTCGGGTAAGCAATGTATTATTTCAAGAACCTATTCGGAAATAAAATATGATAGTATGACTTCCCTTGAAATGTATCAAGATTTGATTAAAGAGTTTTCTGTTAATCGAAAATATTATTTGTTTTTAGATGAATGACAAGAAATTAATGGATGGGAAAAAGTTGTTAATGATCTTTTGGAAAACTATGATGTTGATATCTATGTCACCGGATCTAATTCAAAAGTGATGTCTAGTGAAATATCTACTTATTTAACAGGTCGCTATGTATCGATCCCGATTTATACCTTATCTTTTAAAGAATATTTAACTTTTAAACATAAAGAGGAAAATGAAAATCTCAAAAGTATGTTTGATGAATATTTACAATATGGCGGATTTCCTTTGATTGGTATTAGCAATTTTGATCTTACTTCTGCCTATCAAGTGGTCGATGCCATTTATGCGACGGTTATCACTAGAGACATTTCTAAACGACATAAAATAAGGAATAAAGATTTATTCGATCGCGTTGTAAAATATGTCATTGAAAATGTCGGTAAAACTTTTTCGGCGAACATCATCGTGAAATTTTTAAAAAATGAAAAAAGAACTTTGTCCGTTGAAACGATATATAATTACCTAAAATGGTTGGCTGATGCTTTTATTATTTATCCATGTAATAGATATGATATTCAAGGTAAAGCGGTTTTAAAGACACAAGAAAAATATTATTTATCAAATATTGTCTTTAAGTATTGTAAATATGGCTTTGCTTCATCGATGATTTCTTCTATGCTTGAAAACATAGTTTTTCTAGAACTAAAAAGGCGGGGATATGAAGTCTATGTCGGTAAATATTTGGATAAAGAGATCGACTTTATCGCGATTAGACGCGATGAAAAAATATATGTCCAGGTATGTCGAGAAATTCCTGAAACCTCAAATCGTGAAATAAGTAATCTAATGGAAATTAAAGACCATTAACATAAATATATAGTTACTGATGATCCGCTATCGAAAGGCAATGAAAATGGTATTGAAATTATGTATATCGGTGATTTCTTATTGAAAGAATTATATTAAAGCGTTTAAAAGTGTACTTAGGAATTCTAGGTACATTTTTTTATTAATCAAACATACAATTCGCTTTATATTGTGAGATTCATATTGGTTTTTAAAAATCAATAATTAAATTGTAAAAAAAATTGAAATTATTTTAAAGAAAACGCTTTCATTTTATTAATTGTAGTGTTACTATACTTATAGCGAAACAATATTTTGTTGCGCGGATATATTCGAAAGGAGAAAAAATTTTTATGTTTAAAGGCATAAAAGCGTTTCTACTCTCCGTATTGACGATAGGATCGTTGGTAGCTACCGGCAATATGGCCAAGAGTCAAGAAACAGAAGTCGCAGAAGCGGCTACTGTGAATGTAACATTTGAAGTTGATTTTACTGTTGTCAATAATTGGAATCCGAATAGCGATTCTGATATAACTGATTATCGACTTCACACTGATGCTGATGTTGATTACGGTTGTTGGGATAAAACAAGTGAAAATTTATCGGGCACTACTAATAAAAATATTAAAACACGGAAACTAAATATAAGCAAAGGCACTAATAAGATGACTTTATTTGTTGTGTATTTTAGAGAGAATGGTAATTTAAAGCAATCTTATGATGTAGAAGATGCTAGTTTATTTGCTTCAGCGAAGGATGGTGATACGTTTAGTGTAACTGTAGATCCGAAGAACTGGGGAAAAGGGGATGAGGCTAATAAATTTCATGGTGTTACAGTTGCAAAAAAAGCATCGGAAAAGGGTAATCAAGCTTGGGCCATAACGGGTACAATGTATGGTTGGACTACTGAACCTACTCAATCTGAAAAATTTATATGGAATAAAGGTACATCAAGATATGAATATTCTACATATTTGAGAAGCAATAGTGAATTTAAATTTATTAATGCTCCAAGCGGTGATTTTACTAAAGATACAACGAATGAGGCAATTAACTGGAAAGCTTATGAGGATTTAAGTGGAAATGGTATAACAACTTATTTGGAAGATGGAGATCCTGATCCTCTTAAAACTGATAGCAATATCAAGGTTAAAACAACTGGTGATTACAAATTTTCTTTTGATGAAGACTTTAAGAATTTTAAAGTTGAAACAACTACATTAGACAAAGCAACATTAAATTGTTGGTTTGTTAATTCTAGTACTAAAGCGACGGAAAATTTAAATTCTAGTTTTATAGTTCCTTTAAATGTGGAACTTACCGATGAAGATTTACAACATTTTGTTCGTAAGGATGGTTATCGTTTTGAAGGTTGGTATAAATCAAGTACGCTTATTGAAAGTACAAAATTAAAAGCCGGTGATAAAATTGCTGAAAAAACTACAACGATATATGGTAAGTATACCCCGCAGACAAAAACAAATTACGACTTCTATATACAATTTGAAAACGCAACAAAATGGTTTACCAAAACTATTTATTTATTCTCTAATGTTTATCAAAGACCAAACGCTACTTTCCCAGGAGAAGACTTATTATCGGCAAGTACTGTAAAAGTGACTAATCTTGGAAGCGATTTATATAAAGTTAGTGTTGATACCTCTTATGGTTGGGACAATATGGTAATTAATAATAAGGCTGATAGTCGTCAAACTGAAGATATTGACCTAAGCAAAGTGATTCCTGCTAGTGAAGGAGTGCATAGGTTAATAACGATTACTTGTAATGATGTTGATAGTGGATCAGATAAAGTAACACCAAAATTTATGGATTATTACTCGACTGAAGATAAAGCTGCTAATAAGGAAAAAGCTATTGGAGAATTTGATGCTTTAGTTCAACAAAAAGTTAACGATTTAGAGAAATACAAAAATTATCAAGTAAAGGATAAAGCTGGTGAAGATTTTTTAGGTAAAACTACTAGACAAGAAATAGCAAAAGCAATTGCTGATGCCGAAAGCGATATTACAAAAAAAGTCACAGCTTTAACAAAACCTGATGCAACTAGAGATAGTATTACTGAAGACGAATTAGACCAAAGCAAATTCACTGAATTAAAAACTCAACTTGAAACTTTGATTGCTAAATCAAATGTGAAAGTTTATGCCCAATTACAAACAGGTAGCGCTGATGCTGATAGTTTCACCATTAGATTCTTGGGCACTGTCGATGATATCAATCAAAACAAACCTCAATATAGCTCCCTTGGATTTAAAATCGTTGTCAAAAAAGGTGAGAAGACTAGTCCAGAGGTTCCTGTTTACACTAATATTATTTACACCTCTGTAACATATAATGGAGATGATGGATTTGCTGTACCTCTTACTACCACTAATTACGATACTGCTGGGTTCTTCTTATTAACGCTTACCGATATTCCAAGCGATGTAACGGAATTTGAGGTAACTCCGTTTGCAAAGCGTATAGGTGAAGAAGTAGTGGATAGTGATTGCGGTTTAAAACAAACATTTAAGTATGTTGATGGTAAAATTCAAAGAGTGTAAGGAGGAGAGCGAAAATGAAAAAATATATTAAACCAACTATTGAATTAGAAAATCTTCAAATGAGCTCTATCCTAATGGAATCTAAGCCTGTTAGTCTAACCGATGAGGGAACCTTTGATGCAGCTCACGAAAAATCATTTGCTGATTTGTTTGGAACGTTCTTTAATTAATTTATTAAAACAAAGAGGCGGTTGTATGACCGCCTTTTATAATGCAAAAAAATTTAATTTTATTATATTTTCAGTTGTTTTATGGCAAATAGGGAATTAAAATACTATTTATTTAATAATTTATATATGCTATAATTGATATGCAAAGGAGATAAATATGGACGAAAAAGGTGAAAAAGGGCTGGAAAAGATGGATATCTTAGGACATGTTATTTGTTCTTACTATGGTAAATCTTTATTGCAAAACGGAAAGAATTATTATGTGGTAAGTCGTTATATGACTCCGGGAGAAGATGTTTTCTTTAACTTAAACGAAGCGATTCCGATGCCTTCATATATGTTCGCTCTAGCGGCAATGCAAGAAGAAGATCTTACCGATGCGTTGAAATTTATTCGAAAAAATTGGTTTGATGAATAAAAAATGCGAGCCATAAGGTTCGCTTTTTAATAGGAGATAAATGTGAAGAAAAAAGTTATTTTGATATTGGTCCTTTTTTTATGTTCATGTACGTCTGATTCTTTAAATCAATGGCACTATTATTTTTCATCTTACGATAGTGTAACTCAAGATAATAAAGTAATCTATACCTTGATTAGCGATAAGGATATGAGGTACGAACAATTAGATCTTATTGTTACGGGCTATGAACATATTACCTTTAATCTAGTTAGTGACTTTTCATCAGCCACTATCGATCCGGACGACCATATCAATACCAACTTTTCGGTTACCTATTGTGACTTTGAAATTAAAAAGAACGATAAGTTGATTTTTACTTTAACAATCGATGAATTTAAGGATGAGGATATCCAGTGTGAAATCACTCATTTAGAAATAAATCACTACGTCATCGTAGATTGGAATCAAAAATGAAAAAAATTGTTATTGCGACCGGTAATGAACATAAATTGCTGGAATTTCAGGAATTATTAAAACCTTTTGGATATAAGGTATGTTCTTTAAATGAATTGCACATCACGCTTGATATTGAAGAAAACGGAAAATCTTTTAAAGACAACGCTTTGCTTAAGGCTCGATATGTGAAACGTTTTACCGATGATCTAGTATTGGCTGATGATTCGGGTTTAGCGATCGAGGCTTTAAATGGATTTCCGGGTATTTATTCTGCTCGTTTTATGGCGGATTTTGATTACAAAGACAAATGTCAGGAAATCATTAAAAGAGTTTCTAATAAGAGTAAAAAAGCCTCTTTTCATTGTGCATTAGCATTGATTGACGATAAAGAACATGTTTTTGAAGGAATCGTTAATGGTTCTATCACTGAAGAATTAAAAGGAAACAATGGCTTTGGCTATGATCCGATTTTTTATTGCGATGAAGCTAAAAAGAATTATGCGGAAATGACAAGTGAGGAAAAGAATTACTATTCACATCGTGGTAAAGCGATAAAA
>CANQAG010000027.1 GCA_947588815.1 uncultured Bacilli bacterium
TTAAATCTGAATTACGAAAGAATGAATTATATCTTTTATTCATAGTAAAATTATATCATATTAAAAAAACAAGGATGCAGTCCTTGTTCTTATCGATTGTTAAATCGATTTTGTTCTATTAAATACTTATTGATTGTTTGTTTGCCGAACGTCGATGACGCCAGGCACTTCCTCCATCACTATAGTTTTGACAACGGAAGAAATCGTATCATCGGCGTAAGCACATCCTTGACAAGCACCATGCATATCCACATAAACGATGCCGTCATCGATATGATTTAAAGTCACATCGCCACCTTCAGCAGCGATAAATGAACGAATTTTATCTAATACCATATTGACTTGATCTTCCATGCTATACATATAATTAAACCTCATTCACGGGTCTTATTTTACCACGTCTTAAAAAAAATTATCAATAAATACGCAATTAAATAAAAAACCTATAGCGATTACTATAGGTAAGATTTAATTTGGTGCCCAGAACCGGAATCGAACCGGTACGATATTGCTATCGCAAGATTTTAAGTCTTGTGCGTCTACCTATTCCGCCACCCGGGCAAAAATGGTGTCCCGTAGAAGGTTCGAACTTCTGACCCCTTGATTAAAAGTCAAGTGCTCTACCGACTGAGCTAACGGGACATGATTGGCTGGGGTACCTGGATTCGGACCAGGGAGATGCCAGAGTCAAAGTCTGGTGCCTTACCACTTGGCTATACCCCAAAGATGGTGGAGGAAGGCGGATTTGAACCACCGAACCCGAAGGAACTGATTTACAGTCAGCTGCGTTTGGCCACTTCGCTATTCCTCCAAAAGCGTTAAGAGAATGGTGGATGTTATAGGGCTCGAACCTACGACCTCCGCCGTGTAAAGGCGATGCTCTCCCAGCTGAGCTAAACATCCAGACCTTGCACGCACTAAATCATGCTTTAATAATATAGCAATAATGGAAAATGAAGTCAATTAGTTTTAAACAAAATCGAAAAAATCGAATATCGGTAATTTTAAATAAATATTTATAATCATAAAATCCCAAAAATTGCCACGGACAAATTATGTATTTTTGCTAAAGAAAGCAAATATTATTTAATATGAAATTATTTAGAAGATTATTGTTGGTAGTCGTATTATTATTACTTTTTTTCTATGAAGAAAACAACTATTTAACGACTACTTACTACCATATTATAAGCGAAAAAATCACTAAACCGATTCGTATTGCTCATTTAAGCGATCTTCATTCTAGAACCAACGATAACTTTTTGTATTCCATAAATAAATTTTTAAAACAAAATCGTCCCGATTTGATATTAATTAGTGGAGATTTAGTAGATCGTGACGCATCGTCACACCATGAATTAGTAACATATATTTCTAACTTTAAAGAATTTGCTCCTACATATTGGGTGAGTGGCAATCACGAAGAAAAATATCAAAACATTGAATCATTTAAAGAAGAGTTAAACAAAAAGGGTATTGTCAATCTTGACAATATTAAAACCAAGGTAAAAATCAAAAATCAAACTTTATTGCTCGGAGGTATAAAAGATCCTTTAGGACCGGAAAGTAAAGAAAAAGCGATCACGAGCGCCAATCTTAATGAGATAAATGCCAATGAAAAAAGTGGTGCGTTTGAAATCCTTTTAGCGCATCGTGCCGAGTATTTGGAACTTTACAATGCCACCGCTTTCGATTTAATTTTAAGTGGTCATGCTCATGGTGGTGTGGTAAGATTACCTTTTATTGGCGGACTCTATGCACCACGACAAGGATTTTTGCCACAATATACCGCGGGCCTTTATGGCAAAACGATCGTCAGTCGCGGCTTAGGTAATACAAAAAATAGCTTCCGAATTTTCAATCATCCGGAAGCTATCATCATTGATTTAGAAAATAATTAGTATTTTCCAAGTAATTTAAACATATTTTTCTTGTAAACTTCAACTCCCGGTTGATTAAAGGGGTTGATGTCTAAAAGATATCCCGACATTGCACAAGCGCGCATGAAGAAGTAGAAGAGATAACCAAGATGATATTCATCCATTTTTTCCATTTCGATGACGATATTTGGAACTTTGCCGGTTTCGCTATGAGCTTTAAGAGTGCCTTCAAAAGCTTTTTCATTGACAAAACTTAACTTTTTTCCTTCAAGGTAATTAAGTCCATCAAGATTATTTTTGTCATTTTTCATGACTAAGTCATAATTGGCTTCTTTTACGCGAATAATCGTTTCGAATAAAAGAGGGGTTCCTTCTTGAATAAATTGACCCATCGAGTGCAAATCGGTAGAATTAGTAACACTGGTTGGAAGTAAACCACGATGATCTTTACCTTCCGATTCACCGAATAATTGTTTCAACCATTCACCGATTTGAGTAAATTGAGGTTCGTAGGTTACAAACATTTCAACTGATTTTTGATGAGTGTAAAAATAGTTACGAACACACGCATATTGATAGCAGGGATTATTGATAAGATCATCATTATTGAAATCTAACATCGCCTGTTTAGCGCCGTTCATCATGGCTTGAATGTCAGATCCCATCGCCGCGATTGGAAGAAGCCCGACTGCGGTAAGCACGGAATAACGACCGCCGATGTCATCGGGAATGCAGAAAGTACGATATCCATTCGCGTCAGCTTCGGTTTTTAAAGCTCCACGCGCTTTGTCAGTCGTGGCAAATATCGCTTTATAAGCTGCTTCTTGACCGATTTTTTCTATTAATAAATCCTTTAAAAGGCGAAAGGCAATTGCGGTTTCGGTGGTGGTTCCGGATTTTGAAATGACGTTAATTGCAAATTTTTTATCTTTCAAATAATCTAAAACTTGGCAAACATAATTGCTTGATAAAGTTTGACCTAAGTAGATAATTTGTAATTTGTTAGTAGGAAATAAGCCGTTTAAAGCTTCTATCGCGGCGCGTGCGCCAAGATAAGATCCGCCGATTCCGCAAACTACTAAAACTTCATAGTTATCGCGAATTTCTTTGGCGGCTTCTTGGATCCGAAGAAACTCTTCTTTATCGTAATCTTCCGGCCACGTGGTCCAACCTAAAAAATCATTTCCTAAGCCGGTTTTTTTGTTGATCATTTCGTTGATGGTTTTTACTTGCTCTTTATAAGAAGCAAGAGGGATATCATCGACTGTGTAACCTAAATCTAATTTAATCATTTTTATCTTCCTCCATTTTTTTTAATTCTTCTTGTACCCATGATGTTAAATGTTCCTTTAAAGGGGCAAAATTTTGTTGCTCCGGCGGGATTTGATATCGTTTGCGATAGCCGTGAGAGGTCTTTGTTTGCCGAATATTTTGCCTGTTACGTCCTCCGACTTGCTTTAACGATAGGCGATATAAAGATCGTTCAGTCAAAATGCCGATAACCTTTACCTTAACAATTTGCCCGACCGAGACAAAGTTATGAATATCCTTGACAAAATAAGAACTGATCTCAGAAATGTGAATTAAACCATTTTCACCATTGACGATTTTAACAAAAGCACCATATGATTGAATGCCTGTAATTTCGCCTTGGATGATGTCGCCGATTTCATACTCCATGTTGAGCCTCCTCGAGATAAAATTTTAACAATTTTAAGTCCTCTAAGGTAGTTACTTTGAAATTTTTCTTATCTCCTTGTACTAGAACGACCTTTTTATCGATCAGTTTCATAAGTTGGGCTTCATCAGAAAGGTTGCAGATATTTTTTTGCTTAGCCGTTTCGTGGGCTTGTTTAATAAAACGATACTTGAAAGTCTGTGGTGTCTGTTCAAAGAAAAGGTGTTCTCGATTTAAAGTTTTTTCAAGATAAGTTTCTCCTTCAATCATCGTATCATCGACCTTTAAAGCGGTGATTACAGCCTCGTTTTTTATACATTCAGCAATGTTTTCAGTGATGATTTTATCGCTTATTAAAACCCGTGCGGCATCATGAATTAGCACAATATCGTCATCTTGAAGTTCTTCAAAAGCTTTGATTGCTAAATACGAAGATTCTTGACGTGTCAAACCGCCTTTGATTAAACGAACTTCCGGATACTCTTTAAAAATTTTAAAAAATAAATCTTCATAATCACTATTATAAACTACCGCGACTTTATCGATTAACGGATGATTTAAAAAAGTTTCTAGGGAATAGCAAATAAGAGGCTTTCCGTTGATTGATATGAGTTGTTTAGGAAGAATTTGATTTTTCATTCTTGAACTTGAACCTGCAGCGAGGATGATACAAACATTCATGAAAAAACCTCCCCCAAATATTTGTGATAATAAAAATATAATCCACCTTATTTTATATTTCCATAAAATATCGAAGATAATTGAAAAACGCATCTTATATTTGCAATATTTGATGCGATGTGTTTTAATAAGCATATTCAAGAGGTGAAGTTATATGACTGCAATACTAATTACTATATTAGTTATAATTGCACTTCTGGTACTCTTCGATATTATTATTGCGATTATAATCTTTTCTTTAAAAAAGAGAGTAAATAAAAAAATGAGCACGATCGATGTTTTAACGGCACAAAAGTATGATCTTTTGATTTCTTCCGTTAGACATCTAAAGAAGATTGATGTTGAAATACCGGAAAAGTTAAATATAGTTTTAGAATTAAATGCTGATTACAATTTAAAATATGTGACTACAACCGAACGCCTTTCTTTAAAAGCTTTATTATATCGCGCAGAAACGATATTTTTGGATATTGTCGATAGTAAACAAATTAAAAATGAGGAAATTATTAAAATTAAAGACAATATCAATGAAACAAATCTTCAATTAAGAAAAGAAACGGCCAGTTATAATGCTGATGTCGGTGGATATAATTATTGGATTAACTTTTTCGTTTTCCGTCCAATTGCTTTTATACTCAAAATGAAACCTTATGAATATCTCGAATAATCGAAAGAGATATTCTTTTTTTAAGTTTCATTTTATAAGAAAGACACAAAATAAAATTGACTTACTTTTCAAATGTCTTTTTGTTTAATTTTGTGAAATATAAATATATAATATTTATGCTTAGGAGGATTTAACAATATGAATAAAAAACCGATAATCTTGTGTATTATGGATGGTTATGGTCTCTCTAGTAAAGTCGCGGGTAATGCGATTAAAGCCGCGAAAAAACCGAATTTGGATCGCTTCTTTGAAAAGTATCCAAGCACTACTTTACAAGCGTCTGGCGAAGCGGTCGGTTTACCGGAAGGACAAATGGGCAATTCGGAGGTCGGTCATTCCAATATCGGAGCGGGGCGTATTGTGTATCAGTCGCTGACACTCATCAATAAAGCCGTTAAAGATAAAACTTTTTTTACTAACGAGCATTATCTTTCGGCGATAACCAACGTCAAACAGAAAAATTCAAACCTTCATATCTTTGGTTTAATGTCAAATGGTGGCGTTCATAGTCACATCAATCACATCTTGGCGATGATTGAAATGGCGTATGAGCAAGGATTGAAAGATGTTTATGTGCATGCTTTTATGGATGGACGCGATGTCGATCCTCAAGAAGGAGTCGTCTTTTTAGACCAAGTGCAAAAGAAAATGGATGAATTGCATTTTGGACATATCGCTTCTATTCATGGTCGCTATTACGCGATGGACCGCGATAAAAATATGGATCGAATCGACCTTTCATATCGAGTTTTGACGGAAAGAGTCGGTCGTAGTTTTAACGATTACCATGATTATTTGCAAGAACAATATCGTGAATTGCCCACTACCGGCAAGGAAGCGAGCGACGAATTTATTATTCCGGCCTATAATGAAGCCGTCGATGCGACCATTAAAGATGGTGATTCAATTATCTTTATGAATTATCGCCCAGATCGTGCTATTCAAATATCAACCGTCTTTACCAATCCGGATTTTTATGAAAATCCACCACTTAAAGAAGACGGAACTTTAGCGTATAAAGCGTATTCACCACGTGTTAAATTGCATGATATATTTTATGTATGCACAATGAAATATGCCGATTCTGTCAAAGGAAGAATCGCTTTTGAATTACCGAAATTAGATATGGTTCTCGGTCAATTCTTAGCGCAAAAAGGCTATCATCAGTTGCGAATCGCGGAAACGGAAAAATATGCTCATGTCACTTTCTTCTTTGACGGAACAGTTAACTATGATGGAATAGAAAAACCGGAATTAGCGAATTGTAGGAGAATCCTTGTCAATTCTCCTAAAGTGGCGACTTATGATTTAAAACCGGAAATGTCCGCGTATGAAGTTACTGATAAATTACTAGCAGAACTTAATAAAGGCGATTTAGATGTGGTGATTTTAAATTATGCTAACTGTGACATGGTGGGACATACAGCCGTGATACCAGCTGTTATCAAAGCGGTTGAAGCGGTTGACGATTGCGTTGGAAAAGTTATCGATTGGGTTGAAAAACACGATGCGACTATTTTGATAACCGCAGATCATGGTAATGCCGAACAATGTTTAGATGATAATGGTAATCCATTTACCGCGCATACCACTAATTTGGTGCCCTTTGGCGTTTCTATCGAAGGTTTAAAACTTCGCCAAGGTAAATTATCAAACATCGCCCCGACTATCATTGATTTGTTAGGGGATAAAAAACCGGAGTCGATGGAAGAAGAGACGTTAATTATTCACGAATAGGAGTTTACAATGAAAAAATTTAGTGAAATGAAGTTCGTAAAACCGAACATCCTCAAACTTAAAGAACAAATGCAAAATTATACCGCTCAATTTAAGATTGCGAATTCTTTTGAAGAACAAGACGCTATTCTTCGCAAAGTATTTAAATTGCGCGATAAATACGAAACAAATTCGACGATAGCCTACATTCGTTATACGATCGACACTCGCGATAAAAAATACGCTAAAGCGCAAGAATATCTCGACGAAAACGGACCTTTGCTTCAAGCGGCTTATAGCGAATTTGACAAAGCTTTAGTTAATGCCAAATTCAAAGAACAGCTTGAAAAGAAATGGGGCAAATATCTTTTTGAGATGGTGGAGACGAGTTTAGAGTGCTTTGATGAAAAAATTATTCCCGAATTACAAGAAATCAACAAATTGGGAAGTGAATATTCCAAAGTGATCGCTTCTGCCGAAATAGAATTTAAAGGTCAAAAACTAAATCTTTCACAGCTTGGAAAATATTCGCAAGACACAGATCGAAAAACTCGTAAAGAGGCAAGTTTGCTAAGTGCAAAATTTTTCGAAGATAACAACGATAAAATCGGTGACATCTACGATCGCATGGTCAAATTGAGACATCAGATGGCAGTGAAACTCGGGTTTAAAAATTATGTGGAACTCGGTTACAAAATGTTAGGCAGAACCGATTATAACGAGACGATGGTAGCTAGTTATCGTCAACAGATTTACGAAGATTTAGTGCCATTCGCCAATTCGTTGTTTAAACGACAAGCTAAGCGAATTAAAATCAAAAATCCTCAATATTATGACTACAATTTAACTTTCTTAAGCGGTAATGCCAAACCACTAGGCAACAAAGATGAATTGGTTAACAAAGCCCAGGTGATGTATCACGAACTTTCAAAAGAAACCGATGAATTTTTCTCATACATGGTCACTTATGAAATGATGGATTTAGAGGCAAAACCCGGTAAAGTCGGTGGTGGCTACATGACTTATCTACCAGATTATAAAACGCCGTTTATTTTCTCGAATTTTAATGGTACCAGCGGTGATGTCGATGTTTTGACTCATGAATTTGGTCATGCTTTCCAAGGACATATGTCCCGAAATATTAAATGTCCGTACTATCGTTCTCCGACTTTGGAGGCGTGTGAAATTCATTCGATGTCGATGGAATTTTTCGCATATCCGTGGATGAATCTTTTCTTTGATCAAGAAGAAAAGTATCGCTATGCGCATCTTTCAAGTGCCATCACTTTCATTCCGTATGGTGCAACTATCGATGAATTCCAACATTGGGTTTACGAAAATCCAGAAGCGACTCACGAGATGCGTTGTAAAAAATTTAGAGAGATCGAGAAAAAATATTTGCCACATCGCCGATACGATGAAGTACCGATTTATGAAAATGGTGGCTGGTGGATGAAGCAAAGCCACGTATTCCAAAGTCCCTTCTACTATATCGATTATACCTTAGCCCAAGTGGTAGCTTTCCAATTCCACGTTGAAAATACTAAAAATCACGAAAAAGCTTGGAAAAAATATGTGAAATTATGCAAATTAGGTGGCAAATATCCATTTATTGAACTATTAGAACATGCTAAACTTCGTAATCCGTTTGAAGACGGGACGATCAAAAAAATAGTTTCACCTTTAAAAAAGTATTTAAAGACTATCGACGATAGTAAGTATTAATAATTACGCATCTTCTAAATTGAAGATGCGTTTTTAACTTCTACTAATTTTTTTTAGTAATTACGCATGAAAATGAAATAAAAATACAAAAAAGCGTTTTTTTAAACAAAAAAAACATTAAAAACGAGCA
>CANQAG010000028.1 GCA_947588815.1 uncultured Bacilli bacterium
GCGAAGAAAGACATTTTTTTAAATATTCAGCCACACCATGGATGGCGACAACAACACTGAGTGCAATATTTGACATGAAATAATTGTAGCATGATTAAAATGATAATTCCACTATGCTATTTAATAGACTATACCATATCAAATAGTATTAAATAGCTAAGTTGACATTAAATTGAAATAAAAGTTATATTATATATGAGCGTTTATGTGATAACAGACCAATTAAATACTAGCAGTTTATGAAATTTCGGTTACTTCATAAAAGTTTTAGAAGCGGAGAGATACTATTAAAATTCAATTATCAGATCATTTTGACTATAAAAAAATCATTCGCTTTACGATACCCACGATCGTAATGATGATTTTTTGTTCTATTTATGGCATTATCGATGGCTTATTTGTCACAAATTTTGCCGGTTCTAAACCATTCGCAGCGATTTGTATTATCTTCCCGGTTTTAAATATTTTAGGTACGATTGGATATATGTTTGGCGTTGGAGGCAGTGCGATTGTTGCTAAAACTTTAGGAGAACAAAATCGCGAAAAGGCGAACAGTCTTTTTTCATTATTCATTTACATTTCGGGAGGATTAAGTCTTTTAATGACGATCGTCGGATTAATTTTTATCCGTCCTTTGGCCATCGCTTTAAAAGCGGAGGGAGAAATATTAGAATATTGTGTTCAATATGCCAGTATCTTACTTTTGGCACTGCCGGCTTGGATTTTACAATATGAATTTCAAACATTCATGGTGGCAGCGGAAAAGCCACATTTAGGTTTAGCAATAACGATCCTTGCTGGAATTACAAATATTGCTTTAGACGCTTTATTTATCGGACTTTTTAATTGGGGAATCGTCGGAGCGGCTTTAGCGACTTCATTAAGTCAAGTGGTAGGAGGTATCATCCCGATATTTTATTTTGCTTTTAAAAATAAGAGCCTTCTTCGCTTAGGAAAGACGCATTTTGACTTTAAAATGATTTTGCGGGCGTTATTCAATGGATCTTCGGAGTTCGTTTCGAGTATTTCAACATCGTTAATCAGCATTCTTTTTAATTTGCAACTTATTAAATACGCCGGGGAAAACGGTGTGGCGGCTTATGGGATTTTAATGTATGTCAGCATGATTTTTTATTCGATGTTTACCGGTTTTTCAAATGGAATCGGCCCTGCCATTGGCTTTCATTATGGCGCTAAAGATGAGAGTGAATTAAAGAGCTTAAGAAAAAAATGCCTAAGGATTATTATTGTCGCTTCACTATTGATGTTTATTGTTTCAGAAACATGTGCGTACCCGTTATCATGGATTTTTACGCGCCAAGATCAAGCCTTGATGGCGATGACAATCCGAGCTTTTGAACTATATTCAATATGCTTTTTGTTAAGCGGTGTGGTAACATTTGGTTCTGCTTTATTTACTTCTTTAAACAATGGCGTTATTTCTGCGATTATTTCTTTTATTAGAACGATTGTTTTTGAAGCAGCGAGCGTTATTGTTTTCCCAATGCTACTAGGTTTGGATGGCATTTGGATCTCAGCGCCGATTGCCGATTTTTTAGCCGTTATTATGACCATTTGCTTCATCAAAGCGTATCAAAAAAAATATCACTATTAACACACAATATTTTCAAATTGGTACAGTAATTGATATAATGAATGTGCAACATGATTCATGAAGACTATAGATGAGGCAAAAAAATGATTGACAATGACCTTAAATTTGATTTTGAACGATTGCTTTTATATGGTTTTAAACTGAAAGATGAGATTTATTACTTTGAACAATCGATTATGGATGACAATTTTTTGTTGATAGTAACCATTGATAAAAATCATTGCTTAAAGCATCAAATTATCGAAAAAGAATCAAATGAACCATATGATTTAATCGATGTAATAGGTGCTAATGGAAGCTTTGTAATTTCAATGCGCGAGGAAGTGGAAAAGATTGAAAATCGGATAATCGATAGTTGCACAAGTCGAAACTTAGATAGCCAATTAACTATTAAAATATCTAATTATGTCAAAGAAAAATATAATGACAATTTAGAATATTTATGGAAAGATGACTTTGATGATGCTGTCTTTCGCCATCATGATACTAAAGTGTGGTATGGAATCATCATGAGAGTTCCAAAACGAAAACTAGGTATTGAAAAAGAAGGCAATGTTGAGGTTTTAAATTTAAAAAATGAACCTTTACAAATTGAATTATTGCTTAAAGAAAGAGGAATTTTACCTGCATATCATATGAATAAAAAACATTGGTGTTCCATCATTCTAGATGGAACTATTCCATTTGAAAAAATAGTGCCTTTAATCGATGTCAGCTATCGCATGACTTCAATGAAAAAGAGGGCTAAAAAATGAAAAATTATCGTCATTGTCTATTGATTGGTAATAGTTTTACTTATTATCATGAAATGCCGCAGATTTTAAAGCAAATTCTGCTTTTAAATAATATCGAGCTTGAAATATCTTCGTATACTCGAGGCGGAATGACGCTTTTCGATGTCGTAAATCCGTCATCTGAAGACAAGAAAAATTTAGATTCAATGCTTAACAATTTTTCCGATTTTGATCTTTGCATCATCCAAGAATATAGCACTCGTCCTTATAATGATCGATTGCTATTTGAAAAAAGTGTCAATATATTGGTCAACAAACTGAAATCAATCAAAAAAGATATCGATATCTATCTTTATGAAACTTTTGCCTTTCCTTTGGAACTCAAAAATAAAGGAATTTCTTATGATGAAATGGAAAATCGCTTATTGACAGCCTATCAAGAGGTCGCTTCATATAACAAGATCCATCTAATTCAAGTGGGCACTGCTTTTAAAATGGCTTTAAAGTCAAATCCTCAATTAGAACTTTACGACGATGATGAAAAACATCCTTCTTTGAAAGGTGCTAGGTTAATTGCTTTAACTATCGCGATGACGATATATCAAGATAAAATTAAAAATTATCGTTTTTCCAAAAATTCAAATGAAGATGAGCTTTTATATCAAGCAATAAAAAAATTACAAAGAAACGAGTCATGCTAAATCGTCATTTCGTGATTCGATAGGTTTCATTTATTACTAAAACGTGATATAGTAATTTCGAGGTGAAAGTCGGTGAATAAGTATCTTAAAAATTTTCTTGATTTGTACTCGGAAGATGATAGTATCGTCTATAAAGCGATTCTTGAAAAAAAAGATTGGCTTTTTAAAAAATTATATATGCCATGCAATTTTTTATCGGTAAGAATTAATAACGAAAATGTTTATCCCGATCTTTTTTCTTTGATGGATAAAACTATCAACTTTGAACCTTTAGCCTTACATGATTCGGTTTTTGAAGATCACGAAGAACTTTATATTCCGACGATGAATAAATTTAACGAATGCTTTCGGGTTCGTTATTTTTACGATCACTATTTCACGTTAGTAGAACCGACGACCTTTTGGGTGGAAATTGATTTTGGATTTCTCGATGATAAAGGATACAAGGATTTAGTGGCAAACTTTTTTCCTTGCTTAACTAAGGAAGAATTAGAATTTACGTATGATTTTTCCGATATCAAAGAGTTGATTAAACTTGCCATGTGTCACGAAATCAAAGGGAGTTATGTTGCAATTTTAGATAAAAATAATTTGATCAACGATCGTTTTTTGGCGCCGGTTGTAAGAAAGATAATTTACTCTTCAACGTTGGGCGAAAACAAAATAGCGGCGCTTCGTGAACTAGCCAAAAATTTAAATGTTGCCATGGAAGAGGTCACTTATGAATAGCAAAGAGGCTTTCCATAAACTTTTCAGTTCTTTAAATATCTCCAAAGCGATGGATGAATCCTTCGCTTATGATATGTATAAAGCGGTGATTAAGTATCTCAATAATACTGGCAATATCGACATTAGATATTTAAACCCGATGATGATATTGAATTATATTTACGCGGAGTATGCATATTTAATCGGAGGTTTAGATTTTAGTTCAACTAGCAATCTGCAAAACGATAGCGCTTTTAAAGAAAAATTGAGTTTATCGATTTGCGATAAGATCATTTATAATGAGATTCTAACTTTTAAAAGCCAAGCATATTTAAGTAAGTATTCGCCGGTGAGTACCACTTTGAACTTCTATTTGAATTTCATCATCGATCGAATGATGAAATTGAAACCTTTAAGTGAAGAACGATTTGTAATTGATATGTGCTTTAAGGCTTTTTCAATGATGAAGAGTACCTTAAATCTTCTTAACGACGGTTTTGAAACCGAAGCATTTTCAACTTGGCGAACGATACACGAAATCGAATCGATCATCGCCATCTTGAATCGTTATCCGGAAGTTTCCGAAGTTTACGCTCGTCATATCGAATATATCAAAGCTTTCCGCGATGAATTGACGGATAAGAACCAACAAAATCAACTTTTTGAAGAGATGAAAGCGAAGATGAAAGAGCATGACTTAAAGTCGAAAGATCTCAAAAAGTTTATCGAATACGGATGGCTATATTCAGTAAAAAATGTCGCTGAAGATTACCCGAATATGAAACTTAATTTTAGAAACGGCGTTGAAACAATCGCGGGCTTATCTTCGTATTCCAAAGTGTATGAAATGTCAAGTGAGATCGCCCATAGTTCTCCGATATTAATTTACTCCAATAAAGAATATTTTTGTGAAATAACGATTATTTCTTTATATGAAACTTTCTTAAGATTAGAAGAAATTTTTACTTCGATTCTTGAAAAACATCGCGAAGTAGATTCCAAAAAGTACCTTGAAATGCGCTCGATTTATTTAGAGACTTTGCAACAAATTCTCTATAAAGAAAAAATTCTTTTTTTCAATTCGAAAAAGAATGATGATAATAAAAATTGAATTCATTGATCAGCTTTTATTTTAATTGATCTTTAACTACAATTTTCGCGGATGATTGATATTTGCTGTCTTCGGTGATGATAGCGTCTAGACTATCGACGATTATCCTTCCACGAAGTGGATTTTTTATTGAAATCAGCGAACCATTAATGGTCGCTTCGACATCGCTATATTCAAAAGCGAGATCACAATCTTCGGTCGTGCAATCGATTAATTTTAAATTTTTACAGTAGCAAAAAGGTTGGGTTCCTTTAATGTGACAATTGATTAAAGTTAAACCATCTGAATACCATCCGATGTATTCTCCAAGAAGGACACTATCGCGAACTACCACATTTTTTGCGTGCCAAAACGCATCTTTGGTTTTTAAAGTAGATTGCGAAATTTCAACATTTTGAGTATATTGAAAAGAATATTTGCCACGAAGCTTCATCTTGCTGATTTTTATATTGCGACTTTCAAAAAAAGCATATTCGGCTTTGATCTTGCATTCGTCGAGTTTCAGTTGATGACAACGCCAACCAAATTCCGGGGAATTGATAAGGCAATTTTTTAAGGTGATTTTGCGACATTCGCGCAGCGCTTTAATGCCGTTCATCGTCGTGTGGTCAATTAAGGCATCTTTTGTGTACCATAAAGCGGCACGACAATTTTTGGTCATAGTACTATTTGCTAAGAGTAATTTGTTAACATGCCATAACGGATACCGCAAATCCATGTAACAATTATTGACCTCGATATTTTCACTTTCCTTTAAAGCGGATTCTCCATCCTCAGGGCCTTCAAAACGGCAGTTTTCAACGAGAGTATTTTTTATTGAATATAACGCCCGCTCTTGGTCAAAAGTTTTATTGTTAATTTTATCCATAGAAAAAACCTCCATAAAAGTAATTTTCATCACTTCGATATTTTAACACGATTGCTTTTAAATACCTAATAATGTGATTAATAAAAATCATCGAAGTATCTTTCGATGATTTTCAATTAATGATTCAAACTATACATCTTGAAAGCACGACTCTCCGATAAATTCACGAAGCAATGAATTACACGGAACGTAGGAGTCATCCATATCGACAAAATATTTTAGGAATTTAATCAAGCGGGAAGCCATCATGTAGTATGGAGAATCCTTATCGATTTTTTGTAAAACCGGCAAAGCATATTTTTTCATAACACACACTTCATATGATAAAAGGGAGTTAAAAACATAATCGGCATCTTCTTGGCAGTGATATATCCAACGGAATTCTCCTTTGCGAACGGAAGGCCACATTTGTATGGTTTCTTCGGCCGAAGCATTTCTGAACTTTTTATCACGGACAATACGGCGTAACAATCTTAATTCGGTTAAAGAAATGGGATTGTGATTGTCGATATTGATTTGTGCCTGAGGAGCAATATAAATCTTGAATTTTTGATGTTTTGGAATAAGATTAGTAAGTTGTTCGTTTAAAGCGTGGATCCCTTCAATGATGATGATTTGATCTTCGCGAATTTGTAAAACCCGACCGGGAACACGTTTACCTAATTTAAAATCAAAACGCGGTAACTGCACTTCTTCGCCTTGAATAAGATCGAGCATATTTTGGTTGAACAAATCTACGTCAAGAGCCTCTAAAGATTCTAAGTCCGGTTCTCCATCTTCTCCAACTGGAATATCAGACTTCGGTAAATAATAATCATCAATTGAAATTCTAATCGGCTCTAATCCAAGCGAAAGCAATTCACAACGTAAACGATTGGCGAAAGTAGTCTTTCCAGAACTAGATGGTCCGGCAATGCAAATGAGACGAATGCTATCGATGTCTTCGGTAATTTTCCGACCTAATTCAGCTAGCATGTTATTGTGATTGGATTCGCAAAGATTGATAAAGTCGATAATTCCTTCTTTGTTGACGTAATGGTTTATGGAAGCGATCGAGTCCGCGCGAACTTTTCGAGCCCAATTATACGATTGTTTTAAAGTTTTCCCAAAACGAGGTGCATCTTCAAATTGAGGAATTTTTCCGTCACATTCGCTTCTAGGATATTGAATGATGAATCCCGGCGGATACATTCTAATAATGAACTCTTTGATATGGCCAGTAGAAGGGACCATAAATTCATACATATAGTTTAAATAACCATTGCATTCATATAAGTGAACGGTCTTTTCAGGGCGATATTGAAGGATGTCGATCTTATCGTCATAGTTATTGTCGCGATAGATCTTTAATGCCTCAGCATTGGAGACAATTTTGCGGCATAAAGGATAATCTGCGGCAATAATCCGTCGCATTTCTTGCTCGATTGAACGCACCATACGCGGTTCTAATCGTGTTTCTAAATTCAAAAATTGACAAAAAATCGAACGTGAAATGTTATAAGAAAAACGAACGTTAAGATTTGGGTACAGATTTTTGATTGCCATCGCAGCAATATATCTTAACGAGGTTTCGTAAATTTTAATCGCTTCATAATCTCGTGTGTCTAAAAAGTTGATGTTTGCATCGTAATATACTTCATAGTCAAGACTTCTTGTCACATTGTTGACACTGGCGCATATGTAATTTTTTTGTTGCTCTTTATCGATGAGATCCAGTAAGCGCACTCTTTTAGCAAAAGTTTCTACTTTTCCAAGGTAATTTAATGTAAAGTGATCCATAGTCAAATTCCTTTCTAACAAATATAAAATTATTAATATCGCTAATATAGTATGCTACATTTGTAACCGCTTTCTATAATACACAATTATTCGAAAAATTTCAAGTTTGAAAAAAGCTTGAAGGTGAGGGGATATATGCTTCTTTAGGTGTTTTAATCATACTCTATAGTTAAAACAAGCATATTGTCTATTGTTCTAAACAATAATTAAAAAAATTTCAAGAAATAAGTTAATTATTTTTAAAATATGCATATATTATTTTCGTGTTTAATTATGTTGTGCTAGTCTTTTTAAAAGAAAAAGACGAAAATAAAAAAGTTAAATGCTTTAAAAGGACTAGTTCATAATTAAAGGTTAATTATAAAAGCAAGTGCAACAAATAAAGAAAGAAAATTGAAAGAATAAAAAATGTAGTAAAAAAACTGAAA
>CANQAG010000029.1 GCA_947588815.1 uncultured Bacilli bacterium
TTTCAGTTTTTTTACTACATTTTTTATTCTTTCAATTTTCTTTCTTTATTTGTTGCACTTGCTTTTATAATTAACCTCTTTATGATAAATATGTCACGATAAAAAATCGTCGCTTTCGAAAATTGAAAAAAAGCAAAGTAAAAAATTAGATTATTCACACATGTAAAAAGCCTTAAAAAAGCCGTTTTAAAGCCTCTAACTTAAAAATTTTTTATAATTGACGAAATTGAGTTTCGCTACTTTTGCAAGTTCGTCTTTGCCGTACTTTTGAACGAAGGCATCTGCGAATTGATCGACAGAAGCAGAAGCACCTTTAGGAAATTCAAGCGCGTATCTTTCACTCATTACTTCCATCGCTTTTAAAAAACTGTAACGAGCGATTAAAGAAGCGACGGCAACACTAGGAAAATAGCTTTCGCCTTTGGTTTTAAAAATGATATTGTCGATTCGTTTAGTTTCATTTTTAATGTATTCATAATAATGCTTTTCACTAACAAATTGGTCGACATAGACATGGTAAAAGTCGACTTTTTGACGATGAATCACATTGTAAAGAGCCCGATTGTGAAGCTTGCTTTTCAATTCATTCATATTGATACCTAAAGCGATTTGCTGATTGTAAGTAACGTTATCTAAGCACAATTTCGAGTGCGGAATTCGCTTTAAAAGTTGTGGAACGATCTCGATAATTTTGTGATCTTTCAACTTTTTGGAATCGTCGACACCAAGTTCTTGCAGCCACGAAATATCATCTTTGCTTACGTAGCAAGCAACGACGATCATCGGTCCGAAAAAGTCACCGACTCCGACTTCATCGGAACCGAATTGATTATTGAAATCTTGCCATGAGGAATTAATAGTGGTTTTAGGAATATTAAGCGCCGCTTGATCACTAAAAAGAGAAGCGACTTCAAGACATTTATCGCCGGTAAAAACGGCTTTGAATCCTTTTTTGGAAGTGTAAATTGTTACCGCGCAGTCTTCGTTTTCGGCGCGATATAAAAGATAATCACCTTTGGTCTCTTGTTCATAGCCTTCAAAGTGATTCATGATTTTTGCAATTTGTGTTTCGTCTATTTGAATCGTAACGCTTTTCATATTTTCCTCATTTATTATCTTATCATGGATTTTCGTGATTATAAATAAAAATGTCGCTAGTAACAGTGTAAAACAAAGAGTGTAAAGTCACATTAAAAAAAGCGGTTTATTAATCCGTAACATCGATTTTTGATGATAAAACTTCAGGGGTTTGATACAATAACAATCAGGTGAAAGTATGAAATCACTAAAAGAAATTCTTGAAATTGATCAAGTTTTTAATCTAATTCAAAAACACGCTCAAACCGGTTACGCAAAAAAGATGATTCAAGAACTGGAGATGTTTTCATATCGCGGTGAATTGGAAGAAGAACTTTTATATACCCAAGAGGCTAATAACTATCTTTATAAATATCAATCTTTATCGATCTATCCTTTAAATAATTTGCTTGATTCTTTGGCTTTAATCGAAAAAGGGGCAAGTGTCGAACTGGAATTTTTCTATCAGGTTTCTCGTCTTTTAGAAAATGCATCGGTACTTAAACGCGAAACGATGATCGATAATGAATTTCCGTTACTTAAAGGATTGCTTGAACGTTTGATCCTCATTCCTACATTAAAAAAGAAAATCGACGTGACTTTAGCGCCCGATTTAACCATTTCTTCTGAAGCGTCCTTTAAACTTTCGTCTATCCGTAAAGCTATTCAAAACGAAGAGCAAGCGCAAAGCGTGATCATGAATCGTTTGGTGCAAAAATACGGTGCTTATTTAAACGATGAACGCATCGCTTTGAAAGACCAAACCAAAGTTCTCTCAATCAAAGCCAGTTACAAAGGAAAAGTGGATGGGGTGGTCGTTGCCGTGTCCGCTAGCCAGCAAACGGTTTTTATCGAACCTAACGAAATTATCGCCAGTAACAATAAGATTTACCGCTTAAAGCAAGAAGAAAATGAAGAAATCTCCAGAATCATTAAAGAGTTGTTAGATGAAATCAAAAGAAATTTTGAAAGTTTATGTCTCGATCATTACTTGATTGCGAGATTGGATTTTTTGATGGCTAAGGCGCAGTATGCAAAAGAATACGATGCTGTGGTCGGTAAAGTATCCGAAAAGCCAATTATTTCATTAAAAGGGGCGCGACACCCCTTGTTGGATCAAAAAAATGTCGTTAAAAATTCTTTTGAACTTTATGATCGGAAAATCCTACTTATAAGTGGTCCTAATGCCGGAGGAAAGACCGTCGCGTTAAAGACGATTGGACTTTTTGTCTATCTTCATCAATGCGGCTTGCCGCTTCCGTGTGATGAACCACCGCTCATTTCTTTTTTCAAGGAGATCTTCGTCGATATCGGCGATCATCAATCGTTACTTGATAACCTTTCGACTTTTTCAGGTCACATTGAAAATATCCGCTTGATCACTGAGCAAGTTGATGAAGATTCGCTTGTAATTCTCGATGAACTGGGAACCGGTACTTCTCCATTAGACGGAGAAGCACTCGCCATAGGAGTTATTAATTTTTTGATTGAAAAAGGATGTTTTGCCATCATTTCTTCGCACTATGAAGGCTTAAAGAATTATTCGCTTGAAAATCAAGCGATTTTACCTTCATCGATGATTTTCGATGAAGAAAAATTGTTGCCGACTTACCACTTGCGACTTGGAACTTGTGGTAAATCATACGGAATCGAAGTGGCGTCAAGATTGGGGTTGAATCATCAGATTATCGAAAATGCCAAACATTGGTTAAATGAGGCGAAAAATAATAGTAAAGATCTTCTTCTTGATGAACTGGTTTCTAAAATCGAAGAGACCGAAAAACTCAAAGATCAGTTGTTGAGCGAAAAAAATCAATTAGATACAGCACTTCAAGAGACCGAACAGAAACAAAGAGCCTTATTTAAAGAACAACAGCGAATCAAAGACAAAGCCCAAGAGGAAATCGAGACGCTGGTGGTTGAAGCAACGGAAAAAATCGAACAAATTTTTGAAGAGTTGAAAGATAAAGAAACGATCAAAACTCATGAAATAATATCTTCAAGACGACGTTTACAAGCTTTAAGCGAACAAGAAGAAACTAAGCCCATCGTCCATGAATTTCAAATCGACGATTATGTCGCTTATGAAGATTTGGCGATAAGAGGGCGAATCATCAGAATCAAAAATGATGATTGTTACGTTTTGACAGATGAAGGAAAGTCGATGTGGATTCCTAAAAGTTCCCTGGTTTTATGTAGGCCAAAATCAAAAGAAAAAAAGCAGTATGTCAATAGCGATTTTACTAATATAAAAATGGTGCCTTTAGAATTGAACATCATCGGATATCATATCGAAGAAGGTTTAGAGGCGGTCAGCAAATATTTAGACGACGCTGTAGTAGCTCACTATAAACAAGTGCGCATCATTCATGGCTCCGGCAGTGGAAAGTTGCGCGCGGCCGTTCAAGATTATCTAAAACATCACCCTCATGTTTTAAGTTATCGTTTAGGGGGATTGAATGAAGGCGGCGTCGGAGCGACGGTGGTGATTTTAAAATGAACGAAGTTTTAAAGGCCAAGATCGAATTGCTGTCTTCTAGACCGGGTGTTTATATCATGAAAAATGCCGACAATGAAGTGATTTATGTCGGTAAAGCCAAATCCTTGATTAAAAGAGTCAAACAATATTTTACGCGTCCTCAAGAGGGAAAAGTTTTTAAAATGGTTCTTGAAGCGCGCGATTTTGATACGATTGAAACGCCGTCTGAAAAAGAAGCGTTGCTTTTAGAGTTGAATCTGATTCGGAAATATTATCCTAAATACAACATTTTATTAAAAGATGGTAAATCGTATCCCTTCATCGCTTTAAAGAAAAAGGGCGATCCTTTTTTAAAAATCAGCTATCGCGATAAAGACCCATCGTTTCGTTATTTCGGTCCGTTTCCTTCTTCGAGTTCGGTTTATCACACCATCGATTTATTGAATCGTCTTTATCCCTTGCGTAAATGTCAAAATCTTCATAAGGAACCATGCCTTTATTATCATCTTGGTCAATGCTTGGCGCCGTGTATCAATAAAATCAGCGATGAAGTTTATGAACCTTTGATTGAGGATATCAATCGCTTTTTAAATGGAGACGTCAAAAAAATCCGCTTCGAAACGTTAAAAAAGATGAACGAAGCGAGTGAAAAACTCGAGTTTGAAAAGGCCAAAGAATATCACGATTTGATTGAATCCTTGGATCATATCGCTTTAAGACAAGGCGTGACGATTAAAGACCATCTCGATCGCGATGTGATCGCCGTCTCATCGAGAGAGAAGTATCTTTCTTTAGCGATAATGACTTATCGAAAGGGGTTATTGCTCGGGAAAAACATCTTCATTATCGAAGAATTCGACGATTCCCTCGAACAAGTGATATCGTCGATCTTTCAATATTATCAAAATCATGATTTGCCTAAAGAAATCGTCGTTTCGTCAAAAGAGCTTGCTTTGCGTCTTGAAGAGATCTTTGCTTGCCACGTGGTTTCTCCTTCGCGCGGTCTTAAAAAAGATTTGATATTTATCGCCCTAGAAAATGCCAAAAACGGACTTGACGAACATTTCTTAACCGCCCGTCTTGACGATGATAATCTGGCTTTGCTTGAAGAACTTGGAAAATACTTAGGGATAAAAACGCCTCTTAGAATCGAATTATTCGATAACTCCCATCTTCAAGGAAGCGAACCGATTGGAGCTTTGGTGGTTTTTATTAACGGCGTTAAGGCTCCAAGCGAATACCGCAAATACAATATTAAACGAAGTTCCGGTAAGGATGATTTAAAATCGATGGAAGAGGTCTTAGATCGTCGTTACACGAGACTCAAAGAAGAGCATAAAACTTTCCCCGATTTGATTATTGTAGATGGTGGTCTCAATCAGATTGCCGTCGCCCAAAAAGTGCTCGATAAATTGGAATTATCGATACCGGTCGCGGGCCTTGCTAAAGACAATCATCACCATACTGCGGGACTTATCAAAGATGGCGAATTGATTAATCTTGACCCTAAATCAAAACTTTTTTTGATGTTAGTAAGGATGCAAGATGAGGTTCACCGTTACGCGATTACTTTTCATCGCGAAAAGCGGGGCAAAAAAATGACATTCTCGTTATTTGATGACATTAAAGGAATCGGTAAAAAGCGAAAAGAGATGCTTTTGAAAGCTTATCCGTCACTAGATAGTTTAAAGAAAGCTTCCAAAGAAGAACTAGCGCAGATTGTGCCACTTGAAGCGGCAAATGAAATCTTGAAGAAACTTCAAGATCAATAACGCCCAAAAGTGTTTATAATACTAGCAAAAACAAAAACCGCGCATACGATAATTTAGGCGTGAGGAGTGAGTGATTTGCCATCTTTATTAACGAAACGCGAGCGGGAAGTATTTGAACTGTTAGTCAAGAATATGGCTACTCGCGAAATTGCGGATACTCTTTTCATCTCCGAGAAGACCGTGCGCAATCACATCTCAAACGTCATGCAGAAACTCGGCGTCAAAGGTCGTGCGCATGCGGTTGTCGAACTGATCAGAATGAAAGAGATTTCCCTATAACCTCATTGCAAAGTGAGGTTATTTTCATATTTTCGTCGCTCCATTTTTATAATGTAATATATGAAGATATTGATTTATGATTCCGGATGCGGTGTGATCCCGTTTATCGAAGAGATTATAAAGCAAGATAAAAAACATGATTACGTCGTATTTATCGATCATGAACATTTCCCGTTTGGCACTAAAAGCGAAGATCAATTATTGGCAATTTTAAAAACTAGGTTAAAACAATTCGAGACGTATCATATCGATCTTCTTATTATGGCCTGCAACACGATGTCGTCTTTACTAGATAAATGCGAAGTTTTTCCTTCATATCAAATCGTCGATATTCTCTCTTATAATTTAAAGCATTGTAAGGATAAGGTTCTTTTAGGAACTCCGTCACTTTATTCGCGCTTATACCATCGATATCCGATTGTCGGAATCAAAGATTTGGCAGGGGCGATTGAAAAAAGCGATATCGTTCAAATTATCGAAATTATCAAAGGGTTAAAAAAACGACAAGACTACATTTTGGCGTGCACGCATTATCCTTTGGCTAAAGCGATTTTTACGCGTTACATCGACGGAAAAATTTTCACTTATCACCAAGAACTCATCGCTTCTTTACCTCAAGGAAAAAAGCTTGGTTTTAAGGCTGACCAAGTCACCAAATCAATAATCTTAAAATATTTTCCGCACTTAGTCATAAAATGACTTTCAAATAAATAAGATAGCGTGAGGTGACTGATATGTTTAAAAAGATCATAAAAAAAATTAAATCTTGGCGCATTTTCCATATCAAAGGAGTTGTTGCTTTTAACTTTAAAAAGCCTAAAAAAATGGCCTTTATCAAATATGGTTGCTGCTTTGCGATCCCGATGTGCGCGGCGATTGTGGGAGCGACGCTAGGCATTGTCGAACACAATAGAAGAATGACGCCCTTAGAACAAGTGATCATTGAAACCAACAAGGTGACGCGTCGCGTCTATTTGATTTCAAATGACGATTTGACGGTGCCACTTACCGTAAGTCTTAATCAAAAAAATTCGATTCAAGAAGAGATCTTGGATACTTTCAATCTTTTAAGAACCGACAGTAAAGCGGCAAACGAGTATCTTCACGGATTTATTCCTGAAGATGCCAAAGTTAATTCGTTCACCATCGAAAATAACATCTTGTTATTGGATATGTCGGAAGAATTTTTAAATTATCAAGAGAAAAACGAAGTGAAAATGGTTGAAGCCTTATTGGCCACGATGCTTCAATTCGATGAAATTGACGGGATGATTTTAAGTGTCAATGGAACCATTTTAAGCAGTTTGCCGAACAATCACACTCCGCTTCCTTCGATTCTCGACGAAAATTTCGGATTGAATCGCGTCAATCAGTCACCGCGAGAAATCGTCGGTAAAGAAAAAGTGACGCTATTTTATGAACGCAGTTACGATCAAGAAACCAAATACTTAGTGCCGGTGACATTCTATAGCGAAAAAATGGAAAGCCTCAATGTCAGTTTTGCTAATGCCTTATCATATACCCTTCCGGTTGCTTCACGATTAAAAAACGTGGCCACTTACAAACAGATTTCTGCTTTGCAGGAAGCAAATGATGACTTTATCTTAAGCGTTAATAACAGCGCGCTTATCGATGAAGAAACCGTCAATAAAGAACTTTATGAATTAGTCGCGTTATCATTGGATTTAATGGGAGTTACAAAACCGATAAGTTTCACTTTGGAAGGGGAGACCCTAGCGGTTGATGGGATTTATCAAGAAGACGATATGAAGGTTTCCAATATCGTTTATAATTCGGTAGAAATTTAAAATTACAGGCGGTGCATTAAAAAGCATCGCTTTTTTGCTATTTTCTTCGATTTTAATCTATTGCTTAACTAGAAGCGTTCCCCAATCATGAAATAGGAATGCTTAATGATTTTCTCCGTCTTTTTTATGATATGAGTCAGAAGTTGCATCATTTAGGAAGTAACTTCCGATTATAAGGGAGATACATGTATGCAAACTATTAAAAATGATTTTTATTTGCAAAATGTAACTTTAATAAGATTCTCTTTTTTATAAAATGAATTTACTTTGCTATTGAACGTTTGTTAAATAACGGTTAATTATAAAAGCAAGTGCAACAAATAAAGAAAGAAAATTGAAAGAATAAAAAATGTAGTAAAAAAACTGAAAA
>CANQAG010000030.1 GCA_947588815.1 uncultured Bacilli bacterium
CTTTAAAAAAGTTTTGATTCACGGTCTTATTCGTGATGAGCAAGGACGAAAGATGTCCAAGTCCTTAGGCAACGGAATCGATCCTATCGATGTCATTGAAAAGTATGGTGTCGATGCTTTAAGGTATTTCTTAACTACTTCAACGTCACCGGGACTTGATACTCGTTATAGTGACATCAAATTACAGTCCGCGAGCAATTATCTCAATAAAATATGGAATGCGGCTCGCTTTATTTTGCTTAATCTCGAAAAGGAAGAAAAGCTCGATATCGATGAATCAAAACTCGATGTTCTCGATCGTTTTATTTTGTCGAGACTCAATAAGTGCGTTGAAAACGTTACTTTGAATATGGATAAGTACGATTTTGCCAATGCTTCGACTCACTTGTACAATTTTGTTTACGATGATTTCACTTCGTGGTATTTGGAATTAGCCAAAGTCAAATTAAATACTGCAGACGTTGAATCAGCACGTAATACTAAAGCGGTTTTATTAAAAGTGCTTAAAGATATCGTAATTTTAATTTATCCGTATGTTCCTTTCATTGCGGAAGAAATCTATCAACAATTACCGCATCATCTGGAATCGATAATGCTTGAAACTTATCCGGAAGTAGTCAAAGAGCGGTATGATGAAAAATCCGAGATGATCGTTCTCGATTTAATTAAGATGATCAAAGATGTCCGTAGCTACAAAGTCGATTGTAAATTAGCGCCTAACGCCCCGATTGAATTAGAAATAATTACGAATCAACGACCGATGGTTGAAATTTTATTACCATTCTTAAAGCGGATGACTTTCGCTTCAAAGATCAACTTTGTAAATGAGTTTAAAGACGGAAATCCCCGTGTTTATCAATTGGCAACGATGGTCATCAAAGATAATGTCGACAAAGAAAAATTACTTGCGACCTTAAATGCTGAAATCGAACGTTTGGAAAATGAAGTTGCAAGAGGGGAAAAGATGCTCTCTAACGAAAACTTTATTGCCAAAGCTCCAAAAGAAAAGGTCGCTTTAGAGCAAAAGAAATTAGCTGATTACAAAAAACAACTTCAAGAATATCGCGATAAAAAGAACAATTTATAAAAAAACGGCTCGTCCGTTTTTTTAATTTGTAAAATATTCTCTTATTGATAGATAGGAGGATATATGATGAGAAAATTAAATAACGATGAAATGGCTCTTATTAAAGGTGGCGAAGCGATCACTTTAACGATGGTTTTAGCCGTGATGTCGGCGGCCCTTTTAGCGGTGATTTGCTATCGCCTTTTTATGTCTAGCACCGGTTCGACGACTCTACCCGGTGGCTATCGTTTCGAGTGGAAATAATGGCTAAAATCAAAGAGATACCACCATTATTACGACCGCGCGAAAAAGCGAAACTCTACGGCTTTAAAAGTTTAAGCGATGAAGAATTACTAGCTATCGTGCTATCAAGCGGTACTAAAAATAAATCGGTTTTAGATCTTTCGCGAGAATTGATTTACGAATTTAACGGACTATTGAATGTCTTTGAGGCTCCATTTGATGAAATAATCAAGTATCGTGGTATAAATGAAGTCAAAGCTTTGACGATTAAGGCCGTGGAGGAAATGCGACACAGAATGATTAATCTCGCTCATCAAACGAGAATAATCTTTGACGATGTGAATAAAGTGATATCGTTTTTTGCACCGCGTTTTTTAGGTGAGCGACAAGAAAATTTATATTTAGCGTCACTCACTCGAACCAATAAGCTGATCGCTTTTCATTTAGTTTACAAAGGCACCGAAACCAGCGTGTTTGGCGATTACCGCGATATTTTTCGCTTGGCCATTAAAGATGGAGCCAAAAAGGTATATTTATTACACAATCACCCAAGCGATAATGTCGCTCCGTCAAATGAAGATCTCAAAACGACCAATCAATTGATGATCGTCGCTTTGACTTTGGGAATCGCTCTAATCGACCATCTAATCGTGGGACTTACCAAAGCCTATTCATTAAAAGAAAAAAAGTTAATAAATATCGATCACTCGACTGAATAGCCATCATTTCGACACCTTATAAATCTATAATCTCTATTTACGAGGTGATTAAATGACAATCAATTACACATGGCTTTGTGAAAAAGAGAGTGATGTGTCGCAAGGTTTTGTAGATTTAGAGAAAGCCTTGAGCGAATGCAAAGAGTCAAACGATATTTTGAGTATTGATGTTATTGTCAATAAAAATATTTTCGACGATGTTTTTTTACCGTTGCTTGGGCGACTAGATTATTATCAATCGGGTTTTATCAATTCATATAAAGTGATTAAAGACGAGGTCCAAATTTTTAAAAAAGATATTTTCCCCGATGAGATAACGATTCAAAAACCGACGATAATTTTCTTTCCGATAGAAGACACAATGGTCATTCATTTACAAAGCGAACTAGTGATCATGAGCGATGTGAAAGGAACGATCATTTTTGAAAACGCGGAGGCTAAATTGATCGCCAAAAAATTGGACAGTGCCAAATTAGTGCATCCATCAGGTTCGTTTTACCCATGTACAATCAATGATTGTAATCTATCATATAAGGAGGACTTATGCGCGATATTTTCGTAATTACCTCCGGAAAGGGTGGCGTCGGAAAGACAACTTTTACTTCTTTGCTCGGTAAGACACTTGCCAAACGGAAATATCGTGTGCTCATTATCGATGCGGATCTCGGTTTAAAAAACGTTGATTTGGTCTTGAAAATCTCTCAAAAAGCTAAATATGATGTCTCTGATGTTATTAAAGGGCGATGTACGATACAAGATGCTTTAGAATACGATAATTTTGAACCGTTGCTTCATGTTTTGCCTTTATGCTTAAAAAGCGACGTCAGAAATTTTCCGGAAATTTTTCTTGATCAAGTGATTGAAGAATTGAAGAGTGACTATGACTACATCTTGATTGATTCTCCCGCAGGAATTGACGATGGATTTTATATCGCCAAAAAAAATGCGACGCAAGCGTTGGTTATTGTAAATGATGAAGAGTGCAGTTTGCATGACAGCAAATTAGTCATCAAACTTTTAAAAGCGCAAGGTAATCTTGAAATAACCGGTGTCTTGAATCGCACTCGCTTAAAAAGAGCAAACTTGTTGCGGCGAATCGATGAAATTAAATATCGCCTCGGATTAGAAAAAGTTTTTTCTTTTGAAGAGTGCGATGTCGACAAATTGCTTTTTAAAGGGCGACGAAAAGATCAAGAGAAACTATTCAATATAATTATGAATGTTATCGCAGTTTAAAACATATAATTTTTTAGAAAAGGACTAAGAATATGGAATCGATAGAAAAAATAAAAAGACGTATCGAACGACAATATCAAAAGAAAAAAACGACGATTTGGCGAACTCTTTCTTTACTGATGATGATTTTTACGATGGCTATGGGATTTTTAATTTACGCCAAAAAAGATGAAAATGGCTCTTTTCTCAAAGAACATTTTAACATCGAAACTTCATTCGTAGCCATGAATGAAAATATTTCATCATTCTTAAATTCGGTTTTTAATTTTAATATTTTCAATAATCAAAACGCTTTAGGTAATGATCAAACTGTAAATGGTACGGTTGCTTACATCAATGAAGGCGAAAATTATTTCAGTTATGAAACTAACGAAGTTCGAATGCTAAAATCAGGTACGATTCTTTTTACAAGTTTCGATAGTGAAGGACAAATTGTGATCGCTTCTTTAGATAACGGAGTGGTCGCCACATACTTCATGCTACAAACGATCGAAGTGAAAGTTTACGATCAACTTAAAGAAGGAGATACCCTTGGAACTTATAATGGCAAATTTAAAGTTTTGTTTTCTAAAGAAAATCATCTTATAAAATATGAAGAAGCCGTCGTATAGTCTTTTTTTCGTCGACCCATTGACGATAGTTTACATCGTCATGGGTTTTGTTTTTAATCGCTTTTTGTATTTATTTATCCATTATCTTATCGCTTTTATTCACGAAATGTCGCACGTTTGTAGCGCAAAAATATTTAAAGTTTCAGTTCCTGAAATCCATTTTTTGCCTTTTGGATTTTATGCAAAGATTCAAGGATTGGAACAAAAAAATCTCTTGACTCAAATCATCGTCATTATCTCTGGCCCCTTGAGTTATTTTATTTCTTGGGGAATTTTAACTTTAATGTATCGAATGGACCTTATTTCAATATATGGTTTTGAACAGGGTATGATTTCCAATCAAGCGGTATTGCTATTTAATTTATTACCTTTTTATCCTTTGGATGGCGGTCGCATCGTCGATGTGATCGGCGCCCGTTTCTTAGATGAATACAAGTTGCGTGTCGTGCGACTCATCTTCAATGTTTTGACATTTTTTTACATCGGTTATCTTTGTATCACTAATCGTCAAATTATTTTGATGCTCTTTATCGCCTTTTCATTAATAGCCCAATGGATGCGATTGAAGAAAGACTTTTTTAAAGATATTTTAAGGCGTCTTGGAAATAAAAAACCACTTCACGAACGTGTGAATACGAAAAAGGAAATTTATCGTTATTCAAACAATTACTATTTGGAGAACCATACACTCTACAATGAAGATCAATTGATTGAAAAAATAGTCAAAGGTAAAAAAAATCGATCGTTTGAAAAAGAGGTTTAATAGCGTAAGTATTTACCTTTTATATTTAACATTGGATTATAATTAAACGAGAAACTTTTTCTTTGAGCAAAAGATGATTTTTTTATATAATTTGACTTTCAAATGCTTGAAAGTGAGCAAAGTGAATGATATTATTTGAATGTTGTCGCCTCAGTGGAGGGCTTCAACCGCTTCAAAAAGGTAAATAACTGAGCCAATGCTCGACCTTAAGAGCGAGTCTAAATCTACACAATAGGAGGTGCCTAAAGAATGTACGCAATTATTGAAACTGGCGGAAAGCAAATCAAAGTCGAAGTCGGAAGCAAGATCTACGTTGAAAAAATCGACGCGGAAGTTGGTTCAAGTGTCACTTTTGATAAAGTGCTTCTTGTCGGCGGTGAGGGCGAAGCGAAAGTTGGTTCACCATTATTAGAAGGTGCAACTGTCGTCGGAAAAGTTGAAAAACAAGGAAAAGCTCGTAAAATCTTGGTCTTCAAGTACAAGAGTAAAGCGAACTACCGCAGACGTCAGGGTCATCGTCAACCCTATACTTGCTTAACCATCGAAGCTATCAATGCCTAAGATGATTCGCGCTAAAGTGTTTAGATCAACTGAGCGACTTTGCGGGCTAGAAGTCAAAGGTCACGCAAATTACGATCAGTATGGTCAAGATGTCGTCTGTGCGAGTGTCTCTTCAATTATCACGGGAGGATTTAATGCTTTCGAGGATAAAGAAATCGAAGAGATTTCATTAAAAGAGGGATTAGCTAAAATCAAAATTGTTGAGTCCGATAGTGCTGTTTTAAAATTGCAGGTGATTATCACTCAACTAGAAACATTGAAGCAAGCTTACCCTCAATACATTACAATTGAAAATGAAAGAAGGTGCAAGAAATGAGATTCCAATTAAATATTCAATTATTCGCCTCTAAAAAAGGTGTGGGTTCAACTAAAAATGGTCGTGATTCCGAATCTAAAAGATTAGGTGCGAAAAAGGCTGATGGCCAATTTGCCACCGCGGGATCAATCATCTATCGTCAACGTGGTACCAAGATTTATCCGGGTCTTAATACGATGCGCGGTGGCGATGATACGATTTTTGCAACTTGCGATGGTGTCGTAAGATATAAGCGCTGGGGCAAAAACAGAACTCGGGCAATCGTTGAACCGGTTCAAGACAAATAAAAAAACAAAGCCTCCGATAAGGATGGCTTTTTTGTTAAAAAAATACATATCATAACGGAAGGAGGTAACTCGATGTTTATCGATAAAGCAAAACTCACTGTCAAAGCCGGAAAAGGGGGAGACGGATGTATCGCCTTTCATCACGAAAAATTTATTGAACGCGGCGGTCCAAGCGGCGGTAATGGTGGCCGTGGTGGCAGCATCTATTTGCGAGCTACATCGGATGAATCGACGCTAATCAATTATCGTCACGCGAAAACAATTAAGGCCGAAGAAGGTGGCAAAGGTTTAGCCAAAAAAATGTATGGCCGCGCAGCAAATGATATCTATCTTGACGTTCCATGCGGTACTATCGTTTTTGAAGAACCATCACATTTATTCCTTTGCGATCTATCAACTGAAGGGCAGACGTTTTTAGTCGCTAAAGGCGGTCGCGGTGGGCGCGGCAACGCTTGTTTTGCGTCCCCTAAAAATCGGGCACCGCGTGTCGCGGAAAATGGTTTGCCTGGTGAAGAAAAGACATTGACATTGGAATTAAAACTTTTAGCCGATGTCGGATTAGTAGGGTTACCAAGCGTCGGCAAATCGACGATTTTAAGCGTTGTCAGCAATGCTAAACCTGAAATTGCCGCTTATCCTTTTACGACGATTACTCCAAATCTCGGGGTCACACATTTATCCGACGGTTCATCGTTTGTAATCGCCGATCTTCCAGGACTTATCGAAGGAGCGCATAAAGGAAAAGGATTGGGTTTGAATTTTTTACGCCATATTGAAAGATGTCGGGTGATTATCCATGTCCTAGATATGGAGCATGAAGATCCTTTGTTGGATTTTAAAATGATCAATCAAGAACTTGAAAGTTATGGATTTAATCTTATCAAAAGACCGATGATTGTCGCTTGTAACAAAGTCGAAGATCCACAAAGTGAAGAAAAGTATAATTTGGTCAAAGAAAAACTTGAAGGTCAATATCAAGTATATAAGTTGTCTGCCGTTCGTCATCAAGGCATTGAAGAGATGTTATATGCTGCAAAGCAATTACTTGATGTCACGCCGCTTTTCCCGCTTTATGAGACGAAAGATCAAGAAGTGAAAGTCTACTCTGCCAAAGAAGAGATGAAAAAAGAGTACAAGATTACCAAAACCAAAAGCGACACTTTTGTAATCAGCGGCGAAAGAATCGAACGCACATACTCGCTTATCAATCTTTCGACTGATGAAGGGATCATGAAACTGATTTCAATCTTAAGAAATATCGGTGTCGATGAAGAATTAAAAGCGATGGGCGCTAAAGACGGCGATACCGTGATTCTTTGTGATTTTGAATTTGAGTATTATGAATAGTAAGATAATTAAATAAGTCAAGTGACAAAGTTAACGCAACTTTAGAATTAACCATGAAAGAGGTCAACAAAGTTTATATAGGTTGACCTTTTTTAGTCAAAATAAAAATTTAATTAATGTTAAAAAAACGAATAAATTTTAAACGCTTTTTTAACGCTTCGAGGACTAAAATTAACATTAAGCTTATTTTCATATTAAGCAAGTAAATATTTAAGGAGGAAAACATGAAAAAAGCAAATGGTATAAAGATTCTATCGGCATTACTGATGGCGATGACTACCTTATGTGGCTGTAGCGGTACGACAAATGATTCATCATCTTCATCGTCAGCGACGATGTCATCAGAGAAATCCTCATCGAATGATACGTCAGCTTCATCGTCAGAGACAACGTCATCAGAGGAATCATCATCGACGGATGATAGTTCATCAAACGATCCATATTTGGAGGCATTGAATATTACATATACTTTAGATGAAGAAAATCATACATATACTGTTACCGGCGTCAAAGATAAACAAGCAGAAGAAATAGATTTGCCAAGAGAATTGACTATTGATAATGTGATATATGTATTAGTGCGTATCGGGGATTCTGCATT
>CANQAG010000031.1 GCA_947588815.1 uncultured Bacilli bacterium
AAAAAGAGTGATAAAATTCTTAGGTTTTTCAACAAGCTTAGCTTGTTGAATTTCTTCAATTTTAACCCATGAAAAAAGGGATGCTTTTTAACCTCTTTTTTCAGTTAAGTTTTTCAACATCCCCTTTTTTTGTAATAAAAAGCTAAAAAAAACCGTATGATTTATTGAATACGGAGGTTTCATTATGCAACCATTTGTCTTGGAAGATCGGATCTATTTGAAGCGGGATTTAAAAGCCATCAAGGATTTAAAGTGCGATAATTCGTTTAAATATCAAAAAGAAGGTGACGGAGTTAAAATTACCGGAGAAATAATTTTAAATGGTCTTTTTTGTTATGATGAAGAAAATAAAGAATTTGATAAGAAAGTACCGGTCGACATTTTTGTACCCCTTAATAAAATCGATCAAATGAAAGATCTTTCTTTGATGGTTGACGATTTAAGTTATTCTTCAAATGAACATGAAGTGGTGTTTAAGATAAAGTGTCATCTTGTCGGAGACCAAGATGATTTTGAAAAATTTGAACCGAGTCAAGATCAAATGTTTAATGAACTGTTAGTTGAGCAGATTTTGGATTTTCCCAAAATTACACGGAAAGGTCATCGAAAGACATTTGATAAAAACTTTTTAGATACGATAGAGACGATGATTGCAAACGGCGATAATCAACAAGTGGAAGTTTTTTCATCACTTGAAGACGAAGATTTAAAGAGCTATTTTGCTAATGAATTCAATGAAGATGACGAAATAATCGAACTTGAAGAATCGATGATTAAATATCATGATACCGAAAAAGAGGAAGATGGTTCGATGAAAATTCCAACCACGATCGAAGAAGACACTAAAGAATCGCTAGATGAGATGATAGAACAAGTTCCGATTATCAATGAAAGCGAAGATAAAAGTGACATTGCAAATGCAGAACCAAGTCACGAAGAAAAAGAAATGGCACCCATCGAACCGACAAAAAATGGTGATTCAGAAAAAAAAGATCGAAATCGGTTAAGCTTTAAAGAGACCTATCGCTCTTCTTATATTTTTTATCGAGTTAAAAACGGAGATACTTTAGAATCAATCGCCGAAACTTTTAATCTTGAACCGCTTGAAATAAAACGTTTGAATCCCCATAAAGAAATTCGTTCCGATGAACTTTTAGAGTTACCGCGAAAATGAAAACACGCATTGAAGAGTTATATAAAATAAAAATCAATTCTATCATCACGATCTCTAATAAGGCCAAAAAATTAATCGGTGAAAATGATACGTATATTTTAAAATTTCACGATGACCAAGCGTTAGAAAACATTTTTGGGCGTCTTTCGATGTTGCACATTGATACTTTTTTATTGCCGTTAAAATCAATTAATGATCGGTATATTGAATATTTTGAAGAAAAGTATTTTTCACTTTCGATCTATTTAAAAGATGAAAATACTTTAGCTAAAGATGTCCGTCTCTCGTTTTATATTAAAGCCATTGCTAACCTTCATCAAAAGACCATCTATAATATTAAAATCAACGACGGTTATTTAGAAGAATCGCTAAATTATCTCGACAATAAAATCGCCGAAGTAAAAAATGCGCTTATAGCGCGCATCGAACGGGTCGAAAGGATGGATTATCATTCACCCGCGGACTGGTTCTTTATGATGAATTACGATCATTTGATGAAGGCGATCAAGGAGGCAGAACGTCGCGTGGTCAATTTGGAAAGCGAATGGAACAACAGCGATAGTCTTCACCTTTGTTTGACATATCAAAATTTTGATTTTTCTCACATTTTAGTAAAACAACAAAAAATTGTTTCACTCGATAAAATGGCATTAGCACCGGCAATATACGATTTAATCAATTTGGTTGATGTCAGTTATGAATTGAAGTTCGAAATTTCGTTTTTGCTAAAAGAATATCTTTCGATATACTCTTTGGCTCCTTATGAGGTGGAATGGTTATTGGCGTATTTGTTCATTCCTAAAATCACTCGAATGCGCGAAGATATCGACGATATTGAAAACCTCACCCAAGCTTTAAATCACTTACGCTTAGTCGAAGATCTCACGACGAAACTTTTGGCTTTGACATCTGCTGAAAAGCAAAAATCAGAATGATGATCACTAGTAAAATCTGATTGGTAAAGTTAGGTGAAATTAAAAATAAAAATGCTTGATAAACTAAAATTATACCAATCGAACTTAAAAATTTGTCTTTCCAAATCGGAAATTGCATTTTGACTTTATCGAAAAAATCTTTCATACCATCACCAATAAATGTATATGATTAAAAGGCCCAAAGAGTGACACGGAGTAAAATTTTATATATTATAAAAACGCTTTCATAATTTTTAAATTTTTTGTATACTAATTTCAGTTAAAGGATGAAAGGACGTTTATGAAAAAGAAATTATTATTGTTATCAATGACGATGTTATTGAGTATGACATCATGTGGAGTAAATCCGCAACCGAATAGCAATGAAACTTCTAATGAAGGTTCTACCCCTGCTCAGGATGTCACTAGCGAAGTTTCGGTGCCTGATGAAAATTCATCGAGTGGCAGTAGTACCTCTTCTTCTAATGACAATGGTTCTCCTACTTCAAGCGTCTCTTCGTCGGCTTCTTCTAGTGCTTCAAGCACGCCAAGCGGTGAAATTTTGCCGGCAATCAATAATATTAGAGTTTTAGTCAAAAAAGGATGGAGCAACATTTACGCTTGGAATAAAATCAATGGTGTTACCGTTGAATATTTTGGAAAATGGCCCGGAACGCCGTTAAAAAGTTACGATAACGATTGGGATTATTACGATTTTGATGAAGGTTTAACTTCGGTTAATCTTATTTTTAATAAAACCGGTAATCAAACTAGAGATTTAGAAGTAAGCGGTGTCGGATACCATTGGTTTAATAATAGTAATTGGAGTCACTCTGATGTTTATGGCGGTGAATTTAATAATCAAGTCGGCAGTGGTGGAAGCCAAAAGCCGATTAGCCCCTTTGAAGCTAAAAGCTATAAAGATTTTCCGATGTGGAATGAATTAGGCGACGATTATTTCAAAGTTTTACATCCATATCGAGGACAGAGAACCGATTTCCGCGATGAATCGATTTATTTTGCGATTACTACGCGCTTTTACGATGGCGATTCTTCAAATAACGTCGCTTGTTGGGATAGTAAAGATGCTTCTTCAGATCCAGCATGGCGCGGCGATTTCAAAGGCTTAATTCAAAAACTCGATTATATCAAGGCTTTAGGTTTTACGGCTGTGTGGATTACCCCGGTGGTTGAAAATTGCTCCGGATATGATTATCATGGCTACCATGCTTTAGATTTATCGAAGGTCGATGAACGTTATGAATCGGAAGACGTTTCCTTTGAAACTTTGATAGAAGAAGTTCATAAACGCGACATGAAATTAGTGCTCGACGTTGTCTTCAATCACACTGGCAATTTCGGTGAAAAGAATTTATTCCCGATGTTTGAAAAGAAAGGCGATCTTTCTACTTCTAACTGTTTGTCGATGCTTGAAAATTCCGGCTTACCGGAAAATTATTTTTCATTAAACGGCGGACAACAATACGATGCAAGAATCAACAATATGAAGAATTTAAGAAATGATGGTTCCGATCCCAATGATATTTATCATCACTATGGTAATTTCTCCTGGGAATCATTTGGAGAACAAATGGGGCAAATCGCCGGAGATTGTGTTGACTTAAATACCGAAAATCCGATTGTCGCTCAATATCTTGTTAAATGTTATGGTGATTTCATTCGTCTCGGCGTCGATTATTTCCGTGTCGATACGATGAAACATATCTCAAGACTGACGCTTAACAATTATATTATTCCAGGACTTTACGAATTCGCTAAACGCTGCGGCAACAATAATTTCTTTATGTTCGGCGAAGTTTGTGCGAGAGTTCGTGAAATTTGGAATCACGGAATTCCGGCTTTAAGCGCGCCTTTCTATACTTGGAAAGAAAATAAAGAATATCCTTGGGGCGATAAAGTCACCAATTTAAATAGTATTGAATTGGCTTATAACGACAATTCCACCTCAAGTGGTCAACGTACTTCAACTAACGCAAAGTTAAGCGGTGTAAATTACCATAAACCCGATCATACTAACGCAAGCGGTAGTGGAGTTATCGATTTCCCGATGCACTGGAATTTTTACAAAGCACAAGATGCTTTCAATGTCGCCACAGGAAATGACCAATACTATGAAGATGCGACTTATAATGTCGTTTACGTTGATTCTCACGATTACTCTCCGGATGATTGCCAATTTGTGAGATTCAATGGTGGTACCGATGCTTGGGCTGAAAATATGTCGCTGATGTTCACATTCAGAGGCGTTCCTTGCATCTATTATGGAAGTGAAATCGAATTCCAAAAGAATAAACCTATCGACAAGGGAACCGAAGTGCCTTTAGCCGAAACCGGAAGAGCTTATTATGGCGATAACCTCACCGGAAACGTCAAAGCTTCTGATTTTGGCATTTATACCGCGGATGGAAAAGTCAATCAAACTTTAAATTCCACGCTTTCAAAGCATTTACAAAAATTAAATCGCATCCGACAAGCAGTGCCGGCTTTAAGACGCGGTCAATATACTACAAGTAATGTTAGCGGAAATATGGCCTTCATTCGTCGTTACACCGAAGGCAATATCGATTCATTGGCATGTGTTACGATTTCAAGCGGAGCCACGTTCCGCGGCCTTCCAAATGGCACTTACGTCGATTTAATCACCGGACAAAGAGTGAACGTGACAAGTGGAACTTTAACCAGTGATTCAATCACTAAAGGAAACGCTAGAATTTACGTTTTAGAAAACGCTTCTACCGGGACTTTAAGTAAGATCGGCGATAGTTTGACTTATTTAAAATAAATAATTCGCTGAATTGCATATAGCGAATTGATGAAAGGAAAAATATGAACATCAAAGAACAAATCATTTTGTGGATTCAAGATTATTTCAATCAAAATGGGAAAGACCTCAATGCGATAGTCGGAATTTCTGGCGGCAAAGATAGTTCGGTTTGTGCCGCTTTGCTGGTGGAAGCATTAGGTAAAGAAAGAGTGATTGGAGTTTTAATGCCACAAGGTTCGCAACACGATATTCAAATGTCATATGATTTAGTAGAATATTTAGGAATTCGACATCTTGAGGTTAATATCGGCGAAACATGTGAAGCAGTCGTCACGGCTTTATCCAATGCCGGAATTTCCAAAGAAGAACTACGCACCAACAAAGTCTATTATTCCAATACTCCGGCACGAATAAGAATGACAGTCTTATACGGAGTTTCGGCCATCTACCATGGATTAGTGGTTAACACCTGCAATAAATCTGAAGATTATATCGGATATTCGACAAAATTCGGCGATAGTGCCGGCGATTTTAGTCCCATTAGCGATCTTTTAGTCAGTGAAGTAAAAGCACTAGGACGACAATTGAAACTTCCGGAAAAATTTATCGAAAAAGTGCCGGAAGACGGACTATCAGGTAAAACCGATGAAGATAATTTAGGATTTACCTATGCCGTTCTTGATCGATATATCGAAACCGGTGAAATCGACGATCCGCTTGTTAAAGAAAAAATCGATACCATGCATCGAAAAAATTTACACAAGGTGCTGCCGATGCCGCAGTTTATAAAAAATAAGTAGGTTAAATTCATTTAAAATTAAAATGATACCAAATAGAAAAATCACATTATTGTGATTTTTTTTATTAAAAAACGCACAAATCGGAGACATACTTTAAAAAATAATGTTGACATCGTCGCTTATTTATAAAATAATATGAAAGTACGAAGAACGAGAGGTTCTTCAAGAGGTATTCTAAGAGAGGCTTTGGTCGGTGAAAAAAGCTGAAGAAACTTGAAGATGGTCGCTCGGGAGTGTGGGATTAATCTCCCCGGAAGGCACCGTTATCGCCTGTAAAGAGTGCAACCAAAATGGTTGAATTAAGGTGGTACCACGCATAAGCGTCCTTAAACGGACGTTTTTTTATTAAAAGGAGAAAACGTATATGCTTAGCAAACATTATGATCATCATGAAGTCGAAAAAGGAAAGTATGACGAGTGGAAAAAACGCGGATATTTTGGCACTAAGGATTTAACGAAAACCAAATTTTCGATGGTTATTCCTCCACCGAACGTTACCGGTAAATTACATTTGGGTCACGCTTGGAATACGACGATTCAAGATATTATCGCAAGATATAAACGAGCAAAAGGATACGATGTTTTATGGGTGCCGGGAATGGATCATGCCGGCATTGCAACTCAGGCCAAAGTCGAAGAACGATTGCGGAAAGAAGGAATCTCACGATATGATTTAGGACGTGAAAAATTCTTAGAAAAAGCCTATGAATGGAAGAAAGAATACAGTGAAACAATTCATGACCAATGGAAAATGATGGGTCTATCGCTAGATTATAATCGCGAACGTTTTACGTTGGATGAAGGACTCAATAAAGCGGTTCGTCATGTCTTTTGCGAATTGTACAAAAAAGGCTTGATTTATCGCGGCGAGAAAATCATCAATTGGGATCCGGTTTTAAAAACTGCGCTCAGCAATATCGAAGTTATCCATAGCGACGATCAAGGCAAATTTTATTATTTCAAATATCAAATTGTCGGAACTTCGCGTTTCCTAGAAGTCGCTACTACTCGTCCTGAAACGATGTTCGGCGATGTTTGTGTCGTCGTCAATCCTCGCGATGAGCGTTATAAAGACCTAATCGGAAAAAAAGTTATCAATCCGGCAAATCACGATGAATTGCCTATAATTGGCGATGAGTACGTGGATATTGAATTTGGAACGGGCGCCATGAAATGTACCCCGGCACATGATCCGAATGATTTTGAAATTGCTAAACGTCATCATCTTCCCCATCCGATCTGTATGAATGAAGACGCTACGATGAATGACTTGTGTGGTGAAAAATACGTCGGATTAGATCGTTACGAATGTCGCGATAAATTAGTCGCAGCAATTGAAAAAGAAGGTAATTTAATCAAGATTGAAAATATCGTTCATCCGGTTGGCCATTCGGAGCGAAGCAAATGCGTCGTCGAACCATATTTGTCAAAACAGTGGTTTGTAAAAATGAAACCCTTGGCAATGCAGGCTCTTGAAGCTCAAAAGAGTGAAAATCGCGTCGATTTTATTCCGGAACGTTTTGAAAAAATTTTCACTAATTGGATGAATGATTGCGAAGATTGGTGTGTTTCGCGACAACTTTGGTGGGGACATCGAATCCCGGCGTATTACCACAAAACTACCGGGGAAATGATCGTCTGCGAAGAACCGCCGAAAGATCTTGAAAATTACATCCAAGACGAAGATGTCCTCGATACGTGGTTTTCAAGTGCGTTGTGGCCGTTTTCAACCCTTGGATGGC
>CANQAG010000032.1 GCA_947588815.1 uncultured Bacilli bacterium
GGCGGAGGACATCTCAATGCTTCCGGGGCACGCTTAAAATCACTCGATGAATTAGATTTGTTGGTTGCCAAACTAGAAAGTGTGTTATGACCTACGAGTCTTTCTTTAATAAACAACATTTCGATTTGAAGGATAAGACGATTCTTATCACCGGTGCAAATTCGGGATTGGGATTTGAATTGATGTTGCATCTTTTAAGGTTCGATGCTCGAATCGTGATGGCGTGCCGTTCTTTAAAAAGAGCCATTGAAGCGAAGGATAGAGCCTTATCGATTTTTAAAAATGCCAAAATTGAAATGATAGAATATGATCAAGCGTCATTTGCCTCGATCGATGAGGCTTCTAAAGCGATTAAAAACTATGATCTTTTTGCGCTTGTGGCCAATGCCGGAATTTATTATCCCAAGAAAGACTACAAGACCCAAGACGATTTGGAGTTAACGATCGGTACCAATTATATTGGACTAGATCGTCTATTATACAATTTGAAAGATGATCTCAAACGTCAAAACACGAGGGTTATCTTAGTCACTTCCTTAGTAGCTCGATTCAGCAAAATGCGGGAATTTGAAATGATTGAAAGTCTTTCAAGAAATCGCCGTTATGCTTTATCAAAACTATACATCAACGGTCTTTACCATGAATTGATCGAAGAGGGTTTAGATTGTCGGCTTTGTCACCCGGGTGTTTGTTCTACAAATATCATTTCCAATAAAGATACCGGTTTACCGCATATTATCTCGCGTTTAGGTCATCGATTTTTGACTATTTTTACGCATAAAGCGTCAAAAGCGGCGTTAAGCGAATTTTTAGCCGTCATTATCAATGATTACGATCAAACGCAGATGATTGTGCCACGAGGCTTATTTGCAATCAGCGGTTATCCTTGTTTGAAGAAGATACCTTTGAAGTATCATCATCCGGATTTACATCGTAAATTACAAGAGTATTTAAAAGAGAAGGAGAAGAGCAATGTTAGAAGTCAATAATGTTTCAATGCAGTTTGGCGGACGAGTATTGTTTAAAGATGTCAACGTCAAATTTCAAAAGGGAAACTGCTATGGCATTATCGGTGCCAATGGTGCCGGTAAAAGCACTTTTTTAAAAATCATCTCCTCGGAATTAGAACCGACAAGTGGCAGTGTGACATTGACTCAAAATGAGCGAATGTCGATTTTAAAGCAAAATCAGAATGCTTATGATGAATACACCGTTTTAGATACGGTATTGCATGGTTTTGAACGCTTGATCGAGGTCAGTCGTCTTAAAGATGAATTGTACGCTAAAGAAAATTTCACTGAAGAAGACGGAATTCTAGCGAGCGAACTTGAAATGGAATTCGCGGAGATGGGCGGTTGGGAAGCCGAAGCGTCAGCGCAAAGTTTATTGATGTCTTTAGGGATTCCTATAGAAAAGCATCAGTTGCTGATGAAAGAACTCGATTCCAAGGAGAAAGTTAAAGTTCTTTTAGCTCAAGCGTTGTTTGGTAATCCCGATATTTTATTGCTCGATGAACCGACTAACAATCTCGATGCTCTAGCGACAATGTGGCTTGAAAACTTCTTATACAATTTTGAAAATACTGTGATCATCGTCTCGCACGATCGCCATTTTTTGAATAAAGTCTGCACGCGGATTCTCGACGTTGATTATGGGGGCATCACTTTGTTTATCGGGAATTACAATTTTTGGTATGAATCGAGTCAGTTGATTCAAAAACAGATGAAAGACAGCAATGCCAAAAAAGAACAGAAAATCAAAGAATTAGAAGAGTTTATCGCCCGTTTTGCCGCCAATGCTTCTAAATCCAAACAAGCTACTTCAAGAAAAAAGGAGTTAGAAAAAATCACGCTTGAGGATATTAAACCTTCTTCGCGCGTTTATCCTTACATCGACTTTAGATTTGAAAGGGAGATCGGTAATGACGTTTTATATGTCGAAAATTTGACTAAAGATGGTTTATTTAAAGATTTAACTTTCAGGTTACAAAAAGGAGATAAAGTCGCTTTTATTTCTCCTAATTCACTGGCGATTACGGCTTTATTCAATATTTTAATGGGTGAAGATGAAGCGGATCACGGAACTTATAAATTCGGAATTACGATTACTCCAAGCTATTTACCGAGCGATAACTCCCAATATTTTAAAGACGGAGAGCTTTCTTTGGTCGATTGGTTACGACCTTATTCTAAAGATCAACATGAGACCTACCTACGTTCGTGGTTAGGCAGAATGTTATTTTCAAACGAAGAGGCTTTAAAGAAAGTCAAAGTTTTATCGGGTGGTGAAAAAGTTCGTTGCATGATGGCTAAAACGATGCTCAACGCATCGAATTTAATCATTATGGATGATCCGACCAATCATTTGGATCTTGAAGCGATTTCAAGCTTAAATAAAGGAATGATCAATTATAAAGGGATATTGCTTTTTTCAAGTCACGATCGTGAATTGATTAACACGGTCGCTAATCGGATCATTTACTTTGACGAGAAAAAGATGATCGACAAAAGATGCACGTATGATGAATTTATTACGATGATGCAGACAAAATAAATTGAGGTATAAATGAAAGTATTTTTATTAAATATTATTTTTAAAGGCTATGTGTTGAATCCTATTGAAGAGATGGTTTCATTGTTAGAAACTTTAGGTTATGAAATAAAATCTTCGCTTGATCTGAAACTAAAGGAAATTAAGAAAAGCACTTTTTTAACCAAAGGTTTAATTGAAGAGTTAAAGGAACTTATCCAGACGGAAAAATACGATTTGATTGTTTTTAACAACGATTTATCGGAACAACAATATGTTAATTTAAAAGAGGCCTTGGAAGTTCCGCTTTGTGATCGAACCGAAATTATCATCAAAATTTTTGAAATGCAATCTTTTTCATCGGAAGCGATCATTGAAACCCAATTGGCCCGCCTTCGTTATCGCGCGTTGCGTCTTAGAGAATATCAAGATCATTACGATCAACAACGTTCAGGTAAAGGTGGTATCACCAATCGTGGGCAAGGTGAAAAAGAGATTGAATTACGTCGTCGGGAGATCGATAAAAAGATTCAAACTTTAAATAAAAGTTTGATTCAAGTGATGAAGGTACGTGACACGCAGCGAAGAAAACGTGAATATAGTCAATTTTATAAAGTGGCGATAGTGGGTTTTACCAATGCCGGTAAATCGACTTTATTGAATCGTCTTTTAGCTATTAGTGAGCAAAATTCCAATAAATTCGTCAAGGAAGAAGATCGTCTTTTTGCTACTTTAAATACTGCGGTCCGTTTGATTAAATTCCAAGATACACCACCCATTTTAATGACGGATACGGTCGGATTTATCAGTAATATTTCGCCGGTTTTTTTCAGTTCTTTCTATGCGACGCTTGAAGAGATTATGGTGGCTGATTTTTTGATCCATGTGATTGATGGCTCATCTCCTGATTGTATGCGTAAAAAAGCGGTGACGGATGAGATTTTAAAAATGTTCGGGGTTGACGATGTTCCGCTATTAGAGGTGTACACCAAATATGATAAACGCGATATTAAAGAAAAACTTCATTTGGACCCAAGTGCCATTTTTGTAAATTTAAATGATCAAAAAGATGTGGATTTGATTGCTGAAACACTTAAACAAAGATTATTTGCTGATTATGTCAATTTAAAACTTCTCGTACCTTATGAAAAAAGCGATGTCGTTCATCGCTTGAGAAAGGAAGAGTATGTGATAAAATGCGAAGAGAAAGAAGAGGGTTATTTGATTAACGTTAAAATCAAACGCGAACACCTCTTTCGCTTTAAAGATCTATTTTGATTTTGAAAGGTGTTTTCGATATTGTAAGACGATATTATGTGCTAATTCTTCAAGAGTATAAGCTTCGCTATTGAAACAATAATCGACTTTGGCGTATAAGGAATCTGAAAAAATTTTTTGATCATTTAAAAGTCGCTTGTTGATAATTTCATCGCTATCACCGCGTTCTTTCATGCGTCTTTTTAACGTTTCTTTAGAAGCGAAAAGACCGAAGGTGACAATTCGAGGATCATTTAAAGCCATAAAGGAAGCAACTCCTTGCGGGTCGACAATAAGACATTTATCGTCATTGAGTTCCGCTTTAGAAGTGCCATAAAAATTATCGTTATAGATTGTCGTTTCCACAAAAGCCTTCTGCCGCTTTAGTTCTTCAAAGGTCTCTTTAGAGACAAAGTGATAGTCACGATCATTGATCTCATGGATACGCTTAGGACGAGTAGTATGGGTGATAACTTTCGTGATACCATATTCGGTGGCTAAAATTTTACTGACTTCGGTTTTGCCAGAGGCAGATGGTCCAACAAGAATAATCATATTCAGCTCCTTTGATTATATTTTAATAAATATTCGGGTATTAATAAATAAAAAGATTGAATTTTAAATTATGAAAGATGTTGTTTAATATATTAAAATAAAAGTTAAAAGAAAAATAAATGCCTAAAATTAATGTTAAAAAATAATATATTAAGTTTATTATATTAAATATTTGTTTAATTACTTCATTAATAACTCCGTATATATTAGATTTTAGTTTTAAATGTCAATGTAAATTCAGCTTATACAATGCAAAAAACATTGGCATAGTAAAATCTAGAAAATAAAGATTGTATCCTTTTGATTATAAATGTAGTATGGAAAAATAATATACAGTAAACGAGACTAACTATTAAATAACAAGAGGAAATTTAAATATTTCTAAAAAATAAAAATTAGTCACGACAAAAAGAACTTGAAGATAGAACAAGTTAAAAGAATCTATCGAAAATTAAGTTATTTACAAAGAGAAGCATCAAATTTCTTTTGATGAGTCTCTAGGTAATAAATGATGCGAATTAACTTTTTCGCACAGTGACTATCAGCAACTCTCAAGCATTTGTGATCAGTCACCTTCTTCTCAATATCTAACATGATCTTAGTTATTTTAGATTCAATTGATTCAACTTCTTTATCTAAAGATTCAAAAGTAGAGATTAAAGAAAGCAATTCATCAATTAAGTAATCTGAAGAATTGCCAACTGTATGAGAGGCAGCATCTTTAATTAAAGCGACTTTAGATAAAGAGAAATTATGAGAAATATTATGAACTAAATTCATATCTTTCTTAGACCATTTAGAGATTCTACTAGGAGTTTTATACTTCTTTAGAATAAATAATGCTGTTATAGATTTAAGTTTATTTGAGAAAAAGGACTTAAATTCAGGAAAAACAGTATCTAAAATGTTCGTCATCTTAACTAAGATGAGAGAACGTTGAGAAACATAAGTTTCTCTTAATCTAGTTAGACATTTAAGCGCTTGTATGTGGTACAATGATTGTTGATAGGGCTTGTATTCATTTTTGGTAGAAATGAATTGAGCAATAACTAAACAATCGATTTTATCTGTTTTGGTTCTTCTAAGTGACATTTGGCTGTGGAACTTAGAAACCTGTAAAGGATTTAATTCAACAAAATCAAATCCATGTTTAGATAAAAAGGCCTTAAGGTTTAAACCATAATGACCGGTTGCTTCAAGCCCTATCTTGATTTCTTGAGAACGATCAAGAGCAAGCAAAGAAGATAACAGATCATTAAAACCTTCTTTAGAGTTTTGTATCGTTTTTGGAGGAACGATAACTAAACCATCATTATTGATAATTGCAAAGTCATGTTTGTACTTAGCAATATCAATTCCAACAAAAAACATAAAAACACCTCCAATATGTTGTTAGTGACTGTTATAATTAAAAAACTTTGTTCTCAAAGAAAGGAAAAGTTATAAAGTTATTCATTTCTTAGAGTAATTTTATAATACAAGGGTAAAAATAATGAATTAACTGAAAAATATAGAAATTTAGTTTAAAAGGAACTAATGTTATCTTTGGTAGAATTAACTGAATACAAATATTATGACATGGATGATGTATAAAACAGTTAATCGAAACTTATAATTTAGATAATTGAAAGGAGGAGGTAGAGTTGTCAAAAGGAAATATCGCCAAAAATTATATATATAATTTAATTTATGAAATAATAGCTATCATTATTCCTTTAATAACTACTCCCTATTTATCTAAAACATTAGGTGTAGAATCAATTGGAATATATAGTTATACTCTATCAATTGCAACATACTTTATTTTATTTGGTTCACTTGGCATATCTATGTATGGTCGAAGAGAAATAGCTTATGTTAGAGATGATAAAGAGAAACGAAGTAAAATTTTTTATGAATTAATTTTTATTAAAATCTTTACGATAGGAATTTCAATGACTTTATTCTATTTTCTCTTTGCATTTGATGAACAATATTCCATATACTATAAAATCTTATTATTAGAAATATTAGCAAACGTATTTGATATAAGTTGGTTCTACCAAGGATTAGAAAATTTTAAAAAAATAGTTATTAAACAAACCCTTATAAGAATATTAAGCTTAACAGCTATATTTATATTTGTCAAAAGTCCTAATGATTTGGCATTGTATTTTCTAATATATGTTTTATCCAATTTATTAGGCAACTTATCGTTATGGCTCTCTTTGCCAAAATTCATTAGCAAATTAAAAATAAAAAAACTTAACTTAAAAAAACATGTTATTCCAATAGTGACCTTATTTATTCCTCAAATTGCAATCCAAATTTATACTGTTTTAGATAAAACCATGATTGGAGCAATTTTAAATGACATGTCGGAAGTCGGTAATTATGAACAATCCCAAAAGATTATAAAAATGTCACTAACAATTGTAACTTCTTTAGGAACAGTTTTAGCTCCTAGAATTGCAAATACTTTTGCAAATAATGATAAAAAACAAATTAACAACTATTTGGAAAAAACATTTCATGTAGTTTGGATATTAGCAACTCCAATAATGTTTGGTATCATGGCAATTTCCGCAAAATTTGTTCCATGGTTTTTAGGAAGTGGTTTTGAAAAATCACAAATTCTATTATTGATAGGTGCTCCTTTGATATTGGCAATAAGTTTGAATAATGTAACTGGAATTCAATACTTAATTTCAACAAAAAGGCAAAATATTTTTACAATATCAGTCGTTGGTGGAGCAATATTTAATTTTGTTTTTAATATAACTTTTATTCCAAGTTTGAAAAGTGTAGGAGCCATAATAGCATCAGTAATGGCAGAAACTTTAATTTTCATAATACAACTTTTTTATGTTAAAAGAGAATTTTCTCTAAAAATAGTATACAATAAAGCTTTAAAATGTATTATTAGTGGAATCATAATGTTTGTGACAGTGTTATTTTTAGGTCATTTTTTAAATGCTAGTATGTTGACTACTATAATTCAAATTATTGTTGGTATTATAGTTTATTTTGGAATGTTGCTTATTTTAAAAGAAAATTTTATAATGG
>CANQAG010000033.1 GCA_947588815.1 uncultured Bacilli bacterium
TTTCCGGACTGCTTTGTTATCTTATCACTTTACCTTTTTAGTCGTCAAGAACTTTTTTAGTTTTTTTGGTTTTTATTCCCTATGCCTTTTCTATTGGCGGAATTAACCCTTTAACATCTTAATAAAATTCTTTAAAAATCGTTTGTTTTTAACGATGTTATCTAATATATTAAAATATTTGTTTTTACCATCTTTTGCCTTTACTTAAAATAAGATTTTAAATGCAATAAAAAAGTGCATCATTCGATGCACCACTCTTTTTAATTTCTATTGATTACGATTCCCAAGGAGTACCACAAGTCTAATAAAGATATTGATAAAATCAGTGTAGAGCATAAAGGCGAAATAAACTCCTAAACTATCGTTCATCAATCCGGCATAAGCAATGCTTTTAATACGGAACATGTCGAAAGCCACTAGCGCTAAAACTGCCGCTAAAACTGCAATCGAAACAAAATAATCGACAGCCGCACTTCCAATAAAGAAGTTAAATAACGAAACAACTATCGCTCCGAATAAAAACATAATTCCGAAAGTTCCCAAATGATTTAAATTTCGTTTGGAAAGTAACCCATACAATGCCATAATTCCAAAAACCCCTGCGCTAGTAAGTAAGGCGAGCATAATGGTCGTTGTATCATAAGCAAGCCAAATAGATGAGAGCAAGAAACCCATTCCGATGGCATCGACAACATACCAAAATGCCACTTTGCTAGCCTTTTGGGCAAACATCGTTTTAAAACTAATGATAAAGGGTACAATCAGTTGAATGAATACTCCCGCAATTATAAATCCAATTAAAGATGATGGATTTAATACTGTCACACAAAGTAAAGGTACTAAATAAGATAATGATCCAGAAATTGCAATTCCTAAAAACAACCACCCGAATACTTTAGCAAATGAAACTTCATTTCGAGAATCAGTTGAATAAATTTCATTGTTTGTTTCCATAAAATAGCCTCCTTGACTATAGTTATATTATACATACATTTAATATAAAAAATAATATATTTTCATAAGTTAATTAATATTAATTATCGCGACAATATATTTGTTTTCAATATTCAAAATGATATAATTTTTTTATGAAACAGATTTTATTAGCTAAAAAAGGCAAGCGAATGCTAGCTAGACTTATTGATTTTTTAATTGTAACCGGATTAACGCTAATTTTATTTTTCGGTTTAATTTATCCAAATGTTTTTAATCGCGATTTATATCTTGAAAATAACGAAAAAATTGTAAATTTATATCGCGAATCAGAATTATTTTTTGTCGATAGTGAAGGAAACTATCGCGCTAATTCAACTTTCGAATTTAAAACAATCGATGATTTATATAATACCGAAGTCAAAGTGTCCAATCAAAATTACGAAATTAAATTAACTTCTTCTCTTTATGATTATTACACACAAAAATACAAGGATTTTGAAGGACAAAATAATTTATCTCCCGACATTTATAAAAGTCAAATCTTAAAATTGGGCTTAGAAGAATCAAACATTCGCGATTACAATGAAGAAACCCATACTTTTACCTTAATCGATGAATCTAAAAGCGATATAACTCTACAATTTTTTATCGAAACTTATCAAAATGCTTGTGTTAAAGTAACGGAAAGCACACCGGTCAAAACTCTATCAGACGCTAACGATTCGCTGATGATTAAAAGTCTTTCGTTAATTGTTCCAACTTTAATTGGGATATCTTTTATATTTGATTTATTGATTCCTTTATTCATGCCTTATTCAGAAACGATCGGCAAAAAAATTATGCATTTGGGCCTTGTTTCTAAAGACGGATATAGTTTAAAGAAATACTTATTGATTCCTCGCTGGTTAGCCTATATTTTCTTAGAATATTTATTAGGTATTGTCACTTTCGGCGGTCTTTTCTTAATTTCTTACACGATGTTCCTATTCTGCAAGAAAAGACGTTGTATTCATGATTTTTTAAGCAACTCGGTCGTTGTCGATGCGGATAATTCAATTTTCTTCAGCAACAAAGAAGAAGAGGCTTTTTATATCAATCGTCAAAAAGCTAGAGGTATAAATAATGAAACAATCGGTTAGAGTTTCAAAAGCTCCGTTAAATATACATTTAGGGGCTTACGTGCTTGACACAATAAGTTTATTTTTAATGACTTTTATTTTATATATAACAACTTTATATGGTGTATTTGCCACGTGTTTTAATTATCTTGGCAACGAAAATCAAATACGGGAAATCGAAGATCGATACGATCTAAATTTAGATGCAAATCAAGATTATACAAAATATGAAGCTGTGATTCAAAATTTTTATTTTGAAGAGTTTAGCGATAAACTTGAAGCTTACTACAATGACTACTATCAAACAGATTATACAATTATTCATATTTATAATTGTTCTGTCTTAAGATTAGTGAGTGAACCAAATTATCAAGAATATAAAACCGACTATTATCAATATGTTCAAAATGAAGACGGCTCATTTAATGTCGATAGTCTAGCAATAAAATTAGAGGGATCTGGAAAAGTATACGAACAAAATATGCACGATCTTTTTTACAATTCATATACCGATTTAAAAGACTACTTAAAAATATTTAACGATGATTATTCAACATTATCTATTACAAACGAAAATTATCGTCTGCTTTCGCGAATCATCGGATTTTCTTTAAGTTTTATCACTTTATTTACGATAATTCCTCTATGCAATAAATATAATGAAACTTTATTTCAAAGATTTTTTAAAGTTACTTATGTCAATTGTAAAAGTGGTTATTTACCCGCTAAATATAAGATAATTCTGCGCCCTTTTATCTTATTCACCATCCCTTTTATCGGTGTTTGCTTAGGAAGCGATAGTTCGCTCATTATTCTTTCAATCGGTTTTGTTTTCATCAACTTTTTATTGATTCTGTTATCAAAAAATAATAAAGATCTCGCCGATCGAATGCTTTCAATTTATCCGGCTTCAAATGAAGAATCTTTGATTTTTAAAAACGCAAAAGACGAAGAAGATTTTTTTAACTCTCCTGAAGGTAAAAAAATATTAGAACCCGATCTTTTAGAAAAGTTAAATAATATTAAAGATATAAATATCATCGAAACTCCTGATAATAAATAAATGTAATATCATTTAAAGCATAAAAAAACTAAGAGTACTTGATAATTTCCTCTTAGTTTTTTTTGTTACAGATTATAGACTTTTATAAGCGATAATCGTTTGATAGACTCTACAATTAGTGGTCGCCGATAATGTCGTTTCTTGATCGCCTAAGTTAGTGTCAAGATAAAGCGTAAATCCGGCAAAATCTACTGTTCCTAAAGTACCACTGCCATTATTGTGAACAATTCGATAAAGTCTATTATTCGCGGTATCTTTGATTTCATAGACAATCTGATTATTGTTATTTACAGTAATTTGAATATTTCTGCAATCATCAGTATCTAATGATAAACCATCGACAGATGTCTTCAATTCAATTAATTTTTTGTAATTTTCAAACATCTTTGCGTTTTTGATTTTTAATGAATAGTCTAATTCGTTAACTTCATAAGACGATTCGTAAGAATTATCATCGCCGCCTTTAGTTCTTAAGAATTCTTCTCCGGCAAGCATGAATGTCGTTCCTTGTGAAGTAAAGACAATTGAATTAGCAAGCATCGCTCCGCTTTTGGCGTTAAAGTCATTTGTAATACCTGCTGCCTCCATGCGATCTATTAATGTGTAATTATCGTGGCAAGTGACATAGTTGACGGTTTTATTAGGATCAGCGATATTGCCATTAGTAAATCCTTTAATACCGCTTGTAATTTTCGTCATTTCAGTAGCCGTGGTAGTTGAAGAAGTATTAACCCAACCTTTTTCGGTTTTACCATTCATACCACCTTTAATTAACGCATCTCTCATTTGATCGTTAAATTGACCATAGCCTTGATATTTGCCACCATTGACTTGTTTAGCGCTTTGTGCATCTGGCAAAGTGGATGTTCCTCCAGTCCAAGGTTCTCCATAAACACAGATAGCTGGATTGAATTCTTTAAGATTCGCAACTAATTGATCCATCGTAGTAAGATCGTGCAATCCCATCAAATCGAATCTGAAACCACCAAGTTTATATTCTTTAGCCAAGAATTCGGTGGAATCTTTCATAAACTTTCTAAACATCGGCATTTCAGAAGCAGTTTCATTACCGCAACCGGAACCATTAGATAATGAATTATTTGAGGTATAGCGATAATAATAACCTGGCATTAAAACATCGAAGTTAGAACCACCGACTGCATTTACGTGATTGTAGACAACATCCATAATGATATTGATTCCGGCTTTGTTATATGCCATTACCAATTCTTTGAATTCTCTGATTCTTACATAACCATCATATGGATCGGTTGAATAACCGCCTTCAAGAACATTGTAATTTAACGGATTGTAACCCCAGTTAAACTTCATGTTGGTTTCATCGTTATATTGGTCAAAAACCGGTACTAATTGAACAGCATTTACGCCTAACTCTTTAATGTGATCAAAACCTGTTTTTACAGTCACGTCATCTTCAGTATATGTAGTACCTTCAAGATAAGCACCTTTGAAGAGTTTAGCATATTGAGCATCTTCTTCTCTTGAAGACCATGTCGTAGAAGATGTAAGATCGCTGACATGAGTTTCATAAACCGCTAATTGTTTACGATCATATTGATGTGGCTCTACTTCTTCCCAACCAACCGGATTCGTATCATTGAAATCGACGATCATGCCTCTTAAACCATTGACACCGGCTGATTTAGCATATGGATCGACAACTTCCTTATCTTTATATTTACTGTTAGTAACAACGTAAGTGTAATATTTTCCAGCTAAATCCCCAGAGACATCAGCGCTAAACACACCTTTGTCTCCTTTAGTCATCTCGCGTTCTTCATAAGTATCGTCGCCCTTTTCAGCTGAGACTGAAGTCGGTGTTCCGTTATTATAAATTCTTACTTTAATTTCACTAGAAACCGGTGACCAAACTTTGAATGTTGTCTTATCTTCGCTATATGTAGCTCCAAGGTCGTCGCCTTCATAAGTAAATTCTTGATCGAAAGTATCAGTTTTAAACAATTGAATGATTTCGACAGTTTTTGTGATCTTTGTATCATCAGCACTAAACGTCACTTCAACCTTATAAGTATTGGTTATTGATGCAGGATGATCTTCTGTAAATTCATAAGCAAATGTCTGCGTATCAGTATCAACATTAACATTCGCTATTACATCTTCATTTTCGTATATTTTATAATTTTTAATTGGTCCACTTGTTCGAAAGGTGATCTTATTTTCATTTACAAATTTTGGAGAGATAATATCATTTCTTTCTACTTGACTTGCATCTGTATAAATCGTCGGATCGTTAGTCCTCAAGTACACATGATAAGTGTCTGATGCATCTTTATTCAATTGCGAAAAATAAATTGTTCGATCACTTTCAACATCTTTTTGATCCCAACTTCCTTTTGACTTAACAATAAATCCCAAATTCTTAGTTAAAACATTTGCACTCCAATTCGTAAGTGAAATTTGTGCATAAGCCCCATAGTCATCGGTACTTGTAAATTGGTACTCCTTACCATCACTACCCATTTCCCAAAGCCACAAGGCCCAACCGCTATAGTCATTATCAAATCGATAATAGTGAATATTAATCGATTGCCCTTCCAAAGGATGGGGTCCAGATGGTTCGGTTGAAGTTGGCGCTGATGAATGTGGGGTCGATGAAGATGGCGAATCATTAGAATCGCCATTACAACCAGCAAGGCCCAAGGTCATCAAAGCTACTAAACCGAAAATAAATTTTTTCTTCATTTCTTTGTCTCCTTGATATAATTTTATTTTATCATTATTTATATTTTAAAAAAAGAGGGCATTTTTTGCTTTTCCTATTCTAAAAATAAAAAAGCATAATTTTGTGTCTTGAAAGTTACAAATAGCAAAAAAACACTGAAATTCTAAAAAGTAGAAAGTCGGTGTTTTCAAAATCGAACGACTATAGGTCAAATATTAAGCGGCGGTTCTTAAAGTATCCATATATCAGTATTTGAATTTAAAAAAAGGCATTTAGGTTAATTATAAAAGCAAGTGCAACAAACAAAGAAAGAAAATTGAAAGAATAAAAAATGTAGTAAAAAAACTGAAA
>CANQAG010000034.1 GCA_947588815.1 uncultured Bacilli bacterium
ATCCCCATTTTTGAAGTTGTTTTTTTTATTTCCTTTCTTGTCTTTTAACTTTTGAAGTTTAAATTTTAATCAAGCAAAAAATCAGGAAAAAAGAAGAGGATTTTTTTCTAGTTTTTTATTAAATAATCGATTTCAATTCTTCACGTATGCAGCAAAAATATTTTGATTACTATAATTCTAAACTATTGGGATTAAGTAAAAAATCCAAAATGTTTATTATCAAATATCCTTTTTCATTATGCCAAGGGACAACATTATCTTGGACGACGATGATTTTCTTAAAGGAATCGTCTATTCTATCCAAAGATTCTTGTTCTTGGGCCATTTTATCGGCATCCGGAATTGAATAGGCTGATTGAATATAATAACGTCTGCTTCCTTTATTACATACAAAATCAACCTCTAAAAGTGCCACTGTATTTTGTTCCTTACTGTTTTTTGTATACTTTTTAACAACTCCAATATCGACATTAAAGCCCCGTATAATTAACTCATTATATAGAATATTTTCCATTACATGCGTCGGTTCTATTTGCCTAAAGTTGAGCCTAGCATTGCGTAAACCGATATCTTCAAAGTAATACTTAAACGGCGAACCAATATATTTTTTACCTTTGATATCATATCTTTGAGCTTGTGAAATTATAAAAGCATCAAGAAGATAATCGATATAAGTAGAAACAATATTAGCGTTTGTCTTTATTGAATGAGATATAAAACTATTAGCAAGTCTAGTAGGATTTGTCAATGTTGCCGTATTAGAAGATAATATATTGATTAAGGTATCCATAACGATATCGCCCTTTAAGTTATGTCGATCTATAATATCTTTCAAATAGGTATTTTTAAAAAGATTGCTTAAATATCTTACTTTTTCTTCTGAACTTTTCATGGTGGTTACATATGGTAACCCGCCAAATAACGAATAGTCACGATAACCGGTAAAAGGATCTTTAGAATATACCGACATGAATTCTAAAAAAGATAAAGGATGGACTCTAATCTCATCACCACGACCTCTAAATTCGGTTAAGATGTCTGAAGATAAAAATTTGGAATTACTACCTGTAATATAAATGTCCACATTTCGACGTCTTAAAAGGCTATTGAGAATGCCATATAGCTTTATCATTCCTTTGCCTTTATATTCTTCTTCCGTTATAGCTAGTTGTGCCTCATCTAAAAGGATATAAAATTTATCTTCATCATTTGTTATCTTGGCTTTTAAATATTTGGAAAGATTAGAAGGATTTAGATATTCTTCATTTTCATCATCATCTAAAGAAAGTGCAATAATTTGCTCGTTAGTTACTCCATTAGCCAACAAATATTTACGAAACAGTTCAAAAAGCAAATAACTTTTTCCGCATCCTTTTATACCTGTAACGATTTTAACCATTCCGTTCCTTTGTTTTTCTATTAACTGGTTTAGATATAAATCTCTTTTGATTTCTTGCATAGGCGCACCTCACTTAGTTTTTTTTCGGTAAACCGACTTTTTACGAAGTGGATACATCACGATTTGTTAAAAAATAATCAATGTAAATGATATAATCGTTTAAGTCGTTTTTGAATCCTACTATGTTTCTTGTTAAACGTGATGTGAACTCTTATTTAAAAATTCAAACTATCGGGATTTAAAAGAAAATCAAACAAGTTCATTAAGTAAATTCCATCTTCGTTATAATGTGAACGTGGCAAATCTTTTACAATAATTATTTTCTTAAATGAATCTGAAATTCTCAAAAGCGATTTTTGTTCTTGCTCAATTTTTTCTTTGCTAGGAAGAGATAACGCTACTTGAATATAGTATCTTTTATCGATCAAATTACAAACAAAATCGACTTCCGATTTTTTTAGTACATTATTGCCTTTTTCATTAGGTGCATAATGCTCTACAAAACCGACATCAACATTCATTCCTCTTATCAATAGTTCGTTGAATACGATATTTTCCAAGATGTGAGTTTCTTCTTCTTGACGAAAATTAAGTCTGGCATTTCTTAATCCAATATCGGTAAAGTAATATTTTGAAGGTGTATTAATATACTTTTTGCCTTTAATATCATATCTTTTTGCCTGAGTAATTAAAAATGAATCTACGAAATAGTCAAGATAATTTTTTATTGTATCCGGGTGAATTGATATTTGCTTAACACTTTTAAAGGTATCAGATAATTTCTTAGGGTTAGTAAGTGAACCAATTGACGAAGATAAAATATCTAATAATTCTTCGACTTCAGCATCGCCTCGAATATTGTTTCTTTCTTTAATATCCTTAAAATAAGTTTCAGAGAATATTTCTTTTAAATATTTTGCTTTATCATTATTACTACTAAATTCTAATATTTTAGGAAGACCACCAAAATTTATATATTCATTCCACCCATCAATAACATTTCCATCATAAACAGACATAAATTCAGAAAATGAAAGTGGAAATATATGAATTTGATCTCCTCTTCCGCGAAATTCAGTGATGATATCTTTAGAAAGAAATTTTGCATTACTGCCAGTAACATATGTGTCGGTATTTTCAATATGCAAAAAACTATTTAATACATCTTCAAATTCACTGACATACTGCACTTCGTCTAAAAGAATATAATACATTTCTCGATCTTTGATACAACTATGCACATAGTCACAAAGCACGTCAGGATTTCGATACTTTTTGTTTTGCCTATCATCAAGTGCTATCTTTATTATGTGATCATCCTTAACACCGGATTCAATTAAATGATTATAAAACAAGTTAAATAACAAGTACGACTTACCACATCTACGAATACCTGTGATGACCTTTATCATTTTGTTATGTTGATGACGAATTAAAGTATTTAAATACAAATCTCTTTTAATTACCATAGCTTCCTCCACAAAAATGTTTTAGTTAAACTATAAATCTTCAAGGTTATTATACCATTAGCACAATACAAAATCCATTATTTAGTGAATATTATTATTGTAAACAACAAAAATTTTCAATAAAAAACACATTTTAACATAATTTTTAAACTATTTTCTTTAATTTAAATTATAATTGTGAACACATTTAATGATAAATCATTGTTATACAAAGATCTTTAACCTATTGGGTTCTAAATCTCTACTGTAGAATTTGTATTTAAAAATTTTTTTTATATTAACAAAAAAAAGCCATCAAGTTTAAGACTCGATAGCTTTAAATTTTTATTGATTAATCAATTAAACAGCTAAAGAAGCGTAAATTTGTACCCAACCACCTTGATCCCAAATGTTGATGTAAATGTTGTAGGTACCTGTTTGTTTGACTCTGATTTTTCCAAGCGGACTTGTAAGGTATTTGCACCAAGTGTTGCTGGTTTTTGCATCGACACCACCATCATCAGTGCCAACCGCTTCAAAATAATTGGCGGTATAATTGCCGTTTTCGACATCGGCAGAAAGGGTATACCCAATACCATCAGCCTTATTGGATTTTGTAGTCGGATAGACATCCGAAGTGTAACCCCATGACGCATCAATGGCTTCAGTGGAGAAGAACATAAATTCATATCCCTCTTCAAGGTGTGCCGTAACGCTCCATTCTTCAGCTTTCATAATATCGGAATAACCTCTCATGAGTTTGTATTTAACCGGGCTATTATATTCGGTGGCTAAATATTGTCCTGTGACTTCCTCTGCGCTTGAAATCTCTTCCGAACTTTGCTCTTCGCTTACCGCTTCACTGGATGATTCTTCTTCGGATTGTTCTTCAGTCGATTGGGCTGATGAAGCAACCGAATTGCTCGTCGTCGTGGAAACTGAAGAAGCAGAACTTGAAGATGGTTGCGTTGATGTTTCTTCTTCATTACCTCCGCCACCGCCGCATGCTACTAAGCTTCCTAGCAAAGCAAGAGCCAATAAAAATTTTGCTTGTTTCATATTTTTACCTCCTTGATGAGAATTATCGATAAGATTAAATCTCATCGTAAATAAGTATAGTTATCTCATTTTGCCGAGTCAAGCATTTTTGAAACCCCTTTCATCAATTAAAATTGCGTAAATTGAAAAATAAATTTCAGTTTTTAAAGTAAGAAAAGTCAAATTTTAGTTTATTTTTTTTTGTATTTGTTCTTACGGGGGGGGAACTAAAGATGTACATGAGGAGAAATCAGGGATATGGAATTTATTAAAAATCACAAAAAATTATTAATTTGGTTAGTAGTATCAGTTCTTTTGATTCTATCCGGTTATTTTGGTTTATGGAAGAATCCTAATTTTTATTTTTCATATTCTCAAAATAGTAACGTTAGTATCTTCTTTAACTGGATATTAGCAATTTTAATTTTTTTATCGGTAATTCTATTTCCTGTAGCTTTATTTTCGGCAATATACTTTTTTGTTCTATATATCAAAAAACCGAGCAATTAGGAAAACCTAAGAAAAAAAACGATTAAGAAGATTAGAAGAAAGACAAAAAAAATTGAGAAGGAAATAAAAGATCTCAATCAATAAAAAATTTATAAATTAAGCCACCCAGAGAAATGTGGCTTTTTTTGCAATAAAATATCAAACGTTTTTGAGCGCTTTTTTTGTTGAACACCCTAAAAAGTCCGATTATAATTGATAATGGAAGACTTCAAGGGTTACCCTGCTCTCTCCTTTATAGGAGTAGAAAGGGGGTTAAGCTTATGGAACAGTTTATAACTATTCTATTTCTAATAGCTTTAATTCTTTATTTATCAAAAAATGATAAAGAAAAAAGATAGCCCTTCATCTCCTAAAATGTAGGGGCTACCTAATTTATCAATTGGGTGACCCTTAGAGGTCTTCCTTCATCTATAGTATACGCAAAAAAATAAAATAATGTCAAGCAAATGTGTAACGTTATTTAACAAGATTTCAATAGCAAAGTAAATTCAGTTTATAGTAAAAAACGTCAATTTATAATTTACTTTTTATGGTTGTATCTATTCCTTATGCGTTTTATTCGGAACTTAAATACTTTTTTAATCTTATAGATGCTAAAACCCTTGATAAAATAAGTTTTTTTATCAAATTTTTAATTTTTTATCAGTAATTTTATTTCTTGCAGTTTTCTTCCTGAATATACTTTTTTGTTCTATATATCAAAAAGCCGAGCAATCAGGAAAACCTAAGAAAAAAACGATTAAGAAGATTAGAAGAAATAAATAAAAGATCTCAATCAATAAAAAATTTATAAATTATGCCGCTTGAAAAAGTGGCTTTTTTTGCAGCAAAATATCAGACGTTTTTGAGTGTTTTTTTTTGTTGAACACCCTAAAAAGTCCGATTATAATTGATAATGGAAGGCTTCAAAGGTTACCCTGCTCTCTCCTTTATAGGAGTAGAAAGGGGATGATTATTATGACAGAAATAATAGTATTTCTCTCATTAATATTTCTGATCTTATGTTTGTTAACATTTAATAATAACAAAAAAAGATAACCCTTCATCGCCAAAAATGTAGGGGTTATCTTACACAACAACGTAGGGTGACCCTTAGAGGTCTTCCTTCATCTATAGTATATGCGAAAAAATAAAATACTGTCAAGCAAATATGTAACGTTATTTAACAAGTGTTAATTATAAAAGCAAGTGCAACAAACAAAGAGAGAAACGGGAAGAAAATGTTGCAAACAGAAGTAAAATTACA
>CANQAG010000035.1 GCA_947588815.1 uncultured Bacilli bacterium
GATACTTCTTTATTTTATCGGTTTTGAAGTTTATTTTTGAATACCTTAACTTTTGAAGTTTAAATTTTAATCAAGCAGTTACATTCATTTTTCGGGTAAATTTAATTTTCGGGTTATTTATATTTTTTTTTGCCTTTAATTATATTATAATTACGAAAGGTGATACTCTATGTTGAAAGTTATCGCTTCTGATCTTGATGGAACTTTATTTTATCCAAAACGAAAAGCTCGTCTTTTAACTAGATCAAATAAAGATTTCTTAAGGCGAGCTATCAAAAATGGAAAAAAGCTGGTCTTAGTTTCAGGGCGTAATTATCCGATATTATTAAAAATCGCAAAAAAAATCGATCATATACCGACGATGATTGGTTGCAACGGAGCATTTGTTTCGGTTGATAATAAAATCGTCTATGAAAATTGTATATCTCATGATAAAGTTCGTAAACTCTACTATGAACTAAAAGAATTAAAATCGGTTTTTGCCATATTAATAATGACAGATAAAGTACCACTTCTAATTACCGCGCCTAACATAAAAAAGCATCAGTTTGCATTGCTGTATCTTGGATATCATATTCAAGGAGTATATAGTGAAGACTATGTTTTCGGAGAAAAAAAACTAGAAGAATGTTTAAATGATCCAAATTGCCATTTCTACAAGGTGATGCCGTATTTTGGCTATCATCGCGATGCGGTTCAAAAAGCGCAAGAATATTCAAAAATTTTTAATGAAAAATATGGGGCTGAGTTTGAAATTCTGTGGTCTCATGATTCGGTAGAATTTATGAATAAAGGCGTTAACAAAGCGAATGCTCTAGAAAGATTTGCTTCTGATCGCAATATCGATAAAGATGAAGTTGCAGTGGTCGGTGATTCAGGAAATGACATTCCGATGTTTAAAAGCTTCGCTAACAGCTTCGTGATGGAAAATGCTCCGGATGAAGTGAAAAAATATGCTAAAAATGAAATTAAAGCAGTGCATGAAATTGAAAAATTTCTAGATTAAAAGAAAGAAGGAAGAATTTATGAATCAAGTGTCGAGATACATTCTTGGAATCTATCAAGTGAGTCTCATGGTAAGAGACACACTTGAATACGGAATGGTTAAAGAAACGTACAATAAGGATGTTTATTTACAACGTAAAGCCCATATCAATCATGGCTTGGAGGAAGGCTCACCTTTAAGTTTCTTTTTAAAAAATAACGGAGAAGTAGGTGAAAAGATTCGTTCTCAGCTCAAAGAATTTATCGATGATATTTATGGAGATGAATCGACTATCGTAAAAATCGAAGATGACAAAGTAATCGTCGATCGTGCCTCTATCGTTCGTTTATATGATTACATTGTCGGAATTCATGAAACTTTAAAGGATATTTTAGATGGTCACTACAATAATGCTGAAAAAGAAGGCAATGGTGAAAAAGAAGTTAAAGACCTGATTGATGCCGACGATAAATTTTATCGTTCTTTGGCTTGTCTTACGATTACCGATGAAATTCATCGTTCCTTTGTAGAATTCAATAAGACGATGAATGAAGCCAAAGGGCAAGCAAATCCGCAATCAAACTTTGTTTTGAATGAAATAAAACGTTATGTTGGATTTTATAAATTTGTTGTCACGCACTCTAAAATTGAAGATCCATTATTTAAAAAAGCAACTGATGATACTATGGAAGTTTTATATTATATGGAAGGAAGCAAAAAACTTGAATCTGGTCAAAATTTGAAATCGATGATCGATGCTTTGCATAAGACATGGCAAGATTGTTGTGCAGCTTATGAACCGGCTTGGAGACAACTTTACATTAAAGAATGGCAAGTGTTGATCGACTTTGAAAAACAAATGTTTGCTAAAAAAGACCAAGAAAACATTAATTAGTTTTAATTGAACTTAGACTTTTTAAGTGATATATTTATGTAGATATAAAAGGAGAATAGAGTATGAAGGATAATAAAAGCTCAAAGGTTCGTCGCAGTGCTGAGGAAAGAAAGAAATTAAACCGTAAGATTGCCGAAATCATCTATATTAGTATAGGTGGTATTGTGATGGCATTAGGGATTGCATCTTTAATTTTATCGGCTTTTATTAATAATATGGAAGGTGCTTTTACTGCTCATCCGTTCTATCCTCTTTATCAGTTTGAAACTTCATTCTTTGAAACAATCGGATTCGGTTCTGACTTTAGACGTTTTGGTACTTTATTAGTATTAATAAGCATGATTTATCTTCTAATAGTTTTATATGTCTATTCTCTTAAAGCCGATGTTGAAGATAAAAGAGCCAAGCAAAAGAAACTTCGTGAACAAAATCTTAAAAAATTTGCTTCAAATCTTGATAATCTAGAATCAAAGGAAAAAGAGGTCGCATAAGCGTCCTTTTTTTTGACTTGTTTAATTTCAATAACAAGTGATATTTAAAAGTGTATCAAATATTGAGAACTTTTATATAGAAATGTGCAATTATATTTATTCTACAAATTAAAAACATTTGCTTTTTTTGCGGTTATAATTTAGACGTTTTGTGATTCATCACCGATATTTTGCTGATTAGAATCGGGATTTTCTTGTATCTTGACTTCTTGATGGTTGAAATCTTTATCTTTAGGAAGGATAAGAGATAATATCATTGAAATAACAAAAACACCGGCGATCGGATTGTTAGCGAAAATTTCTCCGACTATTGATGGCATCGAATCAAAAAATCCTGGAACTTGTGTGACTCCGATGCCTAAACAAAAGGAGCAAGCAACGATTATCGTATTTCGAGTGGTCATTTGAATGTCGCGAAACATTCCTAATCCCGATACGATAATGGCTCCAAACATAATGATGGAACATCCTCCAAGGACACAATCGGGAAGAGTAGAAAAGAATGCGCCAACAGGCGGGAATAAACCCGCTAAAATAAGAGCGATAGCTCCAAACATAATCGTATAACGATTGACGACTTTAGTCATCGCCACTAATCCGACATTTTGACTAAAGGAAGTGATAGGAGGACAACCAAAGACGCCTCCAGAAATCGCTGATACAAAGCCGTTGCAACATAAAGAACCGGAAAGTTCACGTTCGGTAATGGTACGATTTAAGCCACTAGTGCAAACCGCGGAACTATCTCCGATTGTTTCAGCCGCGGAGACAAGAAATATCAAAGAAACAGAAATAATAGCCCCTAAATCGAATTTTGGAGTATAAGCAAAAAGTCTAGGAAAAGAAATTATTCCTAGTTCATTGATCGTCTCACCGATAGTATTGAAATCGACCATTCCAAAGAAAAGGGAGACAATATAGCCGGCGATTAAACCAAAAAGAATGTATAACTGTTTCCAAAAACCTTTAGCAAAAGAATTGACTAAAAGGCAAGTAATTAATGCGACTAAGGCTACTACGAAATTTTGCCAAGATCCAAGTGCAAAAGTTCCACTGCTTGCAAAAGAAGTCGCACCAGTGGCCAATAGACTAAATCCGGTTGTGGTAACAACACAAGCGGAAACAATAGGGGAGATAAAACGTCTCCAATATTTGGCGGTTAATCCTAAAATACCTTCGATACAACCACCAATAAGAATGGCTCCGATCATTATGCCGTAATCTTTAGAAGCTAAAGCAATCATCGTCGAAACAAAAGTAAAACTTAGACCCATCACAATCGGAAGCCGTGATCCGATGCGCCAAATTGGGAAAAGTTGAATAAGTGTACCGATTCCGGCGACAATCATCGCAGCTTGAATCAATCTTGCAGTATCGCTAGGAGAAAATGTTTGCCCTTGATAAACAGCGACTGAAGCGATTAAAATAATAGGCGTTACATTTGCGACGAACATAGCTAAGACATGCTGTAAACCGAAAGGAATAGCTTTTAAAAGGGGAACGCGGCCATCAAGTTTATAGATGTTATTGGTATCCGCTGCAGTTTTGAACTTGAAAAATTTCATAGAGAAAACCTCCAATAATTATTATAAAAAAAATTAAATTAAGCGGCAACATATAAATATTGTTTGAAATTCATGCCTAATTAATACTACATAGCAACAATAAACAATTTTAATGACAATATTTAAATTGGTTTAATGAAATTATTGATATTTAAAAATGTAATAAAGAATGTTAAAATAAATTCATAATAAGGAAATAAAAAAATGAAAACACATTTCAAACGTTCATATTTATCGATGATGCTTTTAATAGGAGGAATGTTGCTTTCGTGTTCTTCTCCAAGCAATAATTCTTCGCGAAAAGTGCGTATTCACACTGAAGTGCAAGATAATTTTCTTTATGATGATTTTACCAATATTACTAAATATGCCGATGGAAGACAAGAATTAAGTCGACCAGAACCGATAGAGTTAACTTGGACTTTATCCAAAGATGAAACAGCAAATTACAATGTTTTGATTAGTGAATTTGAAGATTTTTCTAATTGTTTTACACTTCGCACTTTGGATTCTACTATTTCTATTTATAATTTGAAAATCGGAACTAAATATTATTGGAAAGTCACTTCAAATCTTCAAGATACAGAAGTTGAAACTGCCCCTGAAATTTTTGAAGTTGTCGATGATTGTCCACGAAATTTAAAAGTTGACGGTGTCACTAACGTGCGCGATGTCGGTGGATGGAAAATTGATGACAATCATCGTGTTAAACAAGGTCTATTATTTAGAGGCGGAAGACTAAATACCTCTTTTTCTAATCAAATAATCGAAGAGATTACCAATGATGGAAAAAGAGTTTTGATTGAAGATTTAAAAATTAAATCGGAGATGGATTTACGCACTACTGACGATAATGAGACCGGTTCTATTACCTCTAGCGTTCTTGGAGATGCGGTTAAATACCTTTCTTGCCCGATGTATTGGCAAAATAATATTCTATTGGTTAACCAAGAGATGGTGAGACATATTTTTTCGGATATTTTAGCGCATGAAGATAATTACCCTCTTTATTTTCATTGCAATATCGGAACAGACCGCACCGGAATGATCGCATATTTATTAAATGGATTATTGGGAGTAGCGGAAGATGACTTGTATTATGACTATTTATTTTCAAATTTTGGCTTAATCGGAGGAGTAAGAACTTTAAATAATATCAAATACAATTATGTTGAAACCATTAACAAAACCGA
>CANQAG010000036.1 GCA_947588815.1 uncultured Bacilli bacterium
ATAATTATTTCCTTTTCTTCTTTTTCCCTTATTTTTTTTATTTCGTTATTAAATACAATTTCCTATATAAAAAAAAATGAGGAGTGTAGCTCCTCGGCATGAACAAGCGATATGTTCACTAAAAAATAGAAAATGTGATTAGAAAACAAGGAAAGTCTATTACAATTCTGCGTCGAGCTAATGCTCGACATTCTTGTTAATCTAGAAGTATGTAATAATAAGCCTTGTTTATAAGCATTCAGGAAAGTTTGTCACTAATTTCTCAAGCACAAGCATTAGAAGTAAGTGATCATTAAGCCTGAATGCTTTTTATAACCATGATGCAGTTATTTTTTCTACATCACATGGTTTCAATGTCGCATTCTCTTTGTCAGAGATAATAAACTCACTTTGTGATATATCATCTACAAAGGTTAAATGAGATGAATGTAGTTTAATAAAGTCATACATATTCATTTGCTTTTTTAAAGCATTTTTTAATGCAATAACTACACCGCTATCACCACTTGCAATTTGATACATTCTACCACTTGAACGAGGTATATCCATCCAAATAAGTTCACGAGTTTTAAAATCAATTGCCAAAGCAATATTTTCACTTGATCCATATTGGGTTAAGTCATACTTATACTTAACAAATTCCGGATTGAAAACTACACCTCTTTTCCCTTTCTTTTCCATAAACATAACGCCAGAAAAGCATTCTGGTATATCACAAAAATCCTGTCCAGTGAAAACGTAATTACAAATCACACCATAACGATAATATTTACTTGCTTTAATGTAATCTAAATCAATGAATTCACTTGCTCCCTTTGGTGCAGTAACAATATCACCTGAATGGTATGTATCAAATTTTCTACCACCAAATAAATCGTGCCATGATACACTTCTTGTAGATGTAAAATCTTCATTTACAAGTTCAACCGATAAATCAATATCAACACGTTTATCATTTCCTTTATTCATATTTTTCCAATGAGTAAAGAAACGAATAAAAGATCCGTCTTCTTCATCTAATTTTAGTCTCGTACCAAAAGTAAGCGTCTTATTTCCTGTTGATTTATTACGTGAATTCATAGGCATTGCATAATTTTTCATTGATTCATCTAAATAGACATTTTCTATTCTTGGATAAGATGAATAAATATTTTTCAACGCATTAAGAATTACTGCACATACTCTTTCAATAGTATAGTCCGGAATATCATCTCTTTTATCCTCTACTTCAATATAACTGTTATAGTATAATTTTTTGACACAAAAAATACGAGTAGAATAAAGATTTCTATTTTGAAAGAATGTATATAATTGTAACAAGACATTAGAGGATACTTGATCAGCAATTTTTTCAAACTCCTGAAGTGTATATTCAGTTTCAAAAGATACGTTGCGTAAAAGCATATCCAATCTACGAGCAAATTCTCCTGGTCTTTGGCATAATAATGATATCAAACCCACTTGATTATTCTTATTCTTTTCAAGCATCGAATAATATGTAGAATAATTATTCTCTCTAATATTTTTACATACTAAATAGATATAAGGATATTGTTTTTCATATTCCCCAACATGAAGTTTTTCAAACGCTTTTTTCCATAAGAAATCATGTCTTGAAAAATCATCGTAGACATAATCTTTATTAGCGCACATATTGTTTAATATTACTAAAAATAATCTACGACACTTTCTATCAAGTGAGATAAATTTACTATTATCATTTAAAGTATAATCGCCATCTGAAATAATCGCGTACACTCTTAGTAAATCAGTTGGAGTTTTAATAAAAGAAAGAACTTTCTCATTGAAAACATCACCCAATTTAGTTTCATTAGGATATAGCTTTCTTATTGTATTTACATAGATAGCAATATTCTCTTTAAAAGGAATATCATCAATTAAATGATATAAACTTTCCTTATCAAAAAGATTTTGAAAACAAGATAAAATAAAGTTTGTCTCATCACAAGATATCGCTTGTTTTGATTCAAACATATCCTTTACTAATTCAATAAGGATTTTGTTTGCTTCTTGTTCGTTAATAAGTTTTAAGCTTACTTTGTTATCAGAATGAACTTCTTCACGTTCAAAATCATTTATATCTTGAGACATAAAACCATCATCATTTTCCGATGCAGTTAAATAATGTAAAAAAGCACGAGTATACATTTCTTTCTCTGGTATATTGGATATCTCAGGAAAATTAGCGTAAAAAATCTTATGTTTAACACTATTTCCAACAAACGAAGATAATAACTTATAGTTATCATGATAAAAAGATGTTAAATCATCTCTAGATATAGATAGTAATTTAATTAATTCTTCATCTTTAATCTTAAAACCTAAAGATTTAAAAGAATGATTAATCGCAGTGATTAAATCAATATTTAATTGGCTTTTAAAATTTACTTTAGAAGAAAAATTTAAGACCAAATAATCTTTTGATAATAATTTCATTAATAACTCTTTTTCCATTTTGCTCACCTCTTCGAACCTTACAACAAAATTATAAAAGGGTTACTTTTTTAATAGTAGATTGCAAATTTTTATTTTTTTTAGTACCCCTAAAAACAACTAGTTAAATATATATGTATTTTCATTGAATTTTTGTACCCTTTTTTGCTACACTTTTCATAAGGATTAACAATATGGAAGAAAAAATAAAAGTAACTTTAGACTCAAACACATACAATATTTTATTAAAAGACTGTGAAAACTTTTTATTTTATAAGGGAGAAAATAATCTTAATAGAAATTTATTCATTAACACATTAATAAATAATTATTATGAAGAGTTCTCCGCACTCGATGATAAATTTAGATTAGATGTTTTTAGTGTGATAAAAAATATTTCTGATGAAGAAAAAGAAGAGGTATATCATAAACTAGTAAAAGTAATTGATAAAAAGAATTCATCCGTTGATCAAAGTAATAAATCGGTTTCTTTCTTATTTAAACCAACAAAAATCTCATCTAAAGCAATTAATTTTATTTTAAATAACTTTGTAAAAAATGAATCTATCTCTTCTTACTTTAGAAGATTATTTACTTCATACTCTTCTAAAGTCCAATCAGAAAGAGAAAAGATAATCTTTAAACAAAACTATGCATTATTATGTAAATCAATAGATAGGAATGTGAAAGTATATTTATCTTTAACTTCTGGAGCAGCAATTAATGAAGCTTCTCTTTACACGATTTCTTCATCTAAAGATGAATTATTTAACTATGGTCTTTTTGTCACTGAAAACGGAATATTACATACAGTTCGTTTAGCCAAAATAAAAGATGTCATTTTGCTTACGAATAAAAGAAAAATTTTACCTCATCAAGAAGAGATATTTAATAAGCAAATAAAATATGGAATTCAATATTCAATTAAACCTTATGAAAATGAAGAAATAAAGGTACAACTAACTCCAATAGGAAAAGAACTATTTAAAAGAATATATTTATATCGTCCTCAATGTTCTAAAATCGAAGGAGATATTTATTACTTCTCTTGCTCATACGCTCAAGTAGAACAATACTTTAGACGTTTTGGCGAACACGCAATCGTACTATCTCCAAATAAAATTATTAACTCATTAAAGAATTATTATTACTTTGCCAATAAAGCATATAATAAGATTCCTGTTAAATAGTTATTACTCTTTATTTTTTATATTCAAGTTCACATTAAAAACATTATATTTTTACACATTTTTATTTAAATTATCTATGCAAGTTTTATTTTTTTCTTATCAATCTCAAATCTTCAATGTCTATTTCTAAACATATTTTTATTTTTAGAATATTACATTTACATGTGAATTTGGAATTATCATTCATGCTTAAATAAAAAAAATCATCTATCAAAGTTCAATTTGGTAGATGTTTTTTTAAATAGATATTAATACCTTTATTTTGTTTCCGTTTTTGAAGTGAAACTCTATTTATTGTTGAAAATATCAATGTATATCGTAATATCCTACCATACAATAAAGCTAATTATCTATTTTTTTAATATCTTGCCAATTTGTGTTTAAAAGTATTTCTGCATCATTTCCCACAAAAACAGTTTTTGCTTCTTCATTGTCACAAAGTTGCCAAAGCATCCAAGCCGTCATATAACCATCTGTTAAGGTAAGCATATCTTCATGTTCTGCATCTTTTATTCTTGCACGAATTTTGAATACATCGTTACTCATCGCTTCATAGTTTTCTTTTAATGAAAATAAAGGTGCTACGCCTGAAAAATCATTTTCCCCATATTTTCCAGAATCATCGGATTTTCCTGTGCCTGCTGTCATAAAATATGGAATTTTGATTTTAGAAGCATCATATTCCCAACCCATATTTTTCGCAAGTTTAGCATAAGCTGCACTGCCAGTAAATATTGTTTTATATCGGTTACTATTTTCAAATTCTGTCACCGCTCTAATCGCACCTGCTCCTCCTTGTGAAAAGCCCAGACTACCAATATTTGTTTGACTAATCTTCTTATAAAAAACACTATCTTGTTTGTCATTAAGATTCAATACATAGTCAAGTGTAAGTGAGGTGGATTCACCAGAACCTGCTTGTCTATCCTCATTTCCTACAACAATAAATCCCCAAGAAGCAAGTCGTTTGAAATATGGCTCATAATTAAGTGATGCAACATTACTTGCGTTAGTGATAACAATAAGTGGATATTCCTTTTGTTTACTTTCTAATTCTTTTGGATACCAAACACGGAATTTGTCAATTTTTTTATTGTCTGCATCGAAATCTAC
>CANQAG010000037.1 GCA_947588815.1 uncultured Bacilli bacterium
TCCTTTGACTTTGATAATATTATTTGGTCGATTGGATGGATAATCGGCTTGCTTTATTTGGAATGTTTTGTCTATTTGACCAAAGTAACGTCCCTTTCCGTTAATGCTTACTGTAGCCATTCCAGCATTGATATTATCTTGAAGCGTTAAAGTATAATCAATATCGAGTCGTAACTCGATATTTTGATAGGTAACCTTTACTGTAGGAACAATAGGTTGTCCGGTATAAGAATATTCACCTTCAATAGTCATAATAGAATCAGTAATATCACGATCAAGAGGCGGATTATCATCGAGTTTGATAACATAAAAATCACAAGTTAAAATTTGATAAAATGCTTTATCTTTTCCAACATATTCGATTGAATATTGAAATGTCGATTGTCCGCTTTTAAGTTTTTCATCACCATTTATCCACTTCCAATCTTTCGGTAAAGGAATCTCGTGTAGCCAGATTGTGTCATTATAAACTGTAATCGGTGCTTCGACTCGTCCTGGTGGATATTTAGCTTTGGCAATTTCAAAAGAAGTGGTTCTAGTACCAAAATATGAATTTATTCCATTAATTTGTATTGTTACCATGCCGGGTGCATCATCATTGATAAGTGTGATTATATAATCTTTTTCTGGCTCAAGCAGTTTTTCATCTAAATAAACATTAATTTCAGGAACTAACTGCTTGTCATTTGCGTAGTAGACAAGTCGATTGGCAATTTCCACTCGCGCATATTTTAAGTCATGGTCTGCATCACTTTTACGTTCAATAGTATTGGTTATAGCCCTAATTTTAGCTGATCTATTATCCCATGAACTATCGGCATAAGAATCACTATTTTTAAAGCTAATCCATTTTCCATTTTGTAAATAATACGTCATATCATTGATTGAGGCACTGCTATCAACCGCGCAGTTAACCGGAACCGAAACATTTGATTTTGTTTTGCACCTGACCACAATCGAAAAATATTCGCCTTGTTCTAAATCAATCGGTTTTTCTAAGTCTATGGTGTGCATTCCACTTTGTTCTATATGTGCATCTACTTGTGCCACATAAGAATTTTGATCAGGAATATTAATTTGGTCATTAACATTACCCGGATTTACTTTTAAATTTTTATATATTTGAACATTAACGTCTAAATCGTCTTGTGGCACGGATATCATAACCGCTTTTAATTGTTCTTGCTTAGTAGGGCTTGAAAGTTTGGCTTCATAAATCGCCGCTTGAGCCTCACCCGCATTTTTATTTCCATTTATTGTTATATTTCCGTCGTAATGATAAATATTTTGATAGTCCTCTCTCATCGCCATATCGACGGCATAGATACTGCCTATTGGCAATTTATATGATATATAGTAACTCCAAGTCCCATTTATTTCGTCACAACCGGCATAGTTTCCCCAACTGTTTTTAATAATCCACGCCCCATCAATATCGGGTTGTTGTGGTTTAAATTCCGATTTATCTACATTGTCATTCCAACCGACAATAATAGAAGCATGGTTGGGTTGAGCCGTGCTACTATAATATTTATAATCAGACGGACCACTATAATTAAAAGTAACCGCACCATATTGCAAAACGGCACGCTTAATTGCATCTATTTCACAAGGGATTTGTTGATAGCTTTTAACATAATATTTAGATTGTTTAAGTTTGCTTTTAATAATATCCTCAGCAACTGAAAAGTGAAAGTTATTTTCCTCAACTAGCGAATAGCCCTGCGTCATAATTGCTAAAGCATTTACTGCATTATCGCCCTGATTCCATTCTCCATAATAAAATGTATCGTTTGTAGTTAAAAGTAGAGGATCTTGAGTGCCATCACGAGTATGACGAGTATAAGCCACTACCGTTTCGTCAAAGTCAAGATTATTTCTTGTTGCGTCCTTATCAATTCCTTTACGTAAGATGTTTGATTCTACGGCTCCAACGGCCGCAAATGCCCAACAAGTTTTCTTTGTATATTGATTTCTTGCAGGAGTTATGTATTCAAATTCTCGTCCATCAAAACTAGAAAGGTTTTTTGCCCAATAATCCAGTTGTTCATCCCCTGCATTTTGAAGTTCTGCAATATTTTGCGGAGCTTCCTCTTTAATAACCTCTGTTTCTTGATTAAAAGCATCGACAAATGAGATAGTTTGTTTATTGTTTTCAAAAGAAAAAACACTTATTCCAAGAGAGATAAAAATCGCTTGAAATAATGTCACAATTGATAAAACATTTCTTTTCATAACCATCAGTATAATTTTAGATAGTCTTAAAGCAATTGTCAAATATCCGCTTTATCAGAAAAATTAGCAATTCTTGGTGTAATCAAAAAGCAATTTCATAATTTTATTAAAATTTTTTCATTATTAAAAACATTACAATTACTGATAAATTGAAAAGTTAAAAATTGAATAGATATAAAATCTATTTAAACTCCCTTTAAATTCTTAGTTATTTCTTTAAAAAACTCTTTGCTCCACAAATCAAGCTTTGATTTATCTTTTACAAATGGCAATACATCTTCCTTGGCTTTGGCAAAATCAATATCTTCAAATCTTTCATTTAGCAAGGTTTTTAAATTATCTATTGTTAAATCATAATCGGCACTAATAAACTTAGACTGTACTAATTTAGCTTTTAAATTTTCTATGTTTACTTTCGCACCAATAGACAAGAAAAAAACATAATCATAGAAATCGCGTCCTTTAACTCTTGAGCGCCAATTTCTGCATAAGCAAGCGTGAATTTTCCCCGCAAACAATGACGGAAGATCATACAATCTAACTTGATATGGTGAAGGTAATAATCCGAATTTGGTTTCATATGTTGCTTTCATTATTTATATTATCTTCTCCAAATAATAGTATTTTATACAACTTTGTGTAGCAAATCACAATATTTTATAATTGGAAGTATTTTGTTAAAAAAATATTCGATAAAATTAAATATCGGTTTCAAATTTTATAATCGCAAATTTCTATATCACTGCAGTGATATATTTTTTAATTTAAAAGTTTTAAATTCCCAATAATTTATTTTGAATATTTTGCTAAAAGCACAAGTGTAAGATGAAAAAAGATTATTAAAAAAATTTTTTTAGTTCAATTTAAATTTATATTAGCTATTATTTTTACAAAACAAGCAAATAATTGCTTATTGAAATAGTTTTAGTTGTGTACACAATAATTCATGAAGCTGATGTAACAAAGTTTTTTAATGTCGCTGTGACATATTTTAGGAAGCAAATAACCATAATTTATTTGCAAAGAGAAAAGCACTAGGACTATTTCTAAGAGAAATATCCAATTGATCAATGTTGCAATTCTTTCTTTTCAAACGTACAAGAAAAATAAAAAGATACAAACAAAGCCCAAGCTTAAAAACTCTATCGCATAATAACGTATCTTGGCTGTAATATTGAAAATTTAGCGGAAATTAGAAAAATAGGATAATGGTTAATACAAGACTTATTATTTTTCACAAAAAAGATATACTCAATTAACAAAAGGGTATACAAAAAGCTAATGTTTGAACTTCCATAACACTGATTATAGATCAATAAAAATTATCAATTTATGAATCTACGTTTGTTATTTATTCATATATATATCAAAATTATTTAAGAAAAATAAAATTTAAATCCTTTATCGTATTTCCAATTAGGCCAAAACATAATATACGATTGTATCTCATTGATTGAATCTTTAATTGCATCATTATAATATGATGCATCATTGCCACATGCAGAATAAAAACCATCGTGTAAGCAGTAAGTAAAACGTTGACTTGCACCTTCAACATGATAATTTCCAACAATAATTCCCAAATAATCTTCTTGACCCGTAAAATTTGCTAACAATTCATTTTTAGTAGAAATGGAACTATTATTGTTATTGCAAACACAATATTCAAGACAACCATAGTTTTCGCCTAAAATATAACCTGCATATGTACGCACATATCCTCCACCTAATGTAAATACATAATACCCGCCTCTACTATTACAAGTAACATTAATATCTTCTACAATAATATTACTACATCTTCCAGCATTAATACCAGCAACACCGCCCGTAGAAGTATATGTAGAACATTTATTCCTATCGGCATCAGTAATTCCAATAATTGTAGAATTAGATATTTTTGCAAAGTTTATTTCACCTTCATTAAAACCAACAATTCCACCAACTCTAAGTATTAGATTAGGGTATAGTTCACCAAATCTATTTGGGTCTTTCATATTTGTTGCTTTTATACTAGAATTTGAAATTTCAAAATTATTTATAGTCCCATAATTATAAGCAATTAAGGATGCAGCACATAATTGTATAACATTATTTGAAAAACTCGAATATGTAACTTCAACATCTACATTAAACATTTTCAAATTTTCAATTGTTCCATAATTTTTTAGAATAAATGCCGAATAAATATCTGTTTGATTTTCTTGAGTAGACAAAAATTTGTTATTTATTTTGAAATTAGATATAGTATAATTTTGTCCATCTAAATGTCCATAAAAAATATCCATATATGTCCAATAGGCGTTTTTTAAATCAATATCATTTGTTAATTTAAAATAGATATCATTATCAACAAAGTTTCTAATACCAAATAATTCTAATGGTGTACTAATTAAATATGGATTTTGTTTTGATCCATCTTGAAAATTTCCACTATCTTTTATAAACTTTTTGATTTTTGATAAATATTCTAAGTATGAATCAGAAGCAAATTTATCAAAATATTTGTCTAACGCTTTCTTTAATAATCCAAACTCATTATCATCAAGTAAATCCCAAATACAATATAATGAATTATCTCGAACATCAATAAGCACATTATTATTTGAATCGTTAGTTGATTCTGCCCAATTTTTATAAAATGAAGCAAAACCATTCAAATCATTTTTATCAAAAGCAAATCCAACATTTTTTCCTCCCATAAAATTCACTGATAAATTAGAAATTACATTGCTTGATGAGTTATATTTATTAGAATCCAGATTTACATTTAGATTTGCTGATGTTTCCCAATAATTTCTAGAAATCCCCAAATCAAATTTTACATCATGTTTTGATTTTTCATCTACACTTATCTTTTCTCCTATCAAAGAATAATCAACACTTAATTTTGCTCCAAAAATTGCATCTGTTACCAAATGGGTACCATATGTATTAATAAACTTATTTATATTTTCATTAGTTGAACTAGATTGTAGAGCCCTCGCATCATTCAAAAACTGAGTCGATAAAGCATTGCTTAGAATTGCACTATTTCTGTATGCGTCAAAATATATTTCTTCATCCATCCAAGAATTCTCATAAGTATAAAAATAATAATTTGTTTCACTCTCAGTTCTATTATTATATTCAAAATCATAACTAAGGTCTAACGACAAACCTTTTTGTGATACTAATTTCTTTTGCCCTGGTTTGATTTTACTTAATGATGCTTTAGCACCAATTTGAAAAGTATAATCTTCAATGTATTTTTCCAGTGAATCACCCATGTATGTAACTTGATGACCACTTCTAATACTATTAGTTGATACATATAATTTTGATAATTTATTTTCATCAAAAATTGATGAACCTCCAACCATTACTTTATTATAAGTTCCATTAAGCAAATCAACTGTCCGACCTAATCCTTTTTGAAAATGGGTATTATTAAAGGTAATTTTTGATGTTGGCTTAATATAATTTGCAATTTGTTTTGCTGACCAAGATGAGAAGGAAAACTTGTCTTCAAAAATTTTTACAGATCTAACTTTATATGAAAATACAGTACTATATGGAAATTGAACATCGAAATAATTTGCAGATCTATTATAACTACAGGTAATGTCATTCTCACTTATTTCAACTTCATAGTAAGATGCAAGGCTCACTACATCCCATGTTATTTTATTATCCTTATAATCAATATTTTTGGGAAAATCTAAAAGTAAAGAATTATCGTCATTATTTTTTGTATATCGCCAAGTGAATTCCTTAGACCATAATGAGTCAGTAGTATATAATGATTTTCCTCTTGCTTTAATTGCAAATGTAAAATCTTTAGATTCGCTGAATGATATAGTATAGTTTAATGAAGTAGTGATATATTCTCTATTATCCACTTTAATAGTATAACCATCACAATTATAGACAGATCCCCACGATATTATATTTGTGGATGGATCATAACTATTTTCATTAATTTCCGGAACTGGTAATTCCGTTAATTTTACTTCAGTTTCATTTTCGGATCCTTTGAATGAAAAATCACATGCTGTTAAAACTATGCACGCTAAAAAACAAAAATAACAACCATAAAATTTTTTCATATTTGTTCCCTCCCTCTTCAACCACTAAATAATTTATTGAGCGGTCTTAATTCCCCTTTGATAAATATATTATACTAAGAATTAAAAAAATTTGAATGTATTTTTTTAAAATATGTCAAATTTTGTAATATTTGCTGATAACTCAACGAAAAAAACTATATATTAAAAATAATAGAATTTTTTTAATTAGATAGGAAGCTTTTGGAAAAAAACAATAAAATTAGTTGCATAGGCGAATAAATTAACTATTAAACTTTATATTTAACCAAAAATAGAAAACATAGATTTAAGTAAAATAAATGCTAAAGTAATTCAAACTAGTATTTAGAATTTAGAATTATAAAATTTGAAATAAGGAAATATGTAGGCTATGCTTTACAGCTATATTAAATTGTTTTTTACATACTCTACATAAATTTTTTTGTAATTGAAATAATTATTTAGGTAATTGCCGTGTAATATCTTTATTTTCAAAATTACGAACGATTTGCTCAAAATCATAAAGTTGATAAAAAAAACCTTCTAACATTTTTACTGGTATGCTATTTCCTGCCATTCTTATAATTTTATCTCTAGGAAATAACTTCGTTCTTCCTCTTTGCATAGGATTATATTTTTGAAGTTTTTCATAATCTTTGTCAGTAAATCCCATAAATAATAAGCATTCTCTTGGAGTTAAATATCTAAAACTTCCCTTTCCATTAATACCACAATTAAAATAAATATTGCCCGAATTTGGATGTCTATCTTGCTTAGTTGTTATTGTCCGAATATATTCTTCATTTGTAAAATTGCCATTTCCATCTAAGATTTTTGGATTCTCATTCCATATTTTTCTTCTAGAAGGAGTATCATTTGGCGTGCATTCAAGACTTTCTTTCCAAAGTTTAGAATTTCTTTTCTTCCCTATTCTAAGTAAATTACAAATTTCAAGTTCGTTAAAATACTTCGATTCTTTATATTTCTCCACAATATAAGATTCATCATCTCCCCAACGGTTAAATAAATTTAAGACTTCCGTTTTTAACGCTTCATTTCCTTCAACAAAAACACTCATCATCAAAATCCTAGGCCTATTTTGTGGAATACCATAATTTTTAGCATTTACTAAGATATATTTGCTTTCGTAGCCAAGTATCTTAAGTTCATTTATCCATTCTTCAAAATTATCTTTATGCCTATTCGATAATAATGTAGGTACATTTTCCATAACTAAATATCTAGGCAATTTCTTTCCAATATCTTTCATTTCTAAAAGAATTCTACCAACTTGCCATAATAAACTTGATCTACTTCCCGATTCTTTATCTATACCCTTGTTATATCCATGAAAAGCACCGACATTAGATAGATCTTGACACGGAAAAGAGTATGTAAGTAAATCAGTATTATTAGGCATATTTTTACCTTTAATTTTATTTATATCAACAAAATTTTTAGTTCTTTTTATTGCTAACAACATTCTTCGCAATATTTCTTCGTTATAACTATGTAAAGTGGCTTCTGTCATCGCTTCTTTTCCGTTATTACTGAGTGTATATTCTTTAAGTTCGTTAAATAAAGCCTCTTTATCCATATTTAAAATTTCTTTACTAACTTTTTTAGTATGCTTATGATGAATTGTATCGTAAGCTATAAAAGCATGTATATCCCATTCACATGTAGCTTGAACGTCTATCTTGATACCTACATTTTTCAATGCTCTAGCTTGACTACCAATACCACTAAATAATTCTACTATTTTAAATTTTTCCATTTATTCTTACACTCCATTTCATAATTAAGCATACAAACATGGAGGAATGCTCATATGACAAATTAAATTCTTGATTTTGATCAATAAAATTATTCGACTAGAACTCCACTATCACTAAGTTTTTGTCTTATCTTCCAAATAAATTGACTTTGCTTTGGAGATGGGATTTTACCAGTTATTTGAATGTTAGCAGCAAGTTTTAATAGATCCATTTCTGTTGGTGATAGCAACCCTCTTTTTAAACCTTCCGCTATTAAATTATTCCAATAATCTGCTCCTAAATTAAAAATTTCCATTTCAACATCGATTTTTTTAGAAAATTTATTTTCTTTTGTATCTTGTCTCATTTGTTCTTCTATTAACTCTTTATTCAACAAATCATCCAAGAATTCTTTAGAATAATAACATTTTATTTTTTCTTTTAAGATGTTCCACGTTTCCTCTTTTTTAAAGTGTTCCATGCCGTTACCGCCTAACTTTTCAACAAAATCAAAAATAGAATGTGCTAAGCGTTCAAGTTCAATTACTAATGATGGATATAGTTCTTGCTTTCTCCAAATCAAATTATAATTTAAGCAAAAACCAGTAGGTATCGAATATATGAGTTTTGATATTGTGTATGCTACCACGCCAGGTTTTACATAAGTTTCTGACCGATACCAATTAGATTTGGCAACTATTTTATCGGTTGTTTTAAATAAAATTGCGTAACATATGCAATTTTTAAAAAATTGATCATTAAAGCTTTCTGGATTCTTTTGATATTTTTCATCTATTTTCTCAGCAAAAAAAGACATACATTTTTCTGGTCCTTTGCTTACTTGATCCGGTCTTAAAAGCTCAGCACATGTAAAATACTTTGACAGTTCTTCTTTTTTTATTACTTGATTTTTTGGATACTTTTTAATAAAGTTTTCTCTTTCGCTTTTCTTTGTAAACTTAAATTGCTCTTGTTCGTATTTTCCTCTCGATCTTTCATAATACCACATTGTGTTATTTACCGAATCTCCATGAGCGGGTGCTTGGATTCTTTTAGCAAGAGCTTCAAAAGTTCTATGAAACGGATGATTAGAAAATAAGTCCGAATCCTTAACTTTATTTTGACTATTTGCGTATTTAGAAATGTTTTGGATCATTGTATCATAATCATCATTTTTAACAACAGTTAATTTCATAGGAACAAATATATTATTTAAAGACAATTTATCTTTTAAAACGGCAGATGTTAATGAAGCAGTTGTCTGTCCACCATTAATAATCTGTAAATCTTCAATAGCAACAATTTTATTTTCATTTGGCGATAATGTAATTTTTGATGCAGTACAAGCTATGCCATTATTATATGTAAAAAACTTTGTTGGTTCATTCTTTATAGTCAATCTAATACCTTTATTTATTTTTCCTCTATTGCTCAAAAAAGTTCTAACGTTTCCTTCTAATAATCTTGAACCATGGTCATAATAAATTTCGTGAAGAAATTTTCCGGGAACTACTGCTAAGTAAGCATCATAATCTAAATTTCCACTCATCTCAGCTTTTATGCAAGGAATACCGTCAATGCCATATTTTTTAGTTTCTATTATTATCGGTTCTTTTTCTCTACCAGATTCATATAATTCATAAAATCTAGCTAAAGACCAAACATTGATTTCGACTTTTTTATCCTCAAAAGTTTCTAATGGTAATGTCTTTATCCTTTCGCTTAATCTCTTATTTGTAATAATAATTAATTTGATTTTATCAATGGAAGCATCTTCATTAGTGCTTATATAATCAATCTTTAATCGTTCACCAATTGTTCGTCCCGTATATAAAAGGTTGTCAGTCATATCAAAATATAAATCCAGTTTAGAATCATATGCTTCTTGTAAAAAATTAAGCATTCTATTTTTATATTGTTCTATTTGTGTTTTAGTTAAAACTCCATTAACATCGTCTATAAAATCATTAGTTATTAAAACTATAGACTTATCCGATTCATCAAAAGCATATGCATCGAATGACATTATCCTACCGTTTCTACACTTTTTTTGCATTTGTGCTACTTGAGGATCAGTAATTTCGCCCATTGATGACAATCTTCTTAAAATATCAGTTAAAAAGTAATCATCTGGAGTTGTCCCTTCTATTTGCGCATTAATGCGAATATCATCTAAAAACTCTTGTTCAAATTCTTCAAAAGTTTGATCCATAAATTAATCCTCCTTATAACTTTCAATAAGTGAAATTAATATCTCGTATTGAACTTTAGAGATTTCTTTTGGTAAATCTTTGGCTTTTATTCTAGGAAAATTATTATTAACAAAATATGAATCCACTTTTATAAAATTATAAACATAGTTATCATAAACTTCGTTATATGTATAGCCAGCTTGCTTTAATTTATTAAAAAAGATATCTCTATCTGTATCATATTGTAATTCTTTTGATATATCGGATATAACTTTATTTAACGTGACTCCAAAAAAACTTGGGCTCATTTTTTCAAATGTATACACAACAAGATGGCCATTTAATTCACTATCCAATTGCTCTAATGAAGAAATTGATACTGAATTTTTAAATGAGTTAATAGTTTTTATTTCATACCATTCAGTTTTATATGAGAAATCTTTATGCGTTGGTTCTGGCCCACTCCATCCATTCAATCCATCAGTAATTCCATAAATAACAAATGCTTTGTTTTTTAAAAATAACAATTCACCAATAAGTCCCAATACTTCATTCTCATTTAATAGTTTACTACTACCTGTAAACATTTTTTTCCATTGGTTAAATCTATTTACTATTTCTATATATCCATCGTTTCCTTGATATGTTTCAGTCACAGTTATAATGTCTTCACAAAAATGATAAAATAGTGCAAAATTATCATTTGACACAAATGAAAATAAAATAGAATTATAGTTAGTTGTTTTAATTTGCTTTATCTCAATTAATGTTGTTCCAATAACTTTTACAGATTCAAAATTACCATTATATCTTAGGGTCAAATACCCTTTTTCGTTTTTTCCTAAATAAAGTTCAAGAGGATGCTCAACACTTACTCTTACATATTGTGAGAGTTGCGTTACAGATTCTAACTTTGCTTTAATTTCATCGTATTTCATATTTTATTCTTCTTCCGACTCATTTTCATGTTCCATATCAAAATAATTAACTGTCTTATTGACAACATACATTGTTGTTTCATCACTTGCTCCTTCTCTTTTAGGAAAACCTAAAGCGTACCCAACAATATATCTATATTTTCTTGTCTCTAATTCAGCAGATAGTTTTAAAATGTCCTTTATATCTTCTGCTGTATTTTTATCTGAAGTAAAAAATTCTTCTTCTACTTCTTCTAGTTTAGATGGGCGTATAAAATAAATAATTAATAAAGGATTTCTACCTTCAATAAGATAATCTTGAGCTTTTGTATGTGTTAATGGAATCTCCTCATCATTTAAACCATATTTTGTATCAGCCGATCCGCCTAATCTTAATCTATTTTTACTAATTCTAATATTATCATCTCTAATATCAATAGTTCTACTGACTAAAGGTATATCAATTTCTAATTTCTCGAATTTAAATCTGTAAGGATTATTTAAACCATTCAATTTTTGTTGTCCACCAATAACTAGCACATCAAAATTTGGTATATTAAATAGATTTTTATTTAAAAATTTCAAAATTTGCTTTTTATCAAAATAAGTATTTCCATCACTAGATATATAAAGTTTTTCAAACAATGTTTTTACTTTAGTACCTTCCACATTTCTAAAATATGGATGTTGAATAACTTTATTATCCCTTTGAGTTGGAGAAATTTCATTTAAAAAATTTAATGTATTATTAATATTGCTTTCTATTAAATCTAAGTTTCGTGTAACATATGGTGTTTCAAATAGACTACCATAGAATGATTTGTGAATTACTTTCCGTGTTGTATTTCTCATTTTATTAGTGGCTGTAATTCCTAAATCAATAGAGTCATTCATTACACGGATACCGAAGTCTTCAGGTTTTCTTTTTTCTTGTCCCATTGTTCTAATATCACTCTTTAATGCTTCGGTTGATTTATAGATATATTTGTAATAATCGTAAGATTCATGTGTTAGCCAAATACGACATAAATCAGCATACCCATCTCTATAACCAAACCACCTGCCCATTTGCATTAAAACATCAAATGTTGAAGTGTTCCTATAAAAATAGCTAGTCATCAAGCCCTCTAAAGTTAAACCTCGCGATAATGCCAATCCACCAATAGCAATTACTCTAAGGCCCTCTTTATTTTCGTAATAATTTAGTTTTGATGAATTTTTTCCAGAGTTTATAACTACAATTTTTATTTTCGAAATTGCGTCATATAAATGATTGTATACTTCTTCCCATGTCAAATTATTAGTTTCGTTAATTAATTGTGAAAATTGATTATCAAATGTTTGTTTTAGTGAAAAGACTACAGGGTTAGTTAATATATAATTTTTAGACATTTTATGAGTTTGTTTAATTGTCCTTTTAACTTGTTCAAAATATGCGACTACAATATCCATAATCACTGATTGAACTTTAGTAAATCTCGACATATTTATAAGCATTGAGCGATGAGTATTTTTATTTACGTCACGAATATCTCTAATAGAATTTGCTAATAAAAAAGTTCTAATAGCCTCATACAACGATTTAAAAAGTGTATTGCCTTCCCACTCTTTTTTATGTTTCATTGGAAATATTTCTTCATTAGCATCTTCAATGAATTTAATATTATCATTTTGTTCAACAAAATATTTTTTTGCTCCACAATAATTGCTTGGTGATTTTAAAGCATAAATAAAATCTCTAGGAAAAAGATCATCTTTTAACATTTCATCTTCTTTATCATAACTTATAAAAACATTAGCAAACGGAGTTGCTGTAAATCCAACATAACTACTTCTAGTAAATAACGATAAAAGATTTCTTATATACTTATTAATTTTAGTTGGATCATTATCTGGCTTATTAGTATTGATAGAAGCATTATCTGCTTCATCATCAATAATTAAGGCCGGATAATTAATTTTAGATTGATAAACTGAAGTATTTATGTTTAATAAAGATGAATAAACTTTTTTAAGAACAGATACATTCTTTTTTAAGACAAATATCATTGGTTCTTGGGAATAGTTGCTTAACTTATAAGTTGTGTTTTGATTATCAGTGCCAACAAAATCTTTACTTCTACTGGTAAATGCTTTAGGAGTTGGATCGCCTCTTCCAACTCCGACTTCTTCGGCATTAGTACTATCCCAACCAATAAAACCTTCTTCTACACGTTGCTGAGTTTGTTTTCTTAAGCTTTCTATTGTCCCTGTTAGAATAAATATTACTTTGTAGCCAGCATCAGCCGCTTTTGTAACCAAGCCTAAATAATTTGACGTTTTACCCGATTGAACATCACCGACAACCAATCCTCTTACTGAAAAAGTTGATTCATCATTAGGATTCCCTAGATACGACATTAAACTAAAAAGAGTTTTTTCTTCTAAAATTTTTATAATTGCTTTAGGAAAATGTTTTTGAACATCTAAATAACTTTTATATCTATCCCAAAAATATGTTTTCGCATCACTAGATCCTAATAATTTTCGATACCAATCATAGTCGTGATTATAATTACCTAAAATTACATCTCCCTCTTCTTGATAAATTGAATATCGAGATTTCAATTTTTTTATTATATATGCTTCTTCATCACTATTTAAAATTATTTCTGGCATTCCTTGTTGCTCAAATCTCTTCTTTGTTGATTCAATCGATTCCTTAATTGAATCATCAGTAATAATGTAATTATGATTTTTAAATTCTTTTCCTTTTTTAAACACTGAAAAGTCATCAATGTATATATCAAAAATTTTGTTTCTATCCTGCATCAAATAATTTTCTCCTTTATTAAATTAAATATTTCTTCGTTATCAAAAGGCTCGTAGCTTTTTAAGGTTTTAAAAATTTCATCATTAGGTAATTGAAACAATTTTTTTAAACGATTAAATTGATCAATACCTTCGAGTACAATAGATTCAAGATTATTTTGGTCAATTTTTTGATCTAATGCTCTATTACACATCGAATTATAGATATCATCATACGGAATAGAAGCTGATATAATTTCTAGAAAACGGATTATTTTTGACTTATCTTTATCATCAAATCCATCAATAAAATTTTTAACAAATTTAGAATCTGTATTAATAAAGAACTCTTCTTTATTATCTCTATTTAAGTCTTTATTCCAAATCTTAGAGTCATCCTTCTTAAGTTCTAATTTTGCTCTTTTTGCACTTTTGTCTTTGGATCTTCCTCTAACACTATTAACTGCTTTTTTTAGACTTCCAAGTAGTGCTTTAGGAATATTTGCGTTTTGTTTTTTTATATCAATATCCCATTCTTCATCCAACGTATTTGGAATATCTACTTTAATTCGACCATATTTATAAAGTTCCGAATTTAATGAACTTGAAGCTAATCTAAACCAAGTTCCATAAATTATTAATCTATCATTTCTATAAATATAAAATCCTTGTCCATTTCTAAGCATTTCATTTCCACCAATTTTATCAACATCTTCATTTGATAAGTCACTCATATGTGGTAATATAAATTGCTGAATTTTAATTTTTGATCCATTGTAATTAATTTCACTAACTTTTTGGGAATCAGTTTTAGAATGATCTTCTAAAAAAGGGTCATAACCTTTTAGCTTATCTTCATTTATATAAATCTTTAACTGATTAAAGTTTCTATTTATGAATCTATGAAACACTAAAGAAAGATGTTTTTCTGTTTCTTCCATTTCTTCGGATAAATTTTCTCTAATATGGCCATTAGATTTTTTTCTTGCAATATCGAAGTTTTCCCATATAACCAAAGTGCCTTGCTTATTTTTTTGTAACATTTCTATTTTTGGTAGTACGTCAATTTCACTTTTTTCAAGTTCTAAGCACTCCCATGATTTATTTTCCAAAACAATATCTAAATCCCAAGAAAAAGCGGAAATTAGATTATCTTTTTTTGATGCAACCGTTAATTTTCTGCATTGAGATAAAGATGCCGATTTTAATCCAAGTCCAAATCTTCCCAAATCTGTATTGCTGTATTTTTCATGATTGGAACCATATTTCATTGCATTTAAAAGTTCTTCTTTATTCATGCCTTCTCCATTATCAAGAAAGGCAATAAATAGGTCGTCATCATTAATTGGTAAGTATATTTTTACTTCAGTTGCATTTGCCGAAATAGAATTATCAATTATATCTGCTACTGCTGTTTTAAAGCTATATCCTATAGAGCGCATGGAATTCATTAAAACATTGGGTGATGGATTATTTAATACTTTTTTTGCCATTAATTGTCTACCTCTAAATCATTTTTTTACCTACATCAATTTTTTCTATTCATTTGATGTTTGATATTTCCAATGTATTAGCATGCATAGTCAATGTTAAGATGTGCAGCTAATTTAGTTTGTAATAAATCTATTTTAATTTTTAGTTCAATCAATTTTTAAATAGTTATATTTTTTGTTTCTCATCCTAATTTTACTTATCTAAAACGTATAATTAATTATAACATTTTTATGATAAATTGTCTAATTTTTCACTATGTTTATCTTACTAAGTGTTAACCTCAATACTGTCACAAAATTCTCTAAAAAAATATTAAATATTCTTAATAGTTATGATTGAATAATATATGAAGTCAAAAATACATAATTTATATACAGTAATTTAAAATTATTACATAGCCATATAAACTTTTAAAAGTTGGCGCGACTTTTTAAAAATCAAAAAAACTTAACTCATAAATTTACAGGACCTATTATCCTTCTTTAGAATTGTTAATCCATTTTACAATTTTCTTAGATAATTTTACTTTAAGTTTCTTTATAGCATTATCAATACTAGAAACTGCTTCATGAGATAAAAATTTATTAACTTCTCTTAAATTAAACGAATTTTTATCATTGCTTTTCAAAGAATCAAGTAAATTTAAAATGTAAAACCAAATGGAACATAAGAAGCATCATTATCATTTAAATCTTCTTTATATATTTCAATCATTTCTTCGTCAACTTTATCTATCATTTTTTTCCCTTTTAAATTATTTTTGATTATTCTATATCATAAAATTTGTTATTTCAAATTCTAATTTTTTATAAAAATATCAACTATTATTTTTACTACATAAATTTTCAATAAGAGAAATTTCTTCCGGCTTTAAGAAACTTTTATAGTTCTCTATTTTTTTAATAATTAGGTTTACACCTTGAGCATACAAAAAATTTTCAGCATTCATAAACGCTTGATGCAAGGACTGTGGTTGTTGACTATTAATAGAATTCCATTCTAATGCTTCCTTTAAATATTTATTTTTTATATTTTCTATATACTCCTGCATACTATAATATTGTTCTGTCTGAAAAAGCCAACGTAAATTATATATCTCATCGCAGAGATCAGAAATTTCTTTACAATTTTTAAACTTTTCAATTATCTTTAAATAATCACACATTTTTTACTCCTTTTGATTTAAACTATCAGCAAATTAATTTTCTTGATTATATTCATCAGTATCGAAAATGTCTATTTTTTCGTTATCCTTATTATTTTTGGCAAGAACTTTTAAATATCTCTATATTATATATTCAACAAAATTATAGATTTTTGCTAGGAACATTAAGAAAAGATAATACATTCTCTATTTTTTTGCTTTTCCATAAAACAATCAATGCCTTCCATTATAAATTCAGGAATAATGTCAAATTTACATAAATCCAACGAAAAAATATAATCATTTTCAATATGATACATTTCATCGATAAATTTTAATAAAATATTATTTTCATCTTTTAGTTTATTTCGATTACCTGTTAATTCTAAGTAAACTCTAAATAATTGTACTTTTTTATAATTACTTGTTTCTGCATTATATTTAGATATGATGTATGAATTATTAATTTTTTCGGTTCGAATTAAATTATTATCAAAATCTTTTATATAATTTTTTATAAATTGCTCACCACAATCAATTTCATTTTTATCCATTTCTACATATGCGTTATTTATTATTTTTTGGCATTTTTTTCCATGAATAAGAGATGATAAAATATTATAAGCGTTTTGTTCAGAAGTAGTTTCCGTGCTAGTGTGCTCTAAATATTTTCTTAAAAAACAAATTCTTGAAATAATATTATTTTTTTCATTAATAGACTCTCTACGATAAAATTTAATGGTTGATAGCACATCTTTAATTACATTAATTTTTTTTTCATTTAACAAACCTTTATTATTTTTTAAGTAATATATACTACTAGCTTCGTTTGTCGGTTTGTGATTTATTCCAAAATCAATAATTGGCTCAAAATCATGTGTTAACAATAATACTGTTTTTTTGTGCAAACTATCAGTATATTCACCTTTATTAGAAAACAATCTGTTAATAATTGCATATTTTTTATTACCATCAAAAGATGAAATTGGATCGTCCAATATTATTAAATCTGATTTTTTGCTTAATGCATAATACATAAATAATACTAAAGCAAATGCATTTTTTTCACCCCAACTCAAATGAGTTTTAATATCTTCAACTTCTATTTTATTTGAATCAGCATTCACATATTTTAAAATTGACACTGACTGAGTTTCATCACCATTCTTTACAATATCAAATTCATAATTGAATCCGGCTAATTTTAAAAAATTATTTACTTCATTTTTCTTCTTTTCCATCTGTGAAAAAACATTACTATTTATTTCTCCAATTTCCTTTTTTAATTCAGAGATTTTGCTTATCATTTCATCAAGCAAAGTATTTATAGTATTTATTTGTTTAATAAATTCATCATTTTTAAAATATTCAAGCACCACAGTGCTGATTTTCAAATCTTTAATTATTTTTTCTAAATTAGAAATATGCTCTTTATCAATTTTATATGAATCAAAAGTATTAATATCAGAAAATTTTTGTTCTAAATAATATACTTCATTCATAAAGTTTTTAAATATAATGTCTTTATCTTCGTTTGATATATTTTCCTTTATGCATGAATCAATACTTTTAAATTTTTCATCATTAAGATATGGCTTAATATTATCCATAATTTCACAAAATTGAGCTACATTATCCACATTTGCTTTTTTGTATACTTTTTTAAATATTTGGTTTTCATTCTCACATATTGTATCATGTTTTCTTGCACAATATGGACATGTTTCACGATTATCAAATTCTTGCCCTTTTATTTTCCAATCAGCCCATTTAACTCTAATGTTAGAATTTGATAAGAAAATATTATATTTATTTAATTCAGGCGGAATTTTAAAAATATTATTATTTTCTTTGATACTTTTATATACACCTGTTGAGTTAATTGAATCTTTTTCTTTGTTATATGATATCTTATCTTCCAACCTACTTATTTCATCATTAAGTTTTCTCAAATAATCATTGTTGTTAATACTGTTTTTTAAATTAGATAACATAGTATTAATTTGTTTCTTTTGTTCATCATATTTTTCGTTTTTTATAAACACCTCAAATGTATTTTCTATTACAGTATTTCCATTAAATACTATATTTTCTACAAAATCACTATTGAACAAACAAATATTTGAAAATTCCCCATCACATTCAACACGCGGCAAATCTTCCTTACCAAATGTTTGTAACTTTAACAAATCATTATCTTTATATAACAAAGCTTTAGCAATTGAAGATTTACCTGTTCCATTCATTGCATATTTAATATTTAATTTTCCTTCTTCTATTCTTATTATTGCTGTATTGATATTATTGCAATTTTGTATTTTAATTTTCCTCATTACATGCTCCTTTCAAAAAACAATATTAAAAAAAATATCAACTTACTTTTCATTTATTTTTATTCTACTTAAAATTATCCTTTGTTCATTTTCCCAATATTCCCTTTCTTTGAAATTTCCGTAAATAGGCTTTGTAAATTTCCTTTATTATAACTTACTTATTAGAGCAATTTAAAGCAATCTACAAAATAATTTCTTAAACTAAAAATTAAAATTAATAAAAAACTATTCAAAAGTATTTTTTCATCTTTAAAAATTTATTCTATATAAACTTTTAAACCTTCTTCTTCCTTATATAAGATTCTAAATACAATAACATAATTTTAATCTCTATATTTTGTACTTTGCTATAATTCTAATATTTAAATATATGATTATTTTCCCTTTGATTAATTAGGATAACTTTTTAAAATAAATTATTTTATACCATTTATGTTTATTGCAGATACATTATCAAAATAAAACCTTTCTCAGCAAATGTATAAATTATGTTCAGAATTAAAATCTTATTTATTCCCTATTACTTGGTATTATGATTCCCAAGAGGATGATGATATTAAAGATGAAGAACAAAAAAAGGAAGACAAATTATTACTGAAAGTGTCTTCTCTTTTATGGGTTAAATTAATTGTTCATATTCCAAATAAATTCTTTCAAATTATTTGTTATTATGGATTTTACGCAAATAAGTAAAAAGATAAAATTACTTACTGATAATAAACTAAACAAATAATATTTTTTATATTTGTAACTCATCCTTGAGTCCTTTTGTGTTTTTTCTTTTAAAATACAATTTACTTGTTAAAACTAAAAACTACGATATTTAGTGTTCGGAATTTTATTTTCATACGGTAAAGATATTTTATTTTGATACAAATTGCATAGCACTAAATTTTTCTTCAATCCTTTTAATTAATAAATACTAATTTTTTTCAGTAAAATTGTTCAATATTTCATCTATTTCAGGTTTTGATAAACGTCTTGTTTTTAAGCCAAATCTTTTTTTATCAAGTGTTGTTACCATTTTATATATAGGTATATTCTTTACATTGGCAATACTACAAATTAAATATTTATCATTAAAAGAAATAAATTCACCAAGATAAACTGCAATTGGTTTAATTTTTCCTATACATTTAAAACTTTTGTTTACATTATGATTAGGTAGAATTATTCTATCTTCATCCTCATAATTCCAAGATTTATCTTTATATAAAAACAATGAATGAAAATCATCTAAGTTTAATATATACTTTTTCTCAGTTAATTCTCTTTTTTTCTCTTTAATCTTTCTTTGAAGATATTCTTGAATTTGACAATATGCAACATTGGTACCATCAAACCGTGTTCCGTTATAATCTACTTTTTTATATCCAAATAATTTTAATTCTTCGATATCGTAATCATTTTTATAAGCATTAGCATATTCGGTTATATAGTTGTTAGCGAGTTTTGACAAATCTTCTTTTTTATACTCTAAAGCAAATCCCGTACCATAATTTGCATAATGGGACCACATTATTGCCTTTTTATTCGAATTGCAAAAACATGAAATTAAAACTTGTGTTCGTAAACTATGTAAAAGATCTAAAACTAGGTTATTAAAACAAGGTAAAAAGTGTATTTTGTTATTCTTGATGGCTTCTTTAAGTTCACACAATGTAGTTTTTGGCCTTCCCTTTTTCCATTCATCTAATAGGAATTCCGCAAGCAAAGTAACACTTTTATCATCATTTATAAATGATTCATAAAATTTATCAACATCATAATAGAAAAGGCTATCATATGGATCATTAAATTGTTCTGGTGTTGAAGCAAACAATTCATCATGCATAAAGGAAGATATTGAATTGCTTGATATACTACGAAATTTAAATTTTGTTTCTTTCATATTTTTTATCTCCGATACTTCTTTAAAATTTTTAGATATTTGTACTAAATTATTTATACCTAAAATTATAACTTATTTAACAAATTTTTTTGAGGCAATTATATAAATTACTTATAACTTATTTATCTTATTAAACTATTAACTAATATACTATTTATCACAATTGAAAAAATAGTTTTTAATGCGCATACCTAATCTTAATCTATTTTTTCAAAAAAATATCAAAATTTAAGGCTAAAAATAATTTACTAGTTAATAAAGTAAGGATTAATTTTAAAATTTGTTCAATTTTTATTATGACATATATCAATCTAAGAAATGGAGAAAGTTCATTCTTCATGGCAAAAGAGTACCATTTTAATACAGTGCACGTTAGCTATAAACAAACAAAAAACACCAAAGTCATATTTAGACAATGATGGTTTATCAAATAGATATTTATACGCTTATCCTACTTACTTTTTTGAAGTGTAACTTCATTTATCAATTGAGACAAGTCAAATGGAGTTTTATCAAATGTTGAACTACTCGGGAAATAATTAATCAAGACTCGATGTCATGGTCTATTAGCCACTACCATTAGGACCGCCCCAACTTAATGCTTCTACTAGTAAAACAGTTGCACAGATACATTTTTTTGATTGGATAATCCTTTATTTATCATCAATAAGGCTATAAGCAGGCTATTCATGCTTAAAGCGCTTATAGCTATTTTTACTATAAAGATTTTAGCATTTTATCAATACATTTTTTCTTTTGCTCCTTATTAGGATGCACATATAAATTTAATGTAGTAGAAATATTTGAATGGCCTAATATTACACTTACAGTTTTGTAGTCTCCATTAGACTCAATACACCTAGTAGCAAAGCTATGTCTTAATCCATGAAATTTTAAATCAGGTATATTTAATTTTCTCAATATCTTTTTATAATAATTTCTATATGTTCTTGGTTCGGTAGGACGAATATCATTTGTCAAAATAAAATATTCGCTATTTACAATCTTTTTTAATGGAATTAATAATTTCACTAAATCAGTGGATAAAGGTATGTCTCTAATTGATTCTTTGGTTTTAGGAGTATCTATTAATAGCTTAGTATACTTTTTATCACCATCATCAGTTATATAAATCCTTTGAATCGTATGTTTAACCTTTATTACTCTTTCTTCCATATCAATATCACACCATTTTAAAGCACATAATTCTCCAATTCTTAATCCGGTACTCAAACAAAGAAAAATACCCATATTTTTGAATGTAAAATTAGAATACAAGTAATCCATCAATTTCTTTTGATTATCTCTTGTTAATACTTCCACAACTTTTCTTTCATGATTCGTTGGAAATTTAATATCGATTTGATGAAAATCCATATAATGATTTTTTACACCATATTTTAAAATCATTTTTAAAACAATTAGAATATCTTTAATAGTCTTCTCATTAAGACCTTTTTTTAATTCATCTAGCACATATGCTTGTACTAATTCTTCTGTAATATCACTTAATTCAGCAAAAGCAGGAAACAAATGATTATCACATAATAAACAATAAGCTGAATATGTAGAAAGTTTTACATATTTTTTCTTTTCGTTTTTCCAGTCATTTGCAACATCTTTAAAAGTAAATTTATTCATTGAATACACCTCCATAAATAGCCCACTATTATATTAAAATAATGATTATTTATTTACTATATTGAGGATAATCTGCTTCTGATGTTCCCAATTTGAGATTTTCAAAATATAATTACAACTGGATTATTGCACATCTTGACGACGTAGCAAATGTTGTT